>JAFGMI010000011.1 GCA_016927595.1 Melioribacteraceae bacterium | reverse complement strand
GAATTCAAAATGAATCTGCTGCAAAAGCATCTGGATAATATAGTCTATGTTGAGAGACAGATAAATTGTAATTAACAAATCCAGGCTGGTAAAATTTAAGGCACATCGGTTCGTCCCATCATGTATGCAAAGCTTAACGCTTCCCGTTAAATTCAATATGAGTTTGTTTATTTTCATTAAAATAATATTTTAATGAAAGCGTAATAAAAAATAATTATTGTAGTGAATTGTCCGTAAAGCCAAGAATACCAAAATCGGAAGCAAGAAAAACCGTTATCGAAAGAGCTGGTGAAATAAGCAGATCAGATCTTCATAAGAAGACCATCCGGATTTACGATAAATTTCTTAATTCGGATGATTTTAAATATGCCAACACGATTCATTGTTATATTGGCAGTAAAGGCAGAGAAGTTGATACAAGACATCTCATAGACAGGATGAAAAGCTGGGGAAAGTCTGTTATACTACCCAAGCTTAATTTAAAGACAAAAAAATTTTTAAGATTTCCTTTCTCTTCATGGAATGACATTGAGGTAAACGCCTCGGGCTATTATGAACCACGGTTGGCAACAGAAGGTGATATGAACGATATAGATTTGATGATTGTTCCGTGCACGGCTGTTTCAAAGAGGGGGGAGAGAATCGGTAACGGGGGCGGTTACTACGATAACCTTCTCCGTGAAGTACACTGCAGTAAAATTGTTTTGGCATATGAGTATCAGCTGTTTGATGCAATAGAATCGGATACTGCGGATATAAAAATCGATAAAATAATAACCGAGCACAGAATACTTACTATTAATTCAGATATAAATTAAAAATAATATTATTGGCAATCGTTGAACAATGAGTTAAATAATACCGAAAAAACTATAAGCGACAACAATACTTCGCCGGAGTTCGGGAACCATTCGCAAAGAGTTTTACTAAGATCTCAATCAGACAAAATAATTACGGGATTATGCGGCGGTATTGCAGATTATACGAAACTCGACTCCACTTTTATACGAATACTATTTGTTTTATTAATTCTTTTGGGCGGCTGGGGTATAGTTATTTACTTGATAGCTTCACTGTTCGTTCCGTCTGGCAAAGAAGATTTAACAATGGAAAAATCGGAACAGCGGAAAATCATCAAAGAAAACAGACAAGTATTATCGGGGAGTATTCTTCTGATAGTTGGCTTGTTTTTTACGCTTGAGTTATACGGAATTATTGAATTCTTTTATTTTGCGGGTATACCGCCGGTTATTTTCTGGTCGCTTTCAGTTATAATTGCCGGAGTATATTTATTCAAAGGCGGATGGAACGAACTGCCCAAGACAGAATTTTCAGTATTGAATAAGTCCGCAACTCATAAGCGAATTGCCGGAATTTGCGGCGGTATGGCGAAATACATGCACATTGATACGGGCTTTATGAGAATAGTCTGGCTGATTGGTACATTCCTCACATTTGGAACCGGAATAATTATCTATCTAATTCTGTGGTTAGCCTTACCGGCTGAGGGTGAAAAACAATGAGCAGACCAGGTAAAGTAATAATCAGTACGGGTTTAATTATTCTTGGATTGCTGAATATTCTTAGCGAAACGGGAGTTCTGAATTTTGAACTGAACACTCTTATCATTCATTTATTTCTTTTTTACGGTCTGATCATAGTAATGACTACGATTGGCAGGAACAGCAGGGGACTGCTTTTTATTGGCGCACAGATATTTATTGCAGGTATTGCTATGCTAATGACTGAAAAATTTGAGATTCTTAATTCAGTAAAAATTCTCTTCCCTTCGGTTTTATTTTCTTTCGGAGCAGGATTTGTAATGCTATATATAGATAATCCGAAAGAGAAAACATTTCTTATCATTGCATCATTGTTGATGTTAATTTCAATATTCGCTATGCTGTTTTTAAGCAACAGCGGAATAATTTTATCGGCAGGAAGAGTAATAAATATCCTTCTTGCATTTTGGCCGGTAATACTGTCTATGATGGGTATAACTTTGCTGGTAAATAAAAACGAAGCAAGCAGTCATTAACGGCGGCGCGTTGTTTTTTTTACGGCATTATCGTTTACCGTGCCGAACAAGTAAGTGCTTCCGGTTGGCGTTTCGGTGCCGGCTTTGTTTTCCTTCGTAATTCTGAAAAGTCGGATATCTTTTTTATCAACGGAAGGAACATTGTAAATTCTGTAGTAATCGTAACCGGGTCTTGGTAAAATTATACCCAGTGAAAACGATTCTGTTTTTCCGATCATCCATAATTGATATGATTCGTCATCAGAAATAGGCGGCATATCCTTCATCTGGAGTAAAGCTTCTCCGGTATCGAAGGAAATCAACAGCTTACCGTAACTATCGGGATTTAACTCGCTGCTCTGAAGGTTGACGATATCAATTTTCTTATTGTTTAAAAATTCTATCAGTTCTATGTTCTCAGTGATAAATCTATTCGTGCTGTTAACTTCCCTTTTCAAACCGGTTATTTGATTATTCAATTCAGAGATTTCGGTTTCAAGTAACTCGGTTGCGTTGCTGAAATATATGGTTAAAGCGAAAAGTAAAACGGTTAGTATAGCAAGAATTATCCAGGGCAGGTAGGATATATTTTTTTTAGTAGTGTTAGTCCCATCACTTTTAATAATATTTTGGTCGCCGGTAATATCATGAAGCTTGTCCCTGCCTGAAACCGGTTTCTGTTCAGGATCTGAGACTTGCTTTTCTTCCTGTTTAAAGCCCGGAATAATGCGGCCGAATGCATTAGAAGCTTCCGCTTCCTCTGCGCTGACTTCAGCTGTTTTCTTTTTTCTTTTTTCTTCAATTTCAAGCACACGTTTAGCGAGGTCATTCTTTGCTTTTATCGGCGGGTTCTCAATAGCCAGAAGCACCGGTATAAGTGCTGTAACATTCTGAAGTTCTCCCATTTCCCCGTGCGGCAATTCACCGCCACCATCAATATAATTTACGAATTGTATAAAGTTTTCCCGATCAAGACATCCCAGAGAGTACGCGCATATAATCTGATTTACAGTGTTATCAGCCATAAAAATTTATGTTCCTATCAAATTATCTTTAAGTCTATGAGCTGCACTTGTCACTTTTTCCCTGACGGATTCGACCGGCAAATTCATTTTTTGAGCTATCTCATTCAAAGTATATCCTTCGTAAAACGAAGTATGTATTATGTATTTATGTTCATCGGTAAGGGCTTCAAGGGCTTTTTCCATCTTAGATTTTATATTAAAAGCCGTGCTTAAATCAAGTGAGTCAATTTTTTCATCGAGCTTGGGAATGATGAAAAAGTTCTCGTATTTCTCATCGTAATTATCAATAGCTTCAGAAGAAGCTCTGCTCCGTTTAATGCTGTCGATTGCCCTGTTTCTTGTTAAATAAACCAGCCACGTATAAACGTTGCCGTTTTTAAAATCAAATAATTTTGTTTTTTCCCATATTATAACAAAGACTTCAACAAGAATTATTTCAGCCGTTTTTTCATCGGGAGATATTTTTTTCAGGAGAGAATATAAAAGCGGGGAGTACCGGTCGTATAACTCTTCCAAAGCCCGAGGATCTTTTTGATAGACTTTCTTAAGAACTTCGAGGTCCGTTAATTCGGAGTATTTTCCCACATCATACCTTGGCTGTAAAATAGTTATTCAAAAGTATCACTAACTAACCTAAAAATCAATTTGTTCTGAACCCGTACAGCCGGTGTTATGTTTTTAATAACAGGAACAAATTACTACATTCAAAGTTAAGTGTCATATAAACCGTAGTCCGGCAGTATCTTTAATTTACCGATGCTATGGTTGTCAAATATATTTTAAATAAAAAAATATTTTTTCGATAATTTAAAGACATAAATAAATATTCTGGAATGCTGGAAAAAATAGCCAAACAAATAATTATTATTAGTGTTTTAATGACGCTGGATTCACTGGTGTTCTGCAGTACTAAAATCCGGTTCGAAAACATTACAAGTGCCAACGGATTATCTCAGAATTCGGTGTTTGTTATTCACGAGGATAAATACGGATTTATTTGGTTCGGCACGGGCGACGGGCTGAACAGATACGACGGATACACAATTGAGAAATATTACAACGAACCATTCAATAAAAAATCACTCATAGGAAATTTCGTAAAACATATCGTTGAAGACAGCAACGGTGATTTTTATATCGGCACTCAATCCGGTTTATGTAAGTATCTGGTTGATAAAGATCAATTTGTACAATACAGTCTGCGTTCTGACGTTATTGAAAAGGAACCGGATATACTTAAACTTTTACTGAAAAACGATAATGAACTTTGGCTGGTTACTGAATACGGTTTGATTTCATTTAATACTTTTACCGGCGAAAAATCGATTATCAGCCGGGGAATAATTTCAGGAAATATCCATTCTATCTTAAAAGACTCGGAGGAAAATATCTGGCTCACAACTTCCGCGGATGTTTTCAGATACAACAGCAAATCCGGACAGATAATGAAGTTAACGGCGGATCTCGGCATTTGTGATTTTAGTATACACGGTGTTTTATTTGAGGATCATGAAGATAATATTTGGTTCAGTTTAGGTGATGGATTATATATATACTCACCGGAAACGGAAATTCTTAGAAGTGCGGCAGAGCATTTCAATATTCCCGGGGACAAAATACCGAGAGATGTTAAAACCGTTAGAGGTATGTGCGACAGAAAATATTGGATCGCCGGAATGAGTTTCGGTTTGTTTTCTCTTGATCCCCAGGAAAAATCAATTACAAGTATAGGTAAAATTTTAGTTGAACAGTTCAATTATGCTTTGGCCAATATTACTGATTTGTTTATTGACAGCAAAGAACGTTTATGGGTCGGGACATACGGTGCCGGTGTTGGTTTCTGGGATCCTCAGAAATTCAGATTCGGTCTTATCAGCAGTACCAGAGATGAAATTGAGAACATCAGCATACGCTCTGTTTTGAAAGACGAAGACGATATTGTTTGGATAGGCGGTTATGACGGTCTGGATAAATACAGTGTTAAAGACGGGCTGCTAAAACACTACGGCTGGAAAAATAAAAAAGCAGATATCCCTGGCGCAACGGTTTATTCCATTGCACAGGATCCGGCTGACAAAAATATTCTCTGGATAGGAACCGAGAATAATGGCTTTTTCAAGTTTTATAAAGACACGGAAAAATATGTTGTTCCTTCTTCGGAATATAAACAGCTTAAATTTCTCGATCGGCAAAGAGTTGCCAAGACAATTTTCGACAGTAAAGGATTTATATGGATGGCAACGAGTAATGGTCTTATTAAGCTGGATGAAAATTATAATGTAATCAAACATTATAATACACGGAGCCCGGTGAATATAATAAATGATGATGACATCCAGGATGTGTTTGAAGATATAGATGGAAATATCTGGCTTGCCATGGTAAGAGCCGGGATTAATAAAATCAATCTGCGCAACAAGACTATTATTTCGTATAGAAATAATCCGGATAATATTAATTCTCTTATAAGCGACAGAACATACTGCATTGTACAGGACGGCTATGGTTATATGTGGATAGGTACTAGTTCTGGTCTTGACAGGCTTGACCCGGTTACAAGTCAATTCACCCATTACAACACCGGAAGCGGACTTCCTAATAACACTATATATGCAATTCTATTGGATGATCACAGCAATCTTTGGATAAGTACGAACAACGGAATTGCAAAATATGATATCAAGAGAAATTCATTTTACAATTTTGATGCCAGATACGGTCTGCAAAACAGGGAGTTTAATACGAATGCATATCACAAAGCCTATGACGGGGAAATATTTTTCGGAGGCATATCAGGTGTAAATCATTTTTATCCCGACCAGTTAAACAGCGTTAAGGAATTTCCGTCTCTCTATTTAACGGATTTTAAAATCTTCAACACATCGATAAAAAGCGGTGAGATTTTTAATGAAAAAATTATACTCGAAAAAACAATTACTGCCACCGACAAACTCCTGCTCGATTACGATATGAATTCCATTTCATTCGATTTTGCAGCGCTCGATTATTTCAGTAATCAATATATAAAGTACTCATACATTCTTGAAAACTATGAGGAAAAATGGAATCAGGCGGAGACGAGACGTTTTGCTTCGTATTCAAATCTTCCGCCGGGGAATTATACATTCAGAGTAAAATCAACAAACCGCGAAGGATTATGGAACGATAAGAGCTATGATCTTTCTCTTACAATTACGCCGCCCATATGGCGTTCAACCCCGGCTTATCTGTTTTACTTAGTGGCGGGATTAGGCATAATTCTTTTTGTGATAATTTTATATAAAAGAAAATTACATCAGAAACAAATGGAAATACAAAAGGAAAGAGAAGTCTCGGAAAAACTAAGGCATTTAGACAAGCTTAAAGACAATTTTCTTGCTCAGATTTCGCATGAAATCAGAACACCGATTAATACTATCATCAATTTCACCAGTTTGTTGAAGGAAGTATTTGATAATTCAAAAGATCCGGAAGTAGTACAGAGCTTTGAAGCGATAGATCTGGCGGGCAGACGAATAATAAGAACAATAGAACTCATACTTAACTTTTCCGAGCTCCAGGCCGGTTCATATAATTACAGCGAGAAAGTGATTGATTTGTCCGAACACGTGATTGAAAAAGTTTTCAATGAATTCCTTTTAAGCGCAAAAAGAAAGGGACTGTCTTTTGTTTACAACAGGAAAATATCGGGTATGTATGTAAAAGGGGACGAGTATTCAATTACTCAGATAATATCGAACCTGGTTGAAAATTCTATAAAATATACCTCTAAAGGAAAGGTGGAATTGCTTCTGCGGAGCGGGAAGGATAAGATCTATGTGGATATTATTGATACGGGGATTGGTATTTCCAAAGAATATCTTCCGAATTTGTTTAATCCATTTTCACAGGAATCTGCGGGATATACTAGAAGTTATGAGGGTAACGGACTTGGACTCGCGTTGATTAAAAAATACTGTGATCTGAATAATATTAAAATAAGCGTTCAGAGTATTAAAGAACAGGGTACAACGTTCACGCTTGAATTTACACGCTATTGATTAATTTCTTAAATTCACACGTCGTTTATAAAATAATTGTGTAAAATATGAAACCAGAACTGCTTGCACCGGCAGGCGATTGGAAGATGTTAAGAACAGCCGTGAATAATGGCGCCGATGCGGTTTATTTCGGTGTGGAAAAACTTAACATGCGTGCAAAAGCAAAAAATTTTTTATTGGATGAACTGAAAGATATTGTGGGTTATTGTGATTCAAATAATGTTGAAGCACATCTGACACTAAATACAATTGTCTATGAAGACGAGGTTGATGAGTTAAACCAGATAGTATCAGCGGCTAAAGACGCCGGGGTACATATGATTATTTGCTGGGATATGTCAGTGATTCAAAAGTGCAGAGAATTTGAAATGCCATTCTGTGTAAGTACGCAGGCATCTGTTTCGAATATTGCCGCAGTTAATTTGTATAAAGCGCTCGGCGCTAAAAGAATAGTACTCGCAAGGGAATGCACTCTTGAACAGATAAAAGAAATAAAATCACAAACCGATGTGGAAATTGAAGCGTTTATTCACGGTGCAATGTGTGTTGCAGTAAGCGGTAGATGCTTTATGAGTCATTCGGTATTCGGTAAAAGTGCAAACCGCGGAGAGTGTATTCAACCTTGCAGAAGAGAATACAAAATAATTGATAAGGATGGCGCAAATGAATTTGTTCTGGGCGAGGATTACGTTTTATCGCCGAAAGATTTATGTTCGATAAATTTTCTGGATTTACTAATTGAAGCTGAAATCGATGCCTTCAAAATTGAAGGTCGCAAACGAAGCCCTGAATATATTGAGAAAGTTGTGTCCACTTATCGCAAAGCTATAGATTTGTATTTTGAAGGTGCTCTCGACCAGCAGATCAAAAGTATTATGTATAATGAACTTGGCAAGGTTTATAACAGAGGATTTTCAACAGGTTTTTATTTCGGAACCCCCGACGGGCGGGAGTTCGCTGATAAATACGGAAGTAAAGCAGCTACCCGAAAAGTATATATAGGCAGGGTTCTTAATTACTTTAAAAAATCCAGAGTTGCTCACGTAAAGCTGGAAGCCGGAAATCTATCTATGAATGATGCGATATATATAATTGGTGATAAAACCGGCTGTATTGAAACGGAAATAGTATCACTTGTTAAGGACAATGAGAGTATAATTGAAGGTAATAAAGGTGAGGAGGTTACTTTCCTATGCAAAGACGAGGTAAGACCACGTGACCAGGTTTTCAGAATATTTAACGTAGACTCGTCCGCCGCAAATAATGTAAAACTCACATAAGAGATAAAAAAAGTTTCGGGCAAATATTAATAATGTAATATATATCCCGGCTTTTATCGGAAAGTCGGGAGTGGTTTTACATAGCGTAAGTATCAGGAGCCCGTATTATCAGAGAATCTTAAAGGATTGTATATACGATTCCTATCTGAAACGCTTCCCTTAACTGAGTCCTTTTTGTCTGTGATACTTCATGTATGACAATAACACCCAGATTTACATTAAGCCAGGAGTTTACATTCGCTGAGATTGTATTATCCCATCTTACATCCCACTTGCTTAATTCTTCGAATCGGGTGAATAACCTTAACTTACTTGTATAAGCAATATTATCGTCCAGATTGAATTTTGCATCGGTTACGCTTTCCATACCGGTTTCGAATTTAAATTTCTCAATTTTGTTTTCAGTTTCGGGATCATCGGAATAACGAAGAGCCATTTCTTCGGTCTGGTTAAATGTTTCCTGAAAACCGATACCCAAACGGGTTTGTATATTTTCCAATTGATCATACGTGAACCCTATAGATTGTGAGATATATCCCGGATCAAAGAAATCGGCTATTTTTAATTCAGGATCTTTATTGTAATCGTATCCTGTTGTAATTGATGATCTGATTAAATTGCCTATATAAGGATTTACCTTCCATCCGAATATATGATAAGACAGGACTGTTTCCAGAAAAAATTCGTTATCGGTGGTTTTTATTCCAGCATCGCCGAGTTTTGTTTTCCCGAATGCCCCTATAAAATTATTCCTGAAATTCCAATACACTGTTCTGTATGATAATTTTAAATCACCGGTGATTGTGAAAGCAAGGGAATTATCGCCGCCCTTAGCCCAGTTTTCAAACTGAACCTGGCTGATGTTCAAACCCGTAACCATAGACGGAACCCACGTGTAAAAATTGCTGTCTGCTGCAGCATCCTGTGCAGCAAGCGAAGTATATGATAAAAACAAAAACAAATAGAGTATATTTTTCATATTATTCCCGCTATATTAATTCTCATTTTTTCTAAATCTGAAAATAGCAATTTACCCGGAATAATAATTCTTTATTCTACATTATTTATATTTTGAACCCTTACTTTTAAAATAATGTTGAACATGATTAGAAAGGAAATATGTTATGCAGAAAATAATATTGCCCATACTCTTACTGGTGGTTGTAACAATCATTTACTTCGGTTATTTTTCACCGACGGACGAATTAGGATCATTTTCATCATTCGACACCAATAATACTGCCAACCGGGAAATTATAGTTAAATTAGTTGCTGAAAAAGGGTTTCAGCGTGATGTCCAGAATAATGCTACCATATTTTACGTGTTAGATAAAAACGGAGTGGAAGTAATGGTATCGGGACCATCAAATCTTCCGCCCGGCATGGACGATGTTAAAACGATTGTGCTTCGCGGACACCTGCACGACGGATATTTCCATGCTTCTGAAGTTATCACAAGGTAATAAATGAAGTCGTTTGAATTAGTTTCAAGTTACGAGCCGTCAGGGGATCAGCCTCAGGCAATTAAAGAACTTACTGAAGGGCTTGAAAATAATATCAAAAATCAGACACTGCTGGGTGTTACAGGCAGCGGAAAGACATTCACTATTTCCCATGTTATCAGGAATTATAACCGTCCGACACTTATCATATCACACAACAAAACTTTAGCCGCTCAGCTTTATGGTGAATTCAAAACTTTTTTCCCGAATAATGCAGTGGAATTTTTTATCAGTTATTACGACTACTATCAGCCCGAAGCTTACGTTGTTAAACGCGACTTGTATATAGAAAAAGATTTTTCAGTTAATGAAGAAATCGACAGACTTCGTCTTAAAGCCACAACAGCTCTTATTGAAGGAAGAAATGACGTTATTATAGTTGCAAGTGTAAGTTGCATTTATGGTATCGGCGCTCCGGATGAGTATGCAAGGCAGATTACTTTTATAAAGAAAGGGCAGGAAATAGAACGTAAAAAACTTATGCGTCAGTTGATAGATATTTACTACGTAAGAAACGACGTAGAATTTACAAGAGGTACCTTCAGAGTACGCGGTGATGTTATCGAAATTATTCCGGCTTATCAGTATGAAGAAGCATTCAGAATTGAATTCTGGGACGATGAAATTGAGCGAATATCAATAATAGATTCGCTGACGGGTGAGTTTATAAAAGAGGTTGATTCCGCTGCAATTTATCCCGCAAAATATTTCGTTACTACAAAAGAACAGGTTAACAGGGCAATAAAAACAATAGATGAGGAGTTAAGGGAAAGACTTAAGTTTTTCTGGGCTGAAGAAAAATACCTTGAAGCACAGAGGCTGGAACAGCGTACAAAATACGACATAGAAATGATGCGTGAAATAGGTTACTGCCCGGGTATTGAAAATTACTCCCGCCATATGGACGGCAGAGCCCCGGGCTCGAGACCGGCGTGTCTGTTCGATTATTTTTCCAAAGATTATCTGCTGATTATAGATGAATCGCATGTAACGGTTCCCCAGATAAGAGGAATGTATAACGGCGACAGATCCCGCAAAGAGACGCTCGTCGAACATGGATTCAGGCTGCCCTCTGCTTTGGATAACAGACCGCTTAAATTTGATGAATATGAAAATCTTGTTAACAAAGTAATCTTTGTAAGTGCAACACCGGGCGATTATGAACTTGAAAAATGTAAAGGTGTGTATGTTGAACAGATTATCAGACCTACAGGATTGCTGGATCCTGAAATAGAGGTGCGTCCCATCAAGAACCAGATAGATGATCTTATAGGTGAAATTAAATTAAGAATTGATAAAAGAGAGCGGGTACTTGTTACTACTCTGACGAAAAAAATGGCTGAAGATTTAACAGATTATCTGGACAGGCTGGAGATAAAAGTGCGCTATATACACAGCGATATCGATTCGCTCGAGCGGGTTGAAATAATACGCGATCTGAGAATGGGTGATTTTGATGTGCTGGTGGGAGTAAACCTTTTGAGAGAAGGACTTGACCTGCCGGAGGTTTCGCTTGTTGCGATAATAGATGCGGATAAAGAAGGATTTTTAAGAAGTGAAAGATCGTTAATGCAGACTGCCGGAAGAACAGCCAGAAATGTGGATGGAAAGGTTATAATGTATGCCGATAATATAACTGCTTCTATGAAAAAAACGATTGATGAAACAAACCGGCGACGCAAGATTCAGGAAGAATATAACAATCAGAATAATATAATCCCGAGGACTGTATATAAAAGCCGCGATGAGATTCTGGCTGCTACATCGGTAGCCGATGTAAGAAAGAAAGACCGGGATAAAGAAATTGCGGCTTTTACAAAAGTTGCTGAACCGATTATAAAATATATGACAAACGAGCAGAAAAATGATCTGATCGAAGAAATGACCGAAGAGATGTTACAGGCAGCTAAAGATCTTGAATTTGAAAGAGCAGCCCAGCTCAGGGATGAGATTGATAAGCTTAAGAAACTAATTAAATAGAATTGTATATCTTCGCCAAGACTTCCTGAAATAAATAATCAAAAATTTAATACAACCAGGAAAGAAATATTAATGGTTTATATGGATTATTTTCTGCAAATACTTTCTATCCGATTATTACACATATCTAAGGTTGATTCATCATGTCATAATAATCCCCCGGATGCTTAATCAATTATTTTAAATAACTGCTCTTTTTCATCGGTTCGGATTCGTCACTGAAAATTTTGTATAAATTGGGATCGGTTAAAACATCCTTGTAGTTATAAAGTTTTCTGTCAATTAATAATTCGTTGTTAATTAATCTTACACCGTGACTGTAATCTACATACCAATTCACATGAATGTTTGTTAACGGCTGGATCGGATTCCCGGTGGGATAATGCCAGCCGTAAATAGTTACATGATTCGGTCTTGCAGCATCGGAAATTTTATTGCTTAAAACAACATCCTTCTTAATTCCGGCGATGAGCTGCCCCGGTTTTGCACCGGCTGAATCCAGTTGATTTTGAATTTTATTGTTATGCCTTACAAATTGCTTAACGCTTTCGTTTTTATTGCCGTCAGGGTAATAAGTTATGGGCGGCAATTTAATATCGGCATTCAAGAAAATGTTGTTAACCAGTTTACGTGTCGGCATCGAAGCACCGAAAAGATCGGCAATCTTTTGAGCGGTTAAAGGACCAAGAGGAATCCGGCAGTAGTCTGTGTCCGATCCGATTGCAAGATAATCAGGCATAACTTCGTACTCAACAATATGCCGGTTACTGTCGGCATCATAAAAAACCGATTTAATTTTTATTAATGTTCTCAGAAATTCCGGGATGTTGCCTTTCCTTACTTCTTCAAATATTATGAGTTCTCTTTCCTCGAATGATAAATCACGTACACTTCTCATAAATTCACTGCCCGCGCGTAAGTCATCCCGCCTTTCAGGGATGCGCAAACACTCCGGCTTATCGATGTTTTTCTGTATCCATTCAGAATAAGCCCTCTCGCCAAAGTATGTATAACCCTTATTTTCATGTACAGTTCCTGAAAGCATTGAATGTATAAAACCGTTAAGTTCTACCTGCACCGTATGAAGTACTATACGTTCGGGATTTTTCTTCAGCAGAATTTGCACCTTTCCGTTTTTTGAACGGTACATTATAAAATCTGTATCTTCGACAGTGTTGAAATCAAAATATTTTGATAAATCATTTTTCATCAATTTACTTCTGTACCAGGTACCTCCTGTATCGCTTACGAATGATTGTCCATTGTACAAGGCAACGCTGTCATTATAGGCGGCAATAAAAAGAGTATTATTATTCGAATCTTTCAGCCAGGTTTTTATCTTATTAAAGTATGATTTTTCGTAACCGTAATTACTGTCCAGAAAAGAAATTCTTTTTACAAAAGATGGTATTTTGTTGTACGCATCAAGGTAACTGAATATAAAACCACCACCTCCGCTATGCCCCGATAAAACCAGGGTTGTACTGAAGTCATTAAAAATACTTCTGATTGAATCTACAACAGATGCAACTATAAACGCATTATCCGGATGTACATTTTTCCAGACGGTCCAGCTTTGTTGTTTGTTTTCAACATAAGCAACAATAAGATTGTAATCGGTAATTATACTTCTCAGGAATCTTGTCTGTGCACCTATATGCTGGATATCATAATGCCAGTCATCACCTTCATCAATAATTTTTCCTATTGTCTGATCAGTTGTATTGCCATTTGGCAGAGCGTAGATTACTACATAAACAGGTTTTAACGGATCAAAATTATAAGGAGAAGGTGCATTGAATGTAATTGTAATTTCAGATCCGAAGTGAACCGTTTTCACCTGTTCATCAAAATAATAACTGATTTGAAATCCCGACAGACGGTGTCTGGGTTCACTGTAATGCTGCGCGCTTATATTTGCAGTAAAAAGAAATAATAAAATTAATATTAATCGGTATTGAATGATTACACACCTTTGGATTTATATAAAGGGAGAAAGATTTATTATCATACTTCGATTTCACCTTTCATGTACAGAACAGCTTTGCCTGAGATTTGAACGCGTCCGTTTTTCAGGTCCCTGACAAAAACTTCGCCCCCTCTTTCAGATGCCTGATAAGCCCTGAGATCACTTTTTCCTAATTTCTTCGACCAATAAGGAGTAAGTAAAGTATGAGCGTAACCGGTTACAGGATCCTCGTCTATTCCCGCATTAGGAACAAAATAGCGTGATACGAAATCGTAGCTCTTCCCCTTTGCTGATATTATAAGACCGTCCTCTTTAAGTTTGGAAAGCAATGTAAAGTCCGGTTTCATTTGTCTTACCTGATCTTCGTCCGCCAGTATTGCAAGAAAAGATTTGTTTAAGAGCACTTCAACCGGATCAATGCCCATCGCATCGAGAAGTATTTTTGGGGGGTCTGTTTTGTCCGGAATATTCTCCGGAAAATTAAGGTGTATTATACTATTATCTCTTGAAATAATTAGCTGACCGCTCCTGCTCTCAAAAGTAATTTGTTGTGCATAAGGATCAATAAAATTATAAATTACATATGAAGTTGCCAGTGTTGCATGACCGCATAGAGGGACTTCTACCGACGGCGTAAACCATCGGATGTGATACGCATTATTATCGTTAACAAAAAAGGCAGTCTCAGACAAATTATTTTCCAGCGCGATATTCTGCATTGTCTGATCGGGCAGCCATTCTTTCAATGGTACGACTGCAGCGGGGTTGCCTTTAAATAGTTCAGTAGTGAATGCATCTACCTGGTAAATGGCTAATTTCATTTTTGCCTCATTTATTTTTTTTGCCACTCGTTTCTCAGAAGACCATAGAATAAAATGTCATGATATTTACCATCGACAAATTTTGCTTCTCTCAGGCGACCTTCGGGTTTAAAACCACTTTTCTCTATTAATCTCACAGACTCTTGATTGGAATCAATTACTTCAGCTTCGATTCTGTGAAAATTCATTGTGAAAAAAATATAGTCGATGATACTAACCAGTGATTCAAAACCATAACCCTGGTTTCTGTATTCATCAGAAATCATTATACTCAGTTGAGCTTTACGATTATACCACTTTATATTCTTGATTCTGATTTCACCAATCAGTTTCGTGTCAGATTCTATTCTGAATATTATTTCCGCCGGCGTATCGACCGGTCTTACATTTTTCTCGGACATTTTTGAAAGTGTTTCAATATCCTGAAAAAGGTTTTTCAGATCTTCATCATTGCTCTGCGTCGGTCGAAGTATCAGATTTTTTGTTTTAATTATCATTGTGTTCATCCCTAAAATACATTTCCGGGTGATTAAACGGAACCAGGGCTGAAATAATCCCGGGTATATACAGGTCCTTCCTCTCCATTACACCATTGGTAAAGTATCCTATTGCGCCCATCTTTTGCTTGGTGTTTTTTTGCCTCATTATTTCATCCATTACAAATCCAAGTTCCTCACGATTAAGAAGGCGCTTCGTCACCTCAGCCGGCAGTTCAAAGTGAGCAGATGTGCCGAAACTTTTACGGTTAAATTTATCTATAAGGCACATTCCGCCGAAAGCAAACCACCTCCCGAATTGATAAACAATTCCCCCTTCGACTCCGATAAAAAAATCGGCGTTAAGGTTCTCGGTTTTATTCATCTCTTTTAACGTCTCCGCCCGGTTCTGGGCACCTTTGAGAGTTTCATCATTAATCGGCTGATCCGGAACACCGGAAGGAATTTTTAAGCCTATCACTTCAACATCATTGTAATAATTTTGAAATGCTTCTTTTACTGCAGCGAGTTTTACCGGATTTTCGGAACCAACAATAATTTTCATTCACTCTCTCCGAAATGATATTTTAATGCATTCAACGGTAATCTAATCATTTTCACGAACTGATAGCCAGCAATTAATTCCATCATGCAGACACTAAACCGAAATTAGTAATTGTACAGGTGCAATGATTATTTGGAAAGAACAACGATTTAAAACAAAATAAAATTATAGAATAAATAAAATTCAGATAATTATGATGAGAAAAAAAAATAATGAATAACAATATAAAATAAAGAAAAAGAGCGAAGTTAGAAAGCAGTAGAAAGAAGGCTCGCAGGAGCCTTCTCAAAATCATGAAGATGAACGGACAATTGCAGCTATCTGCTGAGCTTGTTTCTGATTGTACTCGAAGGCTATATTGCGGTAATTTACAAGGTCAACAATTGTGCCTATGAAACAGATACCGGCGGTGAGCAAATATAATATTCCCAGACCTATTTGATCCACAATAAATCTCTGGATACCGGCAAAGCCTAAAAATCCAACCAGAGTAAGCAGCAGGATTGTCTGCGGATCTTTCCGGCGAACTCTGTAAACATTTGCGAACTGCTGCGCGTCGTCGTCGCTCATGTCTTTAATCAAACTTGAAACGAATGCCTGTTCTTCACCGATTAATTCAGGCATAAGTGATAAGATTCTAGCCATTATAAACCTCCAGCGGTTTGTGAGTAGTTTTATAATTTTTATAAAATACTGATACAATTCTATAGCTTAAAATCAGCAGCGCCGGTATTCCCAGCATGTGGGAATCAAATGAAGCGGCGATATCCCCTCTGAATAAAAATGAAATTGATCTGCCAAGTCCGCATCCGGGACAGCTTTCAAATCCAACTAAACTGAATACGCAAAAATTAAAATGATCTGTTGCGTACGGATTAATTGAAGCGAGGTAAATAAGACCTGCCAGCCAAATGAAGGCTTCAAGATTCTTATAAATCAATTTTGCTGTATTTTCTAAAAAGGTTTTCAAGATATTCGTTTTACCGTTAAAATAATAATTTTAAATTTAATTCCGGTCAAGGATTTATGTTCTTAGACGAAGAAAAATGAAAATAGTTTAATGAAGATAATCGGAGAGTTTATTTCTTCCATCTGATCAGCAACTAAGATCATCAGTATTCTCTAATTATTGATTTCTCCATTATCTTCTCGGGGTGTTCGGGTTTGTTAAATCCAAACTTCTCGTACAACTTATGGGCGTCGGATGTTTTAAGAGAAAACGTCCTGATTTTTTGTAGATCAGGATGATTCAGTATTACTTCCATTAACCATTTCGATAAACCGTATCCGCGGTACTCTTCTAGTATAAATACATCAGCGAGATATGCAAATGTTGCATAGTCGGTAATTACCCGGGCAAAGCCAATTTGTTTATTTTCAGCATATACACCGTAGCATAATGAATTCTCTATTGATTTTTTAATTACCTCTTCCGGTATGTTCCGGCACCAGTAAGCGGTTTTTAAAAAATTATGGATCACATCAATCTGCACCTTATTTTTATTAGTCGATATAAGATACTGTTTTCTTTTAAATTCATAGATCATATTATCACCGAAAATTCTGACGATTGGTACTGATGAAACGCTATTTTATTTTTCTGATTTAATATCCAAGCGTATCGAAACCACGTACTGCTTCATCTACAAATAGTTTTACCAGCTCAGCATCCTTTCGCCCGTCAGGATCTTCTACACCAGAGTGAACATCAACTCCTGCGGGTTTTACTTGTAAAATTGCATCATAAACATTTCTAGGATTCAAACCGCCTGCTAAAATCACAGGTTTTTCTGAAATTTCAACAAACTCCCTGCTGATTTGCCAGTCATGAGTTTTTCCGGTTGCGCCGCTAGCACCTGTCGAAGGATCATAAGTGTCGGTTATAAACGCATCAACAAGCTGCTGGGTTAAAAATATATCATTTTTTAATTTATCTGCATTATTATGTTTTATAACCAGACTTTTAATAATCGACAATCGTGAATTGTATGCTTTTAATTTTTTGAGCTCGTCAATTTTTATTTCTCCGTGGAGCTGAACTATATCTGTTCCTAACTCTTCGGTGAATTTTACTATATCATCTGCACGGGATAAGTATGTAATCAAAACTGCTTTAACCGTTGAACTCATTGATCTGATTATTTCGGCAGCTGAAGTTTCGGTTAAATCTTCTTTGTTTACAGGTAATCTAAGAGGGAAGCCAATAAATCCGACACCGAATTTTGTAACGAGATCCGCTTCTGACTGATCGATTATTCCGGCAACCTGTATGAATCTCTTGAAATTAATTTTCATCATATTGCAACTATATTGTATCGAAAATTACAAACTAATTTTATATTTCGTTATGGAAGAAGTAATAATAGAACACGAAAACGAACTTAATAACTTTATCAGCGATAATGAATTCGCAGTGGTTTATTTCAGTACAGCTGAGTGCAATGTCTGCAAAGTACTTAAACCGAAATTAAAAAGTTTGCTCGCGGCTGAATTTCCAAACGCAAAATTCGGATACGTTGATTTAATGAACTCAAAACAAATAAAAGGGCAGCAATCTATTTTTACAGTACCGACAATTATCTTCTATTTCAACGGATCTGAATCATTCAGAGAATCACGTAATATTAATCTCAGCGCACTGACAGGCAGGCTTTCACGTCCATATAGTCTGATGTTTGATTAATTACTTAACAGATTATTTAATCCAGACGGATTTAATATTAACAAATTCTTTTATCCCGTAGTGCGAAAGTTCCCTGCCATAACCGGATAATTTTACGCCGCCGAACGGCAGACGGGGGTCAGATTTAACCATTCCATTAATAAAGACTGACCCGGCTTCTATAGATGATGCAATTTGCTTGGCTTTTTTTATGTTCCTAGTAAACACAGCGGCACCGAGACCGAATTCGGTTTCGTTAGCGACTTTAACTGCTTCCTCCTCATCCTTAACCTTAATAAGTGATGCCACGGGACCGAACAATTCTTCATCGTAAGCGGGCATTCCTGGTTTTATGTTTCCAATTACCGTAGCCTGAAAGAAGAATCCTTTTCTGTTTATTCTCTCACCACCGCAAAGTAATTCAGCTCCCATTTCAACAGAACGCTTAACCTGGTTTATTAATTCATTCAGCAGGTCCTCACGGGCAATCGGTCCCAGTTCGGTATTTTTATCCATCGGATCGCCGGTTATTATCAACTTCATTTTATCAACAAACTTTTTCGCAAATTCATTATAAACATCTTTTGTAACAATGAATCTCTTTGCTGCTATGCAGCTTTGTCCGTTGTTAATTAAACGTGCTTTAACAGCTGTATCTACAGCATGACAAATGTCAGCATCATTCAGCACAATGAAAGGATCGCTGCCGCCTAATTCCATAACGGTTTTTTTAAGATACCTTCCGCACGTACCGGCGACTTTCCTGCCGGCGGGATCGCTGCCGGTTAATGTTGCCGCTTTTACAAACGGATGCTTAATAACTTCCTCAACTGCCGATGATCCGATTAATAATGTCTTAAATGTGTAATCTGGAAAACCAGCTTCTCTGAAGATTCTTTCAATTAGTAATGCGCTTTGCGGGACATTCGATGCGTGCTTTAAAAGTGCAGTGTTACCTGCCATTAAAGCCGGGGCAGCGAACCTGAACACCTGCCAGAAAGGGAAATTCCATGGCATAACAGCCAACACCACTCCCAGAGGATCAAACTGTACGTAGCTTTCAGCAGCATCGGTGCTAACGATTTCCTTTTTCAATATTTCTTCTGAATTTTCAGCATAATACTCGCATACCCATGCACACTTTTCTACTTCGGCTATTGCTTCTGTTATCGTTTTCCCCATTTCAAGCGTTAAAATTTTCCCGTACTCTTCCGAATTCTTTTTAAGTATATAAGAAGCATTAAGCATAGCTTTTTTTCTAAGATCATATGTTGTAGTTCTCCATTCTTCAAATGCCGCGTGTGTCCTTATTATAGTTTCATTCACACTTTCGGGAGAATCTTCCTGAAAAGACTTAACAAGATTTCCGGTTGCTGGATTTATAGTTTGGATCGGCATATCTTTTCTCTCTGATTAATTCGTTAAACGATTTTTTTATTTAGTCATAAAAATAATAAACGATTTGATACTGGCCACTTAATTCTTTTTAAGAATTAACGATATTAAATTAAAGCCTGATATAATTTTTAATTATAAAAATACTAAACGTCTTCTATTAATAATCTTTAGCTGTGAAGGGAACTTTAATATATTTAAATGTCGTTCAACAAAAAGCATAGATATTCGATGATATACATCAGCAGTTTAAAATGCATGCTGCTGGTGTAATAAAAATATAAAAGTCAGAAACTTCATGACAAGAAAGATTATTAAGCAGACGAAAAAATATTCAGGAACAGCTAATCACCTTGTGGAAGACTTGCTTGTTAATACTATCCTGAAATGTCATACTCCAGTCATCATATCGGATCAAAGTGGTAAGATTTTAAGGATAAACAAACAGTTCGAAAAACTTACGGGCTTTGAATTAAGTGAACTAAGGGGAATCAAATCTTTTATAAATAAAATTACTGCCGATGGAACAGCTCGTAAGGAAATAAGAAAATTATTTTTACAGGATAATAAAACCACAGGCAGGAAAAGCAGCGGACCATGGGAGATTTGTTCGAAAAACGGTTGTCGTTCTTTAGTTCAATTTAACATCTTAGCGGATAGTAAAATATGCAGATGCAAAATCACTCAGCTTCAAACGTATGAAAGATTACAGCCGAATGAATTGGGATACGAAATCAGCCGTGCTTATCTATATGAAATTTTTGATACGGTTAACGATGCAATATTCATACATGATGCTGAGACTGGTAAAATATTAGATGCAAATAAAAAAGCATGTGAGGTATATGGATATTCGAAAGAACAATTTTCCGCTCTTTCTATTGAAGATATTAGTGCAGGCTATAAACCATTTTCCCAGGAAGATGCGATAAGGTTGTTAAAAAGTGCAAAGAGAAAAGGTACGCAAGTAAGTGAGTGGCTGTCGAAAAACAGGAACGGAGAACTTTTCTGGGTTGAGGTAAATATAAGATACGGATCAATTTTCGGTGAGAAAAGATTTTTAGTCAGTGTCAGAGACATCTCCGAAAGGAAAAAAAGCGAAGACGAACTGTTGTTTTCCGAGAATAAATTCAGAAGTATTGTTGATAATTCCTACTCCGGAATTTTTATAATTAATTCTGAATTTAAATTTGAGTATTGTAATAAAAAGATCTGCAGTATACTGAAATGCACTGAAAATGATATGCTGGGAGAGGACTTCAGAAAATTTGTTTCGAAAGATTCAATGGCGAAGGTAGTAGACAGGTACATCAGAAGGCAAAGGGGAGAGAAGGTTCCGCCGGAATACTCGATGAAAGTTGTAAGAAAAGACGGAGTTGAAAGAAGTGTGCGAATAACTTCTTCTATAGTAAAACTTCTTAACGGTGAAACGAAATCGATAGCACAGATTCTGGATGTAACTGATAAAGAACAGGCGGAAATTGCCAGAAAATTCAGCGAAGAAAAATTTGCAAAAGCATTCAGACTGAATCCCGATATAATGATTATAATTTCACTTAAAGATGGTATTATTTATGATATAAATGACAGAGTATCTGAAATATCCGGTTTGAAGCGCGAAGATCTGATAGGAAAAGCTATAGCTGATTTTGATGTTCTTGATAACAGTCGCGAAAGAAAACAGATATTGTCAAAATTGCTTAAAGATGGAAGGGTATCAAACTTTGAAGCGAAATTTCAAATTAAAGGTAGTAAAAAAAGAACAGGATTAATCTCTGCCGAGACAATTAAAATCGGGGGTGAGGATTTGATTATAGCTTCAATCAGAGATATACAGGAAATAAAAGAAACTGAAATGAACCTTTTGAAGGCAAAGGAGGAGGCCGAAAAAGCCGATCAGCTGAAAAGTAATTTTTTAGCGCAGATGTCTCATGAAATACGAACACCGATTAATGCAATTCTAAGTTTTTCAAATCTGATCAAAGATGAAGTCGGGGAAAAACTAGGAGAGGATTCAAAAGAATATTTTGATATTCTTAATTCTGCGAGCAAGAGAATAATCAGAACGATTGACTTAATTCTGAATACAGCGGAAATTCAGTCCGGTTCATTTAAACCGGTATTAAAACAGCTTTCAATAAATCAACTGCTCGCAGAGGTTTACAACGAATTTAAAAATAACGCAAAAAGTAAAGGGCTTGGCTTCGAAATTAAATTGCCCGAAGATGATATTAATATATACATTGATGAATACTCCGCGACTCAGATATTCAGCAATTTGATCGACAATGCAATCAAGTATACGAGAGAAGGAAAAATTAAAATAGAACTGCGGGAATTCAAAAAAAGTATTGTGGTAAATGTTGTTGATACCGGAATTGGAATCATGAAGGAATATATGTCCGATATATTCAAACCTTTTACGCAGGAAGAACAGGGATACGGCAGGAGATTCGAAGGAAGCGGACTAGGATTGTCGCTCGTGAACGAGTATTGTAAACTTAATAATGCTGCCATTTCAGTGAAAAGTGAAAAAGAAAAAGGAACAACTTTCACTGTCAGGTTTAGAAAATAGACTATTTAAATAACGATCTGTTAACAGTTATTCCAAGCCATTTTTCAAGTTTGCTGTAAATTAATTCTCTCTCATCTTCATTAAAATCTTTAATACGGGTTGCATGCGATCCGTCCGGGAGGATCATCTTAAGCGAATTTGTTCTTCCGGTCAAATCAACGGCAGGCGCGCCCCAAGGATCGTATCCGCCATATATATAAATCATATTATTCGCATCGTTCTTTACAAACAAATCCACGCTCTTCATTAAGTTATAGTTATAATTAACCGAAAGAGTATCCTGGAAAAAAACATCGTTCTTTCCGTCGACATACTTTATTAATCCGCTGAAGGGTGTAATATCATAATCATAGAAACCTATTTCGGTAAAAGCCTGGTAGTAAAAAGGCTTATAATTTTTTATGTCCCTGTCCGAAAAAAACGCGATATTCGAAACATCATTTAAATGATCGAAAATAATTTTGGCATGGTTAGTATCTCCAGGTATTAACGAGCAGTCGCCGTTGCCCCACTGCCAGTATGCAAAAGAATACTCAAGAACGGAGTATTCGAGAGCCGCTTCAAATCCCATTGCAAATGTTAGATTTTTCTCTTCAGCGTATTTTTTAAAATAAATAATTACCGAGTCGCGGTTAAGTAAAACAGCCTTTTGGAAATCAAAAACCTTTTGTCTGCATTCTTCATCGGCAACTGTTTCAAGGTGAGCCCACAACCTTTTATCCGCTCTTGCAAAGTTGATAGGGGCAACATATGGAACTGACACATCCACATCGCCGGGGAAATAATATTTATGATAGATTGATGTTTGTCCTCCTTTACTAATTCCCGTACTTATCCATTTGTTATTGTAGAACTCCTTAAAAAAATTAATAATCCTGTGATGATCATTAGCCGACTGTTCGATGTTCAAAAATTTCCATTCGAATTTTGCGCTGTCGGGAGTTGAGCTGCCGAAATAGCGGTGTTCTACATTTATATAATTTGCATTTAATAAATACGAAAGTTCACTTGGTTTTTTTCTGCCCCAGTATCCTTCGGTTTCAATAACAACGGGGTTGTTTTTATCTGTGTGAGCCACATAAAGTTTCTGTGCATAACTTCCGTAAGACGGATTGCCGTGATCGATCGGTTGACTAAACTCAATTTCAAAAGCTTCGCTGAAAATCGAGTCAGCTTCAATCTTTTTAAATTCTATTCCGTTCTGCTCTGCGAGCCAATTTTCCAACTCCGAATTCTGCGGCAGAACGGAGCAAGTAATAATCATCATGAATACAAACAAGAATCTCTTTGCCATAATTTTACCTGTAAGATTGGTTAATACACTTAGAGCAATAAATTATTAAATTTAGTTTAAATATTTTCAAACACTTGATTAAATTATTTATTAATCATATTAATTGCATGTTAAATAACCAATGCGGATAATTTATGCCCTCGAAAAAATCTCCGAAGACATTCGTTCTTGATACGAATGTAATTCTTCACGATCCGACATGTATTAAGCAGTTTCAGGAGAACAATATTGTAATACCGCTGGCGGTGATTGAAGAGATTGATCATTTCAAGCGCGGTAACAATGTTATAAATCTTAACGCCAGAGAATTTGCCAGAACTCTCGATTCACTTACCGGCAACGCTATATTTAACGGGGGTGTGTCGATAGGCAAAGGCAAAGGTAAGGTAAGAGTTGTTATAACAAAGGGATTATGCAAGGAAATCAAGGAAGTATTCAGGGAAGACAATGCCGATCACCGGGTTCTTTCGGCTGCTTACGAGCTCGAAAAAGCCGCAAAAATAAAAAAGAAAAATATCCTGGTGACCAAGGACGTTAACCTGAGAATGAAGGCGAAAGCATTGGGACTTCAGGCAGAGGATTATACGACTGACAGAATTTCAAATGTGGAAGAACTCTACAGCGGGAAAGAATTTCTGGAAGATTTTGATGATGATATTATACAAAGACTTTACGTGCCGCCTTTTGAAGTGCCTGCCGAAAAAGTTTTTAAACTGACTAATAAGGAAGCAGTCCCGAATAAATTTTTTATAATCAGAAACGCCGGCAGGTCGGTGTTAACTTTTTATAACGCTGATCAGGACATAATTCATAAGGTTGATAAAAGTCCCATTTACGGAATTACGCCCAGAAATGCCGAGCAGACATTCGCATCGCATGCATTGCTTAACAATAATATTCCGCTGGTTACTTTAACAGGCAAAGCCGGAACGGGTAAAACGCTGCTTGCTCTGGCGAGCGCCCTGCAGGTTCGAAAATATTATCGTCAGATATACATTGCGAGACCGGTTGTACCATTGAGCAATAAAGACATCGGCTATCTTCCGGGTGATGTCGAAAGCAAGCTTGGTCCATATATGCAACCTTTGTGGGATAACCTGAAAGTGATTCAGGATCAATTCAAGGAAACCGACAAGAGTTTTCAGGCGATTAACAATATGATAAAAGAAGAAAAACTTGTCATTGAACCACTCAGCTATATTAGAGGCAGAAGCCTGCAGCGGATATTTTTTATAGTAGACGAAGCGCAAAATCTCACTCCTCATGAAGTAAAGACAATCATTACCAGGGTCGGTGAAGGAGCAAAGATAGTGTTGACCGGGGATATATATCAGATAGACCATCCATACCTGGATACGTTCTCTAACGGATTGTCGTACCTTATCGATCATTTTAAGGGACAGAAACTTTATGCGCATGTAAACCTTGAAAAAGGTGAAAGGTCTGAGCTCGCAGAAATTGCCAGCAACTTATTATAAATACAGATAAGCTGGTATCTGTCTGCTTTAGAATCATAAAATACATTTTATTGCCCGCTTACTAATAATTGGTTAATATTGTTTATATAAAAATTAATTATTGCCGGGTATCAATGAAAAATGTAATTGCATTTCTGTTTTTGACCTCCTTAATGGTTCTCGCACAAAATTCATCAATTTATCTTCCCATTGAATTTCAACGTGCAGTTAAGAACAAAACAAGAACATTAACCGGATTACCGGGAGAGAGTTACTGGGTTAATAAATCCGAGTATAAAATTAAAGCTGAACTGCTTCCCGACAGCAGTATGATAAAAGGGAATTGCGTAATAAAGTATTTTAATAATAGTCCGAACAACTTATCGTCTCTGGTTATCAGGTTATATTCAGATATTTTAAAGAAAGGGAGTGTGCGGGACTGGTATATAGGAAATATTGAACTTAATGATGGTGTGAAAATTTCCGAATTAAAAGTTAACGGTGAAGAACTGGATTTAACCATAGGAACCGGATCTGTGCAGCGATCCTCGACCAATATGGTTATTAAGCTTCCCGAAGAATTACAGAGTGGTGGAAACGTTGAAGTAGCTGTGAAATGGTCTTTGCTCATACCGAAAATTGTAAAGGTAAGAATGGGAAATTACGGCGATGGCGAATTCTTTGTAGCATACTGGTATCCGCAAATTGCAGTATACGACGATATAGACGGATGGGACCGTGTTGAGTACAGCGGTGCTGTTGAGTTCTATAATGATTTTAACGATTATGATTTCGAAATAACTCTGCCGGATAAATATGTGGTCTGGGCAACCGGTGAGCTGCAGAATTCCGAAGAAGTGTTTAAGGATAGTATCATAAACAAAATATTCGACGCAAAAGAATCCGATCAAACTGTAAATATTATACGTGCTGAGGATTATAATACTGGCAGAGTTACGTTGAATAACGGAAAAAATATCTGGAAGTTCAAAGCTGTTAACGTACCGGATGTATCTTTCTGCGTTTCTGACAGCTACTGCTGGGATGCAGCCAGCGTTGAAGTTGAACCCGGTCGAAGAGTACTCACATCGGTCGTTTATGAAGACGGAGCAGTACATTACGACAAGGCTGCGCAGTATTCCCGATCAACAATTGAGTATTTATCGGATGATCTGCCGGGTTATCCGTATCCGTATCAGCATGTTACTACATTCTGTAATAAAAACGAAGGCGGCGGTATGGAATCTCCTATGATGGCTAATAACGGTGCCCCGCAGATTGAAGCACGTCATATCAATCTGACATTTCATGAGATATCGCATAATTACTTCCCGTTTATGATGGGTACTAATGAAAGAAAATATGCATGGATGGATGAAGGATGGGCGTCGTTTTTACCTGAGGAGTTTGTTGTGAAATACGTTGAAAGTTATGATCCGTACTCAGGAAGGGTTGGCTCTTACGAAGCGGATGCGGGACTTGAGTCCGAGTTGCCGCCAATCGTATTATCCTATTCGAATAAAAGCAAGTATAGAACTTCGGCTTATGACAGACCGGCAGTTGCCTACCTGGAATTATATAAACTGTTAGGAAAAGAGACGTTCAGGAAGGCAACGCTTGAATATATTAACAGGTGGAAGAATAAGCACCCTCTTCCTTATGATTTCTTCTTTACCTTTAATGAAGTTGCCGGTGAAGATTTAAGCTGGTTCTGGAATCCCTGGTTTAATGAATATGGTTATCCCGACCTTGCTTTGTCGCTTGAGGATATAAATGATAGTGAGATAAAATTTAGTGTTATAAAAGAGGGAAATATTCCAACCCGGGTAGCAGTTACAATTGAATATAATGACGGCACCACACAAAAACTCTATAAACCTGCAAGTGTTTGGAAAAACGGTATAAGAAAAATAAGTATTAATCAAAAAATCGATAAATCCGTTTCCAAGATCTGGATAGGTGAAAGCATAATACCCGATATTGATGTATCCAATAACACAGTTGTTTTGGATAAGTAGCAGCTAATTCTCAAATTGCAGCGTGGAGGTATGTTTTTTATTTGAATGGATAAAGAATTTCAATCATCAAGTATTGTAACAATATCAGCCGCACATTTAATACATGATGTGTTCTCATCTTTCCTGGCGCCGCTTCTTCCAATGCTTATACCTAAGCTGAATATTTCATATTCAATGGCAGGAATATTAACAATTTTTCAAAGAATCCCGGCATTGATGAATCCTCTGCTGGGAATGCTTGCGGATAAACTGCCGGTAAGATATCTGTTGATTGCGGCTCCTGCTATAACCGCAATATCAATGAGTCTGCTCGGTTCAGCTTCAAGTTATCTCTTTGTCGCATTGCTCTTGCTTGTAGCAGGTGTTGGATCGTCCTTGTTTCATGTACCGGCTCCGGTGATGATAAAAAAAATAGCAGGAGAAAGAGTAGGGAAAGGCATGAGTTTTTTCATGTTCGGGGGTGAAGTTGCCAGGAGTATTGGTCCGCTGCTGGTGCTTGCAGCAGTATCTTTCTGGAGTCTCGAAGAAACATATAAACTAATTCCTGTTGGTATTATATCTTCGGTAATACTTTATATAAGGTTTAAAAATATTCCGATCTCTGAATCGTTTCGGAGAAAAACCGATATTCAGGAAAAGGCAGGACCACTTGTAAAAAAACTTATGCCCACATTTATTCAACTTGCTCTGGTTATATTTTTTCTTTCTCTGGTAAAAGCGTCATTAACAACTTTTCTTCCTACGTATATAACCGATTCCAGGGAGGGATCGGTTTGGGCGGGAGGGATATCGTTATCTATTCTCCAGCTGGCAGGCGCTGCGGGTACATTTGCTTCAGGTACTATTTCAGATAAGATAGGCAGGAAAAAAGTGTTGGTTTATATGTCGATAGCTGTTCCCGTATTAATGTTTTTTTATATAATTTCGGGCACGGTATTGGCAATTGTATTTCTGCTGTTAATGGGTTTCTTCATGTTTGCATCAACTCCGGTTTTGCTTGCAATTATTAATGTAATTGATTCTGAACATCCTGTGCTGGTAAACGGAATATTTATGACCGTTAATTTTATCTTTGGTGCATTGGCTGTTGCGGTAATCGGTCTACTGGGGGATATTATCACTCTTGAACTTACCTACTATATCTCGCCGTTACTCGGACTCGCTGCAATACCGTTTATATATAAACTTCCCGGTGAATGATTATATTCAGTCATACGCTTTGTCGGTTGCAGCTCTCTGATACAGTTTCCCTTTCAATCTGAATAGTAGGATGATGAATGTTGAATTTGTCGTACAAATCCGCGCAGACCTTTTTAAGCAACTTGTCGTCACGTTGGTATTCGGCTACCAACAAATGAACCGTTAAAGCATTTTCGGTAGTGCTTATTGCCCAGATATGCAGATCGTGAACTTCGCTGACCTCAGGAATAGAATTCAGATAATTTTCGACTTCATTTGTATCAATCTCCCCAGGCACGGCATCCATGGAAAGCATGAATGAATCCTTTAATAATCCCCACGTGCCGTAAGTTATCACAATTACGATTACAATACTGATGAGAGGGTCCACAATGTAGACGCCTGTGTATTGAATGATAAGACCAGCCGCTACAACTCCAAGTGAAACACCTGCATCGGCTGCCATATGCAGGAATGCGCCTTTTATATTAATGTCAGATTTACGCCCTTTAATAAAAAGTAACGCAGTAATAGTATTAATAAAAACACCGATTGCTGCAACTGTTATAATTGTAAAACCCTCGACCGGTTGAGGTTCAATCAGTTTCCTTACTGCTTCTATAGCAATGGCTCCGACTGCAATAAAAAGTATTATTGCATTGAACAATGCGGCAAGGATTGTAGATTTCCTTAACCCGTATGTTTTTCGTTTTGTTATATCTGTACGTGCAAGGTAGCTGGCACCCCAGGCAAGAAGCAATCCGAGCACATCGCTTAAATTATGTCCTGCATCTGCGATCAGCGCCATCGAATTTACTACAATTCCTGAAATAAATTCTATAACAATGTATGCGGAGTTTAAAAGTATTCCGATACCGAATGCTTTGTTAAAGCTGGTGCGGTTGTTATGTGTATGTTCATGTGAGTGTGCCAAGGATGATCATTTCACAATTTAAGTTGCGTAATTCAACATATAACAAATGTACATAAAAAATTCCGGCGAAGAAAAGAACCATCCGCTGAAAGCAATAATTTTTTCTAAGTTTTTAGTCAAAATCAGCATCGCAATAAAATAATTAATATAAATACTTGCCATTAAAATAATTATTTATACATTTGCACATTATTTTATAAATATATAAGGCAATATATCAAAATAGCATAAATAACTAAGGCAATAATAAATTGGAGTATTAATGAAAAAAATAGAAGCAATTATAAGACCGCATAAGGTTGAGGATCTGCATACTGCACTTCAGGAGTCCGGTTTCAGTGGAATTACAGTAAGTGAAGTAAGAGGATACGGCAGACAGAAAGGACACAAAGAGATTTACAGGGGATCAGAATACAACCTGGAATTTGTTCCGAAGGTTAAAATCGAGCTTGTATGCACCGACGAGTCCGCGGAAAAAGCAGTAGGGATAATTATAGATACATGCAAAACCGGTCAGGTGGGCGACGGCAAGATTTTCATTTATTCAATTGAAGATGCCATCAGAATACGCACCGAAGAATCTGGTGAAGATGCAGTATAAAACTATCCGAAAGCATTGATAAAAAGAAACAGGAGAAATAAATGGATAACGAATTAACTCAATCGATAACTAATAATCTTTTTACGATTAACAACCTATGGATGATGATAGCAACCGCTCTTGTATTTATAATGCACCTGGGTTTTGCCTCACTGGAAGCTGGGTTGACAAGATCAAAAAATACCGTAAACATATTATTTAAAAATTCCATAATACCCGCAATCGGTATAATTACCTACACACTTATTGGTTTTAATCTTATGTATCCCGGGGAAGGTTATGCAGGAGCATTCTTTGGTTTGTCGGGGTTGGGTATTTCTACCGATGCGGCAGGCCTTACTCCGGAGTACAATTTAGGTTATACATACTGGACGGATTTTCTATTTCAGGCAATGTTCGCTGCAACAGCCGCCACAATAGTTTCCGGTGCGGTTGCCGAGAGAATAAAATTGTCAAGTTTTCTTCTATTCTCTACACTGTTCGTCGGAATAATATATCCCATGGTAGGTATGTGGAAATGGGGCGGTGGTTTCCTGGATTCTATGGATACACCGTTCTATGATTTTGCCGGTTCTACTATTGTTCACTCAGTAGGTGGGTGGGGAGCTCTGACGGGAGTTATATTCCTGGGTCCGAGAATTGGCAAGTATGTCAGAAATAAAATATCACCGATACCCGGTCACAGTATGCCACTGGCAGCAATAGGGGTCTTTTTACTTTGGCTCGGATGGTTCGGTTTTAACGGCGGATCTGTTCTTTCTGCCGATCCTGGTCTTGTATCGCTTGTGCTTGTTACAACATCTCTGGCAGCCAGTGCAGGTGCTGTAGCAGCAATGATTTCATCCTGGTTATTCCTTAAGAAACCCGACATTACAATGGTACTTAACGGTATACTGGCAGGACTCGTTGGAATTACCGCAGGAGCTGATTTAATGGGACCAGTATCTTCAGTTTTAATTGGTCTGATCTCGGGTACAATAGTAGTTTTTTCAGTAATATTTTTTGATAAGATTAAAATAGACGATCCTGTCGGAGCACTTTCTGTTCATTTGGTCTGTGGAATATTCGGGACACTTGCAGTAGGTATATTCGGCGATAAAGCGGGATTCAACCAATTCTTATCCCAGTTAATCGGTGTGATAAGCACCGCGGTTTTTGTTGGTTCGGCAACTTCGCTGATATGGTTTATCATAAAGAAGTCAATGGGCATAAGAGTTTCGCCAGAAGAGGAAACCGAAGGTTTAGACCTGGGTGAACATGCAATGGAGGCTTACCCTGATTTTGAAAAAGTATCTTAAGCCGCTATAAACAATTTTCTCTTTAACATTAATCAAAATTTTTTTCCCATTAAATATTGATTGTGGTTAGTTTAAGAAAAAACTCATTTCCTCCTAAATGAGTATCGGGGTAAGGCAGACAAAGCCTGCCCCGAAAATTTTATAAAAAATATCGAGAGGTATGAAATGAAAAATTTATTCATGGTGAAAATATTATTGATCCTATTTTTTGCTTTATCAGGCTTGACCGCCGCTCAGGAGCTTAGAGCAAGCGCCGGAGCAGACCTCGTAAGCCGCTACATCTGGCGTGGAATTGAAATTAATAATACACCGAATATCCAGCCATCAATTGCACTTGGTGCAGGAGGATTCGAAATAGGCTTGTGGGGTTCCTACACACTGTCGAACCAAACATTCGCGACGGACGAAATCGATCTGTACCTCAGTTACGGTTTCAGCACAGATGCTGGTGATTTTGTATTTCTATTAACCGATTACTATTTCCCCAATTCAGGTACACCGCTGGGACACTTTCAGGATAACGGAGGTGCACATACTCTGGAGCTTGGAGCAGTCTATAACGGTCCTGTAAGTTTCGCATTATACTACAATTTTTATAATGATCCGGGCAACAACATTTATTTTGAGATTGGATATTCATTCGCAGTTTCCGGAATAGACTTCGGGCTGATTGCAGGAGGAACAAGCGGAAGCAAGGATAATCCAGTTTATTACGGATCCGACGGGTTCGCTCTGATTAATCTTGGAATAAGCGTATCAAAAGAAGTTATTGTAACAGATAAGTTCGGACTGCCTTTATCGGCATCGTTTATTGTAAATCCAAACGATGATATTGCACATTTGGTATTTGGATGTTCATTCAGTTTATAGAATATATATTCGTTAAAAATTTGCATAATTCGTAAAAAATGTTATTATTGGACAATGATTTTTCAATCTGGCATAGCGTTTATTAAAAATTATTCAATTTTTTACGGGGCTGATCCCTCGGAAATTGAATTTTCTGCAAAAATAACCGCAATTACCCCTGTGGCGATTTGCAGGAATTCCACACGCTGTTTCGATATCATTCCAGTGAGTTGAAACTAAATTTTTAGTCTCAACGAATACATTAAAATTAGTTGACGGAGATATTTCATGAATATGAATGCATCTATTCCTGATAAACAGGGATTGTATAACCCGGAATTTGAGCATGATGCATGCGGAGTTGGTTTCATCGCTGACATAAAAGGAAATAAATCTCACGATATAATCCGTAACGGTATTGAGATTCTGGAAAACCTTAAACATCGGGGTGCAACAGGATCCGATCCGGATACGGGTGACGGTGCGGGAATACTGCTTCAGGTTCCGGATAAATTTCTGAGAAAGGTATGTGATTATATCGATATCGAACTCCCTGATGAAGGAGATTATGGAACAGGATTGTTTTTTCTGCCGATGCTCTCCGAAGACAGGCACCATATTGAAAATATAATTGAACACGCGGTCAATGAAGAGGGTCAGCGGTTCCTTGGTTTCAGAGACGTGCCTTTCGATGAAACGAAAATAGGCAGGGTCGCGCGGTCGGTTATGCCCGAATTCAAACAGATTTTTATTGCCAGAGGTTATAAAACACCGCGCGAGGAATTTGAAAAAAAACTTTTAGTGATTCGTAAAAAACTCGGACTGAAAGTAAGAATTCAGGAAATAGCTCAGAAAAATTATTTCTACATATGCAGTCTCTCTTCAAAAGTTCTTATTTACAAAGGACAGTTAAAAGCTGAACAGTTGGATGAGTTTTATCCCGATCTGAAGGATCAGGATATGGAATCGGCTATAGCTTTGGTCCATTCACGGTACAGTACCAATACATTTCCCACATGGGCACTTGCTCATCCTTTCAGAATGATCGCACACAACGGTGAGATAAATACTCTTCGCGGTAATCTGAACTGGTTTAATGTTCGCGAAAAACTTTTTAAAAGTGAAAGTTTCGGAAATGATCTTGAAAAAATTTATCCGGTGATCGCACCAAGCAAAAGTGATTCCGCAGCATTTGATAATGCCCTTGAGATGCTTATGTATTCAGGCAGGTCGCTGCCTCATGCAATTATGATGATGATCCCCGAAGCTTACGCTAACGATAAAAATATGGCTGATTATAAAAAAGCCTTTTATGAATACCACCAGTGCCTGATGGAACCATGGGATGGACCTGCTGCCATTTCGTTCAGCGACGGCAGGTATATCGGATCGGTACTTGATAGAAACGGGCTGCGTCCATCTCGTTATTGGATTACAGATGATAACAAGGTTATACTTGCTTCGGAAACCGGGGCGCTCAGAGTGGATGAAAAAACCGTTGTTAAAAAGGGGAGACTTCAGCCGGGGAAAATATTTTTGGTTGATACAGAGGAAGGTCGGATAATTGATGACGAGGAAATAAAACAGACGGTTGCAAACAGTAAGCCGTATAAAAAATGGCTCGTTGAGAATTTGGTGCTGTTAAAGGATTTGCCGGTGACGGAAACCGATCAATCGCAGATAGAAATAGCTCTGCATAAAAAACAGAAAGTATTCGGGTATTCACTTGAAGATATCAAGATGATCATCAAACCTATGGCGGAAGATGGAAATGAAGCAACGGGTTCGATGGGAGCAGATACACCGCTGGCCGTTTTAAGTAAAAGACCACAGCCTTTGTTTAATTACTTTAAACAGCTTTTTGCACAAGTTACAAATCCGCCAATCGATGCTATACGCGAAAAGGTTGTTATGGGTGAGGAGGTGTTTCTGGGTTCGGAGCAGAACCTGCTCGAAGAGTCACCGCTGCACTGCAGAAGACTTAAACTTGATAAACCGATCATTACAAACTTACAATTAGCCAAAATTAAAAATGTAAATCTCTGCGGACTGCAAAGTAAAACGTTGTCCACTCTTTTCCATAAAGAGGATAATATAGAGCATGTTCTGGATAATTTGTTCGTTGCTGCAGATAAGGCAATTGAAGAAGGAAACACCATCCTGATTCTTTCGGATCGTTTTGTTGACGAACAGAATGCACCGCTGCCGTCGCTCCTTGCCTGTGCAGGTTTACATCATCATCTTATCAGACAGGGCACAAGGACTAAGGTGAGTCTTGTTGTTGAAACCGGCGAAGCCAGGGAGATGCATCATTTTGCAGTGCTGATAGGTTACGGAGCAAATGCAATAAATCCTTATCTGACATTTGAGAGTATTGAAGAGCTGGTAAATAATAATCAGCTTTCCGTTACAGCAGACTATAAAACGGCGGAGTCAAACTTTCTTCATGCAGCAACAAAGGGTTTATTCAAGATTATTTCCAAGATGGGAATTTCCACAATACAATCTTATTGCGGCGCGCAGATTTTTGAGGCGGTTGGCATTCATGAAGAAGTAATAAACAAATACTTTACGTCTACGATATCCCGTCTGGGCGGAATAAATCTGGAAGTTATCAAAGAAGAAACGCTGATAAAACACGGTTCGGCTTTTATATCCGATAACAGATTCGGGGAGTTGCTCGATGAAGGAGGCTTTTATCACTGGCGTAACGAAGGCGAATTTCATCAGTGGAATCCGGAAACTATTGCACTGCTTCAGCATTCAGTCAGATCCGGTAATTACAAAATCTATAAAAAATATGCCGACATTATTAATGATCCGGTTAAGAATTACGCTACTATACGTTCACTTCTTCGATTCAGAGAGAGAAGATCAATACCTTTAGAGAATGTTGAACCCGCAAAAGAAATAGTGAAAAGGTTTGCAACCGGGGCTATGAGTTACGGATCAATTTCCAAGGAGGCACATGAGACTCTTGCGATGGCAATGAATGAATTGGGTGGATTTTCCAATACAGGTGAAGGAGGTGAAGATCCCGAAAGATTTTCAACTGACGAATACGGAAGAACAAAACGCAGCAGAATAAAGCAGGTGGCTCAGGGGAGATTCGGCGTGACTATTGAATACCTTGTTAATGCAGATCAAATTCAGATTAAAATGGCGCAGGGCGCTAAGCCGGGCGAAGGCGGTCAGCTGCCCGGATATAAAGTGAGCAGCGAAATTGCCAAGACCCGTTATACAACTCCCGGAGTCGGATTAATATCACCACCACCTCATCATGATATTTATTCAATTGAAGATCTGGCACAGTTGATTCATGATTTGAAAAAGTCGAATGCGGACGCCGATATAAGCGTTAAACTTGTAGCGGAAGCAGGCGTTGGTACAATTGCCGCAGGCGTATCTAAAGGAAAAGCCGATCATCTTGTTATAAGCGGTTATGAAGGAGGAACAGGTGCATCGCCCCAAACTTCTATTAAACATGCCGGTTTGCCCATGGAACTGGGTATCGCGGAAACCCAGCAGGTACTGGTTATGAACGATTTGCGAAGAAGAATCCGTGTGCAGGTCGACGGTCAGTTAAAAACAGGGCGCGATGTTGTAATAGCTGCGATGCTCGGTGCAGATGAATTCGGATTCGCGACTTCTGCATTAATTTCTATGGGCTGCATCATGTTGAGGAAATGTCATTTGAATACCTGTTCCGTTGGTGTAGCAACACAGGATCCGGAATTGAGAAAACATTTTAAAGGTCAGCCTGATCATGTTATAAACTTTTTCATGTTTGTAGCTGAAGAAGTTCGTGAAATTATGGCTAGACTCGGAATAAGCAAATTTGATCACATGATAGGAAGAGCCGATCTTCTCGAGCAGGTTGTGGATGTTGATCACTGGAAAGCCAAATATCTGGATCTTACAAACGTACTTCACCGTCCCGATATTCCCGCAAAAACCCCTTTGTTCAATTCTGAAAAACAGGATCATACTATATATAAATGGTCTGATCTTAGTCTAATTGAAGCGTGTAAAAAGGCTATCTATAAAAAAATACCCGTTCGCTTCGGGAGAATAATCAGTAATACCAACAGAACAACGGGTACGGTACTCAGCAGCACTATTGCAAAATTATATGGATTAAAAGGTTTGCCGGAAGATACTATACAAATAGACTTTGAAGGGAGTGCAGGACAGAGTTTCGGCGCTTTTCTTGCACACGGAATTACCCTGCGTCTTGAAGGGGATGCAAATGATTATGTCGGTAAAGGCTTATCGGGAGGAAAGATAATCGTTACACAGCATGAGGAATCAAAACTCTTGCCCGAGCAGAATATAATAGTAGGTAATGTAGTTCTCTATGGTGCTGTTAAAGGCGAAATGTATATTCGCGGACAAGCCGGTGAAAGGTTTGCCGTACGTAACAGCGGCGCCAGAGCTGTGGTTGAGGGTGTAGGCGATCATGGCTGTGAATACATGACGGGAGGAAGGGTTGTTGTACTTGGTGATACCGGCAGAAACTTTGCTGCTGGTATGAGCGGCGGGATTGCATATATATGGGATGTAAATAAAAACTTCGGAAGAATGTATAACGATGAAATGGTTGATCTGTTTGAAATTGAAAATGAAAAGGATGAAGGTGAATTACAGCGTATGATACAGAATCATCTTCACTATACACAAAGCGGCATTGCAAAGGCAATTCTTGAGGATTGGGACAACCAGTTAAAGAATTTTATCAAGGTTTTTCCGAAAGATTATCAGAGAGTAATGAATGAAGCTGATACTAAGAACACAGATATGCTTCAGACCGTATTGAAATAATTTATAAAGCGAGAAATATATGGGAGATGTAACAGGATTTAAAAAGTATAACAGGCGTGATGTAGTAAAAGAACCGGTTGTTAAAAGAAAAAACCATTGGAAAGAATTTATTAAGCTTCCCGATGATGAGAGCTTAAAACAACAGGGCGCCAGATGCATGGATTGCGGTGTTCCTTTCTGCCAGTACGGTTGTCCGGTGAGCAACATCATTCCCGACTGGAATGATCTTGTATACCGCGATGACTGGGAAACTGCATTTAATAGATTGATGAAGACGAACAATTTTCCAGAGTTTACGGGAAGAGTATGTCCTGCTCCTTGTGAAAACTCATGTGTTCTGGCTATAAACAAACCGGCTGTAACGATAAAAAATATTGAACTTGCTATAATTGAAAGAGCGTATAAAGAAGGATGGATGAAGCCGGAACCTCCTGAAACAAGGTTTAATAAAAAAGTGGCGATAGTAGGTTCAGGTCCGGCAGGATTAGCATGTGCCGACCAGTTGAATCATGTTGGTTATAATGTAACCGTATTTGAAAAGAATGAATACATTGGCGGTTTACTTACGCTTGGCATACCCAGCTTCAAAATGGAAAAGACAGTTGTGGAAAGAAGGGTAAAATTAATGCAGCAGGAAGGAGTTGAATTTAAAACCGGGATTAATATAGGTGTTGATGGAAATGCGAAAGACCTGTTAAAGTCCTTTGATGCTGTTGTGCTTGCAGGAGGAGCCGAACAACCCAGAGATCTTTTAGTTGAGGGAAGCGAATTGAACGGCATTTATTTTGCGATGGAGTATTTAACACAGCAGAACAGGGAAAATCTTGGGAAATCTTTTAATGGCAATAAAATTACCGCTAAAGATAAAAATGTTATCGTGCTTGGCGGAGGTGACACGGGGTCGGATTGTATTGGAACAGCCATAAGGCAAGGTGCTAAATCGGTAAAGAACTTCGAGTTACTGCCGCAGCCTCCGAGGGAAAGAGACAGCGATAATCCATGGCCCCAATGGGCGTTTATTGAAAGAACATCAACATCACATGAAGAAGGATGTGAAAGGGATTACGGTATAATGACGAAAAAATTCAGCGGGAGTAACGGTAAAGTTTCCAAACTGCACGCAACCAGACTGGAATTCGGCGAGAAAGATCCTGAAACAGGAAGAAAACCTATGAAAGAAATTCCCGGTTCGGAATTTACCGTTGATGCTGATCTGATACTGCTTGCATTGGGATTTGTGGGTCCTCGTAAAAATGAGTTGCTGGAACAACTGAATGTAGAGTTGGATGAAAGCGGGAATGTTAAAACGAACGATTCGCGCATGACATGTGTAGAAGGTGTGTTTGCTGCAGGCGATATGAGACGCGGTCAGTCGCTGGTTGTATGGGCAATAAATGAAGGACGCGATGCTGCAAAGTACGTTCACAACTATCTGAAACGCAAGTCATAGTATTTTTCTTACACCTTACTCCTATGGTTGCCCCTTTATACATGTCGGCAGTGTGTAAAGGGGTTTTTTATAAACGTTTCACTCAATTTTATACTAATTAAGTAGTATTTTGGAATCATATTTTCTTAATAATAATGTCTTACCGCTTTTTGTTAAATGTCGTATAAAGAATATTATAATGAAGTAATTAAAACATTCGAATTGAATGCTGATCCGGTTAATGCACTTCCGATGAAAAAATATATGAAGGATCAATTCGAATTTTACGGTATAAAAACCCCAATAAGACGAGAGATTTCAAAAAAGTTCTATTCCCAAAATTTTTTACCCGCCGCAGAGAATCTTAAAAAACTTGTTGAGGATTTCTGGAAACTTCCGCAACGGGAAGCTCAATATTTTGCAGTCGGACTTCTTGAAAAGTTCATAAAAACATCTGATCAATCTGCTATTGATTTGTACGAGTATATGATTGTAAATAAATCATGGTGGGATATAGTTGATGCGATTGCTGTAAATCTTGTAGGGGAATTATTAAAAAAATATCCGGAACTGATCCCTGGCAAGACAGAAGAATGGATGAATTCAGGGAATATGTGGTTGCAGCGGACAGCTATTCTGTTTCAGCTTAAGTACAAATCCCGTACGGATGTAAAACTGCTCACAGGATTTATTAAAAGACTCATGCACTCGAGAGAGTTCTTTATACGCAAAGCCATCGGGTGGGCGTTAAGAGAATATTCAAAAACAGATCCCGCGATGGTTATCGAGATTGTGGATTTATTAGGACTCACAGGTTTAAGCAGGCGTGAAGCACTCAGGTTAATAAAATAGTATTCCGGTTATTCGGCACTTCAGAATTTTCGGAATAATTTAAATAAATCTTCAGCAAACACGTTTACATATTCAGAAATCAGAAGTTTATGGAAGACCTGTTGGAATATCAGCTCATTATCCGATGCAAGAACGGTGATAAATCCGCATTTGAACAGTTGATAAAAAACTATAAAGATCAATTATTTTCGTATTTAGTACGATTAAGCGAAAGCAGGGAAGCGGCTGAAGATTTATTTCAGGAAACTTTAATAAAAGTCTGGACCGGGCTGCCGGCTTACAGGGAGAAGAGCAGATTTTCTTCATGGCTTTTCGCGATAGCACATAACCTGGCAATGGACTCATACAGGAAGAAAAAAGTCAGAAGAAAAATAAATGACGATAGTGACGATTTATTAATCTACAGCAAAGAGAGTCATATTCATGAATACGAATCACGCGAGATTAAAATGATCATTATGGAATCCCTGAAAATGCTGCCGGAAAAACAACGAAATGTATTTTTGCTGAGACAGCACGGCGAGTTATCCTTTAAGGAAATTGCAGAAATTACCAATCAGCCTCTTAATACCGTGCTGAGTCACATGCACTATGCAGTTAAGAAATTAAGAATAATATTACGGGACAAAAATGTTATCTGAATCAGAAAAGCCCGAAAGGGATATATGGCGTTATATTGATGGAACAATGTCTGAAGCGGAGAAGAAAGAATGGGATGATAAAATTAAATCTGTAGATGAACTTCAGAAATTATATAAAGAGACTATCGAGGTTATAAATATATACAGCGCCGGCGTTATGCACGAAATAACTGATCCGGAGTTTAAAAGAATGATAAGAACAGCAACACGCAAGCATTATCGCTTCGGGAATTTTTTATCGGGTATATTTAATCAATTTAAGATTGAAAATGAGTCGGGGATTAATGTTTCAAAAATTGCTTTCGGATCACTGTTGGCAGTAGCGGCGCTGGCGGTGCTGCTCTTTTCGGGAAAGCCCAATCAGGTTAAGAAACTAAGCAGCGATTTATTTGACTGGGAGCCGCAGTCCATCAGTTCGAATATTCAGGAAATTGAAAACGGAATTTCTGTAATGGAGAATGAAAATATGCGCGAATATATCCAGTATAATTTAATCGAAGATGAATGGGGCAAGGATTTATTTATGATAGAAAAAGATATTGAAAAACTTTTAGAAGAGACAAAAAACAAATCGTTATAAATATAGGGAGCAATAAATATGAGAACCGCAAAATTAATTAAAGTATTTCTGATTACAATATTTGCTGCAAATGCATTTGCACAGGATCTGCCCGAAGCCCCGCTGCCACCGAAGTGGATAGAATTCGGCGAACAGGAAGAAAGTGAATACCTTAAGAATATCGGATCGGAATTGAAATTATATCTTAAGGAGATTAAGGAAGTTGATAAAGAAAGGTATTTCGATCTTCTAAGAGATTATTACTTTAGAAGCATGAATTACCCGATGCTCAGAAATGTTGAAAAAAAAATGCGCGATACCGACAAAGAAATTCTAGAGTACGAGATACTTACTGAAGGATTGTCGGCTAAATACAAAAAAGCGAAAGATTCGGAAAAGGAAAAAATCCGTAAGGATATTGAGAAGAATCTGACATATCTTTTCGACTTAAAGGAAAATATGAGGGCGATAGAAGTTCAGCAACTGGAGACCAGAATCGATGAACTTAAAGAAAAGATAAAAGCACGTAAGCAAAACAAACCGACTATCATAAAAAGAAGGATCGAAGAATTATTAGGGGATGATAAATATCTGGAGTGGGAATAACCGGGGAGGGGCTTAATGCCCCTTAAATTCTTCTTCTGAAACCCAGTCCGAGAACTTCATGCACATTATTAATAATTACGAAAGCATCTGGGTCTATTTCCTTAATAATATCGGTTAATGTACCCAGTTCCTTCAAGGAAACAACTGCCATCAGCATTTCACGTTCCACATTTTTATAAAGCCCGCGGGTTTTAATAGCAGTGGCACCCCGGCTTAATTCATTCATAATCCTGGTGGCTATTTGTTCGTGCTTATCGGAAATAATATATGCAGCGCGGGCATAATCGAATCCGTCTATAATGGCATCAATAATACGTGCGGAAACAAACAGTAAGAAGAAAGCATAAAGAGTTAATGAAAAAGCAGGTCTGCTACCTGAAAGATCCTTTAGTTCAATAATCAGACCGGCGAGAGAAATCACTATAAAATCAATCAACATTATTGCCATTCCCGGTTTAACACCGAATCTTTTCTGCATTATTGCAGCTATAATATCAGAACCGGCGGTTGTACCGCGGAATTTAAAAATTATCCCCAAACCGACACCCAGCAAAACAGCGCCTATAAGTATCAGAAAAAGAAAATCGTTTGTCATGAGGTCTTTTATGGTTTGTGTATCCTGAAGGCGTATAAAATTCAGTCCGGGAAAGTCGCCCCTGAACAAGTCAATAAATACAGAGCTTACGGTAAAGCCATAAAATGTCTTTGCCCCGAATCTTTTTCCAAGCTCTTTTATACCCCAAATAAATAAGGGGACGTTAAACACCCATATCATAATTCCGATAGGTATGGTATTGTTGCTTACATAATGAATAGCCATTGCTAAACCGCTAACACCTCCCGGTACGACCCTGGCATCAACAAGAAAAACACCGATACCAATTGCCATTAATGCAGCACCGAAAGTAATTGCCAAATAGTCAATAACCGGGTATTTTTTGAATATTCTGTCCGACATGTTTTCTAATATATTAAATGGTGTGTAAATCTAGATTTTAAAAATTCATCTGTCAAGCAGGGACAATAATTGTATATTAATCTTACTGAAATCGATTTAGTGTCTAACATCACCATTGCGAGTTTAGTCAAAAATATTATTAAAACAATCTGATTTTAACAATATTACAAATCCGATAGAGATTGAACATTCAAATTAAACCGATAATGAAATGAAGCCTGAAAATTTGTGAGAACAAAATTGAATTCACATTGTTTAAAATTTTAATTTTATGAATAAGGAGGGGTTATGTTAAATCGATATTCAATCTTGGCGGTTCTTGTACTGTTTTTGGGATTAATCACAAGTACAGCAGGAAGCGACCGAAAATCGGTTTCGGTTACTGTTTACAATCAGAACTTAGGTGTAATAAAGGATATACGTACATTTGAAATTCAAAAAGGATTATCAACTCTTTCACTTGCCGAAGTGGCAGAATATATTGATCCCACCAGTGTGCATATTAATTTCGAGGGATCGGTTCTGGAACAGAATTACCGTTACGACCTTGTGAATATGAATAAGATTCTGAATAAGTATATTGATAAAACAATCTCATTGTTTAACAAAGAAGGGGATATGTTAGAAGGTAAATTATTGTCGGCGTTCGGATCGCAAATTGTTCTGCAAAAGAATGACGGGGGTTTGACTATGATACCGGACATAAATGATTACAGGCTGACTGTCGGGACGCTTCCCGAGGGATTAATTACAAAGCCTACACTAGTCTGGACTATAGAATCGGAAAAGAACGGAGAGCAGGATGTTGAAGTTACTTATCAGACAGGCGGAATGAATTGGCATGCAGAATATGTTGCATTGTTAAATGAAGACGATTCCGGATTGGATTTGAACTCATGGGTCAGCATTGATAACAATTCGGGTACTACATTCAAGGATGCGAAACTTAAGTTAATTGCCGGGGATGTAAATCTGGTCAGCGATCAAAGAGGTGTTTATATCAACGGACTGAAAAGGGAAGCTGCATATACAGCGCAGGCTGATGAGCAGTTCGCCGAGCAGGAATTTTTTGAATATCATATTTATACTCTGCAGAGACCGGCTACTCTCTCGAATAACGAAACGAAACAAATATCACTGTTTGAGGCGGGCAACGTAAAAGCCGAAAAGAAATTTTATTATAAGTCGGCAAATTATTACGGTGGAACAAATAAAGGCAAGGTGTCCGTGATCCTCGAGTTTAGAAACGGCAAAGCAGAGGGTCTGGGCGTTCCAATGCCTAAAGGCAAGGTAAGGGTTTACAAATCAGACGGAGAATCGATTGAATTTATAGGCGAAGATTTAATTGACCATACTCCGCTGAAAGAGGATGTAAAGTTAAAAATCGGTGAAGCGTTCGATTTAGTTGTTGAAGAGAAGCAAACGGAAAACAATAAAATTTCGAACAGGGTTTATGAAAAAGCCTGGGAAATAACTTTTAAGAATCGTAAAAAGGAAGATGTGGTTGTAAATGTTGATAAACATCTAGGGCTTGGCTGGACAGTATTGAACAGTTCATTCAATTTTGAAAAGACTGATGCACAGAATATTTCCTTTAAAATTCCGGTTAAAGCAGACGATGAAACAATACTGAAATTTAAGATACGCTTCGTTTATTAAAACTGATCGAACAAAAGATTGCATTTAAAACTATGTGTAAAGATCATCGTCAGGAATGATGGCTTGACTTAGTAATAAATTTATAAACGGTGCATCATTCTTAATTTACATTTTTTCTATAATTAATTTAATGTTAGTTAAAAAGCAGTACGATAAGGTCACGTGTTCCGGTTACATACTTTTTAGTCGGGATAATTTTCTGAATGAATTTTTAATTGAATTTTATTACATGTATGTTATAGACGAGCAATTTACAAATAGTGTTTAAATGATATCCGAGAATCTTCCTCGATCAAAAGCAATACCGGTTTTGCAAGCACTTCTTGTAACGCTTCTGTGGTCATCTTCATTTGTGATAATTAAAATAGGTCTTGAAGAGATTCCGCCAATTGTTTTTGCAGGATTGCGTTATTCAATAGCAGCAATATGTCTGCTACCGTTTTTATTCAAAAAGGAAAATCTTATACAAGTAAGTAATCTAAATTCAGTAGAAATAATAAAACTCGGATTTTATGGAGTTCTATTTATAGCGCTTACCCAGGGAGCAATGTTTTTAGGTCTTTCTTTCTTACCATCTGTAACAGTAAGTCTTATATTAAACTTTACACCAATCGTTGTTGCTGGAATGGGAATTATTCTTATCAATGAAATTCCCACACAACAGCAATGGATAGGAACTCTGCTGTTTATGATTGGGGTAATTACGTATTTCTATCCCATAGATTTTACAGGAAGTGAGGTTACAGGAATAATAGTTATGCTGATGGCAGTAATCTTTAATGCCGGATCAAGTGTATTGGGCAGAGATATCAACAGGGCACGTAAATGCTCGCCTCTTATAATAACTACGATAAGCATGCTTGTCGGCTCGATAATACTTTTAAGTACAGGAATTTATTTACAAGGCTTTCCAAGTATTAGTTTATTTAATTTCCTACTGCTGCTCTGGATGGCTGTAATCAATACGGCGTTTGCATTTACATTGTGGAACAAAACCCTTCGATCGCTTACTGCTATGGAATCGAGTATTATTAATGGAACTATGTTAATACAGATCGGGGTACTTGCATGGATTTTTCTGGGAGAGGAAATAACATCAACAGAAATAGCAGGAATGTTAATAGCTGCAGCAGGAGCACTACTTGTTCAGTTAAAGAGCAGAGTAATTAAATAAATTTTTGTTGATTTAGTCCTGAATGGTTAATTACTGCGCACGGTAAAAAAGAGAATTATAGTTATTGCGATTGCACTAACGGCAATAAGGGGTTCCAATAAAGATGCGAAAAATGGTTCGGGTGGAAGTTTTGATTTTGTAAATGATAGTCCTGCGGTTTCAATCGAACCCACATCATCATATTCAACAGAGTCGGTTATTGAGTAATTGAAATCATTGCTTTGAATTGTTCCGTCCGCTAGGGTTATAAAATATTTTCCCCAAAGAGTTACTTCCCGCAGAATAAAAAAGTCTCCCCAAAATCCCGCTTTGAATACCTTGGGATATTTTACACCCGCATATTCAACTATGTATTTAACAAACCGGTTGCCGCCTGAATTACTTTCAGATACTGAAACATATCTGCTTAATGATGCTAATGCATGGTTGTATAGAAATTTATATTCCGGAGAGGAGTCGAAGTTAAAAGAGTAGTCATTATCATTTAAATCATGTTTCTCTGTTAATGCTGCAGTAGAGGAATCGATTAATTCATATATCAGTTGAAGGTTACTGATGTTCTGACTATAAAGCGATTGACAGAGAAAGAGTAAAGATATCAGAAATATTTTTGTTCCGGTGTTCAATGAAATACTATTAATGATTTGCTGTTGTTCAAACATAAACATAGAAACAGGTAAAATGCAATTCAGTAATTAGTTTAAACACCGGCTTGATACCGGCGCCATTATATTACCTTCTTCCCGCATCAATTTTCTTCAATCTGTTTATTCTATCTTCGGCAGGAGGATGGGTTGAAAACAGTTTTGCAAAGGTTTTGCCACTTAAAGGATTTACAATAAACATATGTGCCGAAGCTGAGTCGGCATTTTTCATGGGTAAATTTTTATTTGCGCTGGAAAGTTTTCCCAAAGCCGATGCCAAAGCAAGCGGCTGTCCGGTTATCAAAGCGCTTCCTTCATCGGCTCCGAACTCTCTTGATCTTGAAATAGCAAGCTGAATAAGTATGGCGACTAAAGGGGCTAATATTATTAATGCCAGGTCGGCAAATGCATTCCCGTCTCTTTCGTCGCGCCCTCCAAACAAAGCCGCCCATCCTGCCATTCTGGCAATAAATGTAATGGTGCCTACCAATGTTGCAGCAATTGTACTTACAAGAATGTCTCTGTTTTTTATGTGTGAAAGTTCATGTGCTATTACCCCCTCTAATTCAGCCCTATTAAGGATTTTCATTATACCCGTTGTTACGGCAACAGCTCCGTTTTCCGGATTTCTGCCGGTGGCAAAAGCATTGGGTGTGGGATTTTCAATAATATATACTTTAGGGACGGGAATCATTGCTTTCTCAGCGAGATTTTTTACAATACCGTACAGCTCCGGTGCAGCTTCCGGGCTTACTCTCCGGGCACGGTACATCGAAAGTACTATCTTGTCTGAAAACCAGTACGATCCGAAATTAATTGCAAGTGAAAATACAAAAGCTATTATCAATCCTGTATCGCCGCCAAGCAAAGAACCGACAATAAGGAACAGAACCATCATAACGGTCATTAAAATGGTTGTTTTTACAGCATTCATTTTAGATCCTCTTAAAGTTTATCTTTTTGATGATAGATTTCCATTTTAGTTTCAAAAAATAAAAATATGATGAATTATAACATAAAAATAGGACTGGTTGTTCCTGTAAAATAACCTCTTCAAATATTAATGACTTGCATGTAGTTTATAACATAAGTAAAATCGTGCTGTGAAATGAGGAAAATATGCTGAAAAAAGGCTTATATATATTACTACTGACTGCCGGATTGAGTAGCGCTCAATCTACTTTTGAATTTTTAAAGCTTGATACCAGTCCACGTGCAGCATCTCTGGCGGGCAGTTACGTTGCTAATGCTGATGATCCCAATGTTATATTTTATAATCCCGCAGGTATATATGCACTTGAAGGCAAGCCGATCTCATTTTCATATTTTAAACACCTGCTCGATATCAATACAGCAAGTGTATCTTATTCTCAAGAATTTGAAGGCTTAGGTAGGTTCGGGGCAGCTGTAATTTATATGAATTACGGTAGTTTTACCGAGGCTGATAATTTTGGAAATAAGACCGGCGAATTCAGCGCATCGGATATGGCAGTAATGGTTGGATACGCAGGCAGGCTGGATAATAATTTCTATTACGGTGCAAACGTAAAATTTATTTATTCGGGCATTCAGGATTATTATTCTACCGGACTGGCTGCTGATCTGGGTGTTCAGTATTTATGGGTTGAGCAGGGCTGGAAATTCGGACTCTCTGCATTGAATATTGGTTCTCAGATAGCTGCATATTTTAACAAGTTCGAACAACTACCTCTCGATATCAGGCTTGGTTTTTCCAAAAAACTTCAGCACATGCCGTTTGAATTTTTCTTTTCATTTAACAGATTAAACGAGGAAGAAGACAGGTTTTCCAAGATTACAGCCGGAGGTGAATTCAGGCTAAGCAGTGTTATCAGGCTCAGGTTCGGTTACAACAGCGAAAGCAGGAAGGAGCTGAAAGTGGGCACTACAGCCGGACTGGCAGGATTTAATTTCGGTCTTGGTATTTATACAAAGGGATATCAGATTGATTATGCGCTGAGTTCTTTAGGGGCAATAGGAGAAATGCATAGATTCGGTGTCAGCACTTCACTTTAGTTTATTTCCTTTTTTTAATAATTCCAGTTCCCGTTCTGCTTTTTCGTGTGATCCATTGTAATCGCGGTATTCAAAAACTTCCTCATAATATTTTTCTGCTTTGTTAACTGAGCCTTTCATCTTGTTTAATCTTCCGAGATACAGCAGTGAGTTAATCAAAAATCCGGAAGTTTCGTCTTCTTCAATTTGTCTGGAAACATTCTCACATCTTTCAAAGAAATATCTTGATGAATCCGCTTGCCCGATTCTGTCATAATATGCTCCGACATAATATGATGCTTCCCTTTCAGCCATTTTGTTGTAACCGTATAAACCGGCATCGCATTTATCAAGTATGTTTTTGAAAATTATGGAAGCCATCTTATAGTTGTTCATTTTAATCCATAGTCTGCCCTTCAGACTTTGGAATCTCGGATTATCGGGGAATCTTTCTGTGAGCTGTTCCGTATAAACAAAAGCCATTTGATAATTTTCTTCAAAACTGTAGTGGGAAGTAGCCAGGAAGTAAATTGATTCAATCTTAGCATACTTACCATTCTGAGCTACAAAATCGAGCTGCTCTAGACCCTTTTCCTTATCGCCGTTCGGAAAGAAAACCATGAATGGCTTGATTACAGGATATTTTTCCGGGATAACGGCAGCATAATAATTATATATACCGAATCCCAGTTGAATATCGGGATTCAGCGGATCGATTTCAGATGCTTTATAAACTATCGGCAGTGCATCCTTGCCGTCTAGTGCAGCGTTAAACCAGCTTTCTCTCAGAGAGTATAATCTTCCCCGGAAACCCAGGGCACCGCCTTTAAAAAATAGTGCATCAATATTCTGTGGATCCGTATCGAGTATTTCATCGCACATATCTATTACATGTTCAAGTTTATCTATGAACTCGTCATCGAATTCTTCAGTGCTTGTATTCAGCACTATTTCCCACCATAATACCATAGCTTCAAAAAAATATCCGGAAGGATGATTGGAAAACTCTTTCTTTAACGTGTTGAACGTATTAAGCGCGGCATCCAGCTTAATATTATAAATCTGATTAATCCCCGAAACAATTAAGGAGTCAAATCTGTTGTTTGAAGCGCTTGATCCTGCAAGGCTTAGTATAAAAATTATAAAAAATAATTTAATTCCATGAAGGTTCATTAATCAACTGCTTATTGTATTTATTGAAACCGATAATTGTTTTAACGTAATATTGTAATTATACAAAAAATTGTAATACGTGTTTAGTTAAAAAAGTATGCACGGTACTGGTACGATATATACACTATCCTGATTTAATTTAATCGCACAAAATAAATTAACTCATTGATCTTGTGGGTTGTCAAATCTGCCCGAATATCATCGCGACTCCTGATAAAATTCTTTACAATAATTACATTTTGTGTATGTAGCACATCTTAAACTTCTGAAAGAAATGCGCACTCGACTTCCGCAACAATTTGTAATAATCCGGCAGTATGTTAGCAAATAACATTTTCAGTTTGTTATCTTTATAATTTGTTCATCATATATGTTATGATCAGAACAGACAGTTGAGGAAGTGCATACTTTATACTTTTTTCCCGTATAATTACTTAAAATGCTGTTGGTTTAATGAATCAAACATATTTGTCGTAACATCTTAATCGGCTTTAAATTATATTTGGATCGGCAAACAATAGATTGTAATGAAGTTGCATATTTAGTATTTTTCGCCTCTGATTTCGAATTTTATTTAAGGCATTATGAAATTTAATAAAAGAACTCACACATGCGGTGAGCTTAGAGAGGATAATATTGATCAGCATGTTGTGCTGAACGGATGGGTTGATACCAGACGTGATCTTGGCGGTGTAATATTTATAGATTTGAGGGACAGGTACGGGATAACCCAGGTAGTATTTGAACCCACGTTTAATCAGTCAGCACATGAAATCGGAAAAGACTTAAGAAGCGAATATGTTATTTCCATTGAAGGGAAAGTACGCAGAAGACCTGCCGGCACCGAAAATCCCAGTATTCCTACAGGATTCGTAGACGTAATGGTTGAAAAGGTTGTTATTCTCAATAAATCACTAACACCGCCTTTTCAGATTAAAGATAAACTTGATGTACATGAAGATATACGCCTTAAGTATCGGTATCTTGATCTCAGAAGAAAGGAGATGCAGGATAATATAATACTCAGGCATAAAATGTATCAATCGGCTCGGAGTTATCTTGGCGCTAATGATTTTATAGAAATAGAAACTCCGGTATTAATGAAAAGCACTCCTGAAGGTGCACGTGACTTTCTGGTACCAAGTCGTCTGCATAGGGGACGTTTCTACGCTTTGCCTCAATCACCACAGCAGTACAAGCAGCTGCTGATGGTTTCTGGGTTTGACAGATATTTCCAAATAGTAAAATGTTTCAGAGATGAGGACTTGAGAGCCGACCGCCAACCCGAATTCACACAAATAGACTTGGAAATGTCTTTTGTCGATTCTGAAGATGTTTACGAGATGATGGAAGGTCTAATGAAAAGGCTATTCAAGGATATTAAAGGATACGACCTTCAGGTCCCTCTGCCGAGATTAACATTCGATGAAGCCATGGAGAAATACGGCAGTGATAAACCCGATTTAAGGTTTGATCTTGAAATGGTAACCCTTAACGAAATATTTGAGGAAACGGAATTTAAAGTATTTAAAGACACCCTCAATAACAATGGAATCATAACAGGGCTGCTGGCAGCCGGGTGCGGCGACTATACCAGGAATCAGCTGGATGTTTTAACTGACTTCGTTAAAAAGCTTGGAGCAGGGGGCTTAATCTGGATGAGAGTTAAAGAAGACGGACTCGAAGCCCCGATAGCAAAGTTTCTTTCTGATAACGAAAAATCAGAACTAAAGAGAAAATTAAATGCTTCTGCAGGAGACTTGATTTTTATATTATCTGGACCCAGACTCAAGGCTCTTTCTATAATGGGCAGCTTAAGGCTGGAAATGGCAAAGCGAATGAATCTTATCGGTGATAATATTGAACCGAAGTTAGTTTGGATAACCGATTTCCCGCTGCTTGAATGGGACGATGAGACTCATCGTTACTATGCGATGCATCATCCTTTTACTTCACCCAATCTTGAAGACCTGGAACTTCTGTCAGACGATCCCGGAAAGGTTAAAGCCAGAGCATATGACCTTGTTTATAACGGCAATGAAATTGCAGGCGGCAGTATCAGAATACATGATGCAAAATTACAGGGGAAAATGTTCGATGCACTCGGTATATCAAATGAGGAAGCAGAAACTAAATTCGGTTTTCTTATGAATGCCTTTAAATACGGCGCTCCCCCGCATGGAGGAATAGCTTTTGGATTCGACAGGCTCGCGATGCTTTTTGCGAACCAGGATTCAATTCGGGAAGTTATTGCATTCCCCAAAACCAGTAGCGGCATGTCCTTAATGGATGAGTCACCTTCAATTGTTGATGAATCCCAACTCAAAGAACTTCACATAAAAATTAAATAATTCTTCAAAAAAGCTCAAAAAAAATAACTTTTTGAACACCTTGATTTAAATCATAGCATTATTGAATTAATTAATCCAAATTTCAGTAGAGTAAAAATTACCGACGATTTTTGATAAAGCAAAAAGTTACCGGTAATAATGTAAATTTCTAGTGCATTTAAATAAATAAGTTCATATTTTCATCCATAATGTTAATTTTTTACTTGGCTTGATTATTGTCAAATAATATTTTACAAAATTTTAATTATAAATTATGGGTCAGCAGCAATTATTAATTATCGTGTTAGGATTAATTTTAGTGGCTGTTGCTCTGGCTGTCGGAATAAATTTGTTCAGAGCCAGTGCTGTTGATCAGAAAAGAAATGCGTTGATTAACGACTGTGTGCATTTATCGGCGATTGCCCAGCAATATTATTTAAAGCCCGTTGAATACGGGGGCGGAGGAATGGATTACTCAGGTTGGGTTATACCTGACGAATTAGTAGCTAATGGAAACGGAAATTTCAGAATTACAAATCAGAGTGCAACACAAATAGTTATACTTGCGACTGGTAATGAGGTTGTAACAGGAAATGACTCGGTGAAGGTCGAAATTATCATACCTTCTCCTCCACAAAATTATCAGGTTACACCATTAAATTGAATACAGAATGTTATATGCTCTTTAATTAACAAAAACATCACGAATAAAAGGAGTTAAACTATGGGTCAACAGCAATTATTACTTATCGTATTAGGTGTTATCATAGTCGGTATTGCAGTAGTTGTAGGTATTAATGTATTTACAGCACAGTCTGAGGAATCAGCAAAAGATGCTATTGTTTCTGACTGTACAACACTGGGCGCAATGGCACAGCAATATTACAGAAAACCTTCAGCTATGGGCGGCGGTGATAATTCCTTTACCGGCTGGACTATTCCAGCAAACCTGGATACAACAGCTAACGGAACTTATGCTATAACAGCAAACACAGGCACAACAGTTACAATTACCGGTACACCTCTCACCGGCTCAGGTTATTCATGGACGGTGACCACAACGGTGACGCCAAATGCTGTAAATTCAGTGGGCAGCTGGTAATAGCCAGGAATCTTTTCCTTTATTGATATAATTCATATTTTTATAGCTGATAAAAGAGTAATTCTTTTATCAGCTTTTTTTGTTAATTAAGGTGCTCTTATGATAGAATTAAGGTTCAACGCGCTTAAGCCTAATGGTCAGACTATATCGGGTACGTTAAGTTCCGATACTTACAAAGAGGGGAAAAAGAAAATTCTTGCTCTCCTGGAAAAGAACAGTTTAAAACTTAAGTCCATTGAAAAGAAAGCTACTTTTATTTATAAGATCAGAAAAGGTTCCGAACTCCCTATTAAGGGGGAGCAGAAGGCTTTTAACAAAGAAGAAGTTGTGCGAGCACTTACAAAACTTGGTTATACAGTAATATCGGTTAATAAATATATCTTTGAATGGAATCCAAAACCACCGGCTCAGGAAATACTCTCTTTCGTAAAAATAAGCGCTGAACTGCTTGAACAGAAACTTCCGTATTCGGAGATAATGACGCTGCTGGTAAACGACCTCGAAAATAAAACTCTTAAAGAAACATTAAAACAGATTAATAATGAATTAAAAAAAGGCGGGGATAGCGAGACAGTATTTTTACGATATCAAAGCATCTTTGGTAAATTTACATCCTATATGCTCGGACTTGCAGCCAAGAGCGGTAACATGACGGAGATTTATAGGGCGACAGCTAAATTTTTAGAAAGAAGAATGCAGTTTAAAAAAGATCTTCGAAGTGCTCTTATAACTCCCATGATTACATTGTTTGTTCTTTTCCTGGCAGTAATGTTTTATGTCGGTTACATATTTCCCGAAACTGCACAGCTGTTTATTAAATTTAACATCGAATTGCCTCCGATGACAGCCTTTACACTCGAGATTAGTGACATGATGATGAATAACTTGTTGATAGTTGCAATAATCGTTATAGGTCCCCCGATTGCCTTTCTGCAGCACATCAAAACAAAAAAAGGCAAGCTGATGATGGATAAAATGATGCTGAAGATACCGATAGTTGGAAGTTTAATACACAAAACCCTGATTGAAGTTTTCTGCAGAGTGTTTTATACTTTGTATAGCGGTTCTGCAGAAAGTATAGAACCTATTAGAATTGCAGCGGAAGCAACAGATAATACTTACTTTGAAAAACAAATAAAAACTATTGCGATTCCGATGATGATTAAAAAAGGTGCCGGTATTACGGAAGCTTTTGAAGCAGCCGGAGTCTTTACCGATACAGCTGTTTCAAGATTTCATTCCGGTGAGGAAACGGGCACAATTAAAAACACAGCACTGCAGCTGGCAAATTATTATGAAAGTGAAACGGTGTTCAGACTTAAAAACATTATTGAACTTATACAGGTAACTATTGCAATGGTCATAATGATTGTTATGATTGCTTTGACTCTGGTTTCAGCGGAAACGGCAACTGTAAGTCCGAAATCGCCATTTGTAAAATAAGAACAAAGGTGTGATATGCTCGACGCTCAACTTGAAATGACTGATAAGATAGGTTACCTTCTGCTCAAGAAGGGAATAATTGACTCGCAAATTCTTGAAGAAGCATTACAGGTTAAAAATGATGACCAGGCGAAGTTAAAAAGAAATTTAGCGCAGATTCTTGTTCAGGAGTTTAACTTCGATCACGATACAATCTTTAGGGAAGTTGCTGTTCTTTACGCCTTCAAGGAGCTTAATGTTCATCCGCAGGATCTCTCCGAAGATCGGATAGAAGAAATAAAAAAGCTCATGTCTTCAAAGGGTGATGAAGCCAAAAAGATGCTGATTGAACATAAGGTGTTGCCTTTTCAATATGACAGGTTCAGGGAAAAACTTGTGCTTGCTGCTGTAGATCCTACCGATAGATCGTTAACAAAAATTGCTTATACGTTAAATGCAAAAAAATATGAAATAAATTATCTTAAAAAGAGAGACTACGATAAATTAATTCAAATAATAGCCCCTCCTGAAAACGAATACCTCAAGTTGATTGAAGAATCGGATGAGGAAATGTCCGTCGATCAGCAGGAAGCTACTGTTGATGAAGAAGAGCTTGATGCCGAAATTAACAAGAGTGCGCTTGTTAATTTAATCGAAGCTGCCCTCGTCGAAGGTGTTAGAAAAGGAGCCAGCGATATACACATTGTACCAAAATCCAGCAAGCGGACCGAAATCCACTTCAGGATAGACGGTAAACTTACGTTGTGGCATGCGCAGGAAGGAACACTTCCTGAAGCATTGATGGCGGTTGTTAAAGACCGTTCAAAAGGTATGGACAGATTTGAAAGAGAAAAAGCCCAGGACGGTTTTATTCAAAGGGAGATTGACAGGCATATTATACGATACAGGGTATCCGTACTTCCCATGGTTGGCACTGAACTGAGAAATAAATTCGAGTCAATCGTAATAAGAATACTAGATGACAGAAAAGTAATAAAGGATCTTGGCAAACTTGGTCTGGTTGGTTATGCGAAGGATTCATTTGAAAAAGCTATAAACCAGCCGCAGGGAATGATTATATTAACCGGTCCTACTGGTAGCGGTAAATCAACCACGCTGGTTGCAGCACTCTACCAGGTAATCGACCCGACAAAAAACGTATTAACAGTTGAAGATCCGGTTGAGTACGTAATTGAAGGAGCCCGGCAGTTGAAGATCGGTTACAAAATGAATTTCGAGCAGGCAATCCGCGCAATTCTTCGTCACGATCCCGATATTGTTCTTGTCGGGGAGATGAGAGATAAAGAAACTGCTGAAACTGCCATTAAACTTGCTAATACCGGTCACTTAACTTTTTCAACACTTCACACCAACGATGCACCCAGCGCTGTAGCAAGATTGTATAAAATGGGTATTGAACCCTTCCTGATTGCTTACGCCATTAATATCATAGTCGCACAAAGACTAATACGGAAACTGTGCGATAAATGTAAAAGAAAAGTTACCGAAATTGCACCCGAATTAATTAAAAGAGCCCAGCTTAATATGGATGACTGGAAAGGCGTGGATGTTTACGAAGCAGTCGGGTGCGAACATTGCAATGGTACGGGTTACAAAGGAAGAATGGCAATTCATGAAGCCTTATACTTCACAAATCCGATTCGTGAAATGATTGTGCGTGCGGGTGAGGAAGTTGACGAAGAAGCAGTCCGTAAACAGGCAAGAAGGGATGGAACTCTTACTCTTAGAGACTCCGGTTTTGAGAAAGTAAGACGTGGCTTAACTTCTATTCCGGAAGTGCTTGCAGGCACATCAGACGAATAGATAATAATACCATTTGGCAAATAAATTTCATAAATTCTTTTGTTTTCTTTAATAATAGTGAATCTGCCGTATGATTAATGAAGCTAAAAGCATACTCACCAAATTTGCCAGCCAAATTCCTCAAACTGTAATCGGTCCCGAAAAGGTAAACTTCATAGTTGATAAAATGAAGGATTTATCCAACGATGACAGGCTTCTTCTTTTTAAATATGCCAACCATATCTTAACTACTATGATAGACCGGGGCGCATCGGATGTGGAAATCGGAGGTCACGGAACAGCAGGATCAATCTGGTTCAGAATACATGGTACAAAAAAGAGAATCGCCGACTTTCCCATACTTACAACGGATGAAGGTACTGCACTGGTTGTTAGTCTCCTAAACCAGAATCAATGCAAACACCTTCTAGTAAGCCGTAACCTGGACTTTAGCTATACTTTCAGGCATGAAAAGCTAAACAAAGATGTCAGATTCAGAGCTGACTCATATTTTGATCTGGATTCTGTCGGTTTGAATATGAGAGCAATTTCTGCTTCCACAAGACCAATTGAATCTCTGGAATTTCATCCTAACGCTGTAAAATCAATGAGCCATGGTTATATAAAATTCGGGCTGTCTCTTGTTACCGGTATCACAGGATCGGGTAAATCTACCACTCTGGATTCAATAATTGACATGCACAATAAGGTTGATCCGTGTCATATTGTAATTATTGCTTCACCGATCGAGTATGTTCATAAATCAAATGCTTCAATAATCAGACATCGGGAGGTTGGAAGAGACGTTCTCTCATTCAAAGAAGGAGTTATTCAGGCTCTAAGGCAGGACCCCGATATTATAGTTATAGGCGAAATGAGGGATCCTGACACAATTTTAGCCGCTTTAGAGGTAACTGATACCGGTCACAAGGTATTTTCTACACTACATACGTCTTCGGCAACCGAATCAATTGACCGTATTATTGCAGAAGTTAACCCCGTTGAACAGGAGAGAGTGCGTAACAGGTTGGCAGATGTATTGATCACCGTGGTTTCACAAAAGCTGGTTCCAAGCCTCGACGGCAAGCGTGCATTGGCAAAAGAGGTGCTTATTGTTACACCGAGTGTTAGAGCAGCGATCAAAAACAATAATACCAGCGAGATTTACATGATGATAGTTCAAGGAGGTCCTCAGGGAATGATAACTATGGAACAAGATTTGCTTAGACTTATGCGGCAGCGCAAAATATCACAGGAAAATGCGATTGCGTATGCCAATAATAAAACGAGAATGCTCCAATTGATTAAAGGGGTTTAATCAAAGATGAAGTCGCTGGTATGCGTCTATTGTGAGGGCAGCGAGTCAAAGGTTGCTGTTTTTTCACAAGACGGCGATAAAATTAGAGTTATCAAAGCCTTTTCGGCGTCAGTTCTTGCTTCGACTCCGGCTGAGGATTCATCCGGCGGTATGGATCTGGGCATGGATTCAATCTCAACTGGCGGCGATATAAACTTCGAGAGCCTTGATTCAAATGGTTCACTCGGCTCAGATGAAGGTGCTGATAACTCCGATGCAGCGCTTATTGCCAGGGAACTTCAGTCAATTAAACTTGCAAAATCCAGCTTTATACCTGTAACCACCGATCCCAGTGTTAATTTTCACGTTTACGAGGGTGAGAAGGTAAACGATAAAAGCAAACAGCTCGATTTGATAATTAAGGATATTGAAAAAACTAAGGGAATTTTTGTTAGTAAGGATACTATAGATTTTATCGAATTGAATGATAAAGCTCTCTTGTGCACTTTTTTAGAATCCACGGTTCCGTGTATAACCTTAATAGACCAGCTTGCCGGATTAAATAACAGAAGATATTTCAGAATTAACACGATTAAGAACGCAGAAATTGCCTTATCCAATTATGTCTCAAGATCAACTAAGTTTTTCCCCGAAGACTATACTCTTATCATACATATCGGAAAAGAATCGAGTAAACTTATTTTTCTTGAAGGGCAAAAACTTAAGCATATAGGCACTACTTTAGATATAGGTACTCAAAACCTCCATACTTATGATGTTTATTTTTCAAAAATTCTCCTGGAAATGGAGAACGGCGGAATACCTCGTCTCGATAATGTAGTGCTCTGCGGAGATGACCGTTCAGAGAATCTGGTGTTATCATTCTATGGCACCTTCCCCGAAGCCAATGTAGTTGAGCTAAAATTTGATGCATTCGATTTATCTGCCCTGAAAGAGAAAGAAGTTGAAAACATATCATCCTTTTCAATTTTGTTAAGCACGGTATACGAATATGTTAATGAAAAAGAAGAAGAACTGCAGGGCATTAATATTCTTCCCAAATACATTCAGGAGAATCAGAAGTTCTTACAATTTGGCTGGCATAGTTATTTAATGCTCGGAATTCTTTTTCTCACAACGTTTTTCTTTACGTTTTTGATATTATCCAATCTTAATGAAATTAAAAAACTTGATGCTGAAATAGCGCGTCTTGAGGGGATGCAGAAAAAAAACGAAGAAATTATTAATCAGATTACTCCGTTATCGAATAAAATTGCTAACTTCGATAATACGCAGGCATTACTCGATTCAGCTACTGTAGGAACGGAAATATGGGGCAACACTCTCGAAAGAATATCGAACTTTATCGAGCGCCGGAGAAGCTTTTGGCTAACACGCCTGGAAACGCTTTCACAAAAAGAGGTGCGTATTAGCGGGTATTCGTTATCCAGAAGTTCATTAACTGAATTTGCAAGAGAAAACGACGCTTCCATTTTGAATAATGTACTTTATGAAACCTTGCGTGAAAAGAACGCTTTCTCTTATTCTATAAATTTATATCTTATCGATAAAAAGAAAAAATAATGGATAGGAAACTTAAAAATACTATCGCTCTCCTTATTGTATTTATCCTGATACTCATCGGGGGTGGAGTTTATAGTTTTGTTTTCCAATCCAATGATATCGACGAAAAGGGAAAAAGAATACAGGAATTAAATCTCAGTTCGTATAATACCGAAGATTTAATGGCACAGCTTAACACGCTTAAGAAAAGGGTTGCAGAACTCGATTCTATTCTGGCATTAAGGAAATATAATATTCCGGTTCAACTTGATCAGTCGCGTTTCTTTGATTTTGTAAATCAGGTAAGTTATGCTTTTAATCCGGATTCATACATTAATATCGAATACGAAGAAATCGGGCAGATTCCTAACTTTAATTTTTATTTATACAAATTACACGGCAATCTGTTTTTCAATGAGTTCTATAATCTTATATTCGCCATCGAACAGAGCAAAGAACTTAAAAAAGTTCTTGATTGCACCATCGATAATATTGTAAGTGTTGACGAGGAAGGCGTGCCTAGATATCAGGTTACATTCTCTATGAAAACGGCTGTGTATTTTGCCAATGATGACAGATTCGCTTCTTCATCAAAGGTAGAAAATCAGTTGAAACCCAATCCAATATATGATATTTTCTATCCTCTGATCAGAAACGAAATTCCACCTAACGTTGATAATTTACCCGACATTCAGACAGGGCAGCTGCTGGCATTAATACCCGATGGTGCATTCATTGCAGACGCAAAAGGAAATACTTATCTGTTATGGGAAGGCGATAAAGTATACCTGGGTTATCTGACGGAAATAGATTATACTAAGAACGAGGTAAAGTTTATCCTGAATAAAGGTGGAATAATTGAAAAAGTAACACTAACTCTTGACAAAGAAAAAAAACCGAGTGAATAAAATGAAAAAGGTATTTGTTATCATTTTCTCGTTATCATGTTTGGTTAATGTTTATGCACAACGTGATCTGCAAGAAAGACTAAGCGGTTTTGTTAATCCTGATGAAATAGTTACTCTTTCGGAAACAATATCTTTCGATCAAGCCATCGATGTGCTGAGTAAGGTAAGCAAAAAATTAACAGGAAAAACCATCGTATCGATTCCAAGTATTGCTGAACCGATAGGAATCGAAATAGATAAAATACCTTATAAAAGAGCATTAACTATTTTAACACAGATGAATGGTCTTATCTACGAAGAAGGTCCTGAGACTATTATAATTAAAAGACCGCTTCAGGAGAACGAAGGGCTTGATGATGCTATTTATGCAGATGTTGATTCAAGGGAAGTCGAAATTTCAGCAGTGTTTTTTGAGGCTAATGTCCGCGATTCGCGTGAAAGGGGAATTAACTGGGAATATCTTCTGTCTCAAGCCGGTTTAAAATTCGGCTCAAAACTTAATACCTTTTCAACTACAGCAAGTGCTGAGGCTACGACCGGAACAGGGGATGCCACAGGTGGAGCTACCGGAGGTGCAACTCAATTAGTTACCCCGGAATTTACGGTGAATAATGAAACCGAATTTGATCTGGGAAGTTTTACGGGAAATGCTACGGCTGCATTCAGATTCTTTGAGAATCAGAATCTGGGTGAGATTATTGCAAGACCGACTGTATCTGTGAGAAATAAACAGAAAGGCAGGATTCAAATAGGTGAGGATATTTCGATTAAAGAGAGAGATTTTGCAGGCAACCTTATTGATAAATTTTACGCAACCGGAACAATAATAGACGTTACTCCTTATATTTACACCGAAGACGGTGTGGATTATGTTCTTTTAAAGCTTAAAGTTGAGAGAAGCAGCGGAACGCCGGGTCAGTTAAGCACTATAATTCAAAAGACCCAGGCAGAAACGGAAGTGCTTATGCTGAATGGAGAAGAAACAATAATAGGAGGACTGTTTGTAAATGTTGAAACATCTGAAAGAAGAGGTATTCCATTCTTAAAAGATTTACCCTGGTGGGTGCTCGGCATTAGATATCTTACCGGGTATGATACTAAGGTAATTGAAAAAAGAGAGATAATAATTCTTGTTAAAACAAATATTTTGCCGACTCTCAAAGAAAGAATCAGCATTCAAAAAGATAATCTGATTGAGAAAATGAAAGAAGCAAATGAGGATGCTCTTAAGAAATATAAAAACGTAAAAGAATCAGAGAAAGAAGAATAATGCATTCAATTCTTATAGTAGACGATGATTTAAATCTCTGCTCCGCACTCAAAGAGGAATTGATTGAGCTGGGATTTGATACTGAATATGTAAACAGTGCAGATAAAGCCATCGAGATATTGGAACAAAGGAGTTTTGATTTGATTTTACTGGATCTAAAAATGCCCGAAAAGGACGGATTTTATGTTTTAAAAACAATGAAGGAAAAAGATATTAATACCAAGGTTATAGTATTAACAGCATATGCAGATGTTCAGAGTGCTATCGATTCAGCTAAATTGGGAGCCAATGATTTTATAAGCAAACCTTACGACCTTGATGAGCTCATCATTACTGTTAGAAAAGTTTTACAATTAGAAGACAATGAAAATTAATGTACGCATTATACTTATTACATTCCTTGTTGTTGTAATCGTTTCCGTTTCTACATCAATAGTTTACTATTCATTAACAAATACAATTCTCGAATCACGCAACGCAAAAAATATTATCAACAGCGCAAATGATTTTGTGTTTCTTCTTGAGACTTCAATAGAAAATGCAAAAGAGGATTTTCAGAAAAAGGTTTACGGTATAGAATCGGAACATTCGGATTTAGACAGCCTCGACCTCGATATAATTTTTTCTCTGGATAACAACAATAAGATCATCATCAATGATATTAAATCGGGCAAAACGGTTAATGATCGTTTCCGAACTATAAAAGATTTTCTGAACGATAATCCGAATTTGATTCTTAATTATGAGCGTATCGATGATAGTATAACCGTCTTCTACGGCATTATCGCAGATGAACAGTTTCTTACAGAAGTTTCGAAAAAAATCCGCGCTGAAATTGCTTTGCTGACAGATGATTTGCCTTATAGTTTTTCGAATTCAGGTGATAACAACAAATACATTCCCAACCTGATCCAGTCGCAGAGTGAATTGAAATTCAGAAATAATTTCGATATTTCAGCTTCCTCGGCAGAAAATGCCGATTTTATTGCTGTGAAATACGAACCGAAAAACCTTATTAATGATACTAAGAAAATCAGCTTCCTTGTCTTTTCCAGATTCTCGGAGCTTTACTACTTTACAGATACAATGAAGATTATTATTCCCGTGGTAATTCTCACGGGGATATTTCTTGCGCTAATATTTACGCTTTTCTTTACAGCCAAATTCAGACAGCAGATTTCACTTCTTACCGAAGCAACAACAATCATGAAAAAGGGAAATCTTAATCACGAAGTTCCGATAATTTCAAAAGACGAAATTGGTAAACTCGGAATTACATTCAACGAAATGATAACCGATATCAGAAATAAAGAAGAAGCCGAAAATGAATTCACGAAAATTGTGGCGGTTATAAATCAGAAGTTGAATTCAAAAGATCTGGCGAACGCGGTCCTTAAAAAAATATTGAAATTTACCGGTCTGAAATTCGGGACTATTTACTTTGTCAAACATAACAAAGATGTAAGTCCGATTGCGAATATAGGATTTACGATGAACGACAGCAGTGATGTTGAGAGACATGGTATTTATAAAACAGTTATTGAAAACCGTGAAAGTCTGGAGTTATCATTCAGTGAAAATTACCCGGTCATAAAATCGACTTCATTAGTAATAAATATAAAATATTTTTTGCTTATGCCTATTATGTTCGGGGACGAAGTTATCGGATTGCTCGAATTGCTGAGTGAAAACTCTTCAGTATACATTCCCAGGGATTTTCTAAACAGGGTTTTGGAACAGCTTAGTATAGGCTTAAGCAATTCGTTGTCGTTTGAAGAACTAAGCAGGCTGGTTGATGAACTTAAACAGTTAAATGAAGACTACCAGAAACAAAATATCCAGATGAGAGAACAGAATGAGGAATTAAAAGTTCTTCACAGAAAATTGCAGGATAAAGCCGAAGAGCTGGAAAAGGAAAGAAGCAAAGCTGTGGAGCTGACACATGTAAAGTCGCAATTTTTAGCAAGTATGTCGCATGAACTTAAAACACCGCTGAATTCTATAATTGGTCTGTCGGAATTGACAGAAAAGGACACCTCGACTTTGCCGAAAACAAAAGACAGGGTTAAAATTGTTCTCCGCAACAGCAAGAAACTTTTAAGTATGATTAATAACATTCTTGAGTTCTCTAAAATTGAATCCGGAAAAATTGATGTGGTAAAGAAAACATTTTTGCTTACCGATTTTGTAAATGAAGTTTACTCCAATTCGGAAATATTATTTACCGAAAAGGGTCTGGATTTTGTTATCAAATTAAAGAACAAGAAAAACCTGCTGATACAAACAGACCGAACAAAATTAGAACATATAATAATGAATTTAGTAAGCAATGCCATCAAGTTCACATTCGATGGTTCAGTGACTATAATTGTAGAAAAGTCTAATGAAACAGGCTTGCAATTTTCCATTCAGGACACCGGTATTGGAATTTCAAAGGACGACTATGATAAAATATTCGACGAGTTCAAACAAATTGAATCCGGAAACACAAGAAAATACAGCGGTGCAGGACTGGGGCTTGCTATTTGCAGGCATTATGTTAATATGCTGAACGGAACCTTGACGGTAAGAAGTGTTGAAAGAAGAGGCTCGGATTTTAAGGTTACATTGCCTGATGTAATTGTTGACGAAGTGGACTATATCACAAGTGAATCCTCTTTTATCAGATCCAATAAGTATGATCATGTTTCGATTAATCATGGCGATGCCGGTGATTTATCAATTCCGGCTCCGCCCGTTGAATCTTCTGATAACGAGAAAAAAAATCATTCAATTTTAATTGTGGATGATGATAATGACACACTATTTACTGTTGGGGAAATATTAAGAAATCATGATTATCTTGTGTACTATTCATCTAACGGGGAAGAATGCCTTAAACACCTGAAATCTTCACTGCCGGATTTGGTGCTTTTGGATATTATGATGCCTGTAAAAGACGGATTTGAAACAATAAAAATAATTAGAAACGAAGAGAAGACAAAAGACCTCTTAGTGTTTGCGCTAACCGCTCACGCCATGCTTGACGACAAGCATGTGATTGAAGAATCAGGGTTCGATGATTTAATTACAAAACCTGTGGAAAGTACAACTCTGCAATTCAAAATCAAACAAGCTCTTATCAAAAAGGACAGAAAGGCATTATGAAAAAAATACTAATAGTTGACGATCAGCCGGATAATGTTTTTATTCTTGAAGACAGACTTAAAAGAGAAGGATTCGGTACTCTAACTGCGTACGACGGCACTTCATGTATTGACAAGGCTGAAAACAATCAGCCCGATTTAATTCTTCTGGATGTAATGATGCCGGGCATGTCGGGGTTCGAAGTCTGCGAAAAGCTTACGGGTAATGATAAAACGAAAATGATTCCAATCATACTGGTCACGGCTTTAACTGATGTCGAGGATATTAAAAAAGGTCTTTCTGTCGGTGCGTTCGACTATATAAAAAAACCGTATAACAGAGCCGAATTGATTGCTCGTGTTAATTCCGCGCTCAGATTCAGCCAGTCAAATAAAGCCCTGTTGGAGGTTGAGAAAATTAAGACTTTTGCCGCGACAGTAGTTACGGCGAATCATGAAATTAAACAACCGTTAACGCTTATCAATCTGTCTACTGCAGCCATTACGAGAGAACTTAATAAAGAAAATATGGAAAAGGCTGCGATACAAAAAAGGGTCTCGTTCATCGATAACGCAACTAAAGAGATTATTAAGGTGCTTACAAAATTAAGTGAGATCAAACGACCGGTGATTACAGATTACGTTAATAATCTTAAGATGATTGATCTGGATAGTTCTGAGAAGTAGCTTTTTGCAGAAGCAGTTTTACTTCTTCCAATAATTCCTCAAAATCATACGGTTTAGTTATTATCTTGTCAATATTTATTCCGTTTGTGGTTACGACCTCATGAACGGATTGAGATCCTGAAGTTAAAATTATCGGGTTACTGTAACCCAGCTCCTGAAGCTTTGATATACATTCCAGTCCGTCAAGTTCGGGCATCTTTCTATCTATAATAATCAGATCAATAATGGGATTTTTTTTGTACAGTTTGACTACATCATTACCGTTGACTGCTTTAATAATATTATAATTGTAAGATTCGAGAAGTTCGGTTAAAAGATCAAGTATGGTAACCTCATCATCAGCGATAAGAATGCTGATGTCTTCAGGCAATCTTCCGGCGCTCTCTGTAACTGTTACACGTGCAGGCAGGTAAATTGTAAACTTTGTCCCAAACCATCTGCGGCTCTCAACTATTATATGACCGCCATGTTCGTTTACAATCTCCTTCACTATATTTAAACCAAGTCCAGACTCGTTAGCTTTTATCTTTGTAGAAAATCCGGGGTTAAAAATCTGCGGCAGATAACTTTTCTTAATTCCCGTACCATTATCTTTTACGGTTATTTTAATAAAACTGTCATACTTGGAAGCCTGCAAAACAGGATTATCATCGGATTTTACGTTTGAAGCTTTTACAATTATCCTGCCCTTTCTTTTTATCGCTTCAGAACCATTGATGCAGAGATTCAATATCACGCGGTATAGATCAGAATGATTCCCCGTCACAGGGTACAGGCTTTCATCATATATATATTCCATCTCTATGTTTTTCGGAATAATATTCTGCAAGGAATTTCTTAACTCGTCCAGAAGTTTTTTAACATCAATCCTTTTCTTTACAGTCTCTTTTTTGTCGCTTTGTGAAAGAACCTGATGAATAATATCGGCTGCCCTCAGTGAGTTGGATTCAATATTGTTTAATAACCGCAGAGTGCGTTCGGAAGCTCCGATCTCCGTTTTTAATACGGATGCGCTGTTTGTAATGCTTGTTAAAATATTATTTAAATCGTGTGCGAAATTCTTAATTGATTTTATTCTTTCTTTCAGTTTTGAGGATACATGACTTTTCTCTTCAAGAAAAATAATATATCTGTACTTTTCTGAAAAATCCACCGTTCTCTTGATCCTGATTTCCCAGAAGAGGTTTGACTCGCTATATAATTCATTTTCTTTTAATGAATCGGGGTTAAAGGAAAAGAGCTTCGTAAGTTCAGTACCTTGAATATCTCCTTCGATTAGCGTATTAAACTTATGAGAATACCAGCTGATTTTATAATGCTCATCGGCAAAAGCTATCGGAAGGTTGAGTACGTTTATAATTTCTAATGTTGAATCCGATGAGAGATTGATAGTAACTTCTTTATCGCTGTTCATTCTTACTTTAAGTTGTACTTTTTAATCTTGGAATACAACGTCTTCTGTGCAATTCCAAGCGCTTTTGCGGTTGATTCACGGTTCCAGCTGAATTCATCCAGTACTCTGATGATGTGTTGTTTTTCAATAGCATCAAGACTTAAAATCATTCCCTGGTCATCATACAGTCCATCACCGGATGATGCGCTTGTTTGAGGCAGATTTAAATCTTTTACTTTTATAGCATCATTGTCGGAAAAAATTAAAGCTCTTTCTATGGTATGGGCAAGTTCTCTCACATTTCCCGGCCACGAATAATTCAGCAGAGCTGTCTCGGCATCCTTCGACAGAGACTTCGAGTTTCTGAAAGGAGTATTTTTCTGCATAAAATAATTTGAAAGCAGTATTACATCTTTACCTCTTTCCCTTAAAGGAGGAATTGTAAGAGTAATGACGTTAAGCCGGAAAAGCAGATCTCTTCTGAAAGATTTGTTCTCAGCTTCTTCCATAAGGTTTTTATTTGTTGCACCTATCACCCTTACATCGGAACTTAAATTAGTTACACCGCCGACTCTTCTGAATTCTCCTTTTTCCAGAAAGCGAAGCAATTTAGGTTGAAGTGTAAGGCTTAATTCGCCGATTTCATCGAGGAATAGTGTTCCGCCGTTTGCAATCTCCACCAATCCCTGTTTGGATGTCTTTGCATCTGTAAAAGCGCCTTTTTCATAACCGAAAAGTTCACTTTCCATTAATTGATCGGGAAGAGAAGCACAGTTTATTGCCACAAGGGGCTTTTTGTTTCGATTCGAATTCTTGTGTATAAATTCCGCAAACAATTCTTTTCCGGTTCCGGTCTCTCCTTCCAGCAAAATGTTTGAATCTGATTTTGCAGCACGTTCTGCAAGTCCAATAACATCACTAATAGCCCTGCTTTCACCAATTATTGAATGTGGAACCGACTTATCTATTCTGGATTTTAATATTTCATTATTTACCAGGAGATCTCTGTGTTCAAGGGCTCTCTCGATTACAACTACCAGCTGACCGAATTCATATGGCTTGGGAATAAAATCGTAAGCACCATGTTTAATGCAGTCGATGGCTGTTCTCATGTCGGTTTTTGCGGTTAATATTATGACTTTAACACTCGGATGATTTTCCTTAACGTAGGCTAGAACTTCTTCACCATGGACCTCGGTCATTTCAAGATCAAGCAGTAATACATCGTATGATGTTTTCTTCAGGTTTTCAATCGCATATTTACCGTCAAACACAATATCGACCGAATATCCTTCGCTTACAAGTTCCTCTTTCAGGAGATAACACAAGGTCTGATCGTCATCAGATATTAAAATTCTCACTTTAGTCATATTTTTACAATTATTATTTTACAGTCAAATATAAAAAATTATCAAAATATATATTTAACAATAAAACGAAATATGGAATACATCACATTACCACGGGAGATTTTGAATGTCGACATTCCCACCGGATATTATTAATCCAACCCGCTTTCCACGGAACAAACCCGGATTTTTAATCACAACGGCAAGCGGAACTGCGCCGGAAGGCTCAACTATTAGCTTCATTCTTTCCCATAAAAGTTTCATTGCTTTAATTATTAATTCGTCTTCAACAGTAAGTATTTTATAAACGTGCTCTCTGATAATTTCGTAAGTTCGTTCACATAATGAAGTTAATAGCCCGTCGGCTATTGTTTTAGGGTTGATCGAGGGGTATATAACCGAGTCCCTTATCGATCTGAATGCATCATCGGCACCTGAAGGTTCAGCCCCAATAACTTTAACCTTATCACCGAAATATGCTGCAGAAAGGCAGGTGCCACTCAGTAAACCGCCTCCGCCAACCGGGGCAACCAGAAAGTCGGGACTTTCAAGGTCTTCAAGAATTTCTTTTGCACATGTGGCTTGTCCCTCGATAATCCGGTAATTATTGTAAGGGTGAATAAATTGTGCTCCGCTTTTATTGATAATCTCTTCTAATGTTTTTTCTCTCGCTTCCTGTGTAGATTCGCAGAAAGTAATTTTGCCGCCGTAACTTTCAACTGCCGCGACCTTAATTCCCGGCGCAGTCCTCGGCATAACAATAAAGGCGTTTATTCCATTCATCCTGGCTGCAAGCGATAAGGCAGCAGCATGATTGCCCGAAGAATGCGTTGCGACTCCCTTTTGAAGCTGGACGCCGCTTAATGACATCAAAGCATTTACCGCGCCTCTCATTTTGAAAGCACCGACACGCTGAAGGTTTTCGCACTTAAAAAACAATTCACTTTCTGTAATTTCATTTATCGCCGATGATGTGAAAATCGGTGTTTTGTGAATATACGGTTTAATTCTTCGGTGTGCTTCTTCAATGTTTATTTTTAATGGGACTTCTGTTGACATGGCAATCATCTTTTAATTGAATCCCAGAAAAAATCGATATGGATTAATAGATCTTTTTCAGCATAACTAATTCTTTCTTTATCGTCTGCTGTAAAGTACTTCAATCTGATAAAAAATAACGGGGCAATAAATTCATCAGCCAGCACAGACGGATTGTTTTCCCTGATGAATTTGTAATTGATCATTTCCCTGAATATCATTTCCCATATTTTTTTCATCTCCGCAATCAAGTCATTAATTGAAACCTTGTCATATCGTTTATTGAACTGTTCAACCAGCACACAACCGAACATCTGCTGTTCCAGACCCGAAGCCCATCTCTCCAGCAGCATAAATGAAAAATCTTTCAGGAATTCTTTTGGTTTGTTAAGTTTATCAAGCAGCTCATCGGTAAGCAAATCAGTGTAACCCGATTTACTTTTTATATCATTAAATATTTCTGTAATTATAGCATCCTTTGATTTATAGTGATTATAAATCGCACTCTCTCTTATACCAACAAGCTTGCCGATTTTACGCATCGATGTTCCGGAATAACCTTCCTTCGAGAGCAGGCTTAATGCGGCTGATTTTATTTTCTCTTTAGTGCTCAAATATTAAGAGAGTTTTTTGTGATACTAAAAGATAAGGATTTTTAGCGAATGCTGAAGTGCAAACATTAATTTAATCATCACATCCATTTTGTAAATAAAGATTTACTCTCTTGATTCATATTTTTTTAAATTAGGATAGTTATTATAAGAAGAGCGGAATAAACATGGAAATTATGAAAAAAGCTGGCGAGCTTATTGAAACAAATTCAACTTTCGTAATGGCTACCGTTGTAGAAAGCAAGGGATCTTCCCCGGGAAAACCCGGTTTTAAGATGCTTATACTTCCTGATAAGAAAACAATGGGAACAGTAGGAGGCGGCGCCATTGAAGTTAAAGTAAAAGAAGATGCAATCTGTTTAATGAATCTGGGCGAAAATAAACTGAAGGAATACTATTTAAATTCAAACAGGGAAGTAATTAATAATGGAGCGGAGATTGTTCCGATGGCTTGCAACGGAGAGATGAAAGTATATTATGAAACTTTCGGTAAAACCCCGAACGTGTTTGTATTCGGCGGAGGGCATGTGGGACAGGCGTTGATTAAGATATTATCGGGCATCGGATACTACGTGGTGCTCATCGACAACAGGGAAGAGTACGCGGATAAAAACACAAATCCTCTTGCTAATAAAATTATACTTAACGACTACCAGAAATATGCAGATGAATTCGAACCACCCGAAAATTCTTTCGTATTATTATTAACCCACGGTCATAAATACGACTATGAAGTGTTGAGAACTCTAATATTGCGCAAACTAAAACTGAAGTACATTGGTGTAATAGGATCGAAAAGCAAAGCCGCTAAAATGAGGAAAGACTTAAAAAAGGATTTGAGTTTTACGTTCGATGAATCTATAATACATTCGCCCATAGGATTGAAAATAGGTGGTGATTCGGCTGCCGAAATTGCTATTAGTATTGCAGCGGAAATGCAGGCGGTGAGATACGGACAAGAAAAAAATTTCGGATAAATATAAACTTATTGTACCAAACGTAATAAAAGTCTTTTCGTTAAATTTCTTACCAGAGGTACTTTATAAGCATTTTCCGACAGAGTCTCGGCGTTGCTGAACAAGTTTTTTAATTTACCTTCCAGCTCATTCTCGTTGATTCTAACTGAGGATAAACTTTTATTCAGGCTTTTTTCCGACCATGGTTTAGGTGCAATCCCTCCAAAGGCAATGTTTACATTATTTATTATCCCGTTAGTTGAATTGATAACAGCACCGACACTAACAACAGCGAAATCCCAGGTGTCGCGCTCTTTGAATTTTACATACCCGCTTTTTATCCCTTTAACAGGAGGTTGAACCTGAATTTCTTTTACGATTTCTCCGGGTTTTAATATGGTTTCGTTCATCGGATCATCCTGTGGAAGTACGTACAGATCATTTATCGGAATAGTTCTTTCGCCGTTGTTTGAATGAATAACTACTTTTGCATCCAGAGCCAGTAAAGCGACAGCCATATCGGAAGGGTGAACTATATAGCAAGGTCCTCCGCCGACAATACAATGAAATTTATTTCTGCCCTCATATGCGAAACATTCTCCGCCCCCCTTTCTGATACAGTCAAAATCTTCCCGGTAGTACCAGCATCTGGGTCGCTGACATAAATTACCGCCGAGAGTACCCATGTTCCGCAGCTGCGGTGATGCAATTTCATTAGCCGCTTCGTGAATTATGTTATAGTTTTCCTTAATCTCCGGACTTGATCCGATTTCCGAAATTGTAGCTAAAGCACCAATCCGGAGCCCGTTTGTTTTATCAAAAGAGATGTAATTTAAGCCTTCAATCTTTTTTAAGTTTAATACCTTGTGCTGCTTGTAGATATCATTCTTTAACAAACTTAGCGCATCAGTACCGCCGGCGTAAATCAAAGTGTTGATTCCATCAGACGATAAAACTTTACTTGCTTCTTGCAGTGTCGTTGGTTGTATGTAATCAAAGTCAGTCATGTCGTTCCTCGGCAAATCTTTTGTTAGTTTCTTGCAATTTCGGAAATCATCCGATATTGTATACCTGGTTTAATATTTTATCGGGTGTAATAGGCAGAGTTCTGATTCTTACCCCGGTTGCATTGTAAACCGCATTGGCAATTGCACCGGCTGTGGGAATAATAGCTGGTTCGCCTATGCCTTTTGCCCCGATTGCGCTTATTTGATCGTCACCTTCGCTGACAATAATAACTTCAATCTCGGGGGCATCCTTTATTGTGGGCATTTTATAATTGTGAAGGTTGGTCGTTAACACTTTACCGGTATAATGATCGATAACACGTTCTTCCAGCAAGGCGTAACCTATTCCCTGAATAATTCCTCCGTGAAACTGGTTCTCTAAAAGCTTTCTATTAATTGTCCTGCCAATATCATGTGCGGCAACAATTTTAAGCACCTTTACTTTACCTGTTTCTAAATTAACTTCAACTTCGGCGAATTGAGCACCGAAAGAATTTAACATTACACCTTGCGGTCGTGCGTTTCGTGCACCCGTAGCAACTAAAATCTGTTCATGAGTTTCCCTTACAACCTCTTGAATAGATTTTTTCTTGTTTTTATCATCCTTTGAATATATAACTCCCTGAGAATAAACCAGATTATCTTCCCGAACTCCGAGTAAAGCCGATGCACCCGACATAAGCTTCGCTTTTATCTGAAGCGCACCGTCATATACTGCTGGAGTTACCGATGATGCAGTCATACTTCCGCCGCTTGAAGGACCGTACGGATGCTCGTCCGTATTGCCCAGACTTACAGTGATACGTTCAACCGGAATTTCTAATACCTCTGCCGCTACCTGTGCGAGTATTGTATATGTACCGCAGCCAATATCCTGGGTTCCGGATAATACATGAACACTGCCGTCCCGGTTAAGTTTAACTGTAGCATATGCCGGAGGTCCGCCTGTTCCCCACCAGATTTGTGATGCCATTCCTACACCTCGTTTAACCGGACCCTTACCTTCACCTGCTTTTTTATTTCTTTTTGATTTCCAGTTAATTGCTTCGGCTCCCTGTTTATAACACTCCTTAAGCAATTTTGTAGTCCAGGGTATTTCCCAGTTTGCTTCCACTTCAGCGTAGTTTTTAAGCCTGAACTCAATCGGATCCATACCAATCTTCTCTGCAGCCATATCAATTATTGATTCGAATGCAAATGTTCCCTGCACATGCCCCGGTGCACGGAATGGTCTCGACCTTCCTGTATTTATCGCCACATGATATTCTTCAACTTTTACATTGGGACATTTGTAAAGAGACCGCAATGGCCATTGGCATCCCGCTCCGTCACGATGAGCACCCATCGCACCGTACATGGTCATGCCGAGCGCAGTAAGAGTACCATCGTTTTTTACACCTACTGTAAGCCTTTGATATGAATCCGGTCTGTTACCCACAGCCAGATTCATTTCTTTTCTGTCAATAGTTATTCTTACCGGGCGTCCGATCCTTTTAGCAAGTAAGGCAGCCATAACGGTATATTTGCCCGCTTCAAGTTTTGCCCCGAATCCTCCGCCCATATATTTTTTAATAACCGTGATTTTATTCTGAGGTATTTTTAATGCTGCTGCAACCGAGTTTCGAACGGCAAAGATACCTTGTGTCGAGTCCCATATTGTAAGATGGTCGCCGTTCCAGTCTACTGTGCTGCAGTGTACTTCGGTCGGATTATGAATTACAAACTGTGTATTGTATTCTTCTTCAATTATTTGATCTGCATTTTTCAATCCCTGTTCATAATCGCCACGGTTATATTTTGCAGGATTTGCATCAGGGGAGATGTTTCCCCAGTCATATAGTTTTGGAGCGTCTTCCTTAACGGCAGTCATTTTATCAGTTACATGGGAAAGTATTTCATACTCAACTTCAATCTTCTTCAGTGCCATTGAAGCTATCACTTCATTTTCTGCAGCCACACATGCGATTTCATCGCCCTGGTAACGTAAATGCTCATCAAAAATGAATGTGTCGCCGTCATACCAGTCTATTTTTTCGGTATTATCTTTTGTAATTATATCAATAACACCTTTTATATTCATTGCCTTTGTGATATCAATTTTCCTGATCTTTGCATGCGGGTGCGGGCATCGCAGTATCCTTGCATGAGCCATATTTTTCAGAATCTTATCGAAAGTGAACACAGCTGTACCACTCACCTTATCATAGCCGTCAATTCTGCTGATTCCCCTGCCAATGTATTTAAGCTCTTTATTGTTTTTAAGCGGCGGGAGCTTCTCATCGGGGACTTCAGCCAACCTCTCGATTTTTTTGTCGTACAAATTAGTAACAGATTTAATTACCTTGCGAGACATTCTGTCCCTCCATTTTAAACTATGCTTTTAAAAGTCTTGCCGCTTCTGCAACGGACTCTTTAATTTTGGGATAAGCAGAACACCTGCAGATATTTCCTGCCATCGCAGTTTTTATTTCCTCTTCGCTGGGGTCCGGATTATTCAGAAGTAAAGCATATGCAGACATAATCTGACCCGGAGTGCAGAAACCACACTGAAGCCCGTCTTTATCGATGAATGCCTGCTGCACCTTGTGCAGCTCTTCTCCCTTTAACAATCCTTCAATAGTTGTTACATCCTTCCCGTCTGCATCCAGAGCAAGCATCTGGCATGAATAAACTGCTTTTTTATCAATTACTACGGTGCAACCACCGCATTCGCCGTGATTGCATACCACTTTCGTTCCGGTAAGTGATAAGCGGTCTCTTAATAATTCAACAAGGGTAGTATTAGTGTGCACCCTGACCTTGTGCTTTACGCCGTTTACTGTCAATTGAACCTGAATATTACCGAAGTATGTCTCCGGTGGCTGGAGAGGATTTTCTTTTGCGACAGCCTCAGCCTGCTTCAAAGAGGAAAGTATAAAATAACTGCCGGCTACACCCGTACCGGCTTTGCCCAGGAATTCCCTTCTTGAAATTTCTTTTTTTTCTTTTTCTTCTTTCATATAGTTATACCGTTATAACACGATGTTTTTATCTAATTTAAGAAAGTGTTTTACTTTTATCAAGCGTGAAAGTAAATATTTTATACATTAAAATATTTTTAATGTAATTGTTATATTTATCCCGTATAAATCATAAAATGGACAGGTAATTACAATGAAGATAAGGTCTCTTTATATATATGTCACAGCAATTATTGTCGTTTTGGGCGGTATTTTTATATTTAACACAATAACACAGACTAGCCCGCCGGAAGCAACGGTAAATTTTCACCAAAATATGCCTGATGATGATATTCATCGGGGGGACGGAGAAAACCCGTCAAAGGGGAATGTGAGATCTGATTTTATGCGGAAATATAATGAGCTGAAAGAATATGTTGCTAATAATCCGGATGATACCGCCAAGGTTTTGGAATTTGCCAACATGCTGTCGCAGGCGCATAGAAAAGACCAGGCAATAGTATTATTTAATAGTATACTGGACAAAGATCCGGCAAGAGTTGACGTTATGTTTGCACTCGGTTATGAATATTATCAGCTTAAAGAATTTGATAAAGCAGAAGACATTACCAGGGAAATAATCGCTGTTAATAAAGATGAAGTTCAGGCTCACTACAATCTGGGTGCAATAGCAATCGCAAGAGGTGATACAACTGAAGCGAGATCGGTCTGGCTGAACCTTTCTCAAAAATATCCCGGTACAGATGCTGCAAAAATGGCTGATCAATCTCTGAAGGCGCTTAGAAACGACAATAAAAAACAATTGTAACCGCTTATTAAAAGTGGATATATTATTAGTCTAAACTCTGAAGTCATCTGTTAAGATCAATTAATCTATAATAAAATGGATACTCTTTCCGGCATAGTAGAAGGATATACTTACTACAACGAGGATAATGGTTACTCGGTTTTACGTCTTGAGAATAAATCCACCGTAACCGGAAATCTTCCTAAGTTTAACGAGGGCGATAAAGTTGAATTTACTGGTACCTGGGTTGAACATCCGAAATACGGAAGACAATTTAAGGCGGAGAGCTTTACTGTTGCTTACCCGACAACAAAAGCCGGTATAATCAATTTTCTGGGATCAGGATTAATAAAAGGTATCGGTAAATCCACCGCGGAAAAAATTGTACGCAAATTTGGTGAAGATACACTTGATATTATTGAGAACTCCATAGGCAGGCTTCTGGAAGTTGACGGTATCGGATTAAAGAAACTGAAAGTAATAGAGAAGGGCTGGAAGGAACAGCAGGGCATTAAGAATGTAATGATCTTTCTGCAGGGGCACGGGATTTCCACTGCTTATTCGCTTAAGATTTATAAAACATACGGTGACAATGCTCCCGAAATAATATCTGAAAATCCTTACAGGCTTATTAACGACGTTTGGGGAATCGGATTTAAAGTTGCTGATAACATAGCGAAGAAGCTCGGATTCAGTGATCATCATCCGGAACGTATAAAATCAGGAGTTGTATTTGCGCTCAATGAGATAGCCAAGAACGGACACGTTTATTCTCCCGAGGTCGATCTGATTAATTATTGCAGCGATCTTCTAAAATTTGAGCTGGCTTATTCCGATCCTATTGTTCAGGAACTTGAAGATCGGGGAGTGATTATTAAACATCACGACTGCGTTTATTTATCAGATCTTTTCTATGCTGAACGGGGCATAGAAGAGTCTGTTGAAAATCTGTTGGCGGTTCCAAAAGAATTAACAAGGCAGGATGAAAAATCTCTCTCGCTTATCAGATCTGTATATTCGGAGGAGCAGCTTTCTGCAATAAAGTCTTCGCTCGTAAATAATATACTGATTATCACCGGCGGTCCGGGAACAGGCAAGACAACAACTCTGAAAGGGATAATTGATATTTATAAGCGTCGGGAGAAGCAAATTATACTATGCGCACCAACCGGAAGAGCAGCGAAGCGAATGACGGAAGTGATTGGACTGGAAGCTAAAACGATACACAGACTTCTTGAGTATAATCCATCGGATAATTCCTTCGGTTATAATAAATTCAACAAGCTGGAATGTGACCTTCTTATAGTTGACGAATTATCTATGATCGATACATATCTGATGTACCACTTAATTACTTCAATCAGCGAACTTACAACAGTTGTCTTCGTCGGTGATGTTGATCAGCTGCCATCGGTAGGTCCGGGTAATATATTGAAAGATTTGATTGACTCCGGGAAAATCCCCTCAATAGTATTGACCAGGATATTCAGACAGGCTGAAGAAAGTGATATTGTATTAAATGCGCACAGAATAAACCGGGGAGAAATGCCCTCGCTCGAAAATTCCCGCAATACCGACTTTGCATTTCTCGGGGAAACAAATAATTCTCTTATTCCCGAAAAAATACTCCATCTTTGCCGGGAAGAAATTCCGAAAAGGCTTGGCTTTGATCCTGTGCAGGATATTCAGATTATATCGCCCATGTACAAAGGTGAGGTGGGAGTAAATTACCTTAATAAACTCTTTCAGGAAAATCTGAATACATCACAGGTCTTATATTCATACAACGAAAGAAAATTTAAAAACGGCGATAAAGTAATGCAGCTGAGAAACAACTATGACAAGGGAGTTTACAATGGCGATATTGGATTTATAATTAGTTTTGATGATGACGCAAAAATAATGAACATTTCTTTTGACGACAGAATTGTGCAGTACGGTATTGATGAGCTCGATGAATTGACGCTAGCTTATGCCGTTACTGTGCATAAAAGTCAGGGCAGCGAGTATCCTGTCGTTATAATGCCTGTTACTACCTCTCATTATATAATGCTTCAGCGTAATTTATTGTACACTGCAATTACCAGGGCATCCAAACTGATTATTTTAATCGGAAGTAAAAAAGCAATCGGTATGGCAGTCAGTAATAATAAAGTGGTAAACAGGTTTACAAGCTTATTTAAGAATAATACTAACAACCCCGGCTATGTTACAGGTTTATTTTAGCCTGTTGTATTTTGATTAAATACTGCAATAATATTTATCAGCAATTTTATTCCTTTGTTGACACTGCTTTTATTTATATCGGGAATACTATTTCGTATTAATTAAGTGAAATTTCAATGCCTGTCGTTACTTTAATAGCGTTCTCTCTATTCTCCTCTTGCTTGTAAAGATTTATTGTCAAAAATCAGTTTAAAGCCAAGGAAAATGTTTCGTTGAAACGTCTTAATTGACATCATTCTGAGCCGTTCCGATAGGACAAATTTCGGGAAATGCTTAGTTTTAAACAGTGTTTAACAAATTATCAGGGGGTATCTCCTATGTTAAAGAAAAAATTTTTATTCATAATGCTGTTCTTTTTATTTATCTCCAACACATTCTATTCACAGGTTAAAGAGAGAATTAATATCGACGATAAGTATAAGTGGGATTTATCAGATCTATACTCTGGTGCCGACGACTGGAAAAAAGCTAAAAACGATATCATTTCAAGAATACCTGATATAAAAAAATATCAGGGCAGACTGGCTGAAAGTGCGGACAATTTATACTATACGCTAAATACTACGTACGATATTTTAAAGGAATTTTACAGACTTACAATTTATGCCAACCGACTAAAGGATGAAGACCTCAACGTTAGTGAAAATGAATCCCTGGCTCAGGAAGCGGAAGATGCAGGTACCAAATTAAGTGAAGCTGCTTCGTTTATCAATCCGGAAATATTGAAAATTGATCCGGTGATAATTGAAAAGTTTTATAGCGGCAAGCCTGAATTGCTGGACTATAAAATCGCAATTGATGATATACAGCGTCAGCGTGATCATACTTTGTCGGAAAAAGAAGAGCAGATTCTCGCCAGTTTCGGACAGGTAACAGGTACTATGAGCAACGTCTACAGCACTTTCTATAATGCTGAAATGCCGTATGCTATTGCAACCTTAACAGACGGCGAAGAAATTGAGCTAACCAATCCGAACTTCGTCAGATTCAGAACTTCAGATAACAGAGAAGACAGAGCAAAAGTTTTTAAAGCCTTTTTTGAAAACCTTGGAGTATTTAAAAATACCATTGGTTTAAACCTTGCAGGAAAAGTGCGTGCTGACTGGGTGTATGCGAAGAACAGAAATTATAGTACAACCCTTGAATCCAGCATGGATAATTTCAACATCCCCGTATCGGTTTACGAAAATTTAATTAAGGAAATTCATAATTCTCTGCCTACCCTTCACAGGTTTTTGAAATTAAAACAGCGCATGCTTGGAGTGGATCAGCTGCACTACTACGATCTTTATACCAGCATGGTAGAAGAAGTTGATATCAAGTATAATCTTGAGGATGCAAAAGAGCTGATTAAAAGATCGTTAGAGCCGATGGGTGAAGAATATGTGAGTACGGTTGATAAAGCGCTGAATAACAGATGGATCGACTATTACCCGAATAAAGGGAAACGAAGCGGAGCATATTCTTCGGGTGCCGCATATGATGTTCATCCGTATATTTTAATGAACTGGAATGATGATTATAATTCTATTTCAACCCTTGCTCATGAACTCGGGCACACCATGCATTCTTACTTCTCGAATAAAAATCAACCGTTTCAGTATTCAACATATTCAACGTACGTGGCTGAAATTGCTTCAACGTGCAACGAGAACCTCTTAAACAATCATCTGCTGAATATTGTGGAAAGTAAAGATGAAAAAATATTTTTGCTGACAAGCTATCTTGAACTTCTTAGAACAACAATTTTCAGACAGGTTTCTTTTGCTGAATTCGAATGGGAAATACACAAAAAAGTTGAAGCCGGAGAACCGCTGAACGGCGAAATTATGAGTAAGATATACTATGATATAGTTAAGAAATATTACGGACATGACGAGGGTGTTATGTTTGTTGATCCTTATATACAGTACGAATGGGCTTATATACCTCATTTCATAGGCTATACTTATTATGTATACCAGTATTCCACATCGTTAATATATGCAACAGCGTTTGCTGAAAAGATTATCAATGAAGGAAAACCGGCTGTGGATGCATATTATAATATACTCAAGGGAGGCAGTTCTGATTATCCGATCAATCTGATCAGAAAGGCGGGACTCGATCCTTTATCCTCCGAGGCATTCGACCTTACCATGAATAAAATGAATAAGGTGATGGATATGGTTGAGCTGCTTCTTAAAAAGGAGGACTAATCAGAGAAGGTTTTTTAATAAATTAAAGCTGTTTCAAAAGATATGATACCCGGATGTTATTAAATGCTATAAATAATGAAACAGCTTTAATTTAAATTCCATTTATCATTCACTTTTTATATTTTCCTGTTATGAAAAAATGTGCATCGGCTCAATCAGTAATTGATTAGATTTAATGAATGATGTTATATTAAACTTGACTATATGACATCGTTTAACTCAATTATTCTTCGTTTATCTATTAGTGTTTGATTTTTCAGGCACTATTGTATTTTTTTAATATCGGATTATACGTCCTGATAAAAATTCGTCGGTTTTATTTTCCACCCAGCCAGCTTAGGTATTTCATATTTAATATAATAGAAAAATGCGTACACTTTTAAAAGCAATTACCGGTATTGCAGGATTTCTTTTAATTGTAAATTGTAATCCGGAAATACGCACTCAGAAAATCAAATTTTCCGCATACGATTCTCTGTATCAAAAAGCATTTGAGGTTACAGAATCAAATCCGGATTCGGGAAGAATATTAATTCTTTCGGCAATCGATATAGCAGAATCGGAAGGTTACTCATTTGATAAGGCTGAAGCATTTCTGCTTTTAGGACGGATTTACAACAGGCTCAGCCAGCAGGACAGCGCATTAATTTTACTTTCGAAGTGTGAAGCTGAAACTAAGAAATTTAATAACGATACGTTGCTCGCAAAAGTATTCCTGGAAAAAGGTCTTATTGAAGAGAATCTCGGGAATTATAAAAATACAATACGGGAATATGAAAAGGCGCTGGGGATATACAAAGGTCCCGGAAGACTTAAAGACGAAGCAAATATACTTAACAGAATTGGTGTTGCATATAAATATATGTCGGATTACCCGGCGGCATTAAAATATCATTATGAAGCCTTAAGAATCTACGAAGAAATAAATTACATACGTGGTGAAGCCAGTGCGCTGGGAAATATAGCAAATGTGAACGAAGCATTAAAGGATTATCCGGAGGCGCTTAAAATTTATTTGAAAGTTCTCGGAATATTTAAAGAATTGAATGATGAAGACAAAGCTGCGAATACTTACATGAATATCGGTGTTATAAATTATTATATGAAAGACTATGATAAAGCTCTGGATAATTTTTTTAGCGCAAAGCAGCTCCTCGAAAAATTAAATAACGATTTAATACTTGCCTATACACTGAACAATATCGCTTCTGTTTATGAAGCCCAGAATAATATTTCCGAAAGCATTGTTTATTTCGGGAAGGCACTCGATATCTCCCGCAAATTGAACAACAGATGGAGCTTAGCAAATACGCTAAATAATATCGGATCTACAAAGATAAAATCGGGGCAGCTGAACTCTGCGCTGAATTACGTAAACGAAGCGCTTCAAATTGCCAGCCAAAACGACCTGAAAAATGTTAAGCTTGAGAGTTACCTGCATCTTCATGAAATTCATTCGAAAAACGAGGAGTATAAAAAAGCGCTTGATTACTATAAATTGCATAAGGAAATGAACGATTCTATATTCAGCACCGAGAAACAGAAACTTATTGCCGAGATGAATGCAAAATATGAGACCGAAAAAAAAGAGAAAGAGATTCAGGATTATTTAATTGACGAGCAAAGGCAGATAATTTTTTTCAGCCTCTTTGTAGCGGGACTTCTGCTTGTAATAGCTGTTATTAATTATATGCTTTACAGGACAAAAAGAAGGTCGCATGATTTTCTAACAACGGTAATTGATTCTCTTACAAATCCATTCTGTGTATTTAATGTGGTCCGGAATAATATTGAACTGATAAACAAGGCAGCCTTAAAGAGCGATTCACCATATCACCCTTACATTAAAACGGATAGGAACAATAGAATCAAACTCGATTATACGCCGTATACGTATGAGAATGTGCTAGCTGCAAAAAGTCCGTTTGCAAAAGAAGTAGCTTATTCAATTGACGAAGACAATATACAATACTATGAATTTTATGGATTTCCCTTTATTGATAAGAAGGGTAATGTTGAAAGGATAATTGAATATGCTATTAATATCACCGATAAAAAACAGGCTATAGAAAAAATACAATCTGCCTTCAAACGAGAAAAGGAGTTAAATGAATTGAAATCACAATTCATATCCTCAACTTCACACGAGTTCAGAACACCTCTCGCAACACTTTATAGTTCGGTAGAATTAATTCAGCATTACGATAAAACGAATTCGGAATCGAAGAAAAAATATCATATTGACAGAATCAAAAGCATAGTTAAATTCATGACCAGAATGCTGGATGATATACTGACCATAAACAGAGCCGAAACAAACAAGCTTGAGTTCGAACCCGAGAAAATAAATTTGAGGTCGCTGTGCAACGAAATATTTGAAGATGTTATGGTAACGGCATCTGAAAATCACTTTATCAATCAGGAGTACGAAATAGAAAACAGTATGCTGAGTATCGACTCTAAATTAATCAGGCAGATTCTGACAAATCTGTTGTCAAACGCGATTAAGTATTCACCCGACGGGGGTCAAATAAAATTCAGAACTGAAATAGAAAATGATCAGATAAAATTTACGATCAGAGACGAAGGCATAGGAATCCCAAAGAAGAATTATAAAAATTTATTTCAGCATTTTTACAGAGCATCCAACGTGGGTAGTATTTCAGGAGCTGGACTGGGACTGGCTATTGTAAAAAAATCGGTTGAAGTTTATAAAGGAACAATTGAATTTGAAAGCGAAGTTGGTAAAGGTACTACATTCATTGTAAAACTCCCCCTTAACTGATTTTCTGAGTAGTACCAACAATCGGATTATAATAAATTAAAACAAGCATACATTATGAAAAAGAAAGTTATACTAATTGAAGATGACTTATTGCTTGGCGAAAATCTGAAAGAAATACTTGAAAAAGAGTTTTTTGTCTTTCACGCCGAAGATGGTAAACAGGGGATCGAGCTTATAAAAAATGAACTCCCCGATCTCGTTATAAGCGATATACTTTTGCCGGATATTTCGGGGCATGAAGTTAAGCAGACGCTCAACAGCGATCCGCTGCTATCGATGATTCCATTTATATTTTTAACAGCAAAAGCAGATAAAACAGATATAAGACGGGGAATGGACCTGGGAGCCGACGATTATCTGACTAAGCCTTTTTCAAGTCAGGATTTGCTTAATTCAATTCATTCAAGACTCAAAAAAAACGAGGTTTTTAAGAAACATACCGAAGAACTCACAAAGAGCATTGCTCTTTGTTTACCTCATGAACTTAATAATCCGCTGATATCGATACTCGGATATTCGGAAATAATTATCGATCAGGCGGAAAGGTGTGAATACTCGCACTGTTCAGACATATCTTCTTCGGCAAAAATTGTTCATTCTGCCGGGTTGGAATTAATGGAAATCCTCAGAAGATATCTTCTGGTGGTAAAACTTCAGATGATTTATTCGGACCTTGACGAGGTTAAAAATTATAACGAGAACAAGGGGGAAACTATTGATGTCCGTCTCCTTGAAGCTATCGTAGAGAAAACCGCCGAGGAATACGATGCAGCGAGGGTTATACTTCTTAAATCTCTGGACAAAACCCGGTTGGATATAACTCTTGAGGATATTTCTCTGATTGTTAAAGAAGTGATAGATAATGCATTTAAATTCGGTGATAAGGATTCTAAAATTATTATTAACATCAGGATTGAAGAAAAGTTCTGCCGTGTTGATGTTAAAAATACAGGAAGAGGTATGACGGAAGAACAAATTGCAAATATCGGATTCTTTCAGCAATTTGAACGCGAAAGATATGAACAAAAAGGAACTGGTCTGGGCTTGGCAATTGCAACTAAACTGGCAGAATTAAATGGAGGGAGACTCTCCATTAACAGCAAGCTTAATGAACAAACAGTTGTAAGTGTATTTATACCTGTTATCGAGAAGTGGAAATGAAAAAGGTTCTTTTAATTGAGGACAATATTTTACTGGCTGAAAATATCCAGTCTCTGCTTGAAGAGGAAAATTTTGCGGTTTTATACGCTGCATGCTCCGGCGAGGCAATTGAGTTGTTGAAAAAAAATGAATTTGAAATAATTCTTTGCGATATCATGCTGCCCGATCAGGATGGATTTGAACTGATAAGAAATTTACAGATGAATTACGGCAGTAAGATGCCCCCATTTATATTTTTAACCGCTAAAACTCAGAGAGCATACCAGAGGAAGGGAATGGAATTAGGAGCTGATGATTACCTTACTAAACCATTTACCAGGGATGAATTAATAAATTCAATCAATACGCAGTTAACCAAACGTGCGTCTATTATCGGCAGTAGTCTTAAATCACAGTCCGAACCAGAAGAACACAATACATCAACCCCCGGAAAGAAAGAGTTGACATACGATGGTTACATTTTCATTAATGAAAAGAACTCGCCTGCTTTCCTGCCGCTAAAGAATATCATTCTGATCAGAAGCATGAAGGACTACACTCAGATACATTTAAAGAGCAGGAATAAACTGCTGGTGAGACGCACGCTGGAAAACTGGGAGTCAATTCTTCCTTCGAATTATTTTGTAAGAATCCATCGTCAGTCTATCATTAATCTGGAATATGTTGAGAAGATAGAACACGACACAAGTTACACTTACAGAGTAACTATGAAAGATACAGGTATTATAATTAAGATAAGCCAGAGGTATGCCCGGAAAATTAAAAAGACGATCGGGAATTATATGAAATAAAAAGGACGGGATGAAAAAATATCATCCCGCCGTAAAGTTTTATCAGTTCCTTGTAAAATATGCTTCCAGGTGTTTTACATAATTATCCGGTCCACCAGCCTGGTAACCGGTTTTACCAACCAGATTTCCTTCCTCGTTTAAAAGAACTATTGTCGGAAAACCTCTTATGCCGTATTTATATGCCTGCATCTCATTATATTTTTTAGTTTCCATTGTCTGCTGTATAGACCTGGGAAAATCGAGTTTTACCAACACAAGCTCTTCATTTGCGTAATTTGCAAAAGATTTTTGTGTAAAAACTTCTTTGCTTAAACGTTTACACCATACACACCAGTCGGATCCGGTAAAATTGACAAGAATATTTTTATCCTCTTTTTGAGCAATTTTAACTGCATCTTCAAGCTTGGTATGCCAAACAAGATCGTTGGGATCTTTAGCATCCACATCGCTCGCACAGCCGGATGATGCAGCAAAAAATATTAGAAATAGAGCTATAAACGCTTTTTTCATTATTGTTTCCTTTCTACTCTTTTTATATTACCTCGCATTGTAAGATGCGATTAATTGTTAAAGGATTCTGTCAAAAATATGACATTTTAAATATTTTTTGTTATTCCTTTATGTGTAAAAAATTATGTGTTGCGTAGAATTAATTGATTGGATATTTTTTGCGTTGTCGGAGGTAAAAATGAAAAAAATATTATTTTTAATTCTCATTATCCCCCTCATCTTCAGTTTTGGACAAAATAGATTTCAGCAGAATTCTTTTTATTTATCTGCAAACTTCGGTCTTTATAAAAATACTGATGGAGCTGGGTTTGATAATCTCGGATCTCAGCGATATGGGGGAGGAATTGGTATCGGCTTCCGGATTTACGACAGACTTTCATTCTACTTGAAATCTGTTTATGTAGCCAGGAGCGATTTCCGCGGGTATTTTGATAATTCATACCTGGATACTGAATTCCGGACAATAACTAATATAGGCTTAGCTGATGCGTCTATGAATCAATTAGTGGTTAACGGTGGATTGCAGTACAGCATTCTTGTTTATGAAGATTTTGTGCTCGGTATACTTGGCGGATTGACTTATACCATGATAAATCAGGAAGCAGTTATTCATTCGGGTCAGAAAATAAAGTTGCTGGAAAACGAATGGTTCTATGGTTACTTTGGAGGATTAATAATCGAAAAACATCTGATGAAATCAAACCTGAGCTTGTTTGCAGAAGCTGTATATAATTATATTGATGACAGTTCGATGTACTATCGCGATATCTTCAGCGGAACTAATTTTACTATAGGCGGAAGATATTACTTTAAAACCTATAATTAGCCCGGACGGTTTTTACGGCATTAAAAAATTTCCGGATCGTTATCTGTGTGTTCTAATTTTAAAACTTATGCTTTTATAATCCGCCCGTTATTATCTATGAAAAGAATAATTGAATTATTTAAATAAACCTAGCCGGAAAGTATTGAAATAACTCTTCCGACACCGCTGTTATTATCTAAATATTTTATCGGTGGATCTTTTAAGTATTTCGTGCGTAACTGATTTATCAGACTGGCTTCCAGTTTCACACCGGCAGTAATTCTTAAATAAGCAAGAACACACAAAGCAGTTTTTAATGAAGAAGCTTTAACGCGTAAAGTGTGTTCGGAATATTTCCCGGGATGTAAATGAATATATCTGTTTTGTTCATTACCGTATCTTAAAATCCATTTCGAATTATCAGGAAGAGATATAAAAGCAAAGCCGTTAAAAAGCTTCAGCCAATCCGCGAAATATGATTGAGTGCTGATAGAATTACGTATCAGGTGTTGATGAATGTAATCAACGATTTCCAGGGGATTCAGCGAACCGATATATAAATCTGAAACAGACGAACCGATTACATTCAGATCCTCCAGTAAAATATTGAAACCGTCTGGCGAAGATATACCTTGCAGCCTATCTTTTAAATATCCGAGGTGATGTTTCATCAGATTGAAGATAAAGGGTTCGGGTATCGTAATTTTACTATGAAATTTCATATTAACTTAAATTTAATGTAGTTGAATTAAAGTAGTCCCGGATTTATCTGAAACTCTGCATTTTAATCCTGCACACGAGCTTTCCGGTTCTGAAAAAAATAAAAAAATTTGATAACAAATTCATATATTAATCTTGTGTTAATGCATTAAGTTAGGATTAATTTGTAAATAAAATCTATGCTAAACAAACAGATTTTAATTTCGAAAATGAGTTGAGTAATTACTTTCTAAAACGGGTATAGCATGCAGGAAACTTCCAAAAAATCCCAGATAATCGACACACTTGAAAAATTGCGCAATCTTCCGACCATTCCCAAAATTTTATTTGAAGTACAGAGTCTGTTAAAAGAAGAAACAATAAATAATATAAAACTTGCTAATACAATAAGTAAAGATCAGGGACTAACTACAAAACTGTTAACAGTAGCTAATTCGCCTCTCTTTGGTCTGCAGAGAAAAGTATCATCGATTGAATTTGCGATACTTCTTCTCGGAGGCGAAGAAATCGGCAATATTGTTACAGCAATCTCTTTATCCGATACAATCAGGTTTAATTCATCAGCTAATTTTAAATTCATGGATTACTGGAAACATTCCATGATTGTAGGGACAGCATCGCGGGATATCGCACGGAGACTGGGTATGTCTGAAATTGCGAGCGATGCGTTTCTCGCCGGTATGCTTCATGACCTGGGAATTCAACTGCTCATCAAACATTTCCCGAATGAATATTCGAAAATTCTTGTAATGATGGATAGCGGTAATCAGAATTTTTATGAGGCTGAGCAGCAAATTATGGGCTGTACTCACGAGTATATCGGTAAATTTCTCGCACAAAAATGGGCTCTGCCTGCGGAGTTATGTGAAGTTCTTGAATTCCATCATCAGCCTGAAAAATCCAGGCAGAATCCGTTGCTTTGCTCTATCGTTCACCTTGCCGACTGCATGACTCAGGAATTTAAAATCGGCAATACGTATTGGGACAACGACATTTCATTTGAAGCTGGTATTTCTGATATTCTCGGCTTCCCGTCACTTGAAGCCTTGGGCGAGTTTACTTCCAATTACAGGGAAGCATTCGCCGATATGGCTGATTCAGTACAACTGTAATCACTTTGTGATAGTTGCAATATAATCTGACACTTCTCTTTAAAAAGTAATAACTTATAAAAAACAGAAGGAGCAGTCAGACCCGCCTGCAGGACGGGCAGGTGAGCACAGAAGAAAAGATAATCAGGAATAAACCGGGTTTATTAGAACTTTTCAACCATCTTTGTAACATCAGCATGGCATTTAAGATATTTGGGTATTCCGGAGTTGCTTTCTTCAAACTCTAAGACCGCAGGACCGCCCTTGTAGCCGCAGACATACTATTACCATTCTTTGAGGCTAATGAGGTTAAATAACCGAGAAGATTAACCGACAGAGGCACCGGGTGCTGCGGTAAAAGAAAAAGTCATGTGTATGAGTTATACCTGGCTGCAGAAAACATAAACCACGGTAAAACTAATGGTATTTGGTAAGGTTCCATGAAACAGTACTTAATGAATTTTATCAGAAAGCTTTCAGGAAAAAGATCTGCAAAACTTTGGAAGAATTACAAACTGACCTGGATATATTTATCAAGCATTATAACGAAGAACAACCGCATGGAAGACGTAACTGTGATGGAAAAACACCCATGAATACTTTTAATAAAACTAAGTATCTTGCTGAAGACAAAACCATTGGTTACAATCTTACAGTTAATATGTAGCTTATAGTATGGGGTGTCAGATCATGCTGTGAGTACTACAAATCATTACTTGTTGAAACTTTCTTTCATTTGATTTTCGGTACTGTATTCTACTTTTTTATTATACAGGAGAAAGGTTAATATAAATTTGCTTCCGACCCCTTCTTCACTTTCAACCTTTATCCCCGCCTCATTAAGTTCAAGACATCTCTTGGCAATTGTCAAACCCAATCCGGTTCCCTCGTAATTTCGATTATTACCTTCCGACCCCTGTCTGAACGGCTCGAATATCAAATCAATGTATTCAGGTTTTATTCCTATTCCGGTATCCGCTATAATAATTTTGACTATATCCTCTTCAAACTCTTTCTGCACCTCTAAAGAAACCGTTATTTCGCCATGCTTGGTAAACTTGATCGCGTTTTTGAAAATATGACGTATAATTTCTTTGAACATGTTTTCATCAGCCTCAATCTGAGCCTCTTCATCAAGGTATAATCTTACCGGCAGCAACTTTCGCTGAAGCTCTTCCAGGTAGTCGTCAATCACTTCTTTTATTAGTCGGGAAGGATAAATTACCCTTTTAACAGCTTTCATACTCCCTGATTCAATATCGGTAAGTCTCAACAGTAAATTTAAAGTGTCCGAAAGCCTGTTTCCGCTCACGTGAATATTTTCAACCATTTCTTTCAGTTCACCGCCAACTTCTTCGAGTAATATCTCCGAGAAACCAAGGATGCTGATCAGCGGTGTTCTGAGTTCATGACTCATATTTGCCAGGAAAATTGATTTCAGTCTGTTCATTTCTTCAGCTTTCTCTTTTGCCTCAAGTATTTCGCGCTGATACTTTACTCGTTCGCTTATATCACGTACAATTCCAAGCATGTACAGGTTGCCTTCCACAAGAACTGCTTTTACAGCAGTTTCAATAGGTATTATTTCCCCGTCAAATTTTCGTAAGTTGTTTGCAAATACTCGTTTTTTATTGAATTCTGACATACTGTTGATGTTTGCTTTCTCCGATTCGTCTGATGGCACAAAGATTTCACCATGATTCGTACCAATTATTTCATCATATCCGGCTTTAAGAAGCAGACATCCGGCGGCATTTATGTCTATTATCTCGCCCGATTCAAAGTCAATAAGCAGCATTGTTTCAGGCGCTCCGTTGAAAAGTGCCTTAAATTTTTTTTCGCTTTCCTGAAGAGCATCGTTCATTCTTTTGTTTTCGGTAATTTCATTTTCCAGCTCTTTAGTCCTCAGCTTTACTTTCTTCTCGAGCTGTTTATTTGAGTTTTCAAGTTTTCTGGTAAGTTCACTGATCTTCAAATGAGTTTTTATCCTCAGCACCACTTCTTCCTGATGGAACGGTTTGGTTATATAATCCACTGCCCCAAGGTTAAGTCCTTTGATAACATTTTCTGTTTCAGATAATGCGCTGATAAATATTACAGGAATATCTTCTGTTACCGGTGAATTTTTAAGAATTTTACATACCTCGTATCCGTCAATATCAGGCATCATAATATCCAGCAGAATTATATCGGGCTTGTCGTTCTCTATAATTTCGAGCGCAATTGATCCGTTCTCTGCAGCAATAACTTCATAGTTATTGTTAAGCAGATTAAACAGAACAGCCAGGTTTTCGGGCATGTCGTCAACTATAAGTATTTTCGGTTTCTTAACTTCCTGCATAAGTAGTATCGATTATTTTTCTTAACTCTTTTCTTATCTGGTTCGAATTAAACGAGTTTGCCAGTTTTCTGATTTTCCTCACAAACGGAATGAATTCTTTATTGCTGGTTTCAATGTCAGTAAGCACTTCATGAAGTTTGCTGAAGTTTCTTCTGCTGATATGATCGTTGAGCTCTACGAGTAATTTCTCGGACGGATATTTAATTTCCTCTGCTGTTTCCACCCGGTTATTTATTTCATTTGATTCGGATTTATCGTAATTCCATTTTAATTCAAGTACTCTTTGAATTACCTGAAGCAGCGAACTTTCATCTATCGGTTTTAATAAGTAATCGGCAACACCTATTTCTTCAAGTTTATCCACAACCTCATTGGGATTACATGCAGACACAGCAACTAAAGGCATCGGTACCGTTAAATTCTTTTTCTTCAGTTCTTTTGCGAAATCATAACCGTCGAGCAGGGGCATTATTAAATCAAGGAGTATCAGATCGGGCTTTATCTTATCAATTATTTTTAATGCATCAATACCATCCGAAGCTTCAATTACTTCGAATCCCTTAGGCTGGAGGTAAGCTTTAATAAGTTTTCTGTCATTGGGTAAATCGTCTACAATCAATATTCTTCGGAGCTCTCCTTCGTATCCTATTATTCGATGAAAATCTATATGATTACTGTCGCTGCTGTCGTCGACCTCTTCCATTTCAAGCTCAAACCAGAACCTGCTGCCGTTACCGACAGTGCTTTCGACAAAAATATCACCGCCCATTTTATTAATTATTTTTTTGCTGATAGACAGACCAAGACCCGTTCCTTCACTTTTCATCGTGTTGTTGGCTAACTGGCTGAACGGCGAGAAAATTTCATTGATCTTATCTTCGGGTATGCCAAAACCAGTGTCGGCTACTTCAAATCTTATTTTGTGTTCATGAGAAGATACATTAAATGATATTGTGCCGAAATCAGTAAACTTTACTGCATTTGTCAACAGGTTCAACAAAACCTGACCAAGTCTTTTTTTATCGCCTATTACCACTCCCGGGATATCGGTTTTTTTATTAAGTACAACTGCAATTCTTTTTGAATTCGCTCTTATCTGAATCATCTCATGAACGGTTTTAATTAAATCGGTGAGATTAAATGTTGCATGAACTAATTCCATCTTGTTGGCTTCAATCTTGGATAAGTCAAGAATATCATTTATAAGTGAGAGAAGATGAGATGCTGACTTTTCAATAATTTCAATTCCTTCAAGCTGCTTTTCATTTAATGAACCGTCTTTTTGCATAATTTGAGAAAAGCCCAAAATACCATTAAGAGGAGTTCTGAGCTCGTGGCTCATGTTGGAAACAAATTCGCTTTTCATTCTTTCAAGTTCCTGAGCACGGTCAAGCGCTTCGGTAAACTGCATCTCGGCATTAATTCTGTCAACATTATCACGTATAGTTCCCTCAATATATAACGGGTTATCTTCACCGTCATATATAATTTTACAGTTTAAGGAAACCGGAAGAGCCGAAGAATCTTTTTTTATTAGAGTGAGTTGCTTATTAGACAGTTCTCTTTTTGTGTAAATCTGGTAAATAAGTCTGTCTTCGTAATTAGGATTTATAAGTATGGATTCAAAGTGCGTCTTGTATAACTCTTCGGGTCTATAACCTGTAATTGCTTCACAGGAAGGCGAGACAAGACTGAAATATCCGTTCAAACCGACCTGGAAGTATATATCGATAAATGATTCGAATATTGATCTGAATTTTTCTTCGCTTTCTTTTAATGCGGCTTCGGATTCTTTTCGTTTGGTTATATCGATTGCCATTCCCAGGACAACATGTTTGTTGTCAAGCCACTTGGTTTTTCTGGTTCGTAATTCAAAGTACTTGTTAAGTTTTACGTTGTATATTTCTTTTGTAACCAGTTCATCTCCGGGATTTGCGCAGCAGCTTTCAAATGTTTCTCTGAATGGACATTTATCAATACCCTTTTTCCCAAGCAGAATCTCGAAACACAGACCCTGATTATTATCATCGATAATTTCTTTTGCAGGTCCATTTGAATAAATCATTTTCTGCGATTTTATATCGACGGCAAAGAATATATTATCCAGCTTATTAAGCAATTCTATTTCAAAACTTATGTCAGAATCCATAGGCGAAATTGGTCTGTAATTATACAGTATATAATCGGAAAACAATCGGTTTAATTGAGTGAAATTGTGAAAAAAGTGAGAATCCGATCTAAATTAATTGAAGATTTTACAGTTAAAACAAAGCAGCCACAAACGCAGTTTTGTTAATAACGATAATTCTGATGTCCGTACATCTAAAGTTTTTAAAGGGCAGTAATTAACTATTTATCCAATTGAATTCTATCCCTGTGAGTTTACAAAAGCGACTCAGATCGCCGGTTATATCTCCATAAACCATCACCTGGTGATTACCGACCGAATTATGAAGCCATTCATTCACTGAAGATTCAAGTTGAATTTTTACCTGGGTTCTGCACAACGAGGGAATACGCATGTCGGAATCAATTATTCTCCCATTAGCAGCAAGTAATTTCTTAAAGTTTTCACCTATTCTGAAAATTGTTACTGTGCCTTTCAAAAGGGGACCCTGATTCGCAGTGCTTAATCCGGATTCCATATGTGTAGTTAAATTTGACAACGATAAATCGCTCAACATTCGCGAGGGTATTGTACAATGCGCCAGTACGAGTGTATTTTCTGTTGAATCCAGTGCAGACGGATTAGCCATCCAGCAGGGTGTTCCGGTCAGATATGCTCCCAACATCATAGAAAGGACCGCTTCCAAATCTCCCTCGCAACCCGAAATTATATTTTCATCGTTCAGCATGCTCATCGCTATGCAGGAAGTATAATTGTGTTCGAGCAGATCAAAACACCTTATGGAAAGAGCAGTTAATTGATATTTATTAATCAGATCTTTCAGTGCAGCGTAAACTTTTAAGGATGTTATTAAAGAGTCTTCGCTTACCAAAGTACTTCCGTATTTTTCTTTAAGTTTTGCACTTAGTGCTGCAACCGCTCGATCATCAATTTGTTTTACTTTCCTGATAAGCTCCTCTGTTTCGATATTAATTATTTTCGTCTTAAAGCTGCCAAAACCGCTGTGGTTTTTCGATGTTAACAGCCAATCGGAAGGAGTGCCTATTAATCCGAGCACCGAGTTATTAATCTTAGTTATTGTACTGCCCACTTTGATAAAACTTGAAATAATATTCCGTGTTTTGTAATCGGATTCCCAGTAGTGAAAATTCAAAATGGCGGAACTTTTAAGATACCCGAAAATTTCCATTGCAGCAGCCAGGGAGTTTTTCTGAGAATTTGCAATCATTAAAATTGGCTTTTTAAATTTATTGATCAACTCGAGTGCAAGCTGCTCCGTACCACCAGTAGCAATGAACAGCACCATGCCGTCATACAATTCTAAATTAATTTCAGTATCGGACTCGTTTTGTACAAATCCGTTGAACCGGATTTCATTGAAGTCAGTTATCCGCGTAATCTCATTCAGCAGTCTGGCTTTTACATCAGACTGCGGCTCCAAAGTTGAATGTAGCACAAAAAATGTTATCATGATTTATGACTAATATGAAACTGATTTTTTCCATTGAGCTGGAGTAAGTGCTATAAAGAGAGCATAAATTTCAAGTCTGCCCAGGAGCATATCTGCACTGAATATCCACTTGCCCAGTTGAGGGATCTGACTGTAGTTCCCGACGGAGCCTACCGAACCGAATCCAGGTCCCACATTTCCCATAGTTGCTGCCGATCCCGTAAAAGCAGAGTATGAATCTATACCAAGGAGCGATAATAATAATGTTGAAATGAAAACAATTGCGATATAAAAAATTACAAACGAAACTGCTCTTGATGCGATTTTATCATCAACAGCGCGCCCTTCAATCCTGATTGGAATTACCGCATTAGGATGCATTAACTGTTTAAGATGACGAATAAATGATTTAAACAAAACAACGATGCGGTCTGCTTTAATTCCGCCCGATGTTGATCCCGAACAGGCACATTGAAATGTGAAGAAGATTAAGATAAGTTGTGTAAAAGCAGGCCAGACAGAGCTGTCGGCAGTTGCAAAGCCTGTTGATGTACCCAGTGACAGGAGTTGAAATGAAGAAAACCTTAACGAATCAATCCAGCTGTCGTAATTTGTACCGTATAAATTTAAAGAGGTAATAATTATACCAACAAGCATTGAGATAATATAAAATCTGGTAATTGTTGAATTAAAAATATTTTTAATATTCCCGGTAACCGCAGTGAAAAGCAGTCCGAAATGCAGCCCCGAAAGAATCATAAAGATCATAATTACGATCTCTACAACCGGACTGTTATAATGGGCAATGCTTGAATTTTTATTTGAGAAGCCTCCTGTGGCTATTGTAGCAAAAGAGTGTATTATCGAATCGAACAAGTTCATACCGCATAGTTTCAGAGCAATTACTTCCAGAATTGTTAAGCCAAGATAAACACCCGCAAGAATGCGCACCGCATTTCTGGCTCTCTGACGGAAGCTTTCCTGAGCAAGGGAAGAGACTTCGCTTCTGAACAAAACTAATTCTGCTATACCCATAAAAGGCAGTACCGATAAAACAAATATTATAATACCTACACCACCCAGCCAGTGAGTAGCTGCTCTCCAGAACAACAGACTGTCGGGGAGGGCTTCAATATTTACCAGAATGGTCGAACCGGTAGTTGTAAAACCCGATACACTTTCAAACCATGCGTTTGTAAAAGAAAAAACACCGCCCCAGAGCAAGTAAGGAAGCGATCCTACAAGACAAGATGACAGCCAGCTTATCACCACAACCAGCAATCCTTCCTTGTTGGAAATGTTGCCCGACTTAGGAACATATATCAACGGAAAGATTCCGAATAACGCTGTAATAAGTGTTGAATATAATAAAGGCATTGCTGCCGAATCGTTATTAAAAAACGATATAGTTGTTGCGACTCCCATGAAAAAAGAATTAAGCAGCAACGCGAATGCAACATATCTGAGCACAACATGAAATCTCATTTTGTATTAACCCTGGCACTTTCGTATTCGCACAATTTTTTTATTGATTCTGCCAATTCCAGCAGTTCGTCTTTGGTTTCAATTTCGACGGTAAACGGTCTGTTTTTTTCGATGAACATTTTCACACGGGAAGTAATATTTACAATCGGATTAACGACATAGTAATTAACAAAATAGACAAATATTACTGTAAAAAGTATTGATGAGAGTACTGCAATTATACCCGGCATTATAGCTCTGTTCGAACGCTGTTCAGCCGCCGAGGCAATTTCGTACATCGTTTTGTCGTTGAGATCTGCGAGCTGCTGAACGGCATATTTAACTTTCATAAACTCTTTGTGCATCCTGTTAAAGTACCAATCAAAATTTCCTTCTTTATCCGTGTCGACTATCGGTTTTTCCCATAAATTCCTGTAAGCTGAATAACTCGCACTGATATTGTCGAGATTTACTTTTTCTCCGGGGACAGTAATGTTATTGAATGCGAAATTCAGATTTGAATTAAATGAACTGTCTGCTTTCGATAAAATTTCTCTTCCCTCTTTCCATCTTCCGAGCATCAGCAGCAGTATTCCGCTATCCTGCCTTTCCAGATCTTCAGTCATTCTTTTCGACAGATTAATACTCTTATAATTCTCGTCAAGGATCTTATTGATTGTTAAGCCGACATTATCCAATTCATATATCGACCAGCCTCCGGCTATTGTAAGCATAATAACCAGTATTATAAAGCCGGATAAAATTTTCCCTTTTAATTTCATGACCTATTCCGAAAAAATTTGTACATATAAAATAGAAGTAAAAATTAAATAATTCATATTGACTATGAATATTTATTTAATTATTTCCCGGCAAGTTATTACATAACCATCTTTCCCCGAATGCTATTTATTTTCTTTCGTTATGCCGTCCCAGTCATCCGTCCTGAATGGAGAAGCAGGCAACCCCTCTCTATTATAAAGGTTGCATTCGGGATTAGCTGACCAGCCGTATCTGACTGCAACCGGTTCGGGGACATTATCACTCATTACAACAACTGTGTTGCCATCAATGCGGGCATTTGCCCAGTAAAATATTTTATCCTTACCCGCAATTGCAAAACCCTTTAACTCTTCATTTTCTGCAGTTGTAAGCCCGGAGCCGGCATGGTCGAAATTCAATATTACATTTTTATCTTTTACTTCCATGTATTTAAATACTGGTCCGGAAAAAACAATATCCTCGGCGTAGGCGACTTTACGCGCTGCAATTCCCAGTCTTCGGCCCACATCCTGCTTATTTCCCGGATGAATATCCTGTGCATCCCCGATATCAATTGCCACAGCCATGCCGGTATTTGGAACCGACAGACTCATCATTTGAGCCTCACGCAGTTCTGCCCAGTCATCATCTGTCGGCTCGGTGTTTCTTTCTTTCCATGCCGCAAGCTGCACAAATAAGAAAGGGAAATTTCCCTGCTGCCATTTTGTGCGCCAGTCTTTTATCAGCAAAGGCATTAACGATCTGTATTGATACGCGCGTTCAGCATTCGATTCACCCTGATACCAGATAACCCCTTTTATTGCAAAGGGAATTAAGGGATGAATCATTGCATTGTACAGCATTGTAGGTCTGTTCGGACCAGGGTACTCTGCCAGAAATTTAAACTCCCAGATTCCCGAAAGATTAATTTTTCTGCCCGTATTCAGTTCCTGAAGAAAGAATTTATTTTCATCGCCCCAGATACCGCCGCCGTATCCGGTATCAAGTATTAGAAAAAGTAATTCTATTGCAGATGAGTTATTAATTTCAGCCGGAATTTTATATGAACGTGAATCGGCATATCCTTCCTTGTAACCGATTACACTTCCGTTAACAACGGCGATATCATTGTCGTCGATAGCCGGCACAGATAATATTAAATCTTTGTTTAAAAAATCATCCGGGAGTTTTATCGACCTTTTGTAGAACGCATAACCATCCCTGGTAAAATTCTGTTCTTCCCATAATTGAGGGGCTTTAATCTCCATCCAATCGGATGTCATCTCGCCTCTGAAATTAATATAATCATTAATATAATGCGATTCGATCGGTTGTTTTTTGTTATTATTAAATTCCTTTATTATGCCCGAATAAAGATCAAACATAGCTTCGTCATCCGGTCTTTTATCTGATGCAAGTTGTTTTTCAAGCTGTATCATGTATTCCTTAAAATCATCGTGAGTTTTAATGGATGTTCCGCTTATCCACGACTCAATAACAGTACCTCCCCAGGAGCTGACGATTAATCCTATGGGCACCTTATACTGTTCGTATATATACCTTCCGAAAAAATATCCCGTTGCCGAAAAATCCTTCACGGATTCAGGGCTGCATTCTTTCCATCCATCGGTATCAACCTGCTTAAGAGGTCGCTTTGAAATGTTTCTTCGTATAGTAATTAATCTGATATCCGGATACCCGGCATTTTCAACTTCCTGTTTATAATTGTTTACCGTTGCCCAGCTGCTCACCATCGGCATTTCCATGTTCGACTGCCCGGAACACAACCATACCTCACCTATCATTACGTTTTTGTATCTGATCTTTGAAGAACCTTCTATTATCATCTCGTATGGTCCGCCGTAGTTCATGTCGCGCAGCTTTACGATCCAGTTGCCCTTTTCATCCGTCTCAGCTGAACTTTCATTATCACCAATTTTAACTTTAACAAGCTGACCAGGTAAGTCATTGCCCCATACTATGATTTGAGCACCTTTCTGAAGAACCATGTTATCGGAAAAGAAAGCCGGCAGGGAAGTTTGTGCTGCCGTTATAAGAGGCAAAAGGCATATTGTGCATAAAAGATTAATCGAAAAATTCATTGAAGTTCTCCTTTGAATAGTCTAATCTAAAATTTTGATTTTGTGTAACTTCAGATTCAGTACATCTGCAGTGCTCGGACCGATTATGCCATCATCTTCATTGGATCCGAAAACATTTGTCTGAAAATTCATAACAGCGTTTAATGTACGTTTTCCGAAGTTCATATCAATTTTACCTTCGTAATAATCCATGGTTTTGAGAATATTCTGAAGCTCGGCAACTTTTTCGCCGCTGGAACCGTAACGGAGCCTGCCTGCTATGGTCTGGTTCTTAAGCTGTACTACTTTCAATGCATCTCTTCCGTTTAACAGTATGTACTGGAAGCTATCCTGAGTAAGCGCATAAGCATTTTCCTGAAAAGTTTTCCAGGCGCCCGCAGCATTATTGTCGCCTCGTTTGTCGCACCTGGGATATCCTACTATAACCTGACAACCGGCACTTGCGTAGCTGTCGCTGTTTATCGACTGGCACCATCCGGCGTGCATGTTATCGTTGGGGTTTGAGAATTCCACGCGGTCGTCGTTGTCGTAGTCGAAATCATCCGCAGTTCTCCGGACGGGTCTTCCGGCAGTTTGTTTGAATGCGTCATGTCCGGTTGGTGATCCCGCTTTATGTCTGCCTTTTCTGTAATCACTGTAATAACCCGTCATTAATTGATTAGCGCCCGAGCCGAATTTCTCCAGTGCTTTGCTTACATACTTTTTATGAGGTACAGTGCTCGCGGGAAAAACCGCAAAGGAATCCTCTTTATATTTCCACTGTGCTATTGTGCATCTGGGGTTTGTATTATTTGTTTCCTGAAGTTCAAGCCGGTGATGGGTACCGAATTCGAAATTATTTTCGTCGAGAGGGAGACATCCGCGCAGACCGAAAAAAAGCATATCTTCATTCTTTACTGAAAACATGTTCAAACGGCAGAGAGTCTTTAAATCGTTTACAGACAAGTTAAACATCATTCTTTCTCCCGAATTTGTTTAACAAAACTTATACTGCTTCTTTAATCTTTCCAGATAAAATCAAAGAGCATGTAACCTGCAGTCAGCATAATCATATCGTAGCTGAAAAGAACGGTGAGCTCTATCAGCGATTCATCCAATGGCTGTCCGTCGATTGAGAATTTTGTTAATTCCAGCAGGGTAAGTATTAGTGGAAGTAAAATAGGGAAAGATAAAACAGGATACAATGTTCCCTTGCTGCTGGCTTTTGATATAATAGCTGCAATTATTGTGGAAGAAACAGCAATACCGATGTTGCCGAGTATGAAGGATGGTATAAAAGTGCCGGAATCACGAATAATAAATGACTCGAATAATAGAAAAAATAAGATCGTGATCGCCGTATTCATTATAAATACAAGAAGTACATTAAACAGTAACTTTCCGGAAAAGATGGTGGAGGGTTTAGCGATTAATTGAAGTGTTAACGTGGTGCCTCTTTCTTCCTCCGATACAAATGCTCTTGAAAGTCCCGACATTGCAGAGAAAAAAATTACCACCCAGAGCAAACCGCCTGTTAAATACTCCGAAATATTTTCCTGACCGATAGAGAACAAAATTACGCTTATCGTTACAAGTATAAACATAGCAAGCGCGTTTATAGCATAGCGGGTACGCAGTTCTGATTGCCAGTCTTTTTTGAACAGAGCGAATGCTTTCATAAACAAACTATGATTTGTATTCTTCTACATTTATTATATTATCACATAACTTAAGATCGGCATCCTCGTTGGAAGCAATAATGATTAATTTATTGTTCTTCAGCCGGTTAACCGTATTATATACTGCTTCTTTTCCCTTGCTGTCAAGGTTGGATGTGGGTTCGTCGAAAATCAATAATTCAGGATCGTGCTGGAGCGCGAAAATGAATTTCATTCTCTGCTTCATTCCTGAAGAATATCCTTTCAACAGGTCGGTTTTCCTGTCCGTTAAATTAAATTCTTCGAACAGACTGCTTATCCGGCTGCTGTCTTTTTGAACTCCTCTTATTTTGGAAAAGTAATCAATATTTTCTTCAGCAGAAAATTCATCATAAAGAACGAGGTAAGGAGAAACGAATCCTACATGATTGTGATAATAATCCGCATCCAAGGTTGAATTGTTAAATTTATGCAAAACTTTGCCGCTTGTGGGTGATGAGATTCCGATAATTAACTTAGACAGGGTTGATTTGCCCGAACCGTTTGAACCAGCTATACCATAGACTTTACCGGTTTCAAATTTGTAATTGATATCTTTAAATACCAGCCGTCTGCCGAAGATCTTTGTGAGGTTTTTCAGTTCAAGGGTATAATTACTCATTATAAACTACGAACTTTCCTTTAGTAACTTTGTCGCCTGATTTGGTAACATAAATATAAACACCAGTAGGTAATTTTGCCCCATTATTATTTAACCCGTTCCACTTAACCACAATTTTCTCGCCAGCAATTATTTCCTCTTTTCCCGAATAAACAAGATCCATTGCTGTTGTGTATATATTCAGGTCGGCGTACTCAAGTTTGTTCGGTTCAGAGGGGATGTAAATTACATTATGTCTCGAATATATAAACGGCTGCGGGAAAGCATAATCAAGCACTTCCCGAACCAGGTCGGTTCCGGAAACTATCTGATTGAAGAAGATATTACCTTCCTGTATATATTCCGGCTTGTCAGTTTCAATAACTGAACGGTATTCATTAACAATTTTTTTTGAGCCGGCAAGGTTCTGATCGGTTAATGTATAAGTTACTGTAGTGGATGTATAGGGGAACAAATGACCGCTGGCAATATCGGCGTTGGTAAGAACAGTAACAAGTGTATCGGTAATACTATCTGAATCAATTTCAAAAAATAAAAAATTGTTAGTAACCGGTTCGAAACTGCACATTATTGAAGGCGGAATACTGGAGTATAACGCATAAGGCTGCACCAGCGGATAATTAACAGCTTCTTCGAAATAACTTCCCGGTATACTTCTGCTTCCGGTAAAGTAACACCACAATCCGAAAAGATTCCATGCGCTTTTAAAAGAGGAGCCGTATTCGAAAAGTGCCTGTGAAATAGCTTCCAGAGAATTATTGCTTGAGGCTGTAATCTCCCAGGCGCGTTTGATAATTTCATGACCGAGCATCGGATTACCCTGCTGGGCGAAATGCTGCTGAAGGAAAATATAAAAGGCTGCCAGGTCGTATCCGCTGTGTTCCTGGAAGGTTACATCTGTTCTGGTAAAATATTGATTCATATAAGCGTAGTAGTCGTTTACATAATCATAAACAAATTCTTCCATAGCGGTTGAAGTAAGTTCATGAAAAGCTTTGTCGGAGCCGAAATAGCCGTAATTGTACAACTGTATGGAATGATGAAACTCGTGCGCTGCTGTGGCACGTGCGGCATGAATACCGCTGGTAGCGAATCCGCCGACGAAATCGTTCTCAATCGTAATGTAATTTGAATTATAACCGGCATCTGTTATCGTTACACCGTAGTCGGGATAATTTGTTATGTAAACATCATACAAATTGTCGCCCCCCAGATCATTGTCGGGTCCGGGGGGATCATAACCGAGAAAGTTCACCTCAAACGCATATGCATAATCAAATGCTGCAGCCAGTGAATCAACCGATTTGTTTAAAAGCTCTTTTGACGACAGATTGGAATCTGAAAAGTACTTTGGCTCGTTAACACCGGTGGTATCATAATGGAGTCTGAAGAATCCTGATGGACTAATAATGCTTGTGTGTTTTTGAGGGCGTGCAAGCATAGCAGATAATACAGCCTGCTGTCGCGGATTAAATAAATGTATATTAGTCTGCACCTCATTTACAAGTCCGAATCCGCATTTGTTATCTCCGGCTGATCGAACCGGGTAATTCGTTTCTTTTACGGGGACTTGAAAATGATTAATAAATACATTGTACAAAGAATCAAGATTCTGTGAGAATGATTGTATTGAGATCAAAAATATTACTAAAACAGCGAGAGGTTTAAAGTTCATGTATACACATAATTTGTTTATTCAAAAAATAATTAAAGGTCAATAGCTTATCAATGGCATTTGAGGTCATATGCGTATTGTACTGAATAATAAGATGCAGATCAGGCGACCGGGTTTCTCCGTCTGCTTAGCCTGAAATCCCTTCGATTAAGGGCGTCTTCATACCTTCTTTTTTCCTCCTGAGTTTCAGGTGCAATTTCGGAGGATTTTACCGGCTTGCCGTCATTGTCAACGCTGACGAATGTAAGAAAAGCAGAATTTGTATGCTTGTGTGTGCCGAGCACGTGATTGTCGGCGAATACTTTAACACCCACTTCCATCGAGGTGTTGAATACCCGGTTTACAGAAGCAATAACCGTAACAACATCGCCGATTTTTATAGGGTGATGAAAATCGATTCTATCGACGGATGCAGTAACACAGACGCGGTTGGAATGCTTGGAGGCAGAGAGTGCGGCACAGATATCGATCCAGTGCATCAACTGCCCTCCCAGCAGATTGCCAAGCTGGTTTGTATGATTAGGGAGAACAAGCTCCGTCATCGTTACAACCGATTCTTTAACAGATTTCACTCATTGCCTGCGAGTAAAGTATTCTGAAGCTCGCTCAGTTCATCCGCTCTCGGATGTTCCGGGTATCTTTGTAAAAAGTCTGTGATATCATTAAGTACTTCTTCTCTGCGGTCCTTTGCCAGTTCAAGCTGAATTTTATTATATAAAGCCATTGGAGCATATTGAGTATCATGATAGGTATCCAGTACCAGCTGATAATAATCGATTGCAGCGTTGAAATATTCCATTTTCTCATATATAACCGCGCTTCTATACTCCTTTTCCGCAAGTTTCGTGTTCATTTCTTTTATCTTTTTTTCAGCTTCTTCAACCCGTGGATCTACCGGGAAGAAATCGATAAATGCCTGAAATTCATCAATGGCTTTGCGGGTATAGGTCTGGTCGAGAGGAGGGGGAGGTGATAACTGGTAATACGATTCAGCCAGCATAAACTGAGCCTGCGGGACGAATGAGCTGGCGGTTATATTTCTGATAAGTTTGCTGAATTCGTAAGCCGCAAGTAAATATTGCTCCCGGTTGAAATATGTCATGCCCAGATAGTATTGTGCATCATCATTTACAGTGCTTGCAGGATACTGCAGAAGTATAGTCTGAAACTCATTCAGACACAATTCATATTCTTCATCGTTGTATAATTCCATCGCATAATCAAAATGTTCCGAAGGCGTCATGTTAGCGGTGTTGCGTGTCCCGGAACAGCCGGCTGCTAAAATTATAATTATTCCGGCAAACAGAAATTTTTTCATTCTAATCCACAATTGTTAAAATTTTACGGATTTCAAAGTTAGTTAAAAAAGACGAGGCATCAAAAAGTTCCTGTTTATTTGAGTTAATATTAAAATTTATTATGTAAGTGTTATATATTTTATAAATAAATAAAGTTTTTTAATTTATAATCTCTATGAAAAATAAAATTAGAAACCGGAGAAACTGATTATGAAATACTATCTCCTGATATTTGCGGTAGTTTTGGTGACTATAGGCGTTGCTGCCAGTGAAGGTTTAATGCTGAAAGCTAAGGAATTGGCTAAAAAACTTTTAATTATCGATGCTCATATTGACGCCCCTTTGCAGTTGAACAGGGGTCAGGATCTATCGGTTTTATCTGAAAAAGGAAATTTTGACTACCCGCGTGCAGTAGAAGGCGGATTAAATGTAGCTTTTATGGCAGTTTATATTTCACCGGGATTTCAAGGTACGCCTAAGGCAAAAGAAACCGCGGATAAATTAATTGAACTTGTAGAACAGACAGCTGCTTCATACCCGGATAAATTCATGATGATCAGATCAACCGCTGATGTTTTGGGAAATTACAGCACAGACAGAGTTATGCTCGCTATGGGCATGGAAAACGGTGCCCCTATCGAAAATTTCGACCTGTTAAAGTACTATCATAATAAGGGAATTCGCTATGTTACACTGACGCACGGTAAATGTAACAATATATGCGATTCGTCTTATGATGAAGAAAGAAAATGGCATGGGTTGAGCCCTTTCGGTAAAGGACTGATTAAAGAAATGAACAAAGTTGGTATGATGATAGATATATCGCACGTTTCAGATGAAACTTTCTACCAGGTTATTGAACTATCGGAAGTTCCGGTTATCGCTTCACACTCTTCTTGCAGACATTTTACTCCCGGTTTCGAAAGAAACATGAGCGATGAAATGATTAAAATACTTGCAGACAAAGGAGGAGTTATCCAGATTAACTTCGGCTCCGATTTTATCGATCAGGATTACCGCTCCCGGAAAAGCGAGTACAGAAAAAGTGTCGATAAGTTTGTAGAAGAGCATAAACTACCAAAAGATGATCCTCAGGTTGAAAATTACAGGAATGAATATCAACAGAAACATCCGGTGGGCTATTCCACCGTACAAAAAGTTGCAGATCATATAGACCATGTAAAAAATTTGGTTGGTGTTGATTATATAGGTTTAGGTTCCGATTTCGACGGTGTCGGGGATACATTACCGACGGGATTGAAAGATGTGTCAATGTATCCGAATCTGATTTATGAGCTTCTGAAAAGAGGTTACACCGAATCTGATATTGAAAAAATCTGCTCGAAGAATTTAATGAGAGTCTGGAAACAAGTTGAGGATTTTGCTTCCCAAAAGTAAAATGATACAGACTCGCTGATTTAAGTTTAATACATGCATTTCTGTCTGCGATAATTTTATATCTTATATACAACCTTATTTGATTCCTGAAGTCAAACCAATCAGTGGAAATGATAGTGAATGATTCGGAATTAGTTAAAAAAGCACAACAGGGAGACATGCACTCTTTCGAGGAACTTTTGCACCGTCATGATAAAACAGTATTGAATATCGCAGCATCTTTCAGATACAGCGAGGAAGATGCCAGGGATATTTATCAGGAAGTTTTTATGCGTGTGTACAGGGGTTTGAAAAAATTCAGGTTCGACAGTGAATTTTCTACCTGGCTTTATAGAATCACTACAAATGTCTGCATATCATTTCACAGAAAAATGAAGAAGCACTATGCAGATTCTCTGGACCGTGAAATATCCTATGATGGTGACGAGTCAATAAGGTTTTCCGATACGGTAAAGAGTGACGATAGTACTGATGCCAAGGCTGTTGGTTCAGATTTGTCTTCACATATTAATTTTGCGTTAAACAAGTTACCTCCTCAGCAGAAGATGGCGTTTACTCTGAAATATATGAATGGATTTAAAATCAGGGAAATAGCCGAAATGATGGAGTGCAATGAAGGCACCGTGAAAAGATATCTTTTCACCGCGGTAAATAAGATGAGAAATAATTTAAAATATATTATTAAGTAATGCCGGTTCATATAATGGAAAAAAAAGAATTCGAAGAAATGCTTCAGCTCTACTTTGCGGGGGAATTATCGGAACGCGAAGAGATTATTCTCATGGAATACATTGATAACTCTCCTGATGCCGGTGCAGAGTTTGAAGAAATGAAAAAATTATTTGCAGCGCTTGACAATATGAAGCCGGCAATTGATTTTGATACTGTTCTGAGCCAATCAAGAGCAGGGCTTATGCGCAGTATTAGACAGGAAAAATTGAAACCGGGAATTTTCGAATCACTGTTGGATAATCTGAAACACTTTCAATTATCCGGATATAAACTTGCAGCGAGCAGCGCTTTTACACTGGCATTGGGCTTGGTTATAGGGTATTTCATTTTCAATCCTTCTCTAAGCCGGATTGCAGAAAACAGCAGATCGGATGTTATAAGCGTTGATGAAATACTGGCTTCGGGATTAAATATCGGCAATATTCGTTACTCGGATGATCTTAACGGTGACAACAGAATTACAGTTGCTTTTGAAACAGTCAAACCATATTCATACACTGGGACTTACGGTGACGAAGCGATTCAGCGCCTGCTTGCCGCAGTGATCACAAGAAGCGATAATCCGGGCTTGAAAATCCAAACTGTTAATAAACTTTCAAAAAAAGTTGATGAGAATATAATCCCTGACAGAGCGATAAAGGCAGCCTTGATTACATCACTTAAAACGGATGATAATGCAGGTGTTAGAATGGCAGCCTTTGAGGCGCTTAAAAAGTATCCGTATGATGAAGAGCTGAGAGATACATATCTGTATGTATTATCACATGATGATAATTCAGGACTCAGAGTTTCAGCTATCAACGCTCTTGCGGGATTGAGGTTTGAGGGGATAGAACTTGATCAAAAAGTTAAAAGAGAATTAAAGCAAAAAACAGAAGTAGAGAGGAATCAGTTCATTAAAAATGTAGCTGAATCTTTATTAAGAGGAGAAGAATTATGAAAATGATGAATATTTTTTTAGTGATGATTTTTGTATCTGTAACTGCATCTGCTCAAGACGATGTGTTTAAAAAAACTTTTACGGTACAAAAAGGTGTGCGGCTTGAAATAAATATTAATCCCGGAGATATAGAAATAAATTCGTGGGATAGGAGTGAAATAGAAATTTATGTTACAGGTTTTGATGAAGAGGATAAAGAAAACCTTAAAGTCAGTGAAAAACAGAACATTTTACTGGTTGAATTCGATTCGGAGTGGGGATGGTCGGATGATGTAAAATTCTCTTTTAAAGTTCCGGTATCATCTCATTTGGATGTACACACTTCGGGGGGGGATATAAAAGTCAGCGATAAAATTATTGGGCAGGTTCGGTTAAATACTTCCGGCGGCGACGTCGAGGTATTCAATGTTCAGGGTGAATTATCGGTCAGAACATCAGGCGGCGATATTGCGGTTGGAGACATTGCCGGTGAACTTTCACTTTTAACTTCCGGCGGCGATATAAATATCAAAAATACCAGTTCCCGCAGCGCAAATGTTCAGACAATGGGTGGTGACATAAAAGTTGAAGCTGCGGAATCCGACTTTTACGGAAGGACAATGGGTGGTGATATAATTATAGGTAATGTTGGGGGGCAGGTAACAGTAATAACAATGGGAGGCGATATTGAACTTGGCAAAGTTTCGGGCAGTGTTAAAATGGAAACATATGGAGGCGACTTAAAACTTGCTGGCGCCGATGGAAAAGTTAATGCTGAAACAAAGGGAGGCGATATTACTCTTTATAATATTAAAGGAGCAATTGATGCGAAAACATACGGTGGAAAAATCTACTCCGAACTGGACCCGAAGGCAGAAGGACAATCTACTTTTAATTCTTTAGGCGGTGATATTATTGTTCAGCTTCCCTCAAATGCTAAGGCTGAAGTAAAGGCATTAGTTAAAATACGCGGCTCCTGGTTTGATAAATCGGATGATTACTCTATAACTTCGGATTTTTTGAAGAACGAAGTTCGTTCATCCGAAGATGATAAAGAGTTAAGTATGGAATTTAAGATAAACGGCGGCGGTCATGAAATTAAAATCATGACAACAAATTCAAACATACAAATAATCGAAAAGAAATAATCCGGGGGAAAAATGAAAGCAAATATTATTTTATTAATCGTGCTTATCATTCTGTTTTTTATCGGTGCGACAAACGCACCCGTGAACGTGCTGGAATTAAAAGACAAGAAAATTGATAAGTCCTTTAAAGTAAGCCAGGGACAAAAATTAATTCTCGACCTCGAAATAGGTGCTGATATAATTATAGAAGGCTGGGAAAAGGATGAATTGACTTTAATCGCTGAGTTATCGGGTGATGCGGAGGAAATATTGGTTGAGTTCGATCAAACTCCGAATAGCGTTGAAGTAAAAGCCGAATGTGAAAATGATGACGGCTGTGACTGTGATGCAGTCTTTAGCATTAAGATACCGAAAAGATTTGATGTTAAGTTTATTACTATGGGCGGGGATATCTTCGTAAATAAAGTCGATGGGGAGATTGCCGGCACTACTATGGGCGGGGATCTGAAAATGAATAATTTAAAAGGAACTATCGAATTAACAACCATGGGCGGCGATATTGAACTCAAGAATTCTGATGTGGACGGAAATGTAAAAACCATGGGAGGCAATGTTAACGTTGAAGATGTAACCGGTGATGTAGATGCAGAATCAATGGGGGGCGATATAAAGCAGAATAATGTTAAAAGAAGAAGCAGTAGCTCCGTTGGTGATGAAGTCCACATATCGACAATGGGAGGTGATATTGAAGTCGATGAAGCTCCCTTCGGGGCAAAGGTAAAAACCATGGGCGGTGATATCATCGTCAATAAAGCTGAAAAATATGTCGATGCGCATACTATGGGAGGTGATATAGACATTAAATCAGTCGACGGTTGGGTTAAATTGAAAACCATGGGCGGGGATATCAAAGTTAAATATAACGGTGATCCTCAGGCTGACGATAGGGATTTTACCATTACATCAATGGGTGGCGATATAAAAATATACTTGCCCGAAAATTTCTCGATGGAGCTTGAGCTGGAAGTTATGTATGATAAGCATCATGAGGATGATGCGAGGATATCAAGCGATTTTAGTATTAGTGAGGAAAGATCGGCCGAATGGAAAAAGATAGATGGTAAAAAAAATAAAACCATTACCGGTAACGGTATACAAGCTGGTGGTAAGAATAAATTATCCGTAAGAACCAGAAACGGGGGTATATACCTGATTAAAAACAAGTGACAAACCGATTAACTCCTTTCTGCATTAAACCCGGTAATTTTTATTACCGGGTTTTATCACCACTCTTGAACTATTTCAATCCGATAATTGTATTAAGAATTAAAAGCCGTTTATTATGGATAGAAAAAAGGTCGTAATTATAGGTGGCGGATTTGGCGGATTAAACGCTGCACAATCCCTTAAAAAAGCCGATCTGGATATTACGCTTATTGATAAAACGAATCATCATTTATTTCAACCGCTTCTCTATCAGGTAGCAACCGCTGCTCTTTCGCCGGGCGATATTGCAGCCCCGATAAGAGGAATACTTAATGGTCAAAAAAATATCCGTGTAATCATGAGTGAGGCGGTTAGTATCAGTCCGGAACAAAGTAAGGTTAATTTATCAGACGGGAGTGAAAAATTCGACTATCTTATTATAGCAACGGGGTCGCGCCACTCATATTATGGCAACGATCAATGGGAAAAACTTGCTCCAGGGTTAAAAACTTTGTCAGATGCTATTAATATTCGGGAAAGCATACTTAATTCATTTGAAACGGCGGAAAAGTTAACTGATCTTAAGGAAATTACAAAACATTTAACATTCGTGATTGTAGGCGGCGGACCAACGGGCGTAGAGATGGCAGGGGCAATTGCAGAGATAACGAAACAGACTATGCTTAAAGATTTCAGAAATGTGAATCCGCTTATGACAAAGATAATTCTTATCGAAGGTAGCGAACGCATCCTCGGAACATATCAGGAGCCTTTGAACACTAAGGCAAAATCGGCATTGGAAAATCTGGGGGTTACGGTAATTCTTAATTCTTTTGTCACTGACATTACCAGGGATGGTGTTATGGTTGGTGAAGAGTTTATTAATACCAGGAATGTTATCTGGGCGGCGGGCAATACGGCTAATCCCCTGCTGTATAATCTGAATGTGGAACACGATAAATTCGGACGTACCGTTGTCGAACGAGATTGCAGCATTAAAGGTTATGAAAACATTTTTGTGATTGGTGATGCAGCATTACTTACAGAAGGGGAAAGCGTTTTGCCAGGTATCGCGCCCGTAGCTATACAGCAGGGGAGATACGTGGCTGAAATTATTGCCCGTGGCATTATTAAATCCGAGCGAAAACCATTCCGATATTTCGATAAAGGCTCAATGGCAACTATAGGAAGAGGTAAAGCCGTTATGCAGCTTGGAAATTTTAAACTTGCAGGTTTTGCAGCATGGGTACTGTGGGGTGTTGTACATATTATGTTTTTGATCAGTTATCGGAATAAATACAAAGTAATGGCTGAATGGCTGTGGTATTATATTACAAAGCGTCAGGGAATAAGATTAATTACACATCAGAATAACTAGGTTTGTTTTATAACTGAATAACTGCTTCCGCAGAAAATACAAACATACTATTCTGCATATTTATTATTAAGTTTTGTTTTATCGTTTTCAATTGATAAATGGAGATAACGGGTGAATATTGATGGTTCAATACCGAAATGGCTTGAGTGGGCAAGGGAAATACAATCGCTAGCGCAGACCGGATTGGCGTTTGCAAGTAATAGTTTTGAAGTTGAAAGAAACAAAAAACTTCTTGAACTGTCAGCGGAAATTTTGTCATGTTATACGAAACTCGACAGTGAAAAAGTCGGTAAAGTATTTATGAAACAACCCGGTTATGCTACGCCAAAAATTGACGTTCGCAGCGCTGTAATAAGAAATGAAGAAATACTGCTTGTTCAGGAAAGTACAGATCTGCATTGGGCAATGCCCGGTGGCTGGGCTGATGTTGGAGATATACCCTCGCAGGTTGCAGTAAGGGAAACCAAGGAAGAGAGCGGATATGATATAAAGGCAAAAAAAGTAATAGGTGTATTCGATGCCAATCGTTCGGGCAGACCGCTCGAATTTTTTCATGCCTTTAAAATTATATTTCTCTGCGAATTAATCGGTGGTGAAGCTGCAACAAGCAGCGAAACTCTTGACGTTAAATTTTTCCCGATTTATGATCTTCCTGTACTATCTGAAAACCGGACAAACAGGAAACATATCAACGAAATTATTGAACATCTGAAAGATCCTTTGAGAAGAACTTACTTCGACTAGCTGATTAAATGTGACAAATTACCGGTCTAAAATACTACGGAAAATATTCACAGCGTGGTATCTTGAATTTTCAATAAACCATTTCCTTGTTTCATATCCGCAGCAGACCACTCCGGCAACGAAAATACCCTTAACATTTGTTTCAAAACTTTCCTCGTCATAATTCGGCTCCTTCGTGATTTCATCTCTACTCTGAATTCCAAGACTCTCAAGGAAAGAAAAGTCCGGATGATAACCCGTCATCGCAAGCACAAAATCGTTCCCTATTGTAATTACTCCGTCGGGAGTTTTTATTACAACATCGTGTTCTCTAATCTCCTTTACAGTAGAATTGAAATAGGACTTAACTGAGCCATCCTTTAATCTATTCTCAATATCCGGACGAACCCAGTACTTCACACCTTCATCAAGATTGTTTTTCTTAATTACCATTGTTACATCCGAGCCTCTTCTGAATGTCTCAAGCGCAACATCCACCGCAGAATTACCTCCTCCGATGACTACTATTTTCTGAAAAGCATAAGGATGTGGTTCATCGTAATAATGCTTAACCTTGGAAAGATTTTCGCCCTGAATTCCGAGAAGATTAGGTTCGTCGAAAAACCCTGTAGATACAATAACGTTTTTTGATCTGTACTGATCTTTTGAAGTCGTGATAATAAAATCAGGATACTCTCCTGTTACTGAATTTACGGTTTCGTAGGTGCGGACATTTAATCCCCACGATTCCTTCACGCGCCGGTAATATTCAAGCGCCTCAGTTCTTGTCGGTTTATTTCCGTGTGAAATAAACGGTACATTACCGATCTCAAGTCTGTCGGACGTCGAAAAAAAAGTCATGTTTTTCGGGTAACGATAAATCGAATTAACCAGACAACCCTTTTCGATTGTCAGACTTGTCATTTTGTGTTTCTCAGCCTCAACACCGCATGCCAAACCAATTGGTCCGGCTCCAATTATTATTACATCATGTTTTTTCATTATTACAATTCACTTGCAATTATTACCCGATCATTTGCTTATAACATTTATTTTCGTGCAAAAGTTTAATATCGCACAAAGACCGACAATTATATATTCTGTACTATATAATTTATAATTTAGATATCTTTATTCCCAAAAAGGGTTGCTTTATTTATGCGGAGGTTCAATTATTCTCTTTTTGCAAAGCTGTTTTATCGGTATGCAAATATCCCGGCATCTATCCTGCTTATATTTTATACAATTCCCTCTCTGGCGGAAATATATCAAAACCGGCTTTACGCTATTCCTGTTTTAATTAATATCCTGATCTTTGTTCTGCTTAACAGGTTTTATATCAAATCGTATAGAACTTTTCCTTTCAGCATCGAAGCCGATAACGAAAAAATGATCTGCACCGACTATTTCTTCTCGGATAAGAAAATAGAGGTCAGATACGAAAATATTGAAAATATTACAGGTGGATTATTCAGTGGTAATACAAGCAGACCGCTTTATATTCATTATAGCCCCACCAATGAAGTAATAGGTATACATGCACATCTTAAAAATTATGACAAGCTGGTTACAATCATATTAAGCAATGTTAAGCAGCATTTATATAACGAGATCTTGGAAAAGACGAAAGCGTTACGAACGGATAACAAATCGAAAAGAGATAAAAAAAAGTCCGGCGTAACCGGACTTTAAAAGAGTTATTTCTTGCTCGGTAATACTGCATCCTTAGCAGCTTTTGCAATCCTGAATTTTAAAACTTTCTTTGCAGGAATTACGATTTCTTGACCTGTGGCAGGGTTGCGTCCTTTTCTTTTCTTTCTGCTTGATACAGTTAGTTTGCCAAGACCGGGAATAACAAAATCTTTCTTAGCTTCTTTGTAAGCTAAAGTTACGAACTCATCTAAAAACTGGGCTGACATTTTTTTTGTCACTTCCAATTTTTTCGCCATGTGATCAACTATCTGTGCTTTGGTCATTGATTTTGCCATAGTGTACCCTTTTATTTAATTGGTGAATGAATGGTCGATGCAAAATAAATATTTTTTAGAATAAAACAAACAGTTTTCAAAAAGAAAAATGGAGTTTAGCCAATAATAGCAGGGGTTTCAGAAGCATTAGTACCGTTACCGGACCGTGCCCGCCTTCTTTCCGCTGATTCATTAATTATGTATTTTAATTACCCATATTTCTTATTATTGCATTGATGAAAAATCAGCTCGTAACTACATGTATTCTGCTGCTTGTTTTTATTGCTGCAAATCAGTCTTCCGGCAGCATGTTTCCCGATTATTACCGGCAGCGTGACACAACTAAAATTCATACATTTGAAAGCGATTCCGGAAGTAATGGTGACCACGGACAGGACTCGTTAAATCATTTAATCCGGCAACCAAGCTACAGCCCCTTAAACAGTGGATCCGGAAATGCTGAGGTAATTAATTCAAACACATTTTCTTTGAACGATTACAGATATTCAGCGAACATTATAGAACTTTTACCATACTCGTTTCTGCAGAATTTTGGTTCTGCGGGGCAGCCGAATGAATCCATCCTCTACGGTGTCGGGAATGGCAGTATCAGCTTTAGTATAAACGGTGTCGAAGTTAATAATCTGTTTTACAATTCTCTCGATCTTCATTTTATTCAATCAGAAAGTTATGATTCCCTGGAACTCATGCCATTGAGTTCTGGTTTTTTATTTAGTTCAGTCAATAATCCCGTACATGTAAATTTTATTCCAAGAAGATTACTTACTGACAGACCATTTTCCAGAATAAGATTTTACCAGGCATCTAGCGAAGAGGGATTCATTGATGTTATTTTTAATGCGCCTTTATTCGGTAAAACCAATTTGTATGCCGAGGTTACTAATTATTCGGCTGAACCAAGGGGTGGTAAGTCCGAAGGAACAGACACGGATTATAATACTGATTTCAGCTTGTGGAACGTTACTAGCCGTTTAAGATACGATTTTGATGAAACCATGCACATAGTCGGATCGTATTATCACTCAAAAGAAAATGTAGAACTAAACGGGGGAGTAGTAAATAATGAGGATATGTATGATAATTTAGCAGCTACAGTAATTTATCCCGACAGACATAAGAGGATTTCAATTAATGAGTTTTCATTGGATTTTAACGCGGCACTTCTTAGAAATGCAAACACTCATGTAACTGCATATTATCGTGATGTAAATGATGAGTACTGGCAAAACAGCGATAGCAGCTATTCTAACATTCCTAAAATAGTTTCCGAAAATTCACATGCTATATATGGTATAACAGCACGTCAGAAACTTGCATATTCAATAATGGAAATCGATGTTGCCGCAGATTATAAAAGTATAAATTATGATTCGGGGATGTCATCAACCAATGACAATGAAAATATATTCGCTTTATCATCGGACCTGTCTTTTAATTTGCTTGACTATGTGTTCCCTTCGGTTTTCGCAAAGACATTGAATCTGAATAAGATCCAGTTCAGCGGTGCAGGAGCGGATTGCCGCTTCGTGTTGGGTGATGATTTCTCTCTGTTTGGGGGGATATCATTTTTTGAAAAACCTTTTAGCTTTGTTGAAAGAAATTTACTCGGCAAAGATATTACAATTAAAAAGCAGAAAGTTAATACCCTGGAGATAAAAGGGATGTATTCCGATAATTACCTTACGGGATCAATAGGTTATTTTTATTTGAAGAACGATAATTATGCTTATGGATTGCTGAGGACTATGCCGGACACGATTGTTAATAATTCCATCTCGGAATTTCGGACGACCGTGTTGGAACGTACAGGGCTGAACTTAAAAGTGGACTTGAAATTATGGAAGATTTTATTGACGAATAATCTCAATTACTATATCAGCAATAACACAAGAGTGATGAACTCATTGCCGGATTATAATATGATAGGTGGAGTTTATTACATTGACACTCTTTTTAACTCTAATTTATTTTTAAAAGCCGGTATAAATTTTAGAATAAACGGCGATAAGTCCTTCCTGGCATATGATTTTGAAAAATCCTTGCCGGCTGCATTTGTTATTGACGAGGTTAATGGTGGAAGAAACTTAATAAGTAATGAAGTTATACCATCGTCTTTTCAGCTTGATTTGTTTGTAAGTGGAACAATTCAAAGAAATGCGATTGTTTATATAGTATTTGAAAATTTACTGGATAATAAATATTACTTATTGCCTTATTATCCGATGTTCCCGCAGGGATTCAGATTCGGAGTGTCCTGGGAGTTTTTTGACTAAATGATTTCTTCATTGAGTAAACTATTATGCGAATCAGTAATTTAATAAAATTTGTAATAGCGTTAATTTTTACGCATGCCGGTGTATACGCTCAGGTTGTATCCACAATCCCGCCATTTCCTGGTGAGCAGGATTCAATTACAATTATTTTTGATGCTACAAAAGGCAATGCCGGAATGGCTGGTTACTCTGGCGATATTTATGCTCATACAGGTGTTCTCACAAACCTCAGCTCGGGTCCTTCAAACTGGAAATATGTAATTGCAGACTGGAGTATAAATATTTCTAAAGCAAAACTTACTCGAGTTGATAATGATAAATATCAATTGGTTATAGGATACCCCCGGCAGTTTTATAATATAACGAATCCAACGGAAAATATTTTGGAGCTTGCCTTCGTGTTCAGAAGTCCGGATGGTAGTATTACGGGAAGAGATATCGGAGGTGGTGATATATTTGTTAATCTT
>JAFGMI010000059.1 GCA_016927595.1 Melioribacteraceae bacterium | reverse complement strand
TCGTTCAAATCCTGGATCATATCGGCATTCCCAGAACCTTCGGCGATAATGGCAATCCTGCTTGTCAGATCGGCTTCATTCCGAAACGCATAGCGGAATACATGCAAAAGCGTGTCCCGCAAATCATAAGCATCGGGCGATTTTTCACTCCATTCCTTTTGGGCTTCTTCACGGGCAAAGCGTTCCTTATACCAAAGAGACTGTGCTTCCCGCAATGCCCCGGCTCTGACTGGCATGTCGTCAACCAGCGTCCAGTCCAATCCGGCTGCCATCAGTTTGTCCTTATCATCCTGAACCCATTTCACAGTATTTTCAACCTCCTGCAAGAATACATCCACCGGCATATTCGGTGATTTCAACTGATCATCGGGAATCGCTTCAATCGCGGCAATCTTCGCTGTGTAATCTTCTGCACTAGACATAATGTCCTCCTTAATAAGTTAGATTGGTTACTAATTGTCTATTAATCGGGTATGTATTAATTCGGTAGAATGATAAAAAGGAAAAACGTTATATAAATATCCTAGTCGATATAAAGTTTAAATAATGCTAAGATTGATTGTTAAATCTCTGTTTGTGCAAATCCGGATATAATAAGCGCCTTATTTAAAGAAGATATACTGACAGGTTTTTTTAATATGTATTTAATAAAGGGAAATTCTTCTGAAAAACCTTGTTTAATGTCAATTGATCCTGTCATTAGAATTATTGACATAGACGATGTGATTTTACTAAGGATTTCTGCCAGTTTCGTACCTTCTATACCGGGCATTTTCTGATCAGTTATTAAAACATTATAATTGTTACTGACACAAGCTTCTAAAGCATCAGAAGAATTTAAAAAAGGAGAGACTGTATGCCCTTGATTTTCCAACATTTCTTTCATGGAATCCAGAGTACGATAATCGTCATCAACAAGTGCAATTTTAAGTGCTTGTACAAAAAGGAACTGATTTTCTTCTTCTTTTAAAGGAGTCTGTTGTTGAACAATCGGAAAAGAAATTGTCCATGTTGTTCCCTTACTAAGGATACTATGGAGATCGATTGTTCCATTATTATCATCGATAATTGACTTGACCATAGACAAGCCCAAGCCGGTTCCGCGTTCACCTTTTGTTGAAAAGAAGGGTTCCATACACTTTTTCCGAACCTCGTCGCTCATGCCAGATCCGGTATCAGAAATTGTCATCTCTACACGATCATTATTTTGACGACAATTCAATTGAAGCTGGCCACCATTCGGCATAGCATCCATTGCGTTAAATATCAAATTCATTAAAGCTTCTCTTAATTCAGATGGTTTTCCTAAAACAGGCGGCACTTTCTGAAGATCCGTTTTAACATTTAAAATTTTATCAGTTTGATTGTAATACTGATCAATACGTGGATGCACGAGGTCAATCACTTCTTCAACAAGATTGTCAAGAAAAACCTGCTCGTCAATTTCGTCCTCATCTTTTGGTTTATAGAATTCCCTGAGCCGTTTGACTATCTCTATTCCATCACGGGCAGCATTATTAATGCTACGTAATCGTTTTAGGCATTTCTCACGATCCTTCATTAAATCAGGATTCATAATCATCATTTCAGAATATCCCAGCACCGGCGATAAAATGTTATTAAAATCATGTGCAATACCACTTGCCAGCTGCCCAAGCGCATGCAGCCGTTCTTGCCGCAAGGCTTCTTTATGAGCAATTTCTAATTCCCGTTTCTTTTGAGCAAGATGATGCTTGGCGATTATATAAAAAACACTCAGGGTCAGAATTGCGGAAGTCATAAATATTATCAATTGTAATATCCAGGTTGGCAATTTAAAAAAATGTTCTTCACCCATCCATTTCTTTATTGACTGGTAATAAACAGACAATCTGTCTTTTTTTATCGTGTCAATATATATATCAATAATGTTTAGCAGTGTTGTATCACCTTCAAGCGGTACAACGAAATATGTTTTGGAAGGAAAAAAAACAATGCCGGTTTTGACAATATTAAAACGAGTATCAGAATATTCACCAAAAAATCGGTTTATAATACCGGCATCTGCTCGATCATCAGTGAGCGAAATAAAAATATCTTCAATATTATCAACTGTCATTACTTCACAACTTACATCAAATCCATTTACCATTTCTCGTAGTTTATGTTCTTGAATTGAGTTGTTTAGTACCGAAACGGTAAGACCGTCCAAATCCAAAAAGGATTCGATATTTATACCGCGCCGACTATATATCTCCAGCCAATCAGAAAGCAGAGGCGAATGGGAATATTTACAGAAAGACTTTCGTTCAGACATCCATGCGACATCAGGCATTAAGTCCAGTTGATTTTCCTGCAATTTTTTCAGACAGTAATCCCATGAAGAATATTCATATTTTATAGTCCAGTTGTTTGCAAGCGCTATTGCTTCCAGAACATCAGGATAGATACCCTTAATAATTCCATCATCATCTTTGAATATTTTAGGAGGATTATCATAAGCGCCAACACGAATAACCCGATTTTGCGCAAACAGAGCAAAACTAAACAATAAAATAAATAGGATTATATATAATTTATTCATTGGTTGTTCTCCTGTTTATTTCTCTCATTTATTTAACAAAATAAATAAACACTGTATAAATATCAAATCCGATATACACATAACGGGCAAGTGTCACCTACAGCCAG
>JAFGMI010000010.1 GCA_016927595.1 Melioribacteraceae bacterium | reverse complement strand
TAATGACGGATTTGAGTTCATCAATAAAATAGCTAACACAGTTGATGAAAAAGAGGAAGTCCATGCAGACCCCAATAAAGCCAAAGGTATAGCCGGACTCTTAAAGAATGAAAACGTGCATGTTGCTGTAACAAAAATTTTCGGCCCTAATATAAAACGTATCAAATCTAAATTTGTCTGTATTATCGTAAAGTCTGAAAAAATCACCGATAGTTTTGACATCCTGAAAACCAATTTCGATATTATTTTAAATGAATGGGCTAAAGGCGATGATCGAAATTTTCTAAAATTTTAGGAGATTTAATTTATGAAGAAAACAAAGATCGGCATTATCATCTGCGACAGATATCATACCTGCGCGGGCGGAAAATGCTTCAGGTCTCTGCGCGAAAGAGAAGGCGCTTTCGATATCTATTCAAAGAACGACGAAGTCGAAGTCGTGGGATTCACGACCTGCGGAGGATGCCCGGGCGGGAACATCGAATACGCACCGGAAGAAATGAAAAAGAACGGTGCTGAAGTGATACATTTGGCAACGGGGATGGTGGTCGGCTATCCCCCGTGCCACAGACTCGACTATTTCAGGAAGTTCATTCCGGAAAAATTCGGCCTGAAAGTCGTCGTTGGTACGCATCCCATACCGGAGAAATATTATCTGACTCACTCCAAGCTGAAAACATGGAACTCCAAACTTTGGAAGGAGCTGATCAAGCCGTCTTTACCGAACAAGAAGACCCGACTGAAATACGATTAATTGATTCATCGAGAAACATTACATATTGCAATACAGCAATATGTTTGGTAATTGATGTAATATTGAATTCAAGATTAAATATTTAGTTGACTCTGAGCATTTTCTCGTTTTCGGATTGTTGAAAGAACTTATTCATGAAAAGAACGAATTTAAACTAAAATATTAAATAAAAAACTTGACATTTAATACGATATATATTATATTCCGTATGTAGCATTATTCATAATTATGAAATACACAAAACAGGAGAAAACAATGCTGAAAACCAATCTAAAACACATCCAGTCCGCTTCGGAACTGAATAAGGTCGTATCTGAAAATGAAAATGTAATGGTCTGCTGCGGCAGAATGGGCCCTATGTGCATTCCTGTTTACGATGCCATGGAAAACCTTGAGGAAAAATACGAGAATGTAAAATTCTTTGATATGGAGTTTGACAACCCGGAAGCATCAGTGATCAGGTCACTGCCCGAATGCAGGAATTTTTCAGGGCTTCCATTCACCGTTTATTATAAGAACGGTAAAGTGGTAAAGGCAACGAGCAGTATTCAGACTAAAGATGAGGTTAAGGCCATTTTAAATGATAAATTCGGTAAATAAAATGAAGAAGTACGATACAATAATAATCGGCGCCGGTCCTGCGGGACTTACATCCGGAATTTATCTCGCCAGAGCAAAGCAGTCTGTACTTATTATTGACCAGGGTACTGTCGGCGGCCAGATGATAATGACCCATAAGATAGCTAATTATCCCGGAGTTATAGACATATCCGGATATGAACTGGCTAATAACATGAAAGCACAGGCTAAAGAATTCGGCTGTAAAATTATTTCCGGAAGCAAAATAACCGGAATGGATATAAGCGGCGGGATAAAATCAATTGAAGTTGACGGAGAGGACAATTACTCATCAGATGCCGTCATTATAGCAGCCGGCGGAGAACCGAGATCGCTTGGTCTTGAATCTGAAAAGCGTTTGAAAGGTAAAGGAATTTCTTATTGCGCCACCTGTGACGGTGATTTTTTTCAGGATCAGGATATTGTTGTTGTTGGAGGCGGAAATTCGGCTTTGGAAGAAGCGGTTTCCCTGACAAAATACGCAAGGAGCGTAACGATTATACATCAGTTCGATCATTTTCAGGGATTTCCCCATGCAATAAAAGAGGCTGCAGAACATCCGAAGATAAAAATTATTCTTGAATCCGTAGTGGAAGAATTCAATGGTGATGAAAATCTCAATTCAGTTATTATAAAAAACCTTAAGGACGGATCGCTAAAGGAAATTAATGCTTCAGGGGCATTTATTTTCATAGGTTATGTACCGAGAACCGGACCTTTTAAAGGAATTATCGCTCTTAATCAGAAAGACGAAATAATAACCGACATAGAAATGAGAACTAATATAAGCGGAGTTTTTGCCGCAGGAGATGTGATTTCTAAAAGGTACAGGCAGGTAACAACAGCGGTCAGCGACGGAACAATAGCGGCTTTGAGCGTTTTAGATTTTTTGAATTCCAAAAAACAAAAGATAGAATATAGTTTAGCATCGGAGGTAAGTTGAAGCATATTAACTCATACCAAGAACTGAAACTCAGCACCGCCGGCAATAAAAAAGTATATCTTTTGCTTTATAAAAACGGTTCGGAGATAAGCGATTGCGCATTAAAGAATATCGAAAAAGCTTCAGCAAAGACTTCGGGAGCGTTGTTTCTAAGATCTGATGTATCTCAGGTAAAGGATATTCACGGTAAATTCAACATTTCTTCCGTGCCGTCCCTTCTTTCGTTCGAGAACGGTGTAATGACTAATGTGATCAAGGGATGCAATGATGAATCCTTCTACGATTATTATTTTAACGATCATGCACAGCCTGCATCAGGATCAGAAAAGCCAAAGCAGAAAAGAGTGATTGTTTACAGCACTCCTTCATGCTCGTGGTGTTCCAAACTGAAAAATTATTTCAGGGAAAAAAATATTACATTCAGAGATGTTGATGTTTCAAAAGATCAGAGAAAAATGGATGAACTGGTCAGAAAAAGCGGCCAGACCGGAGTCCCTCAGACCGAGATCGGAAGCGAGATAATAGTCGGATTTGACAAATCGAGAATAAACAAACTTTTAAACTTAAACTAAACTTAAGGCCTCAGAAATGAAAGAATTATTACCTTTAAACGAAAATGTGCTTGTTGAATTACAGACAGCGGAAACCAAAACAAAAGGCGGAATTATTTTACCGGAAAGCGTTAATGAGGATAATCCTCACATCGGACTTGTGCTCGCTGTCGGGAATGTGGAAAATCCGGAGATTGCTGTCGGCGACAAAGTAATCTTTAAGAGATTCTCAGGCACTGACCTTGAATTTGAGAAAAAGAAATATATTGTTGTTCCGTATTCGGACATTCTCGTAAAGATAGTCGAAACGGAAGAAATATAGCCAAAACAAAACATATTTGAGGGGTTAAATTCGATGAAGTCAAAGAGGCTTGAACATTTTACAGTTTCATTTTTTTCCATTTTTCTCGGACTGGGAGGATTTTCTCTCCTTATGCAGAAGGCAGAGAATCTTATGAGATTTCCTTTTGCCGTAAGCAACTATTTATTCGGATTTACGGTTTTTTTATATGTTCTTGTTCTAATACTGTTTCTGGTAAGGATGTATAAATTTCCCAAAGCTGTGAATAAAGAATATCACCATCCGATCAAAGTGAATTTCTTCGCTACAATATCAATAGCACCTGTCATTTTCAGTATTTTTCTAATTGATCTCATGCCTGCTACATCGAAATATTTACTTATTGCAGGAAGTTCTCTGCATTTGTTCTTCACACTTTCGGTTATATCCGCATGGACTAAAAAAAATAGCTTTTTGAGAGAACACCTAAATCCTGCATGGTTTATACCCATAGTCGGAAATATATTGATCCCGGTTGCCGGAACCGCCCATTTTCATAAAGACATTTCGTGGTTTTTCTTCAGTATTGGGATTATATACTGGATCATACTTTATACTATTATTCAGAATAGAATTATTTTTCACAAAATTCTGCCTGAGAAACTACGCCCTACACTATTTATATTTATAGCTCCGCCCGCCATCGGATTCATTGCCTATGTTAAGCTTACCGGGAATGTTGACAGCTTTGCCAGGATTCTATATTTTTTCTCGCTTTTTCTTTTTATTAAGCTGATCTTTCAGTTAAAGTTGCTTCTGAAGCTCAAATTCTACTTGTCATGGTGGGCATTTTCATTTCCTCTTGCGGCGCTGGGACTCGCGTCATCGCTTATGTTCCATAAAACCGAAATATACGGATACAAATATTTTGTTTATTATCTTCTGAGTGTTCTCACGATCGTTATTCTGATACTGTCTTACAAGACCATTGCTGCTGCTGTAAGGCATGAATTATGCGTGTCTGAAGAAGAATAACCGGCTATATTTTATAAACTGGTTGTAAATATCTTATTTGCTTCTTTTCGCAACAATATAGTAGAACATTTTAGAATCTGTCGTAACGGTTGTGTTCCAAGATGTAGAAATCGAGTTTCCGGCAGGATTGAAAACGCCGTAAGGATCTGCAGAGCTGTAAATGTCATACGAATCCGCTCCTGTTACGGCATCCCATGTTAATGTTAAGGTTGAACCTGCAACTGATGAAATTACATTCTGAGGAATTTCGAGCGATGTAACCAAAAATCCTTCAAACGGGCCAATATCTTTCATGTTATTAATAATTGCGATACCGTTCTGATCAAGCAGAGGAGCTCCATTATAATCAGCTACACCGGCACTTATATCAATTGCGTCAATTGCCGGGCTTCCCTCATAAAGTGCATTAGTTCTAGTATGACCGCTGTTATAATAATCGAGAGGAGCAAGAAGAGGATCTGTGCTGTTTAAATTACCTGAGCCTGTGATTGACATCGTGGCATCCTGACAAATGCTGTATGACCTGTATAGATTGACCGTACCTGTTCCTGAATAGTTAGTAACGCCGTAATTCAATGTTTCTCCATTCGCCATGATAGAATTATCGAAAATCAGATCAATATTTGAAAAAACCCCGGTTCCTGTAGCGTTTGTAAAAGCATGAATTCCATTTACTCTGCCTGACAAACTGGTGTTGCCGCTGACATTAACTGACTTTAAAGCAGCTACAATATTACTTGGCATATAATTTTCCGATATTGAGTGAAGAAATATTCCGGCTCCGTACTCATCAGCTTCGTTGAGAGCTATAGTACTATTTGTGATGCTAACGAACATTTCGGAATATGCCCTGAACGACAATCCGGCACCGCCGTCGTAAATTGAAGTGTTTTCTGCGATAGTGGAATTATCAATCACAATTTCAGCTGTATCTCTCCCATTATATTCCGCATGAATGGCTCCGCCTTTGTATCCTGATTCACAGTCTGTGATCTCAACTCCGTTAAGATATAAATTGCCCTGTGACAATATTCCGCCTCCGTAAGCGTTGACAGCTTCCCCGTTTTTAAGACTGATATCTTTCAAATTCAGACTTACATCAAGATTAACATCAAATATTCTCCATCCCGGTTTACCTTCAATGACAGTCTGATCCGCTCCATCCCCTATAATATTTATGCTCTTCTTAATAATATAACTTTCGGATGCTCCGGCATCTTCGCTCATTAAAAAATTCCCTTCGAGTTTCAAGGTGTCATTATAGGCTGTATGGGATAGAGCGTGCGAGAGCGTTTTCCATGGATAGCTCACTGTTCCGCTGTTTGAATCGCTACCTGAAACATTGCTAACATAGTATTTATAGCTTGAAACCAACTGCGATTCGTAAGCGCCAATATCCTTGAAACCGCTTACAATACCTATACCCCTTTGATCGGTTAGAGGTGCCCCGTTATAGTCAGTTGTGCCTGCGGAAACTGGTATAGCGTTCGCTGCCGGGCTTGTTCTTTCTAATCCGTGCGTTTCTGTGTAGCCGCCGTTATTATCAAGGGGTAAAAGGCCCGGATATATATAGTTCAGATTGCTGTTTGTAGTTCCGAGAGGCATTGAATTGTCCGCTGAGATCGTGTAAGACCGGCTAAAATTTGTTATTGCTCCGTTAAAAGTTACAGACGAATATTCCGATGCGCAGTCATAATTATCAAAAATCGAGTTTGTGACGCTTAGATCAACTGCGGATGAGTATGCTGAAAGGTTATTATAAAGTTGCAACGAGTAAGTACCCGTATTTTCAGCTATAGTACAGTTGACGATTTTTACACCCGTTAAAATACTGGTGTTTAATGAATTAAAATAAAAATATACTGCCCCCTCGGTTCCGTAATTACCTGAGACAGTCGAGTTTTCAAAATAGATTTCCTGCGGTGCTGAAAGATCATAACTCAATGAATATATACCGCCGGATCCGTCTGACGAGTGATTATAACTTATAGTCGAATTTGTTAATCTCATATTGTTATTTATGATATATATTCCTGCGCCTTTGCTATCTGAGTTATTGTAGGATATTCTTGAATTATTCATGTTTAATGAGCCCATGGAAAAAATTCCTCCACCCGAAACAGTCGCCGAGTTAGCAGTAACTTCTATTTTTTCTAAGGTAACAGACGATCCGTCATTCGCATAAAAACCCGCACCATCATCATCTGAACCGTTTCGTACAGTTATACCTTCAAAGTTCGCCGCAATTCCGGATTCTACATAAAAAACTCTTGTTGAGTTTCCGGTTGCGTCAACAAAAGTAACCCCCATTCCATGCCCTTTGATCGTTATATTCTTACTGATCGTGATTCCTTCTGTTGCTGCAAGCGAATCTGCAGTAAGAAGAAAACTACCCGTTATATCAAGAGTACTTCCCGCTGTTACTCTTACTAAAGCATAACTGATCGTCTTCCAAGGGTAATCTTTTGACCCGTCTCTGCCGGCCAGATTTGCTCCCGTGCTGCTGTTAACATAATAAGTAGCCGAGAATAAAGATGTTGTAAGTAACAGCACGGCTATCAGACTCATCATTTTGTTCATTTGTTTCCCCCTTTTCCTCTTTAAATTTACATAGTAATTTATTTAAGTAGTGTAATCTATATGTTCTTTCTGAAAATAGCAATCAAGATTTTCGGTCTAATGGACAAAATCGAGTAATAACATTAGCACTGTTTTTCAGATCATAGAAACATCTAATGTAATCACGCTG
>JAFGMI010000009.1 GCA_016927595.1 Melioribacteraceae bacterium | reverse complement strand
GATTGCCCTGGAGACTGGTTTATACCAAAATTTTTTATTCTAATGTTGAGGCTAATAGAGCCGAAATTGAAATTAAGAAAATGAAAAACAGAAAAAATTATAAGCTTATACCAGGTAGAGACTACAGTACACCAGGACGGCTATCATCACAACTACCAATCCATAGATTACTATCTTTTTTTTTAACTCGGCAATCTTTCTTCGTCTGCTTTCCTTGATCGCGTTCTTTTTTATATAATCGCCTTTTGAGGGATCCCAACCAGCCATAAATAGTTTCATTTCTTTACTGTAAAAATATATATGTTTTACCTTTCTTCTCAAATGATATAAACCACATCGCATCATAAGTAAGCTTTTCTGAGCTTCTCAGCATTAAGTGACTCCACAAGGCGAAACTCTTCTTCGGATATCTTTTCAACATCACCGAACCAGTTATTTTCCGAGCTGTCTTTCTGTGAAACGGAATTCACTTCTTTTGCTGAAAGTACAGCAAGCCTTTCGACAACCAGGTTGTATCCGTTTTCCATATCAACCGTGCCCAGAAGGAAATAAGGACCCATCGACATAGTCTGTTCGGCGTATTCGGCATATGCCCGGGGAAACAATACGGCTTCAAAAGTACCGCTCAAATCCTCGAGAGAAAGGAATTTCATTATATCGCCTTTTCTTGTCTTGATACGTTTGGAAGTCATAAACCATCCGACCATTCTTATTTTCTGCCCATTATATTTGTACATATCTGCAGCTTTAACAACTTTGGGATGCCCGACAACTGAACCAAAGAAGTGAAGGGGATGCCTGCTCACCATGTACCCGAATGTTTCGTACTCAACAGCACATATTTCGGCAGCACTGTACTGCCGGTTAGTTACAACCTCTTTTTCAAGAGCAAACGTTTCGCGAAGGAACAAGTCGTTGAAACTGTTATCAAGAATCTTACGCCGGCTGAAGTAGATGTCCAGCAGTCTCATGAGAGTAGGTCTTGTCTGGTTGAAACAATCCATCGCACCGCAGCTGATAAGAAGTTTGCTTTCCTCGTAGCCTGTTTTTGTTCTCACTATAAAATCTGCAAGAGACATGAATTTACCGTTCCGGTTTCGTTCTGCGATTATCTTTTCGATGGTACTGCCTGCGAGATTTTTAACTGCCATAAATCCTATCCGGACAACGCGATTGTTTCCTTTATACTCATAAAGGCTTTCGTTAATACCGGGAAGCAGAACCTTCAGTCCCATTCTTTTGCATTCCTGTATATACACCGCTGCCGAATAATACCCCCCCCTGTTGCTCAGTACACTTGCCATGAACTCCGCCGGGTAGTGTACTTTAAGATATGCAACCTGAAACGAAAGCAGTGCAAACGAAGCGCTGTGAGCTTTACAGAAAGCGTACCCGGCAAATGATTCTATCTGCCGCCACAGTTCCCCGGTTACTTTGCGGCTGTAACCTTTGGCTGTGCACGAATCAAAAAACCTGTCCGATATACGTTTCATCGCCTCGTGTGAACGCATTTTACCGCTCATTGCACGGCGCAGCAAGTCGGCTTCCTCCAGCGTTAAACCCGCGATATGATGCGCAATTTTTATAACATCCTCCTGGTAAATCATAACCCCGTACGTTTCGCCGAGATAAGTTTCCATCTCGGGAATCAGGTACTTTCTCCGCTTCGGGTCTTTGTGTCGTGCAATGAATTCATGCATCATCCCGCTTTCAGCAACACCGGGACGAATAACCGAACTGGCAGCCGTAAGCATTTCAAAAGTATCGCAGTCGAGCCGTTTAAGAAGCGAGCGCATCCCCGGTGATTCGATATAAAAACATCCGATTGTATTTCCTTCGCGAATCAGTTTTTTCGTCCCTTCATCATTGAAGAGCATTCTGTAATCATAAATATCGAAATCGACACTTTTCCCCCTGACGGGTATGGGTTTGTGAATTGTGGGAATTATACGGCGTTTGCCGGAAGACTCCGGGAACTTGTATTCCCGCATATCAAGCAGAACAGGCGAATTATTTGAAGATTCCGGCAGCATAAAATTAGTGTCCATATGTACACTAATTTTAAATTAATTTACCTAAGAGTCAAGTTAAATTACAGATGTGTCGTCAAATTTCTTTTGAGAAAACCAGATCAGGTCCTCGAATCCAAAATGATATCTACGAATTCCCTGAATGCTCCTTGTCCCCCTTCCCTCTTGCAAACATGATCAACCGCAGATAAAACTTTCGGAACCGCATCCGCTGGTGCAGCGCTGAAACCCACAGCTTCAATAATACCGAGATCATTCACATCATCACCGATGAAAGCGATTTCATCTCTGGTAACATTGTATTCGTTACAAATATCATCAAGTTTGGCGGCTTTGTCCCATACTTCGGTAAAATAAAAATCGAGTTTCATTCTTTCAGATCTGATTTTAACAAAGTCAGGTTTGTCTGTGGTGATAATACCGCATTTGAGTCCTGCTTCATGCAGTAAAATAGCACCCATTCCATCCTTTATATTAAATCGTTTCATCTCCAGATTATCGCGACTGTAAAAAAGACTGCCGTCAGTTAAAACCCCATCAACATCGGTAATGACTATTTTTATGTTTTTCAGTTCACTGGAAGCCATATAGTTCCGGAAATAATTGATTAAATATTAGATTAAATTTACTATTTTTTCAATTAAAAATAGAGCAGATTAATAACCCCGGGAAGTTGCAATAAATATATAGCTTAATTAAATTAAGAAGGTTTATCAAACAATTTTCACAAAAGGGGAGGTAATAACAAAAAAACTTGGGTGTCCGTGACTTGTATTCCAGATATTAAATTTTTATTAAATACTTCCATAAAATTTGCATTGCATTATATGAACTTTTTATTATTACGGGTCTAGATTTAATTCACTTTTTAAAACAAACCAAAGGGATGTTCTATGTCAAAAATTTACAAAACAATTATGTTGATATTGCTTTCAATGTCAACATTGTTAGCCCAGACATACACAGTATCTGGTGTGGTCACCAGTGCTGCGAGTGGGGAAAAGCTAGTTGGTGCGAATGTTTTTGTTCAGGGCACAACAACAGGAGCAGCAACTGACGAAGCCGGTAAGTTTTCATTTACACTGGATGCCGGTGAATATACTGTACAATGCAGTTATATAGGTTTTGAGACAAAGAAGGTGGACATTGATCTCACCAGCAACATGGAGCTTAACTTCGAGTTGAAAGATTTCGCATTCTCACTCAACGTTGAAGTTATTGCCGACCGTGCAAGGGAATTTGAAACTCCCGTAGCATTTACAAATATCGATAAGAAGGATATGGAACAGAAATTGGGATCGAGAGATATCCCGATGGTATTGAACACAGCTCCTTCGGTTTATGCTACTTTAGGCGGCGGTGCTGCAGGTGACGGACGTGTTAACGTAAGAGGTTTCCAGCAGACAAACGTTGCAGTTATGATAAACGGTGTCCCGGTTAACGATATGGAATGGGGAGGCGTTTACTGGTCTAACTGGGACGGCGTAGGCGACGCTGCAGGTTCAATCCAGTTACAGAGGGGTCTTAGTGCTACCACACTCTCAACCCCTTCGATAGGCGGATCGATGAACCTTATTTCTGAACCTACTTCTCAGGCATTTGGTATTAACCTTAAACAGGAATTCGGCGATGCTGCATTTATGAAAACAAGCTTGTCAGCCAGTTCCGGTTTGATTGGCGGCAAATGGGCTTTCAATACTACATTGGTTCGTAAAGTCGGTGACGGCGTAGTTGACGGCGCATGGACAGAAGCTTATTCATACTATTTAGGGGCAGCTTATAACATTACCGATAACCACAGAATAGAACTCTATGCTTTAGGCGCTCCACAAAGACACGGGCAAAGAAGCTACAGACTTAACATAGCAACCTTCAGCCATAAGTTCGCAAGAAGTCTTGCTACATATGATGAGGCTGCTCTGGATGATCCAAGATTAGCCGAACAGGGATTGACCTATAATTCCAACTGGGCAAAAATCACAACAGACTATAATGGTCAGCAGTACTGGAATGCCAGCTCGGGAGACCGTTATGACGAAGGTTTCATAAACGAAAGAGAAAACTATTACCACAAACCGCAGGTTAATCTTAACTGGTACGGAAAGTTCTCTGATATGCTTTCCCTTTATACTACATTATACTACTCTGGCGGTACAGGCGGTGGATCCGGTACATTCGGCAGCCTGGCTTTTGATTATACATTATTACAGAGAGTTCCTGACTGGGATGCAACAATCGCGAGAAACATTGCAAATGCAGATGGCTCAAGAGGTATTTTAAGAAACAGTGTTAACAACCAGTATGCTTTCGGTGCTGTATCAAAGGCGATCCTAAGACTCAGTTCTGATTTAACCGCACAGTTTGGTGTTGACTGGAGAACTGCCGAAATAGAACATTACAGAGAAGTAAGAGATTTGCTGGGCGGATCCTATTTCAGATTTACAGGAAATGAATTCGATTCTGAAGCTCAGTATAAAAAAGTTTTAGGCGATAAGATCGATTATAATTTCACCAACACTGTCGACTGGCTTGGTGCATTTGCACAAACCGAATACTCAACAGAAAAGATTACTGCTTTCGCTATGTTAGGTTGGAATATGAAAAAATATTCCTACGTCAATCATTTCACGAAGGGACCTGACGGTGGTGAACTGACTGCTGAAACCGATAACTTCAGCGGTTACCAGATAAAACTCGGCGCCAGCTACAGGTTTAATAACAACCTAATGCTTTATGGAAACGGCGGTTACATTTCATCACCTCCTATTTTCGACAACACAATTAATGACAGAACAGGATTCATCGTTGAGGATCCGGCAAATGAATTGTTTACATCTTTGGAAGGCGGTTTGGAATACAGAAATGACAGAGGCGATTTCTCAGCTTCTGTTGGCTACTACTATACTAAATGGGATGATAGATCTACTACCGAACCATATTATATTAATCAGGATACTGAAGGTATCATACTTATTTCAGGTATGAACCAATTACATAAAGGGTGGGAATTCACGATGGCTTATCAACCGGTAAGTTTATTAAGATTTGATTTTTCAGCTTACCTTGGCGACTGGTACTACACCGACGACGTTAGTGCTGTTTATAAAGACTACTCCAGTGGCGGAGCTCAGGATGTTGAATTCAACGCATATGTAAAAGACCTTAAAGTCGGCGACATGCCTCAGTCAGGTTTAACTCTAACAACTACTCTGTTCCCAGTTAAAGGTGCTTACGTATCACTGGTTGTTCATACTTACAGAGATCACTATGCCGACTGGAATCCTTTTGACAGAACTAACGAAGACGATAGAGCTCAATCCTGGAAAATTCCGTCACATACCGTTTCCGATCTGCATGCAGGATATACACTCCCGTTCAAATTCTACGGTGTAGGTCTGGAAATTTTCGGTCATATATTCAACGTGTTTGACGCAGTTTATGTTTCCGACGCTACAGACAACAGTTCATATAATGCATACACTGCTAACGGTAAAAATCACTCGGCTGATGACGCTGAAGTATATTTCGGATTACCTCAGACATTCAACGTGGGATTCAGACTTAACTATTAATATTAGTTTATTTGTGTTTATAATCCGGCTATTGTCAAACGACAATGCCGGATTTTTTTTATTCTTCCATTAACACCGCTTTTTGTTGATTCTAATTATCTTTAATTTTGATACTAATAATTTTTCCATTCGATCGATTACCAGGAATACAATGCGGATATTAATAATAATGTTTTTACTTATATCAACTAGTTATACACAGAGTCTGAAGTTAACAGGATCAATACGGGATATTAACACGGGACTTCCTCTCGATGGCGCTAATATTACAATAAATGATATTAACTCGCATGCAACATCAGATAAATCCGGCTACTATGAATTTGATTTACCGCGAGAGGGCGATTATAGGTTAGAAGTCAGTTTCATAGGTTACAAAACAACATTTAAAAAAGTCCGGATTAATGCCAGCCTTACAACGTACGATTTCTATCTCGAGCCTAAGCCATTGCTTATCAACGAAACTGTTGTAAAATCGAGCAGAGCGGAGTTCCGAAAAACACCTTTCGCTTTCAGTCAGTTGAATTCAAATGATATCGAATTATCTCTTGCCTCCAGGGATGTTGTAAATATTCTTGAATCCACACCTAGTGTTTATGTATCAATGCAGGGAGGTGGTACCGGCGATTTAAGACTAAACATGCGCGGTTTTGGTCAGACGAACATCGCTGTTATGGTTAACGGTGTACCTGTGAACAACCCTGAGAACGGTGAAGTATACTGGTCGAATTGGGCTGGTATAAGCGATGTTGTTGATTATATTCAAGTGCAGCGCGGATTGGGTGCAAACCCTTACTCAGTTTCTGCTGTGGGAGGTGTACTCAATATAGTTACATACGGTGTCGGTAAAGGGAAAAACTTCAGAAAAATTTCAGCTGAATCGGGATCGGATAATTTTAGAAAATTTACTTTCTCATTTGCAGATGAAATTATTACTGACAAGCTGGCTATTACAGCACTTGTTTCTAAAAAAACATCGAATGGATATGCAGATCAGACCTGGTACGATGAATTTACTTATTTCATTTCACTTGGAAGCGTACTTGAGAATCATTCGCTGGAATTACAAATGCTGGGTTCCCCGCAATCGCACGGACAAAGATTAACACTGCTGCATATAAACGATTGGAAATCGTACGGTTATAAATTTAATCCGGACTGGGGTTATTTAAACGGTAAACCGTTGAATTTACGAGACAATGTTTTTCATAAGCCTTCGGTCAATCTAAACCACAACTGGCAGATAAACGATAAAATAATTTTGTCGAACGTATTTTATCATACTTACGGCAAAGGGGGCGGAGTTGTACCTCCCTGGGTTGATTTTACAAGAACAAAATCAGGATTGATTGATTTCGACAGCGAGTGGATAAAAAACACGTCGACCATACTGCCAGAAATAGATCCCGAACTCAATTACACCGAAAATGCATTAAGATTTACTGTCCATAAACATTATTGGTCGGGATTGATTTCCAACGTTAAAATATCGTTGAATAATTTAACTCTTACTGCAGGAATTGATGCGCATTATTATTCTGCAGAAAATTACAGAGAAGTTGATAATCTGCTCGGTGGTGATTATACCCTTTTCAGCAGCGATAAAAATAAAGAACCATTCCGGAAATTATACGTCGGGGACCGGGTTGATTATAACGCCGATAGTTTTGTCCGTCAGATCGGCTTATTTTTTCAGGGTGAGTATGAAATCAATAGGTTAACGGTATATGCCAATATCTCGGTGTCGAGTACAGGATATAAAAGGATTGACTACTTTAATTATACGAAGTCTGATCCCGGTCGCGAAACAGGATGGAAAGATATTACCGGATTCACGATCAAGCATGGTTATAATTACAACATTGATGAAAACAGTAATCTTTACTTAAATGCAGGATATTTCTCAAAGGCTCCCCTTTCCGAAAATGTTTATGACTATACCAACAATACATATGAGAAAATTAAAAACGAAAAGATTTTTAATTTTGAAACCGGTTATGGTTATAAGTCCGATGTGCTTCGAGTTATCGCCAACATCTATAATACCACATGGAGAGACAAAGCTATAAGAACCGATGTGCAGGATCTTAACACCGGTCAATTATTTTTCTATAACATTTCAGGTGCAGATGCCCGCCATATGGGTGCAGAGTTAGAAGTCTCGTTTATACCGAATGAGAAGTTGACCGTTTCAGGTATGTTGTCGCGTGCAATTAATAAATGGACCAGTAATGTAAATGCCGTGGTTTCTCCCGAATCCAATCCCGTTCAGCAGAAAAGAATAACATCTTACGTTAATGATGCTTATGTTGGTGGATTTCCTATGATTACAGCGTATCTTTCATTGCGTTACTCAACTGCGGTCAGCAGCAATTCCAGAATTTATTTTAATCCTGTTTATAAGTTTTTCGGCGAACATTACTCGCAGTACAACCCCGATCAAAGGACTGAACCTCTTGATGAAGGCGTTAACTCATGGAAACTTCCCGATTATTCTTTATTCGACATTCATTTCGGATACGAAATCACACTTATTGAATCCATTTTTAATAAAGCCTCTGCAGGCTTTCATATATTTAATATTATCGGTGAAAAAGATTATATTATAGATGCAATTGACGGAGCCAATCACAAAAATAATTCCGCAGTCGTATGGTTTGGAAGAGGAAGATGGTGGAATCTGAATTTAACTTTTGAATTCTAATCTTAGCTGAGGTATATAAAATTTAATGAATACTATTAAGCACTTTTTATTTATATCATTATTTCTGATTACGTCAAGTTCACTGTTCCCAGAGGACAGACCATATGTTATACTCGTTTCATTCGACGGATTCAGATGGGATTATCTTAACAGGGACATAACTCCTAATTTAAACTCTTTTGCTCAGAACGGAATCAGAGCACTCTCATTCCGTCCTTCATTCCCTTCAAAGACATTTCCTAATCATTACTCAATCGTAACGGGTATGTATCCTGAAAATCACGGAATTATTTCAAACAGTTTTTATGATCCTGGAAACAGTGTGTGGTACCGCATGAATGATACAGTGCAAACAAGGGATTCAAAATGGTATAGTGGAGAACCTTTCTGGACAACCGCAAGAAAGAACGGAATAATCACTGCCAGCTTTTTCTGGCCCGGCTCAGAGCAGCAGGATAGTCTGAGACATCCGGATTACTATAAGCATTATGATCATTACAAGCCTTACAGGGATAGAGTTGATACTGTAATAAGCTGGCTGCAGTTACCCGTCAACAAACGACCGCAGTTTATATCGGTTTACTTCCATGATACCGATTCGTACGGACACGAATACGGACCGAACAGTCCTGAGATAAATGAGTCAATAAGCAGGTTGGACAGTATAGCCGGCTATCTGCTGGACAGTATCAACGATATGGGATTCAAAGACAGTGTGAATGTAATATTTCTATCCGACCATGGAATGACGGAAACATCACCGGATAAAACTATAAATATACTTGATATTATTGAAAACGATAAATGCAAAATTTATGATTCCGGACCAGTAATGCGAATATCCCCTCCCGAAGCATCACTTAATGAAGTTTATAACACATTAAAAAAGTCCGAGAATCATTTTACCGTATACAGGAAAGAAGAACTACCTTCATATTATCATTATTCAGCTCATGAATTGATTTCACAATTAATTGTGGTGGCAGATATTGGCTGGTCGCTTGTGAAAAGCAGTAAACGCAAGGGATACGAACATCGCATATCTAAGGGCAACCATGGTTACGAAAAAGACCATACCGATATGCACGGAATTTTTCTTGCCGGCGGACCTGCGTTTAAAACAAATTATCAGACCGGCACTTTATGGAATATTGATGTATATCCGCTCTTGTCGAAAATTTTTAGTATTGAACAATCGGATTCTATTGACGGTAAACTTGAAAGAATTGAATTCATTCTTAAAGAAAGAAATAATTGATTATGAATACGCATCTGGATATTAATTTTACCAAAACAGTTTTGGATAACGGTCTTGAGGTCATTTTATATAAAGACAACGCATTACCGTTGGTTTCAGTTAATATCTGGTACAGAGTCGGTTCTGCAAATGAAAAACCAGGCAAAACAGGTTTTGCACATTTGTTTGAACACATGATGTTTCAGGGTTCAAAACATGTTGAAAAGGAGATGCATTTCAAATACATCCAGGAAGCCGGAGGAAGTTTAAACGGATCAACATCAATCGACAGAACAAATTATTATGAAACGCTTCCCGGTAACTCTCTGCAACTGGCTCTCTGGCTGGAGTCGGATCGGATGGGTTTTTTACTTGACGGGCTTACGCAGAAAAAACTGGACAATCAGAAAGATGTTGTTATGAATGAACGGCGGCAGCGTTATGATAATCAACCTTACGGATTAGCCTGGGAAATACTATTTAAAAATTTATTCAAACCCGATTTTCCTTATCACTGGCCGACTATAGGCTGGATGACAGATATTGAAAACTATAATCTGGATGATGTGCGCGAATTTTTCAGAACATATTATTCTCCCAATAATGCATCACTTGTTATTGCAGGTGATATTAATGAGAAGAAAGCATTGGAAAATGTGGATAAATATTTCAGATCAATTGAACCTGTTAATAGTATACCCGGAATAAAATATACAGATCCTTCATTAAATGAGGATATCAATGTCGTTCACGAAGATAATGTTCAACTGCCGCGCGTTTATATTGCCTGGATTTCGGATCATATTTTCGGACAGGACGACGCTCCCCTGGACATCTTATCTGACATTCTCGGCTCATCTAAAAATTCAAGACTATATAAAAAACTGGTTCACGAAGAACAGCTTGTTCAGGATATTTCATGTTTTCAGTACTCGGCAAAATTAACAGGAATGTTTATCATTGTAGCTACAATAAAACCGGGGAGTGAAATACCCGAGGTTGAAAAAATTATTTTCAACGAGATTGAAAAGTTGATAAGTGAAGGAGTTGAAGAGAATGAATTCCAGCGTGTGATTAACGGTATTAAATCTTCATTCATCTATTCACTCCAGAATTTAGAGCAGCTTGCAAATCAGATAAACAGTTACAATTTTTTTCTAAAGAAAGATGATCCGTTTAACTACGACTTGAAGCGGTATAATAAAGTCCGTATGGAGGATATAGAAAAAATTGCTTTTAAATATTTGAAAAAACCAAGAGTAAAGCTTCAGATTATTCCCCAAAAATAAAGTGGCTATGGAAGAATTCAGAAAACAAAAACCTCAGAACGAATCGGTAATCAGGTTCATCTCACCTGAAATAAATAAGGTAATACTCCGTGACAAATCCAGTCTTTACCTTGTGAACAAAAACAATCTTCCTATAGTGCAGATTGAAAATGTGTTGAACAGCGGCAGCAGTTACGACCCTGCAGGGAAAGAGGGACTTGCTTATCTGGCAGCGATGCTTCTCGATGAAGGTGCGGGAAAGTTTTCCGCACTCGAACTAAATAATGAATTTGAAAAAATGGGAACATCTTTTTCAATTTCTGCTGATAAGGACGAGATACATATTTCCGCCTTGACCTTATCTGAATATGCTGAAAGAACAATTGAATTAATATCATTGGTATTAAACGAACCTGCATTTACTGAAGCTGATTTTATAAGGGAAAGGGAAAAATTATTAACAAGAATTTTACAGATAAAAGATAATCCCTCTCTGCTTGCTTCGGGATTGTTTAACAAAGTACTCTACAATAATTCAGTTTATGAAAATCCCTTATACGGAAGTAAGCAAAGTGTAGAAGGAATAACATTAGATGATGTTAAAAATTTTTATAATAATAATATCATGCTGAATGAATTTTCCGTTATAGTTGTCGGCAGCCAATCCGATAAAAATTACGAATCACTGATAAATAGCAGTATAATTCACGGGATCGATAAGAAAGCTCAGCGTGAACTAAAAGTTACGGTCGATGCTGAATTTAGTCCTGTAATATTTCTTAATGACAAAGCAAACTCGCCGCAAACCGAAATCAGAATCGGGAATTGTACAAACAGAAGACCTCATCCCGACTATTTTGCTAAACATGTTTTAAATTCCATTTTAGGCGGTCAGTTTTCGAGCAGAATAAATTTAAATCTCAGGGAAGATAAAGGATATACATACGGTGCAAGCTCGTCATTTAATTACGATAAATTATCGGGAGAATTCGTGGTTTCAACATCGGTTCAATCGGAGGTAACCGCAGATGCTATCAGGGAAATATTAAAAGAGCTGAATAATATTAAGAAGGGAGTAACGGACGAAGAATTGGAATTTTCCAAATCATATTTGATCAAAAAATTCCCATCCCATTTTGAAACTTACTCCCAGATTTCAAGTAATATATCAACTCTTATTACTCATGAATTGCAAGAGAATTACTTTGAAAATTACCTTGATAACTTACTATCTGTACAAAAGGATGATGTTATAAATGCTGCTCAGAAATATATAATGCCGGATAAATGTATTATTCTTCTGGTAGGAAACAAGCGACTGATTCTTGAAAAGTTAAAAGCATCCTTTAACTACCCTGTAATTGAATTAAACCGGGATGGCGACAGAATTGAACTCCATCAGTAGACTTTTGTGAATCTGCTGCCTTTCTTTTTCTGAGCTTTAATCTGTTCCTGAATTTTCACGAAATCGTCCAAACCGATTACAAGTGTTCTCGGTTCTTTCCCTTTTCCGTTTTCACTGTGGAAATCAACAATAGAGGCAATATCAGATAAATCTTTGCCTCTGAGATCAGAAAAGGATGAAAGTTTTACAAGATTCACATTTCTTTTGCCGAACTCGTCACGAATGAAGTTGTATATAATAGAGGAATACAAAAGAGATTTGTCGTCGATAATGTAAAGGCGTTCTCTGCCGAATAACGAAATTATGTTCACGACATTTCTTGAAATCAGATTTTTAGAATCTGTGGGTTCGAGAACAAAATCTTCAGCCGGAATATTATCGCAGATAAGAATTGCATACGACGAATTTAGCTGCATTACAGATTCAATGTTGGACTTTAATTCGTTTGAAGGTTTGAAAAGAAATGTGAATGGCACAAAGATTTTTTTTGATTGCTCAGTCAAGTTTCCGAGATCGTATAAATCCGATTCAACCAGGAAGGCAATTTCAGAATACTCACGTTTATAATCAGGATTATGTGTAATTACTGCTCTGAGTTTAAGATAATTGTTCGAGTAAATATCAATTTCTGATCTTGTGTTGTTCTTTGTCTCGTGAATTCTAAGATCAACATTAAGTTTTTTCATGCTGTAGGACAAGTCATTAATGATATTTATGATTTGAATCGAAGGAGGTGTTCCGATATAAAATATTTGACTTAATGAATCGTATTCAGTGTTCTTATTTATTCCGGTAGTTATCCAGTCTCTCTTAATCCCGAACTCCAGAACTACTTTAATAAATAATTTTTCGATTTCGGATTTTGATGTTTCATATACTGTTCTCTTCTCTTTCTCTGCATTTGAATATTCGAAATAAACATTCATCAGCAAAAGAATCAGCGAAACTGCCAGAAGAGTATAAATTATTCTTTTTTTTATCACATCCGGTATGGTTTATTTATTCTTAAAAACAGGATTCCGTTTTTCCAAAAAGGCTTTTGTACCCTCTTTAAAATCGTCTGTGCTGCACGTCTCACCAAATAATCTGGCTTCAGTTTTCAGACCTTCTTCGAGTGACTTACTGTCAGCACTGAGAATAGCTTTAATAGCTGAATTAACTGCCAGCGGCGCACAGTTTAAAATTTTAGATGCTAATGATCTGCATTCATCAATTAACTTTTCGAAGGGAACAACCTTGTTTACAAGACCAAGATTCAAGGCGGTATAAGCATCAATTAAATCGCCCGTTATTGAATATTCAATAGCTTTTGCCGTACCTATCAGTCTTGCCAATCTCTGGGTTCCGCCATAACCCGGAATTGTACCCAGTTTTACTTCAGGCTGTCCGAACTTAGCATTCTCAGATGCAATACGAATATGACATGCAGCTGCAAGTTCACAACCACCTCCCAGTGCAAATCCGTTAACAGCTGCAATAACAGGTTTGTTTAAATTTTCAATTTTACTGAATATCCTTTGTCCGGAAAGTGCAAATTCAAACCCCGTTTTATTGTTTAATTCATGTAGTTCTTGTATATCCGCACCGGCTACGAAAGCTTTTTCCCCGTATCCTGTAATAATTATAATCCTAGATGAGTCATTCATGATTGCGTTAAGCAGATTATCAAGTTCAACCAGAGTTGCCTGATTTAATGCATTCAATTTCTGGGGTCGGTTAATGGTTATTGTCCCGATATTTTTTTCCAATTCGTAAATGATATTTTCAAAACCCATGTCTACCTCATACTTTTACAAAAATTGGTATTCTTACACGCAGATCGAATGAAAGAAACTGATGTTGAAGCATAAAATTGTAATAAGCCATGACATCCAGCACGAACATTGAGAATCCCGCCCCCAGATGGAATCCTAATCCGTGCTCATCTTCTTCGTAGTTTGATTTTAAAGCATCAGTTTTAAATTGGTGCAGATTCATGAATAAAGACCATGAAAGACCTCCCTCTGCAACTGGCATTAAAATGAAGTCCTGGTTGAATAAAGGCGGCAGGTATATTCTTACTCCGGGTTGAATAAATATCATGTTCGTGGAAAATGAAGAATAATCCGAACGCTTATAAAGCGATTGTGTACCGGGGTAATGCTGGTATCCGAACTTTGCATAGAAAAAGACGGGTAGAAATTCATTATCCGTATAAGAAAAAGCGACATCGAATCCTACGCCGAGATTTCTGTAATCGCTAAATGAACCCAACGGTATTTTAGGTCCGGTGCCTACCGACATGAATAGTCCCTTTGCCTCACCGAACTTCAGTAGCTGGGCATTAACCGTTGTAAACAAAAATAGAAATAGAAAAACAAATAACTTATGCACTTTATTCTGCCTTCCGCTCATTGAACATCTTTGTCCCTACTCCATATTCATGGACGACTTTACCGCCGAAATCTCCGGTTTTATAAATAAGGTATAAACCTAAAACCGCTAAAAACACCAAAGCGAATCTGAATATATATTTCGTTTTCTTTTTAAGTACAATATAAGTTTTTACAATAAGAATAACCGTATATAACCAGAGTGTAAATGTTGCATAACTTTCATGCTGTTTGAGTGATTCATTAACTTCCTTTATTTTCATATTTTCTATCAACGTTTCTACATTTTGGACAGCCAGATTTCCCGTTAAAACAGCCCCGATACAAAATACAACCCCAATTGATAAAATCAAATGGGCGGTAAAGTCTAGTTTATCATTTTTTATGAATAGTGACAAAATTTCTAGCAGAGAATATACTGTTAACAGAGCAATTGGAAAGTGAATGATCTGCGGATGTAATTCTGAAAAATAATCCATCAATAAATTGCCAAAATAATTGTTTGCTAAAATTTAAATTTCTGTTCCATTAACCGCAAAGCTCACTGCCGCCGTTCACGTTTAAAATTTCACCATTGATATGATCCGCTAAAGAGGATGAGAGGAATAATGCGGGTCCGGCTATCTCTTCCGGGTAAGCTGCTCTGCCGAGAGGTATATAATCTTTAATCTTTTTTCCCATTTTTTCATCATCAAGTTCACGACTTGTCATATCTGTATAAACCCAGCCCGGGGCGATACAATTTGTATGAATTCCGAAAGGAGCAAGTTCAACCGCGAGGGATTTTGTCATTGAAATCACTCCGCCTTTCGACGCTGCGTAATGTGCATAATATGGCTCGCCACGCTGCCCTGCTGTAGATGCAATATTGATAATCCTGCCAGATCTGTTTTCTTTCATTATCGGAACCACAAACCGCGTAAATAAAAATACACCAGCAAGATTAATATTAATCGTTTCGTTCCAGTCTTCAAGGTTTATTTCCTCAATCTTACCCGACTTCCAGATTCCTGCATTGTTTATCAGAACATCTATTCTACCGAACTCACGTTTAATACTCCTTACACACCTTTCTATTTCATCTGCGGATTCAATATTTACCCTGTAAGATTTTATTCTAATTTCAAAATTATACCTTGATACAAGCTGAGCGGCGGCTTCTTCATTGTTTTTATATGTAAATGCTATGTCGGCGCCGGCTTTGGCGAATAACTCAACACATGAAGCGCCGATACCTCTGGAACCTCCTGTTATTAATACTGTTCTGCCGTCTAAATTAATATTATACATCAGTATTTCACCTTGAATAAAAACAGACCTTTAGCAGGTACAGCCATTCCCGAAGCGCCTCTTTTCTTCTGTGCCAACACATCAAGCAAATAATTGTCGGGTGCATTTAATTTTACTGCTTCTATAACCGTACCTGTAATTGCTCTGACCATACCATGCATAAAACGATTCGCTTCAATAAAAAAATAGTAGAGACTACCGCTATGTTTCCAGCGTGCATCGTATACCGAACAAACATAAGAATTTACATCAGGATTCTGCTTGCTGAAAGATGCAAAATCATGTTCGCCGACTATTGTTTCAAGCAGTCTGTTCGCCCGATCAATAAAATTCGGTTCGGTTATATTTAAAGTATAAGAAAAATCATGATAAAAAGGTGACTTTGCGGATGATATTATATAAAAATAACTACGTTTTTTTGCGTTAAACCTTGCGTGGAAATCATGATCCACTTCTGCTATATCTGAGACTGAAATATCATACGGCAGAACGGAGTTAAGTGAGTGTTTGAATTTATATAAATCAAGACTTTCCTCAATTCTGAAATTTGCCGTCTGCCCTAAAGCATGCACTCCGGCATCAGTTCTGCCAGCCCCAATCAGATTTACTGACTGACCCGTAATTTGTTTTACTGCATCAACAATAACCTGCTGAACCGTTGTAACATTTTTCTGAATTTGCCAGCCAGCGTAATTTGTACCTTTATACTGGATTGTTAATTTGTAATTATGCATTTCAAATTGCTTTCATGGTGACATCAAAATATAATAAACTAAAATATATTCAAAGAATAATGTAGCGTTGCTTTTTATTGCAAATAAAACCGTGAGGAAATCATTCACATATTAACCAGCACCTCGGGAGTCAGATCGGAAAATGTGTTCAGTCTTAACTCATAATTTTCAAAATAACAGTCTCTGGTTAATTCGTTAGGAATTATAATACAAGCAAGCCCTGCCCTGTTAGCAGATAACAGTCCCCTTGGCGAATCCTCAATTGCAATAATTTCTTCTTTGTTGCAATCCGATTTTCTGATACCCTTTAAATAAGGTTCGGGATCCGGTTTGGAGTTGATGTAATCCTCCCTGGCAACCACAAAATCGAAGAGATCCAGCAATCCCGTTGTTTCATGCAATTTCCTGAAATATCCTCGCCTGGTTGAAGTAACAACACCAAACCTGAAAAATTCTTTCAGTAGATTGAGTGTTTCTTTAACCCCAGGAAGTAATAAGTTTTTACTGAAAATATATTCCTCGTAAATTTTATCTCTTTTGTCTCTGAGTAATAATAAATTTTCCGGATCGAACCCCAGCTCCGCAGCCATTTCAAGTACACTTCTTCCCTGCTGAAGTGAAATTCTTTTGTAATCTTCATGAGTCAGATTAATATTCAGATCTGCGAGTACTTCCTGATTCGCTTTCAAATAATACTTTTCGGTATCCACCAGAATACCGTCATTATCGAATAGAATAAATTTTTTCATTTAAGGTTGGTTTGAATTCAGAAAGCCATGTTCAGAATTTTCTTAACAGAATCGATATCATCATTCAGAACGTATAAGTTAAAAAAACCCTTCTCAGGATTTTTAAAGAAGAAATGGATTTTACCAGCTGACAATTTTTCACCAACAAGTTTCCTTTCATCTTCGTTTATCCCTGATATCAGTTCGACCCATGCAGCAATCTTAATGTTCTGCTTTTTATTATCAAGATCGCATTTGGGACAATCTTCACTATCAAAATTTATGGAAGTTTCAAATTCTTTAAGATAGTCTTCGATTTCCTTGCCGGTTTCCTCATTCATCATTTGATTCCGAATATCTGAATATTTTTATAATACCCAGATAATTCTAGTAAAACAAACAGAAATTTCCAATTGCCCGTTTGTATCGGTTCTTGAAAATCGGCATCAGAATGAAGTCTGAATATTCATAATCATCTGTGTCGGAAGAAGCGGTTCCTTGTTTACACCGAAAGATATATTCCAGCTGGTTTGCTGCTCCAGATTCCGGTTATGCTTTACAGTAAGCCGAACAGCATTTATAGCAGAGACTATTCTATTTAATATTAATGCTCCTGCTGCAAACCGAATATTATTATATGCATTCTCAGAGGATTTCCACATTCTACGGTATTCCCTTCGTTCTTCCTGACTGTCCCATTTCCAGTAGTATGAATCGTCATATACTCCGGCAAAGTTTCTGTCCAGTTCCTGTCGTCGATTATACTGTTCAATATCCAGATAATTCCCTAAATCGGCATAGTACTTTTCATTTTTACCTTCAATATTGGCGCCGCCCTTAGTCTCAGCGAAATTCTTATAATTACTTTCCATCCTCGTCCCGTAAATATCGAAACCGAATAGAACGCCCCACAAAATTCCATCTGCAATTGTCAGATACTGCCCGAAGGAATAATCTCCGGCGTATAACTCCCCCATCCCAGGTAAAAGCAGGGAGTAAAGAATAGCCAAGCCTGTTTTCTTTTCCCCGGGCTGATCGAGAAAAATTTCCGGCTGCAATTGCAGTCCGGAATTCAATTGTAATTCAGCTCGTAGCTCATACAGACTTTTATAATCATCCTGGGCGAATACAGCCGCTGCTGAAAGAAACAAAATACAGATTAACCTAATTTTCGTCATATTTTTAACCATCGTTATTTACAAGTTCATCAGTAGTTATATTAACAGTACAAATTGCCGACTCTGAACCGGTTATTGTTGCTATTGAAAATTGATTAATTAAATTTTCTGAATACTCATGTTTAACCCTGATATAGTTATCTGTCCAGCCCAGTATAAACCCGTCGTTCAATTCTGATTCAAACAAGACTCTCGTCTGTTTTCCGATGCTGTTTCTGTAAAAAAAGTTTTTCTTTTTTTCACTTAATATCCGAAGCATACTGTTGCGTTTTTTTCTTTCCGAAACATCAACAACCCCAGCCATCTTTGCTGCTTTTGTATTGGGACGTTCAGAATAAGTAAAAACATGAAGATAACTCACAGGAAGTTCATTTATTAAATTATAAGTTTCAATAAAATGTTCATGGGTTTCTCCAGGCGTTCCAACTATAACATCAACGCCAATACCTACATCCGGAATTTTCTCAGCAAGTTTATATATTAAACTCTTGTAATAATCAGCCTTGTATCTGCGCTGCATCAGTCTGAGTACGTGATTGCTACCGCTTTGAAGCGGAACATGAAAATGGCTGCATATTCTTTTATCACCTGCAGCAAGCTCAATAATCTCATCCGTTAAAAGATTAGGTTCAATAGAACTTATTCTGATTCTGTAATCGCCTTCTACACGGAGAATTCGTTTTAACAAACCGTAGAGATTGTAACCTCTGTCAGACCCGTAATCACCTACATTAACACCGGTTAATATGATTTCTTTGTAACCATTATCGAGGAATTCTCTGAACTGGGATAATACATCATCAGGTTCCATACTTCTGCTCTTTCCTCTTGCAAGCGGGATAGTACAGAAAGAACATTTATAATCGCATCCGTCCTGAATCTTGAAGAATGCTCTTGTCCTGCCGATGGTATCCGTACTAAAAGATGAATCGAACTTATCCAGCTTGTCAGTAGGCGAAACGTAAATACAAGAAAGTTCCCTCTTTCCGAAATCATCAAGCAGTGAAAAAATATTAAACTTTTCATGACTGCCTAAAACTGCATCAACGCCTTCAATTGATGAAACCTGTTCGGGACGTAATTGCGCATAGCAGCCTGTAACCGCAACAAATGCATCCGGATTTTTTCTGAGAATTTTTCGAACAATTTGTCTGCATTCTTTTTCGGCATTTTCGGTAACACTGCATGTGTTAAGCACGTATATATCCGCATTATCATTGAAATCAACGATACTGTATTTTTTGTCCGAAAACTGTTTCGCTATAGTAGAGGTTTCGGAATAATTTAATTTACAACCTAGCGTATGAAATGCAACTTTTGCCGACACTTAATTCCTTTCATAAAAAAGGGCTGTACAAAAGCTAAATTATAAATTTCAGCAATTAGATACAGCCCCAAAATTATTGAACGTATTTACTCGTTCTCTTTCTTTTCTTCCTTTTCAGTCTCTTCTTTCTCTTCGGTTTTAGTTTCCTCTTTCGATTCACCCTCAGCTTCTACTTTTTCTTTCTTTTTCACTTCATCTTTTTTCGTTTCTTCTTTTTTCGTTTCCGCAGGTGAAGATGGAGTAGGAATCTGCTTATCTTCATAAAGATTGAAATCCGACGAATCAAATTTACCAAGGTCTGCGTTCAGAATATCCTGAACAGTTACTTTATCAAGTTTGTGCTGTTTTATATATTCAGTAATCTCGTCGTCCGATTTCTCTTTCAAGCCGGCAAGAGCACTTAAAACTATCTTCTTATTTTCCTTATCGAATTCCACCACTTTCAGCGGAAGAATGGTATCAACAGGAAAACAGAAAGATAGATTCTTTATTTTCGATGTCGATAATTGTGTAGAAGGTATAAATCCGTCAACTCCCAACGGTAGTTCAACGATTACTCCTTTCTCAATCAGTCGTACAACTTTACCATCGGTATAGGTGCCAACCGAATAATTCTTTTCGAAATTATCCCACGGATTATCGTTTATCTGTTTGTGACCGAGAGATATTTTCCTTTGTTCAGTATCAATAGCAAGCACAACAACTTCAATCTGCTCGCCTTTTTTAACTACTTCGCCGGGGTGACGTATTTTTTTAGTCCATGATAAATCTGAAATATGAACCAATCCGTCAATACCTGGCTCGAGTTCAACAAATACACCAAAGTTTGTTAAGTTCCTGGCTGTACCGTTGTGTTTCGAACCGACGGGATATTTCTTCATCAGTTCTTCCCACGGGTCCGGAGTTAATTGTTTCATACCGAGCGATATCTTTTTATCTCCTTTATCAAGACTTAAAATCACCGCTTCAATCACCTGCCCCATTGAAACGAACTGTGACGGATGACTTATATGCTGAGTCCAGCTCATTTCCGAAATGTGAATTAAGCCTTCTATGCCTTTTTCGATTTCTATAAATGCGCCGTAATCGGTAAGCGATACAACTCTGCCGGAAACCTTGTCGCCGATTTTATATTTCTTTTCGATATTTTCCCAGGGATGTGGAAGCAGCTGTTTTAAGCTGAGTGAAATTCTCCTTTTTTCCATATCGAAATCGGTTACAACTACTTTTATCTTCTCATCAAGTTTAACAACTTCGCTGGGATGGTTTATTCTGCCCCAGCTGAGATCGGTAATGTGAATTAAACCGTCAACACCGCCTAAATCGATAAACACACCGAAGTCAGTGATTGCTTTAACAATACCTTCAAGGATCTGACCTTTTTCCAATCCTTCGAGAATTTCTTTTCTCTGATCTGCAATAGTCTCTTCAATAAGTACCTTGTGCGATACAACTACGTTTTCAGTAGGGACATTTACTTTTACGATCTTGAAATCCATGGTTTGACCAACGAACGAATCAAAATCCCTGACCGGTCTTATATCTATTTGTGAACCTGGCAAGAAAGCCTCCATACCTAAAAGATCGACGACCATACCGCCTTTAATTCTCTTAAGAATTTTACCTTTAAGTATTTCTTCTTTTTCGTATGCGCCCATAATTCTTGCCCATACTTTTAAGAAGTCGGCGCGTTTTTTACTTAGGACCAGATTACCTTCTTCGTCTTCAACACTTTCAATAACGATTTCAACTTCCTGTCCTAATTTTAACTCTTCACTCGGATCGAATTCAGTTCTTGAAATTGATCCGTCCGATTTGAAACCGACATCGAGTACAACGTTATCTGAGTTAATACCTACAATTTTACCGGAGATAATTTCTCCTTCGCGGATATCTTTGAAGGATTGATCATACAATTTCTCCAGAGTATGCAGTTCATCTTCCGAATACTCATCCGGGTTCATAAATTTAGCCGGTTTTGAAACAGCTTTCACAGAAGCGCTTTTTTCATCAACCGTATCCTGAGCCTGTTCAACAGTCTCTTTTTCTTTTGGGGACATTTATCCTCCTCATGTACTAACACCTGCAAATAATTTCCGCCATCTAAAAATTAATGCAGATAAGTTACTCTAACACTCGTTAATTATGATGGCTTTTATTTAATTCAACTTTTTTTATTAATGCTGTAATCTTCTGTAATTCTTCTTCAACAGTTAAATCCGTTGTGTCAAGTTCAATAGCATCTTCAGCTTTTTTCAGAGGACTTACTTGCCTGTGCGAATCTATCTCATCTCTTTTGGATAAGTTTTCTTTAACATCCGGCAAGGTAACATTCATACCCTTTTCTATAAATTCCTTGTATCTCCTGTCGGATCTCACATCAAGATCTGCGGTCATAAATATTTTAACATCAGCATTCGGAAACACGACTGTTGTAATATCTCTACCCTCAGCCACTATGCTCTTTCTGTCAGCCATTCTTCTCTGAGTTTTTACAAGTTCAGTTCTCACCTCGGGAATCCTGCTAATCTCACTTACCTTTGCACTTACTTCCGGAGTACGTATGAATTCTGTAACTTCTTCATTTCCTACAAATACCCTTGTCAGTCCGTTTTCAAAATTAAGGACAATGTCAAGTCCGCGTGTCATTTCAATTACTTTGTCGGTAACATCAGCAATTCCGTTTTTCTGAGCAAGGTATGTTATTGCTCTGTACATTGCGCCTGTGTCCATATAGACATATCCCAGGCGATTTGCGAGTTCTTTAGCCGCAGTACTTTTACCGGATGCTGCAGGACCATCAATAGCAACAATAATTTTTGACATAGTTTAGAAAAATAAATAAATAATGATGTAGTTTCAATAAAAAAATTGACTTAAATTATTATATTAGAATCATTTAAGAAAATTTTTAGGGTAAACTATGAACTGGATTGCCTGGCTTTTATTAGGAGCTGTTTCCGGCTGGCTGGCTAATATTTTGAGCGGAAAGAAAGAGAAGAAAGGCTGCTTTTTTAACATGGTTCTTGGTGTTATAGGAGCTTTTATTGGCGGATTCATATTCGAGTCTTTCGGAGGTACCGGCATAACCGGTTTTAATTTATGGAGTATTTTGGTTGCTACGATAGGTGCTATGCTTTTAATTTGGCTTGTAAACAATATTAAATCGAATAACTAGCTTTAGAATTATTAATAATTTCCAGCATTGAATTATGTACTCCGCCGTTTGTTGCCAAAATCTGTTTCGAAAAAGGGCTGATTTGATTGCCGTTGAAATCCGTAACCAGTCCGCCTGCTTCTTCAACTATTAATTTCCCGGCGCATACATCCCAGGGATTCAACGAAACCTCCCAGAATCCTTCAAAAACTCCCTGTGCGACATAACAGAAATCTATTGCAGCGGAACCAAGACGTCTTACAGCTCTGCAGGAAGTTAAAAATGAGGCAAATTTTTCAATTGCATTGTCGGGATTTTCTTTAATATCATAAGGAAATCCCGTAACAAGCACACTGGTGGCTAAATTATTATTTTTTTTAACATTAATTTTATTACCGTTCAAAAAAGCGCCGGAACTCAATTCAGCAGTATAAAGCGCATCCCTCATTACGTCATAAACCACACCGCAAATTGTTTCATTACCTTTCATAATCCCGATAGAAACCGAAAAAATCGGTAGCCCGTGTGCAAAATTTGTCGTTCCGTCAAGCGGGTCAACAATCCAATTAAATTCGCCGGAACCTTTTTCACTCCCGGATTCTTCGGCAAGAATACCGTGTCCCGGGAAATTCTTCTTTATGTACTGCTTTATGGTGTACTCAGATTTTTTATCAATCTCTGTAACGAGGTTTAATTCATTAGTCTTATATTCAATTTCAAAGTTCTTTCCGTATCCTTCGCGGATAATTTCGCCGGCTCGTTTTGCTATTTCAATTACGTTATTTATCATTTTTTATTTGTTTTAGGCAGCAACTTAGTTCATAATTATCAGAATTAAAAGCCTTTCATGTATTAAATAATCCCGATTTGTCCCTGCATAGTATATTTAGTATTTTTACAAGCTAAAAATTGTTCTCAATAACAGGTTAAATATATAATGTCAAAGAAAAAAAACAGTAATGTAGAATCATCGGTTGTGCAGGATATTCCGTCGGTTTTACCGATTCTACCTTTAAGAGATAATGTAATATATCCTTACATGATTTTCCCGGTACTGGTGGGTAGAGAACAGTCAATAAGAGCTGCCAATTATGCACTTGATAGCACAAAATTCATATTCCTTGCCGCACAAAAAAAAGCAAATATTGAAGAACCTAATGTTAGCGACATTTATGAAGAAGGTACTATTGCCAAGATAATCCAGATACTTAAACTGCCCAACGGCTTGATGAAAATACTTGTTGATGGCATTATACAGGGAAGGATAAAGAAATTTACACCTAAAAAAGAGTTCTTTGAGGCTGAAGTTGAGGTTATTGTTCCGGAATCTGAAGATCCGCGCGAGATGAATGCCCTGGTCAGACAAATGACAAGTCTATTTAAAGAATATGCCAAGATAAACCGTACTATACCCTCTGAAGCTGTTAGTGCTTTTGAAAATATTGATGAGACCGATCGGAAACTATTTTATGTTGCTGCGAATATTAATCAGTCTATTGAAGTTAAACAGAGTATACTGAAAAGGTTTTCGCTTAAGGACCAGATTTATGAGGTGATAAAAATATTAAATTCAGAAGTCGACATCCTTAAAATCGAAAAAGAGATTGAGAATAAGGTTCAGGAGAATATTACGAAGACCCAGCGCAAATTTATTATCCAGGAACAGATAAGGATATTACAGGACGAACTGGGCGAAGATGAGGAAATTTCTCCGGAGTTCGTAAAGCTTAGGGAAAATATTAAAAAGGCAAAGATGCCGAAAAATGTTGAGGAAAAGGCGGTTGAAGAATTCAATAAACTAAAAAAAACACCGCCAAGTTCACCCGAGTCGACTGTATTAAGAAATTACCTTGACTGGCTTATTGATGTTCCGTGGTCCAAAAAAACAAAAGACAATCTCGATATCAACAACGTCAGAAAAATACTTGATGAGGATCATTACGGATTAGAAAAACCAAAAGAAAGAATAGTTGAACATATAGCTGTTTTAAATCTTGTCAAACAGATGAGAGGTCAGATACTTTGCTTTGTCGGACCTCCGGGAGTCGGAAAGACCTCCCTTGGTAAATCAATAGCCCGTGCTGTAGATAGAAAATTTGTGAGAATAAGTCTGGGAGGTGTCCGGGACGAGGCTGAAATAAGAGGTCATAGAAGAACTTATATTGGTTCGATGCCGGGTAAAATAATACAGTCGATGAAAAGAGCAGGAACTATAAATCCCGTAATCCTACTCGACGAAATTGACAAAATGAGTATGGACTTCAGGGGCGATCCCTCATCTGCAATGCTTGAAGTCCTTGATCCTGAACAGAATCATACCTTTAATGACCATTATCTGGATATCGACTATGATCTGTCGCAGGTAATGTTTATTACTACCGCTAACGTAAGATATAATATCCCTCTTCCACTTCAAGACAGGATGGAAATTATTGAACTGCCCGGCTACCTTGAGCATGAAAAGATACAAATAGCTAAAAGACATATTGTACCGAAGCAGATAACAGCACACGGTTTAGATAAATTTAACGTGAGAGTTGATGATAAGGTTATTCAAAAAATTATTAATGAATATACACGGGAAGCCGGGGTAAGAAATCTTGAACGCGAACTCTCTTCGATGCTGAGAAAAACAGCACGCGACATCGTACTGCAGAAAGCTAAAAACGGCAAACAGTTAAAACAACGAAAATCATTCAAGGTAACTGAAGCAAAGGTAGAAAAATTCCTCGGTGTACCGCGTTATAGATCAAAGGAATTAAGAAAAGAGTCATCAATCGGAAGTATCACGGGACTAGCCTGGACCAGCGTCGGAGGAGAAATTCTTCAAGTTGACGCTACGATAATGTCGGGTCCGGAAAAGATGTCGATAACCGGTCAGGTAGGCAATGTAATGAAAGAATCAGCGCAAGCCGCTTTGAGCTATTTAAGATCTCATTATAAAGAACTTTCCCTGACGGCAAATTTCCATAAAGGGAAAGAGATTCATATTCATTTACCAGAAGGAGCTATTCCGAAGGATGGACCATCCGCAGGTATTACACTCGCAATGGCACTCTATTCGGCATTCAGTTGTAAGGCGCCTAAAAAAGATGTAGCGATGACTGGCGAAATCACTTTACGCGGCAATGTTCTGGCAATAGGTGGTTTGAACGAAAAATTACTGGCAGCAAGAAGATCCGGAATAAAAACTGTTCTTATTCCAAAAGCAAATGAAAAAGATTTGGTGGAAATAAAGAAAGAAGTGAAAGAGGACTTAAAAATAGTACCGATTGATAAAATTATGGACGCAGTTCCTTATGTTTTTGGAACCGTGAAGAATGCGCGAACAAAATCCACGATAAAAAAGTAAGATGTCCGAAGAAATTCTGATAAATAAAGAAATTGACGATGCCGGTATCTATGAACAGATCTTGCCACAGGTTGAAGAACTGATAAACGGAAATGAACCTGTTGTTACCGGCTTATCGAATATTACATCCTTATTAAAAACGGCATTTGATAAAATTAGCTGGGTAGGATTTTATCTGGTCCGGGATAATAAATTATTTCTCGGTCCGTTCCAGGGAAATACCGCATGTACTGTAATTGAGTTCAACAAAGGTGTATGCGGCACCGCTGCGGAAAGAAGGGAAACAATAATTGTGGATAGCGTTGAGGAATTCCCGGGACATATTGCATGCGATGCAGGCTCCAGGTCTGAAATTGTTGTTCCACTGGTGTATAAAAAAAATGTTGCTGGCGTACTTGATCTCGATAGTTATAAGTATTCGGCATTCGGCGCAACTGACAAAAAATATCTTGAACAGTTATGCGAAATATTAATTAATAAATTAAATTGGGAAGAATTCTCATTATCTTGATCTGAATTTCTTATTATACACCTTGAACCTTATAATTACGACTTGCATATGGATTTTTTAGTAACCGCACGAAAATGGCGTCCTCAGAAATTCGAGGAACTTGTAGGGCAGGAACATATTGCCGTTACAATTAAGAATGCAATAAAGAATAACAGAATTGCACACGCCTACCTGTTTGCTGGACCGAGAGGAATCGGAAAAACCACAACAGCCAGAATTTTCGCAAAGGTATTAAACTGTACGAATCCTAAAGACGGCGAGCCGTGTAACGAATGCGACATGTGTAAATCATTCAATAATTCTCAGTCACTCGATATAATTGAGATCGATGGTGCTTCAAACAGAAGAATTGAAGAGATTAGATCATTGAGGGAATCAGTTAAATATGCGCCTACTAAAGGGAAGTACAAAGTCTATATAATAGATGAAGTGCATATGCTGACAACCGAATCTTTCAATGCACTTTTGAAAACTCTGGAAGAACCGCCGGCACAAACCATTTTTATCTTTGCCACGACTGATGTCCACAAGGTACCGGCAACTATTATCTCGCGATGCCAGCGATTCGATTTCAGACGAATTGAAACGAATACAATTAAAGAAACACTTAACAAAATTGCCAAAGCTGAAAAAATAAAAATTGACGATCATTCGCTGACAATAATTGCAAAAAAAGCCGACGGTGCCTTAAGAGATGCAGAAAGTCTGTTCGATCAGGTAGTCTCATTTTGCGGAACAGATGTAAAGGGACCGGAAGTTGCAAGAATGCTTAACCTTATTAACGATGAAATTTATTTTGAAATTTCTGATGCGATTCTTAACAAGGATTATCAGACAGCTTTTACTATTTCGCAAAAAATTTACCAGAACGGATGGAATTATATCGATTTTCTGAATGGTATAGTTGAACATTTTCGGAATATACTTACGGTAATCGTCAGTAAAGACACGAAACTGCTCGATACATCTGAAGAATCCAAATCAAAATATAAAGATTACGAGGAGTCATTTTCCGAAGGTGATATTTTAAGAATCCTGGCTTATTTAAACAAAGTACAGTACGAGATAAGATCTTCACAAAATCCCAAACTTAAAATCGAAGTTTCACTTTGTCATTTAATTGGACTTGAAAAATCTTCTACAATAACCGAACTGATCGCAAAAGCCGAAAAAAACATACAACCTCAGGAATCAAAAAAAAAAGTAGTTAAATCTTCCGGGCATAGAGAGCAATCCGTAACTGCATATAATTCTACGGCAGTTATGCAAAATCATACTGCCGATCCGATCGATTCAGGTGAAATAAACCTTGAGTATATAAACAACAACTGGATTAAATTTGTTGAGATTATAAATCAACAGAAATTTACACTCGGTTCGCATTTGGCAAATTCAATACCTGTTTTATTCAGTTCTGGAAAAATTACCGTTAAACTACCGAGTAATGAAGAAGTCGAAATCTTAGGCAGTAATAAGAGCTATCTGAAATGTCTGGAAGAAAACTCGGAAGAATTTTTTAAACAGAAAATAAAATTCGACTTCACACATGCCGGTAAAACTTCAGACACATTCCAGACAAAGCATGAACAATCTATTTCTAACATAGATACGAATCTATCTACCGAAGAAAGTTCGTTCATAAGTGCAATTATTAAGGAACTGGGCGGAAGAGAGATAGGCCGATGATAATTTATTCATAGATCGTGAATGTTTTAACAAATCTAATCGTATCTGAATCATTTTCAAATCTTTCAATCTCATAGAAATCGACGGTTTCAAATTGATAGTTATTGCCGGGAGGATTTTTAGTCGTAGCACCAAGATAGATTTTCTCACCATTTCTTATGCAGTATTTTAATTCTTTAACTGCCCATCCGTTCGGACAGGTTGTAGTGTCCGAATACACCTCATTCATTTTATTCCTGTTAGTATCTTCAATATAGGTATACAAATATGTTTTTGTGAGTGGGATTGAAAAAACCGGATAATCCTTCCGAACAACATGGACTTCCATTCGCAATGAAACTTTTATTTCATCTTCATTCATTAAGTTGCTTTCGGTCCCACTCCCGCATCCTTGTAGAATAATAAAAATCGGGAAGCAATATTTCACAATTTTTAACATAATTAAATTTAGATAATGTTCATTCAAAAAGAAATTGCTATAGAAATGCTTTAAAATAACAAACCCTTTATTTAATATTATTAAAGGTAGTAAAAAATAAATCCCTGCATACCACAGGCTGGCTGGCAGTTACCAAATTGTAATTGACGGTTTAAAACAAAAAAAGCCTTCCTAAAAGGAAGGCCAAAAATAAATCCTGGCGGCTACCTACTCTCCCACATAGTTGCCCATGCAGTACCATCGGCGTTTGCAGGCTTAACTTCTCTGTTCGGAATGGGAAGAGGTGTTTCCCTGCAGCTATAACCACCAGAAAAATCGTGTCACGGCGTAGTGTAACGAAGCCGGACTAATTCTGTCAATCAAAATTTAAAGATTGAAAGAGTTAGAGCAGAATTTTAATAAATTTTAATGGTTAAGCCTCACGACTTATTAGTACTGCTCGACTGAATATGTTACCATACTTACATCTGCAGCCTATCAACCTTGTCATCTCCAAGGAGTCTTTAGTGCCGATAAATCGGCAGGGATACCTTATCTTGAAGTTGGCTTCGCACTTAGATGCTTTCAGCGCTTATCCTACCCGAACATAGCTACCCAGCTGTACCACTGGCGTGATAACTGGTACACTAGAGGTTCGTTCACTTCGGTCCTCTCGTACTAGAAGCGACTCTTCTCAAGTATCCTGCGCCCGCAGAGGATAGGGACCGAACTGTCTCACGACGTTCTGAACCCAGCTCACGTACCGCTTTAATTGGCGAACAGCCAAACCCTT
>JAFGMI010000058.1 GCA_016927595.1 Melioribacteraceae bacterium | reverse complement strand
CAATTTCACCACTAGGGTATGTTGAAAAAAGCGCAGCAAGAAATAAAGGAGATAATAGGCTAACTGCAATATTAATAACTTTTCTATTATGATCAATTGATTCACCACTTTTTGATACTGTTTTAAATCTAATTGATGCTGAAAAAATTAGATAAAATAGTACCCATGAGAAGATTATAGCCCAGCCAGATATTGAAATGTCTATATTTATTGCCCAACCGAATAGAAATGAAAATAATCCTGTGAAAATTGCAGGGAAAAGAGTACGATACTTAAATTTTTCCTTAAATTCTGAATCTTTACATAGAACTCTGTAACCTATAAAAAATAAATAAGGAACAAAGACTAGCAATATTTTAATTGAAATATCCCAAAACTTATCATAATCAATATTTTCTACTGTCCAGAAATAGACAAATGAAAAAATTACTAAAACAATAAAAAAAAGAAATGGGAACCAATTACTAATTTTTAATATTTGATCTTGTTTAGAATCGTGTTCTTTAACATCAGTGTCATACAGAAGTGCTCTATGAAGATATATCGGGGTAAGAATAATCACAAAAAATCTAATTGGTTTTGGTATTGAGTTAAATAAATTTTTGAATATATCTAAAAAATTATTTGAAGTACTTAATAAGTTGCCAAAAATAAGCTTATCAGAACTTATTTGATAACCAACAAGCGAAAAAAGCACAATCAAAATGCAGTATCCAAAAAGTATTATAAATATTTCGAAGACAATTTTTGGTATTCGCTTTTCTATAGATTCCTCCATTTGCTTCTCCGATTAATCATATAAAATTAAGTAAATTTGGTTTAAATGTCAATGTGAATAAATATTGCTTAATCATAATAAATCATCCAATGTCTCTCATCAATCCCCAAATTGTATTGCAGTATACTTGTAGTTTTTTTATATGCCTCATAGTTTTTTAGATAGGCTTAATTTAAACATTCTTTTAGAGTTACGATTGAAGATAACGGTCATGGCAAAAAGCGTAACGGGACTTTAATCGAGAACTCCAAGTCATTTTGCCAATGTTGTGGGTCGTCGCAATTTGTCCACCTGTAGAAAAGTAAATTATTCTAAGTATTTAATATGTTTTTTGTTTTCTATTACCAACATTGTTTTCAAATTTTTTCGTTCCTGTTACTGCCACCACATAAAAGAATTTCCTGCTTTCTGAGTATGTAATCGTCCAGCTTGCTCCGTCAAAGATTCCGGAGACTGATACATCCTCAAATGTTCCGTACGGATCGTCTGAGGCGAATACTTTGTAAGAAGCAGCTCCGGGAACAGCATCCCAGCTGATCTTCAGATTACTATCTATGGTCTCTGTAGTTACATTTGCTGGTATATCCATCTCGCCTTTACAGATTATTATCTGACCGAACTCTGAAACATCATGGAATGATGCTATGTCAGTTGCATGATCAACTTCAGCGGATGATACATGGTAAACCCAGCTGCTGTCTGAAGTTACTGTTCTTGTGTAAAGTTTAATGCTTGTCGGATTTGATCCGTCATCAGAAGTAAGATCTTCAGAAACCTTTACACTGATATCCGAAGTAAATATTCCAGTTCCGAATTTGTGAATTACCCAGTACTGTGAGTTGAAAACAGAATCCGGATCGGCAGGATCAATGTTCGGTTCAAAATTTATTTGTTTTACCACTATAGTGTCCGTACCGGCTTTTTCTTTAAAATCAATAACGATCCCTGTATCAGTAAAATCAACGAGACCTGTTGTGCTTACTATTTGGGTATTGACATTACCTTCACCGAAAGGAATCGTGGAATCTACCCAGTCGCTATTATCCATATTTGACAGTGTTGCATCATTGCCATTTACCATATCTTTCTCAACTGTTCCTGATCCTTCATTCATCTGCCAGCAGCTTACCAGTCCTGCTTCGTTTCCTTTCAGAGGCGAGTTCATATTCTGTCTGATATCCTGCAGATTCCTGACTATATTCCACAACCTGACTTCATCGATCCTGCCGTTAAAATATCTAGGGCTCGAAAGGAAATCCACTCCTATTCTTAAAGGATTTGTGTTCGAATTTACTACCTGAGGTGTTCCCGTGATTGTTTTTTCCATTCCATTAACATAAAGATGTCTTGTGCCGTTATCGTTTACGGCAGCTATATGATACCATTTTTCTGCCTCAAGTACACCGTTCTCTGTTTCCAAGGCATCGAATGACAAACCTGTATATGGAGATACATTGTTAAGCCTCAGAAAGTAACCGTTTGCACCTGCTGTCTGATATTTTGAGACAATACCACCCATCGCAGAGAATCCGGCAGGTTTGATCCAAGCTTCAATTGTATAATTGTCAGTCAGATCAAGGCTGTTATCATCATTACAGGTCATGTAGTCATTAACTCCGTCAAATTCTAAAGCTGTTCCGGGCACCTTGCTTAAGTATTCCCCGGTTCCTGACAAAGCGATATATTTGGTTTGACAACTGTCTGCTGTATGTATGATTGTAGAATTATATTCGGCTTCGTCTGCTGGCGAGAATTTAACGTAAACCGGGCAGGATATTCTCCCGTCAACGGGTGTTACTGATAAATTTGTTGTATAACCTGTGTCTTCAGATAGCGATATTGTAAATTCCGAAGATACAGTTATATTAAGGTCGGAGATTAAATTATCAGCATTTATATAATAATCTTTTACAGAATTTCTTTCCGGGATAATCACCCCGAAAGATAAATCAGAAGCTTCTACCTGTTCATAATGATTAATATTATCGTTGGTTTCACCGATAATCAGGTCAAGCATACCATTATCTTCTAAATCGGTAATTACCGGTGAAGATATACTGCCTACATCAATTCCGTTAAAAGATTCTGTAATAAGCGTAAATGAAGTAGAATTAGGTGCATTCTGCTCGTAATGATTAATATTGCCGTCATATTCACCTATCAGCAAATCTAATAATCCGTCTCTGTCAAGATCAGCAACCGCAGGAGAAGAGCGTGAGCCAACATCTATTCCGTTAAATGAATATGTAACATTCCAGAATGTAGTCGAATTTTGTGTTAGTTGTTCATAATGGAGAATCTTTCCGCCAGTTTCACCTATAAGTAAATCCAGTTTCCCGTCTCCGTCAAGATCAGTAAATTCCGGATCCGAAAAATCACTAGCATTAATTGAGTTAAAAGATTCTGTTATAAGAGTAAATGAAGTGGAATCCGGTGCGCTCTGTTCATAATGATTAATATTCCCATTTTGTTCACCGATCAGCAGATCCAGTAATCCGTCTCCGTCAATATCAGAAAATGCAGGTGCTGCAGCATTGCCTACATCAATTCCGTTAAAAGATTCTGTTACTATAGCAAAAGAGGTCGAATTAGGTGAAGTCTGTTCGTAATGGCATAAGTTTCCAATATATTGACCGATCAACAGATCCAGTAATCCGTCTCCGTCAAGATCAGTAAACGCAGGCCTTGATAAACCGCTTAACAGATTGATTCCGTTAAAGGATGCTGTGATAAGTTCAAACGGAGGATTTTTTAATATTGTAAAAGAAGGCAGATAATCTTTAGAAATAATAAATTGTCCGAATTCGGAAATTTCAGAAAATTCTGTGATATTTGCAGTTGTATTTACACTTGTAGCATCTTTTGTATGGATCCATACGGTATCAGAATTGGCGCTTCTTCCATGCAATTTGACAAATACCGGTTTTGTTTCATATATACTTTCGTAACTCTCTACGGTTACACAGCTGATATCCGCAGTTGTGTTTCCTCCGCCGTAACTGTTAATAATCCAGTACTGTGAATCGTATATTACATCTGTATTGGTGGGAAGAATATTTGGTGGCAGGTCAAGCCTGGATACTAAGAGAGTATCTGTTCCGGTCTTATAAGTAACATTCATTGATACTCCTGTTCCGGTAAAATCATAACTGCCGGGAGTGTCGATAATTTTCAGATCTGATGAACCAGATCCGTAAGGCACGGTCGAATCAGTCCAGTCGGAATTATCCATATTATAAAGAGTCCCGGTCGCTCCTCCGACAGTATCCGTGAGAAGTGTGCCTGATCCCTCATTGAATTGCCAGTTATTGAGTAATCCGGGTTCTGTTCCGATTAAGGACAGATGCATACTCTTTCTAATTTCGTCAGTCGTTCTGGCCACATTCCAGATCCTGACTTCATCAATTTTCCCGGACATTGCTTCAGCGGAGTAACTGAAAAGGTAGTTTCCGCTAGGGGCATAAAATCCTCCTCCTGCAGGTACGGAAGTTTTCAACAGATTTCCGTTCATGTATAATTTCATCGTTGTTCCGTCATAAGTTCCTGCAACATGAAACCATCCTCCGGTAGTCAGAATATTGTTTACACGAATATCCCAATAGCTGCCGTCGGTTTTCTTTATATAAAAATGCAGCTGGTTCGTTCCGTTTGCGCCGTCATATCTCAAAACAGCTGTTTCGGGATCAAGTGTAACATACCTTTGTATCTCGCCTGGATCAAGATCGTTGTGACATATCCACGCCTCGATAGTGACAGCCGTCATTAAAGTATCTATACCTGATCCGGATATATAATCGTCCGTACCGTCGAATTCGAGAGCATTACCCGGAATCGTATCGATTGCGGATATCTGCAACACTGCAGTCAGCAGAATTACTATTAAACCTTTTAAATTTTTCATTTTATTCCCCCCGTTTATATCAATTATTTTATCTTAGGCATTACTTTCTATGGTAATATAATCAACTTAGTAAATAAGAACAATGTTGTCCTATATTAATGAATTAATAATTTACTTTTCCTATTCAAATTATACAAATTGCGATGTCCCACAACGGTCATGGAAAAAAGCGAACAAGGGTAAAGATAACAAGGATTAGTCATTTTTCCAATGTTAGAGGTATAGTGCCAGTATTCCATCCATGCTTTTGACATGATTTTATTTAACTCCTTTCCAATTATTACGTTTTTTCATTGCACGAAGATATTACCTCAATTTAATAAAGGGCACCTCGAATAACCCCAATTTTCTTTAACAATGAGCAAATTACGACTACAAATTCTATTTGTCAAGGTTTTTTATCTCCAAGT
>JAFGMI010000057.1 GCA_016927595.1 Melioribacteraceae bacterium | reverse complement strand
CAACGGGAATAAAACACTCCTGCGGAGTTTCAGGATGACAACCCGATGTTTTTTATGTTTAAACGTTAAATTTATCTTGTCATTCCGGAGAATTCCACTCGTCGGAATGAGTCCGGAATCTTTTTTCTCAACGGGAATAAAACACTCCTTCGGAGTTTCAGGATGATATTAATAGCTCACAATCTGCTGGCTCATTACTCCATCTTCTTAATACTGTGAGCTGTATTCTTACTGCTGCCTTAAACATTCTCCGTAAGTTTTCTCAGTTCTCTCGAATGATCAAAGAATTCATCCAGACTTAATTCTTTCAGGTAAATCATTCCCTTTGCAGCTTTCACCCTTCTGTTTTCGTTATTAATGAAGAAGTCATCACCAAGACAGGTTCTGATAGTCTTGTATTGTTCAACTTGTATTCTTTGTGCAAGACGGCTGAACGGTCCGTCGTATTCCCAGCTTGGGAAACTCGCATCCTTCTGTGATCCGAAACTGTACATGAAAGAATCTTCGGTGATTGAGAATGAGCCGAGACTCACAGGGACGTAAATATTTGCTTCAGCAGGGTGGAACCTGTACCAGACGTTCCTGTAACCCCAAATACGAATATTGTTGATACCCGTTTCCTCACGGTAGAATCTTAAAGCTTCGGTAACAGCCTGTAATACTTTGTAATGCGTATCAGGTCCGCTTCCTTCGGGATCAAGCGCAACTGTAACAACTGTGGGTTTTATTTTCTTAATAAGGCTGAGCACCGGTAATACATCACGGTGAACCTCCGGTGTCTCCGTAAATATATCACCCTGGTAAAATCCTAATCTTAAATGAGAGATGTCTTCCACGCCGAAACCGTACCATGCCCATAAGACCTCTACTTCCCACTCACGCATCATACCCTTTAACTTTTGCACGAATGTTATGTCCTTTTTACCCGGATACTGGGTTTTAAAATAATTTATTAATTCATAAACTCTGTCTCTTAAGTAAGTCGGATTATCTTCTTCGTAAATTTCCACCATATTTCTCAACAATCTTCTTGCTACAGCTTCTTTCCTTAATGTTCTGCTGTGTGCAGCGATACTATCAAGATATAAATTAACATCACGGTTTCTTCCTTCCATAAAATTAGGATCAAAATAACGTTCTTTAAATCTTTTGTCGAAATCACCATGATCAAGAAAGGTGCATAAATCTTCCAGAAGTCCCAGCATAAAATTGTTGGTTACTGCAGTGAATCCGCTTGTCAAATAAGTGAAATGATGCTTGTTCCTGGGAGTTCTTACCAGATGATTTATGTAAGGCAAATATCCCAGCATTATATCATCATGATGCGGAGCAGTGTGAAGAAATGTTTCATTCTCCACTGACTGCATGCCCCGTTTGAATCTTTCAATAATACTATTCTTTATTTCCGCTCCCGCTTCTGCAGGCGATTTACCCGATATCCTCAGAACAAGATCAGCTATCTTACTGGATTTGTAGTCCTCTTCAGTCAATTCTGTTAACGATTTGCTGGTATCTACGGCAAGATTAATTATTGCTCTCTCAAATGATTGCTGGGTTACAGGTTCCTGATTTTTAACATCTATATACCTTCGCTCAAGCATTCTTAACGCTGCTCCGTTTGTCAGATAAAACCTGGCGTTAGGAAGTTTCTGAAGTGAAGTGGCGGGGAACTGATTGGATGTTTCCTTCTGTATTGAATCTCTTACTATATTTGCCTTGGCTTCACCGGCAGCAATAATGATTGCCGTCGCTTCAGGATTGTAAGTAATTGTATCCAATCCAATAGTAATTACAAGTCTGTTTTTTGCAATTTCAATTCCACCCAGATCGGTTGCAGCGGCTGCCTGTGTCTCGTAATTTGTTTGAATTAATCTCGTGGTCGAAAAATGATCACTTCCCTGAACGTTGAAACCAATGTGACCATCGGGACCTATTCCGCCAAGGAAAAATCCTATTCCTCCCATCTCCCGTATTTTACGTTCATAGTCAGTGCAGAACTCATCCACAAGCTCGATTGTTTTTTTCTGAAGTCTTTCCTGCCGGCTGCTTGCCCAGCGTGTCCTTAATGAAAGATCGACAATTTTTTCGGGGAATATATGATCTAACGATAGCCCTTCAGCAGTTTCGATTTCGTTAATATTCATGAATAAAGCTTTGGCAGGATCCAATCCCAGATTCCGGAAATAATACTTTTGTATGTAATAGTAAAAGCTGTTGTGCTGATTAACATCTATCGGATAGAATTCATCTATCTGAACGAATCTTAATTGTGAAAGTGATGGTTTATTGCTTAGATCTATTGATACATTTTTAAGCAGGATCTTTATCTGCTCAGTATCCCATTCCTTTATTATTTTAGCTACCCACTTGATAAAGTGCTCAGGAGTTTTACCTGTAGGTAATGATACTACTCCTCTCGGATTCTGCTGCACCCATTCTATAAAACGTAAAGCTGTTAATCTTCCCAGTTCAGGGAAATTATCTACCTGAATCACCGGTATTTTTTCTGTCGGTTTGTATTGTAAATCCTTACCCGATTTGTCGAGGTAAAACCGTTCAACATTAGATATCTTCATATTCGTTTTCTCTGCTATTCTATTTTTCATTGTATGGAGTAAATTTTTACGAAATTAAAACCTAATATTACTGAAATAAATTGTGAAATGAGAAATAACATGTTTTATTCCTGTATATACAATATCCTGCTCTCCGGGAATATCCTGTCATTCCGGCAAGTTTCGCGGATGCGGAATGAATCATGAATCTGAAACCATTCCCCATACTGAGTTTAGTGTGCCTACGGAAGAAAGACAGACCCGCCGCAGGGAAGCATCAAACCAATCAGGTATCATTCCGGGAATCTTTAACATTTGCTAATCATATTCGTTGTTCTTATATTGATTCCGAAAATAGTCGGAACGAAAATAATCGCAAGACATGAAGACAAATCCATTTAAATTCGGGACTGTTGTTGAGGAGCCTTATTTTACCAACAGAAAAAAAGAAATTCAGAAAGTTGCATCTGTAATCAGAAGCAGGAACCACCTTGTGCTTATAAGCCCGAGGCGCTTCGGCAAGACAAGTCTTATTAATAAAGTACTCAATGAGACCAGCAGACCGAAAATATTTCTGGATATGCAACTGGTTACTAATACAGAGGATTTTGCCGCGCAGCTCCTGAAAAGAGTTTATCGGATTTATACTTTTGAAAAATTGAAGAACTATGTGAAGAATTTCAGAATAATCCCCGGGATCATTATTAATCCCGTTACAGGAGATGTGGAAGTGACTTTTCATCCGTCTGCTTCAAGCCACATATTGCTTGAAGATGTATTGAATCTTATTGAAAAAGCCTGTAGTAGTAAAAACAGACCGATTGTCGTTCTGGATGAATTTCAGGAAATATATAACATCGGAAAAAACCTGAATAAATATCTTCGCTCTACAATTCAACATCATAAGAATATAAATTATATCTTCTCAGGGAGCCAGGAATCGTTGATGAGAAGTATATTCGAGAATAAGAAATCGCCATTCTATCATTTCGGGGAAGTGATGTTATTAGATAAAATTCCTGAAGATGAATTCAAATGTTATCTTTCTTCGGGTCTGCGACGGGTTACTGAAAAGCATATTGAAATATCGACCGAAATTCTTAATATCACCCGGGCTCACCCTTATTATACTCAGCAGCTGGCTTATACTGTATGGGAACTTTTAAACTGTAACAGCGGGAGGACAAATATTGTCGGAAATGCAGTGAAAGAGGTTGTGAAACATCATGATATGGACTATGAACGCCTTTGGCTGACATTCAACAGAACAGATATGAAAACGCTGATTGGTATGGCATCATCAGGACTGGCTCCGCTGTCTGCAGAATTTTCAATCAAATTTTTTACAGGAGCCACAAGCACCGTTTACAGCAGCATAAAAAGATTGTTGCTTCCCGGCATTGTAATTAAAACAGAATCAGGATATGAAATTGATGATCCCTTTTTCATGAAGTGGATTATAGACAAAAGGGAAGCCAGTCTTGATTGACATTTATACTTCAAAATAAATTATTCCCGGTTAAGATCTGATCTTTCCCGTTTACATCAATTCGTTTCGAACTGGAATGAATAAAAGTTTTCTCCTGTCATTCCGATTCTGTATTGTCATTCCAGTTCTGTATTGTCATTCCGGAGGCGAAGCCTTCCGGAATCTGATTCATATCGCTGTCGGATTCCGAGTAAATCGGAATAACTGCAATAGTATCTACTTTTAATGACTGCACTATTAAACCCAATTCCTCATTTAACTCTGTCATTCCTTTTTCTTTCATGATTGTGGGCAAGAAAGAATGACAGTTAATATCATCAATTCGTTAATCTAATACTTGAAAACTGTTTTTTGAATTTGGTCGTTTTCAATTTGACTTTATACTTCCTTGTTACTTCTAAATTATTGCCTCTTTACCTCATATTCTTTTCGGAATCACAATTATTATTATTAATTTAGCACTCAATCTTCTCTATAAATAAGGTGAAATATTCATGGAAATTCTTCAAAGGATTAAAGAAAAAAAGGCGGTTGTCGGAGTAGTAGGACTGGGTTATGTGGGTCTGCCCCTTGCGCTTGAATACACAAAGAAAAATTTCAACGTTCTCGGCTTTGATATCGATGATTCAAAAATACCTGTGCTTAAATCAGGTAAATCTTATATTAAACATATTAGAAGTGAAAAAATTAAATCCGCTGTCGATAGCGGTCTGCTTAATGTTACATCCGACTTTTCAAGACTTCCCGAAGCAGATGCAGTAATTATCTGTGTTCCGACCCCTTTAACAGAACACAGGGAACCTGATATGACCTATGTAGAAAATACCGCAATAACGATTGCCAGGTATTTAAGAAAAGGTCAGATTATTACACTGGAATCAACGACATATCCCGGAACAACGGATGAACTGCTTTTACCACTATTTGAAAATGCACCGGAAGAACAGGGCAGACCGGGAGAAAAGTATAAAGTAGGAGAGGATTTCTACCTGGCGTTTTCACCGGAACGTGAGGATCCTAATAATCCGAATTATGGAACTGCGACAATACCTAAAGTAGTCGGCGGAGTGACGCCAAACTGTCTTAGAGTTGCATGCGAATTGTACGATCAGGTAATTGTTAAAACTGTTCCAGTAAGTTCCACTCGTGCTGCTGAAGCTACTAAATTACTGGAAAATATTTACAGGTCGGTAAATATTGCGCTCGTCAATGAACTTAAAATGGTTTTCGACAGAATGGATATCGATATATGGGAAGTAATTAATGCAGCATCTACAAAGCCGTTCGGGTTTAATCCGTTTTATCCCGGACCGGGTCTTGGCGGTCATTGTATCCCCATTGATCCGTTTTATCTTACCTGGAAAGCAAGAGAATATGAGATAAGTACAAAGTTTATTGAACTTGCAGGCGAAATTAATACTTATCAGCCGTATTACGTTGTATCAAGATTAATTGATGCTCTTAATGAACATAGGAAATCAATTAATGGCGCAAAGATTTTAATCCTCGGTGCAGCATATAAAAAGAATATCGACGACATGAGGGAATCACCTTCACTCAAACTGATAGAGATTATCAGAGAAAAAGGCGCAGATGTTTATTATAACGATCCTTATGTCCCTGAATTGCCGAGAACACGTAAATATGATTTTAATATGCAGTCGGTTGAGTTGTCTGAAAAGAATCTAAAGTCTTTTGATGCTGTGGTTCTCAGCACGGATCATGACGATTATGACTATATATCGATTAGTGAGTATTCCAAGCTGATACTTGATACCAGAAATGCTTTTGAAAGAAATAGTATTAAATCGAATAAAATCCGAAAAGCATAATGAAGCAAAGATTTGCTATGACGGGTATCGCCGGATATATCGCTCCCCGGCATTTGAAGGCACTTAAGGACAATAATTGCGAATTGCTTGCCGTGCTGGATCCTCACGATTCCGTCGGAATACTGGATCAGTATTTTCCCGATGCCGATTACTTCCACGACTTTGAAAGGTTCGAACGGCATCTTGAAAGATTAAAATTTAAGGACGAAGGAATTGATTACCTGAGTATCTGTTCACCTAATCATTTACATGATGCTCATATCAGACTTGCACTTCGTCTCGGTGCAAATGCAATCTGCGAAAAACCTCTTGTTCTAAATCCATGGAACCTCGATCTGCTTGAGGAAATGGAAAGTCATTACGGGAAGAAAATATTTACTATTCTTCAACTCAGAACACACAGCACACTGATTGATTTTAAAGAAAACCTGAAAAGAGACGAAGGGAAGAAAAATGTTGAATTGACCTATATTACTTCGAGAGGCAACTGGTATAGGTTTTCATGGAAAGGAGATAATAGTAAGTCGGGAGGAGTGACAACAAATATTGGAATTCACCTGTTCGATCTGCTGCTGTGGTTGTTTGGCGGAGTTGAAAAATCGGAAGTGTATTTATCAACGGATATAACTGCAAGCGGATTTCTTGAACTTAAAAACGCTAACGTAAAATGGTTTTTATCTATTGACGGGAAGTATCTTCCGGAGAATGTTAAAAAGCAGGACAGGAAAACTTTCCGTTCCATAACCGTTGATGATAATGAGTTGGAATTCTCCGAAGGATTTACAGAACTTCATACAAAAGTATATAAAGCTACACTTGCAGGTAAAGGTTTTACAATATCGGATGCGCGTCCTTCGATCGAACTGGCTTATAATATAAGAAATTCCAGAGTAGTTGGGGGAAAAGAGAATAAGCATAAATTATTGAGATGAGAATTATCGGATTTCCGAATTGAGGAATGTATTCCAGTTTGATGAATATTTAGAAATGTTGCTGCATAAATAAAATGGAATACAAAAATTCCGAAGAACTGCCCATTTGAATTGTTGCAAGAGATTTGGTGAAGTAGGTGTATGAGATTATTGAGAGTAATTCAGAAATACAAAAGGACTCAGGATTATTAAATCAATTGATAGGAGCTGGATTATCAATTATGAACAATATTACTGAAGTATTTGACCGAGGTAGTAATAATGAATTCATTCGATTTCTGAAATATTCACAGCGGTCATGTTCGGAGATGATGTCTATGACTTATATTATTCGAGACATTTACAAAGTTGATGAATTTGCTTTAAAAATCTATAATATGGCTCTTGAAGAACGGAAGCAAATAATAGGATTTGAGGATTCAGTAATTTGTTAATCCGACAATTCGTTAATCCTAAACTAATATTTGGATAATGATTATGACAAAAATTTCTCCCTCATACTATGTAGATCCGCATGCGGTTGTTGATGATGACGTCAAAATTGGCGAGGGAACGAAAATATGGCATTTCTCCCACGTGCAGAGCGGAGCTGTGATTGGTAAAAATTGTATACTCGGACAAAATGTAAATGTCGGCAATAATGTTAAAATTGGCAATTTTGTGAAAATACAGAATAATGTTTCGGTTTATGAAGGTGTAACTCTCGAAGATTACGTGTTCTGCGGTCCCTCTATGGTCTTTACAAATGTTATTGATCCGAGAAGTAAGTACCCACAGGTCGGGTCAAAATACTATAGTAAAACTCTTGTTAAAGAAGGCGCATCACTGGGAGCGAATTGTACAATTGTATGCGGAAATACAATAGGCAGATTCGCATTTGTTGGTGCCGGCTCGGTTGTTACAAAGGATGTGCCCGACTTCGCAATGGTTGTGGGTATTCCCGCCAGAAGAATAGGATGGATAAGCGAAGCAGGTAAAAAGCTTGTATTCGATGATGACGGAATAGCGAAATGCGAAAAGTCAGATAAGACTTATAAATTAGTCAACGGTTTTGTAGAAGAAGTATAGATTTCATCTTCTCACACTGAGCTTGTCGAAGTGTGAGTTTACACGCCTCAGGTGGATACAGAATCTTATAATTCTAAGTTCCTGAACACTCTTCCTGAGTTTCAGGCTGACAGCTGAAAGTCTTTTATGCTTATAAATTAGATTTGTCCCTTCATTCCGGCTTGTCCTGAATTTAAAAACCAATTTTCCTGATTGTGGACATTTGTCAACTGAAAGAATATTGACAGCCTTTAGTCTCATAGGCATAGAATAAGAATTGGCCTGCCTTCCAGCAAATACAAAATTTTCTCACACTGAGCTTGTCGAAGTGTGAGTTTACCCGCCTCAGGTAAGTTTACCCACCTTTGGTAGGTTTACCAAAGTTTGCGCCGTTCAGTGGCATTCCTGAGGCGAAGCCTTCCGGAATCTGACTTTGATTAAAACACTCAGATCCCGAATCCCGCTGATTCGGGAGAATGACAATAACGCAATTTACCTCTGCCCATTAATTATTCTTGAGGGAAGTTTTAGTAACGCTTCAATAATTCCAAACACCCCGTCGACAGCTATGCCGAGCAATTTAAAGGGGAGAAGTACTAACCAGATTAAAGGATATAATACCAGTACTGCAAGCGCCAGAGGCCAGCAAAGTATAGCAAGAATCAACCAAAGAATGAAAGTTCCCATTGGAAATCTCTGTTTTAGAATTATGACGACTGGATTTAAATTTTGTTTGATAATATAATGGATGGTTTATGAAGCTATTTAATCAAGTAAACTAATTCAATGGAAAATCATTGTATATAATTTTTTTATCTTCTAATAATTCAATTTATTTCCTTTTACATGATTCAGAAGAATAGTAAAAGTTACAGTATGTTTAGCAACAGGGAATTCATACTAAATGTTTATGAAGTCAACATTTAGTAATGCAAGCTTAATTGTCATGAACTTCATTTCAGATTAAATGAGGTAATCTTGATAGAAATGCATAATAGCTCAAAGACAGTTTAAAAATAAAAAACCCATTTGTTAAATAGGTTTAGTGGGCTTGCCCGCCCTTGGCGGATAAAGACAGGGCTCGAATTTACCAGCCTCAGGCTGGCAGCGGACCCTCTGGTTTCAATATGATTCTGGAGGGCAGATATTATTTAAAATACAAAAGCCTCGGTATATTAATAACGAGGCTCATTAACTATTGGTGGGCCTGCACGGGCTCGAACCGCGGACCCTCTGATTATGAGTCAGAT
>JAFGMI010000056.1 GCA_016927595.1 Melioribacteraceae bacterium | reverse complement strand
GCAAGGATGTGCCGGTTCGAGTCCGGCCTTCGGTACCAAGCCTGATACAAAGTATCAGGCTTTTCTATTATAGTTGATGATAAGCCGTACTTGCTCCAATCCATGTTTTGTTTTTATTAAAATCTACACCCATCATTTCACCTTTGCTTACCCGTAAAAGATTGTTTACAAGTACCGGTTTTTTATCCCATAAATACATCATCCTTATTTCTACTTTAGCAGATCCTTCAGGTGTCCTTAATACAGGTGCATAGGAGATTTTTTTCTGCAAAATAAAATTATCTCTTTGATGAATTGAATCAATTAAACTCCTGTCTGGATTTAATACCACTCCTGATCCTGCGAATGAATAAAGCGGCTTGAGAACAAAATTACTCAGGTCTAAATCTTCATTATTAATATCCGATAAAAAATATGATTCGGGAACGAACTCGCTCTTCAGATATGGGATAGTATGTTTGCTTATCTTAAAAAACCAGTTCGGATGTCCAACCCATTCAACATCAACTGGTTCGTGTATATTGAAATTCAGATTTATTTTTTTCTTATATAGTTCGTCGAAAATCACTCTGTTATATATGCGCTTGATTTTTATTTCTTTCCCGTGTTCCATATAATACAGGCTATCGCCTCTCTTATATATTTTCGAAATGCATAAGGCTTTTACTCCGGTGTATTTCTCAGTCAGGATAAAATCAATACGGGTTTTCTGCTTGCCGGGATTTATTTCAAGAAGTATTATATTTTCAGGATCACTATCGTTACAAATTATTTTTCTGAACAAGTTTAAGTACGAATCAAAAATGAAATCATTATAATAAGTCGACAATGTATTATCGATATTGAAATAATCCCTTATCTTCTTATCCAGAAACACCTGGAAAGCATATAATGAGGGGAATCCCTGAAGTTCGATTAAACGGGGACTGATTAAGCCACCTTCATTGATCAGTCCGAAGTCCAATTGCAAAAAATGAGGATGATCTGTTTCTCCAGGCACATACATTTTTTCCGGAATTGCTCCGGAAGAATATTTTTCAAATTGCTTTTCTTTAAGTTGCTGTATTACTGCATTGCCGGCATTCAAGAGCTTTTCAGAAAGTTCTTTGTCTATAAACAGCGGTGTTTCACAAATTCTGAAATCAGCCTCTGAACCTGTTATATCCCAAATGTCATTCAGAAACGAGTTATAGGAGGAGGATGTAAACTCCGAGTTAAATTTTTCTCTGAAATGCTTAATCATCAGTCCAGGTTAAGATTCGTTTGTTCAATAATAAAATCAACTACTTTTTTAAGGTCTCCGGTGTTATTGAAAACCTCAAGCTGACGTTTTGCTCCTGTCCCGTTTTTAAGGGTTTTATAAACATTTTGAAGTTCTTCCCTGCTCCCTAGTTCGTCGATAACATCTTCAACAAATTCTAAAAGTTCATGAATAAGTTCACTCGTTGGAACTTCTCTCTGTTTCCCAAAATCAATCAGCTTACCTTCAACACCATAACGGGATGCACGCCATTTATTTTCATTAATATACAGCCTTCTGTATAACCTGAAACCAAGATTTTGCTGGAGTAATTTGTACAACTTAGCCACGACAGCCTGAATAAGTGCTGCCAGAGCAACTGTTTCATCAACCGTTAATTGTACATCACACATCCTGAACTCAAGAGTTGGATACTTAGGATGAGGTCTTATATCCCACCAGATTTTACTTGCATCCTCAATGCATCTGGTTTTAACAAGCATATTGACATAAGAAAGGTATTCATTATGACTGCCGAAATGATCCGGTAGTCCGGTACGCGGAAATCTGTCGAATATCTTTGCTCTGTATGATTTAAACCCGGTATTTCTTCCCTTCCAGAACGGAGAGTTTGTAGAAAGTGCAAAGATATGCGGAACAAAATAACGAGCTGCATTCATGATATGAATTGCTTGTTCCTTATCGTCGATTCCAATGTGGACATGCAGACCAAATATAAGATTAGCACGTGCAACCTGCTGCATTTCTTCAACAACATCTTTATATCTGGGTCTGTCCGTAATCTGCTGATCTTCCCACCGGGAAAAAGGATGTGTTCCTGCAGCGCCAATAGCCAATCCGTGTCTGCCTGCAACATTTTTTAGTTCTCTTCTTAACCTTTTGACCTCCTCCTTTGCTTCCTTAATATTATAACAGACGGAAGAACCTACTTCAACAACAGACTGGTGCATTTCAGCTTTAGCATGTTCTTTGAAAATCATTTTCCCTTCGTCCAGAAGCTGCTGTATGTGGGATTTCAATTCTCCTGTCTCGGGATCGATGATTTGAAATTCTTCCTCAATCCCGATTGTAAAAAGTTTTTTACTTTCCATTTTATATATTCTTCTTTGAGTTTGCTTCTATTTTTCCGGACTGAGTAAATGAAAGAATAAAATCTCCCCACGTTAAGTTATTCTGCCCTTCTATATGTTTCTTCGCTCTGTCGATTGCCATCAGTGCAGCATGCTCAACTACCCATTCAAAATTTTCTTCTCCTACAGAATGAATATCCGCATCGGGAGCCGGATTACAAAAATCTATAGCGTAAGCAATTCCGTCTCGCACTGCAAACTCAGCAGTATTGAAGTCGTAACCGAGTCCGTTATTAATTTTCAATACGTTTTCTTCAATTGTCTGAAGCATTTTTCTTTCAACCGGAGCTGCGTTCTTAATATATCTTAAATGATGTGGCTGTTTCGGGTCGTACTGCATTATCCTCACAAAATTTCTATCAAGGCAATAACATCTGAAGTAATCTGTAAATTCAATTGCTTCCTGCAGCATCATAACAAGTGTTCCGGTCTCGTTGTATGCATTAAAAAACTCGTCACGGTTTTCGAGTTTATAGACATTCTTCCATCCTCCTCCGGCGAAAGGTTTAAAGAATGCCGGAAATCCGACGTAACTGAATATCCACTCCCAGTCCAGAGGATATGCTAAATTTCTCATAGAGTATTCGTTAGTATCCGGAGGATGCTGATTGGAAGGCAGCAGTACGGTCTTTGGAACTTTTACACCAATCTTGGTAGCAAGTGCGTTGTTAAAAAACTTTTCGTCTGCACTCCACCAGAAAGGATTATTTATAACTGCTGTTCCGCTTAATGCTGCATTTTTCAGCATACCTCTGTAAAACGGAATATCCTGCGATATCCGGTCAATTAATACATCATAACCTTGAGGTTCGCCCTGAACAACCTTATCGATCTTAACAAATTCTGCCTTAATTCCATTTTCTTTTTTGGAATTTACTCTTTCAACAAACGCCTGAGGGAATGTATTCTCCTGACCGAACAGAATACCGATCTTTTTCATCCTTACTCCCTTCTGTCTATTAATTATTAATTCTTGACAAATAATATGGAAACATGCCATGCCATACCGGCCAATCGTGGTTAGCACCGATTCTGATATCCAGCCAATGCGGGATCCCTTTTTCATTAAGCATCGATGAGAATTGTTTATTATCATCCAAGCAGATATCATGCTCACCTGCTCCCAGAATAATTCCCATGGATTTGATCTGATCCAGATAAACCTGATCAGTTATTCCAGGGATATAGTCAGGAGGATTATTGAAATAACAATTGTCATCGTAATATCCCATAATAAACTGCTTGATATTAAATGCACCACTCATACTGAATAAATAACTAACCTTATTCGGATTTCTGAAAGCGATGTTGGCAGCATGGTATCCACCGAAACTGCAGCCTGCAACTGCTACCTTTGATGAGTTTGTTTCGTAAATGGCAAAATCTATAACATCATGAAGAATTAAACGTTCATATGCCATATGAGTTTTAACTCTATCTGCCGGATGAATACTATAATTATACCAGCTTTCTCTGTCAATACCATCGGGACAATAAATCCTTACTCTGCCATCATTAATCATTTGATGTGCTGAGCCAATAAGACCAAAATCCTTATTTTCAAAATATCTTCCTCTTGAAGTCGGGAAAAGTATTACCGGGTATCCGGCGTGTCCGAATACGAGCATCTCAAAATCACGACTTAAATATTGGGAGTACCATTTGTGATAATGTTCTTTCAAATTTTATATCATGTTTTATGGATAACAATGTAAATTGGATTTTAATATAATCAAGTTTTAAATAAAAGATTCAAGTAAATTTCTTTGTATTCGGACTTTTATTACTCCTGAATAATGGAATAAATTATTTTTTTATTTAATTGAATTTTACTTTCCCTGTCACAATAATCTCGTTAATTAATCCATCAGTTTCTGTTCCTGATACTATTATTTTGAATAGTTTTTATATGAGTTATAATAATTCATAATTGATGAATATCACATCATAAAACTAAATTGTGGTGAATAATTTTTATTCTTCTTATCTTCACTCCGAGGGAAAGGGAACCAATAAAATGATTAAAAAAAGTTTTTTAAATTGTCTTTTCTTTATACTTCTTTTTTTCGCGACAATACCAGCACAGAATAATCAGTTACTAAACTTCACAGCTAAAATATCAGATAATTCCGGAGACCCTATTAGCGGTCAGCATACAGTAATCTTTAGACTGTATGATAATCCGTCCGGCGGGAACGTCTTGTGGACAGAAACTCACAACACATTTATTCAAGATGGCATTCTGAGTGTTTTGCTAGGGGGAATTAATCCTCTCGATGGAATATTTAGCACCCAGACATGGCTTGGAATTAAAATAGGTGACGACTCGGAAATGTCTCCCAGACAACCGGTTTTATCTGTCCCATATGCAATAAATAGTCTCTATGCTGAAGATGTAAAGAATAAAGATATCAATCCATCAAGTATTACAATTAATGGTGTTAAAGTTGTTGACGAAGGCGGTAAATGGGTCGGTGAATCCACCGGTTTAACAGGACCAAAAGGAGATAAAGGCGATACGGGAGAACAAGGTCTGCAAGGTGCTAAAGGCGACCGAGGCGAAAAAGGCGATACGGGTCCACAAGGTGTTAAAGGCGACCGTGGTGAAAAAGGAGAACAAGGAGAACAGGGCGCTAAAGGCGATCGTGGCGAAAAGGGCGAGAAAGGAGAACAAGGCGCTAAAGGCGATCGTGGCGAAAAGGGTGAGAACGGAGAACAAGGAGTTAAAGGCGATCGTGGCGAAAAGGGTGAGAACGGAGAACAAGGAGTTAAAGGCGATCGTGGTGAAAAGGGCGAGAAAGGAGTTGCCGGGACTCAGGGACCAAAAGGTGACAAAGGAGAACAAGGAGCACAGGGCACTAAAGGTGACCGCGGTGACAAAGGCGATACAGGTCCACAAGGTGCTAAAGGTGACCGCGGTGACAAAGGCGATCAGGGAGCACAGGGCGCTAAGGGTGATCAGGGCGAAAGAGGAATGCAAGGACCTCCCGGACTCAAAGGAGACAAAGGAGACAAAGGCGATAGAGGCGATCCTGGTCCGGCCGGACCACAGGGTCCTAAAGGTGATAAAGGTGACAAAGGTGATAAAGGTGACCGGGGTGATCCGGCAGCATCTGTATTTACGTGGATAAAGTATGCAGATCGTCCGGATGGGACAGGACTATCAGATAATCCTGATGATAAATTATATATCGGCATTGCGACCAATAAAACTGCTTCTAAAGAATCCCAAACAGCAACTGATTATGAGTGGGCAAAGTTAGGTTCGGATATTACAAAGAACTTTCCTGAAGGTATAATAATGATGTATATGGGAGATCAAATCCCCGCCGGCTGGGAAGAAGTACGAATGAGTCCCAGCGGTAATGCACCTGTAAATTCGAATATGCCAGGTGTTAAATTCATCAAGAAAATTTTAGAGGATTAGATATCCGAATGATGAAATTTATATATGCAGCAGCTTTACTTTTATTACTTTACTCTCCTATCAGCTCGCAGCAAAGTTCATATCAGATGGATTGGGTGGAAATAAACTCCGCACCCATGGAATTTAATTCATTGACCTATATTGTGAATGCCTTTTTAGGTAATAGTTTTATCCTGGACGGTAAAAGTGAAAGCTTTATTCTGACCACATCTCTTTTTATCGACGACAAAAATATAACAAACGTCGAACGTGATGGAGAAAATGGTTTACCGGACAGATATAATTTACACCAGAATTATCCTAATCCTTTTAATCCAAGTACTGTTGTTGAGTTCGATCTGCCCAAAGAAAGTGCAGTGCGAATTGATATAATTAATATTCTGGGTGAAAAGGTCAATGAATTAATTAATAAAGTTCTTCCTGCGGGAAATTACAAGTTTACATGGAACGCGGAAAATCTTTCGAGCGGGATTTATCTTGTAAACATGCAAGCCAAATCCGGCACTACTGATAAACATTATATCACATCGAGGAAAGTACTACTATTGAAGTAATACCTGATTTTACAACACTCTGTAAATCTCAGATATAAATAATCTTAGGGCAAAACATTCCGACTGAAAATTATTATACATGCGGAAAGGGAGGGATTCGAACCCTCGGATCCCAAAATGGGATCAACGGTTTTCGAGACCGCCCCGTTCAACCACTCCGGCACCTTTCCACTTTGAATTTATTTAGCAAATATATTAAAAGTTTATTTACCGGAAAAATTGATGTATATTAAACGTTATATTTATTGATTACTTATTATGGAATCTTTTTTCAGCGATCCTTTCTATATATTTGGTATCCACTACCAGTACATCATACTCATAAGTGCAATTGTCGCACTGGCTTCATTTATCGGGATGGCTTTCTCAGTTAAAATCGGCGGAATAATATTTCAGATCAGCATTGGCATTCTATGGTTTATGCTGGTTTACTGGATCGCCGCATTTTTCTATTCCCTGTTCGGTTTTACAACCGGGTATTTAAAATCCCCGATATTTTACTTATTTCTTTTAATTCTTCTTCTCATTTCGGTTTATGCATATATTTATTTTAATCTGTATAAGACTTTTTTCGATACTGATTAAAATAATACATAAATCAAATTTCTCTTTTCTTAATAAAAGGTTATATTTGTGACCGAATTTTTCGGAGAGATGCAGGAGTGGTTGAACTGGCACGCCTGGAGAGCGTGTGTACGGGTAACCGTACCGTGGGTTCGAATCCCACTCTCTCCGCAAGTTTATTTTTCCCATTGTAATAATTTGCTAGTCCTCAGCAGGTCCTGATGTATGCCTCTAACTCACATCACTTTCCAAATTAAAAATTATTGATTAGTTTTACTCACCATAATAGATTAAGTCTGTGAAAAGATACATTATATCATCATTAGTAATATTATTCATTATAGCATTCTGTAATTCCCGAGCACAGATAATTGAAGAGAACTGGGTCCCGGTTTCATATAATAATAATCTGGTATATCTTGATTTGTCCAACATTAAAAGTTTTACAGGCGACGAGATATACGTCTGGACGCTGGAGAAACACAACCCGTCTTTGGAAATTGATGTGGTTAATAACGAGATATCTGCGACAAAAACCTACTACCTTATCAGCAAATCATTAATGAAATACAGCATCAAAGAAATTATATACTATGATGAAGGTAATAACGTTATCAGAGATTTCAATTACGAATATGATTCCGATGACCCGGAATATAGATACAGTCTGCCCATTTTCAAAAACTCTCTTGTAGATTTGATTCTTAATAGATGCCTTCGTGAAATTGAAGGAGATTAATTCATGCCGGATTATAATAATAGTTGGGAAAAATATGTGGTTGTTAAAAGTTCGCCTATCGAAGGCAGAGGAATATTTACAACAAGCGATATACCCGAAGGTGAATTAGTGATGGTAATTGAAGGTGAAGTTATCGATGGAGATGAATGTATGCGCAGAGAGGATGAGGAAAACAATGTTTATATTTTCTGGAACGGTGATAATTATATCGACACTAGTAATACCAACAAAATTAAATATATAAATCATAGCTGTGCGCCAAACTGTGAAGTAACAGATAGAAATGAAAACTCGCTTAATCTGGTTTCGGCTAAAAATATTTCCAAAGGTGAAGAATTAACAATTGATTACGGATATGAAGAAATCTACGAAATGTGCACTTGCAGTGTCTGTCATAATTAAATAATCATAAATCTTTCACAATATCTGCACCACCCATATTTTTCATCTGATCCTGAATTTGTGAAACTCTTTCTGACAAATATTTACTGGGCTTAACAATGTTTCTTTTTAATGGGTCCGGCAAAATTGCAGCGATCAATGCAGCTTCATAAGAATTTAATCGTTCTGCACTTTTTTTGAAATAGCGTCTGGAAGCACTTTCAATTCCGAATATCATATTGCCCATCTCCGCAATATTAAGATAAACTTCGAGTATCCTTTTCTTACTCCATAATAATTCAATCAGCAATGTATAATATGCCTCTATACCTTTCCTAACAAAATTTTTACCGTGCGTTAAAAACAGATTTTTAGCAACCTGTTGTGTTATTGTACTTGCCCCCCTTACCCGTTTACCTTTATTAATTTCATTAACTGCATTTTCTATTTGCTTTAAGTCGAAACCGAAATGATCTTTAAACCTTTGATCTTCAGCTGAAATTACTGCCAGTTTTACGTTGGACGATATTTCCCTGCTCGATACCCATGATTTACTCAGATTACTTGTTGTAAATAATGAATATAAATTTGCGGATTCTAGGCTGATCATATAAGCGGAGGCTGGCGGATTCACAAACCTGAAAAACAAAACCTGAAGAATTGTGGCTATAATAAACACAAGAATTATTTTTAGAACAGTATTGAAAAACATTCTCATATTATCCGTAATAATATTTTATTGTATCAGAGACTTTGCCGCGACGCAATTTTTTCCTTTATCAATTTACTTAATCCGGGGAATTTTGAAAGAGCATAATCAAAACGAGCTTTGGTCAGAGTATAAAGGTCACAATAATCAACAGCTTTTATTGTAGCAGTTCTCGGAACATTCTTGAATAGTGCAATCTCTCCGAAAAAGTCTCCATTGCGCAGGACTCCGATTATTTTGTTTTCTTTTTCTGAAATGACTTCTAACTCCCCTTTGATGACGAAATAAACGTTATGCCCTTCATCTCCTTCACGGAACACATAATCGCCGGGGGTAAAAATAACAGGCTTCAGATGCATAGCAACCTCCTGAATAAATTCCGATTCTGCATCTTTGAATAAAGGAATTTTCTGCAATGTAGTTTTCTTTAATGCAATACTCAATTCTTTCTGAAGACTCTCAGGAAGTCCCTCTATAAATTTTGATTCATCAAAACCGCTTTTATGTTTGAATACATAGGTATAATAATCCCTAATTCTTTTTTGGAGACCGGGCGGAATATCTCTAAGTCTTACAAGAGAAGAGAGATTTTCAAGATTATTAATATATCTGTTTTTAGCCGGATCCCGTTTGCCAAGAAAACTTGCAATCTTACCTATCAGGTATCCGTATGTCCCCACTCCAACAAGTTCCACAAAAAGAGCATAGAATATCTGGATTGTATTTACAGGGGTAATATCTCCATAGCCGACAGTAGTAATTGTGGTAATTGTCCAGTAAAGAGATTTCACATAATTGTCGAACAATGATAATGACGGATCGATACCCCTTAGATAAAGCCATCCGCATGCAATCCAATGCGCAAAATGACTTATCCAGTAGATGAAAAATCCCATGGTGAAAAAGTTGGAATATTCGATCTCATTTATTTTAACAACCCTGAAGTAGTAGGCAATCTTTATTAATTTAAACAATACAAGCAATTTTAATATTATATGCACATCAAACAAATAGAATGGTATTACAGGTATCAGATCAAAAACAAACCATCTCGTCATATAATAACTGAGATTACTCTTCGTTTCAAATAGTAATTCGGTTTCTCTGTATTTATACCTGTAAAGATTAAAGATGAGATCAAGCAGTAAAATAATGTTAGCTGCATAGCTAAGTTTTTGAAATATTGTATGTGCATGCAGATCAACTACCGAATTGATCGGTGTGAACACAGCAAAATAACTTGTGGAGATGATTACCACAAGATTCCATAATACAAAGGGAATTCTCTTACTCATACTTTTAGAGCTTTATTCATAATCGAATTATAATAATTCAAAATGACGAAATAAACACTAAAACGTATTTTTGCATCAAGCTTTTAACTAATTTTTTCAAGAATATTATTAGTTATCTGCTATTCAATTATTCTATTAATACCGTTAATAAATAAAATTACTCCGAAAAGGATTAACACCATTCCCATAATATTAACAATCACTTTAAAGGAATTATTTTTTAAAACTTCTCTTATTTTATCCGTAAATAAGGCGAGTATAACTTTAAACCCGATAAGCATTAAATAAAATGAACCGATAAAAGCTATTGAGTGAATAGTCGACATACTATATGCTTCCAGAACTAATGGGGCTCCGATTGTAATCCAGAATATGTAGGGATAAGGTGTAACAAGGTTTGTAGATACACCTTTAATTAAACTGTTGATTTCGTAATGGTTAAAATTAATTCCATTCGTTTTATACTTCAGATCTTTGTACCCTAAAAATATTATGAAAATTGAACCGAAAATGGTGACTATACCCAGCAGGAATTCAAGTTTTGAAATCTCGATTATAAACAGAAGTGAAAGCAGTATTATTGGTGCATCGGTTAATGCCGGTGCAATTGCCACCTTAATACCTTCCCGCTTCCCATACTTTAATGATTGTGATATTACCAGAGCAGTCAACGGACCAGGGGTTATTGCTGAACCGGCACCCAAAAGAATACCCGAAATCAGGTAACCGTAAACAGAATTGTCAATCATCAATTTCTTCAACTACTCTTAACACCGGATAAATATTATAATGATCATCGTAATATGGAGTCTTTTCATAAAAGAAATCAAGTCTCTGCCTTGGACTATCAGCGAATACAGAATCACTTCTTAATTTAGCCTGGAATTCTGCCTTAACTTTCTTGTTATTACTATACATCTCTTCAGCAATAGGTTGAAGTGCATAGTCCTCATAATATTCTGCACGTTCAAATATTGAATTAAAAAATCCCCAGCGCACAAAAGAATCATCTGCATCGGGTTCCAAAAGGTTAATTATGATTCCCGGTGCTCTCTGGTCGGTTGAGATGTAGCAGTCTCCTATTTGAACGGTAACGGTATCTTCATTTTTAACATAATCAAACTCTGGATTAAAATGCCCTTCGTATGGTTTAGATGGAAATCTTACATTAAAAAATTTATATCGCTCAACTTTATATTGCTTTTTTTCATTAAAAAATTCAACCTCAATTCCGTGAAGCTTAATTCTATCAACTATTATACTCCATTCCCTCGGAATGATATATGCGACGGGAACCGTAATAGTTTTATCGGCTACCGCTTTGTTGTAATAAGGTACCTCTGCACTGTATTTTTTACCGTTAAATATTCTTACCTTTTTACCCGCTACTTTTGACTCAATAAAATCGTAATCTATACCTTCAAACCGGAACACTGTACTTTCGTCTGTCCGTTTGAAAGAAACCGGATAGGATTTCCCCTCTTCAATAAACATCTCGTTAACATAATCATCTGATTCCTCGCAGATAGAAAGGAAATCATCAGGTTTTTGATTCAGCAACTCAATTACCGATTCGATAACAGCTTTTGTTGAATATACTCTTTCCTTGTAGGTTTTTAAAATATGTGATTCGATCAATAAGCCGGGACGGTTTTGAAGTGTAACATAACCGTTGGAAAATCTGGGAAGTGGCACCCAGTCATATATTCCATTCCGTGGATCCCCTTTAATCATCCCGACAAATGGCGAAATGCTGAATCCTTTCCTATTTACAGCATCAACAATATAGGGATTGAAAATATTTTTCACCCAGTTGCTTATCATAGGAGTAGTATTCTCGTGTTTTTCAATCGCATAAGTTGTCTGATACTGAAAATCTGAACCATCGGTTGCATGAACATCTATCAGAAAATCGGGCAGCCACTCACTATAGAGTTTAAGTAAAGCCTGCATTTCAGGTGCGTCTGCTTTCATGAAATCTCTGTTGAGATTCAGATTCTGAGCTGTTGTTCTCCAACCCATTTCTTTAGGACCGATTTGGTTTATTCTGTTAAAAGCAGAAAATCTTTCATGTGAATCAACACTGAATATAGGTATTACCAGAAGAACTACATTATCGATTAAGGAAATCTTTTCTTTCGTAATTAAAATCTCTCTCAGTAGAATCGTTGAAGCATCTTTCCCGTTAATCTCTCCGGAATGTATAGCATTCAGTATCAAGATTACAGGTGCATCGTCATCTTTTACCTCTTCCGGTGTGAAACCATGACCTTTAGAAACGATTACACACTCGATACTTCTTCCTTGCGGCGAAATCCCGATGCTTTTCATCATTGCATACGGGGAAGCATCCGCGATTTTTTTGACCAGATTTAAGGATTCTTCATATCTGGCTGTCTCCAGGAAATTGGAATATTCAAATTTTGTCAGCCATTCTTTCTCAACATCTTGAGAAATTGTGTTGATGGAAAGGATTATTACAAGGCATGATGTATAAACAGATAATCGCATTCAGTCCTCGGAATTTGATAAACGATAGATTTTTATTAAATAATATAGAAAAAAAAAGTCAGGTATACTTTCGCTGAGGTAATAATTTATTTTATGAACATATATAATTTAAAGTACACAGGTATATTCTCGTTAAATAAGAATCATTTTAGTCTGGAAGCAGTTTTTGCAGGTAGTTAAATGCTGGAGTCAGTTCCCCCTTGTATACAATCACAGCGTTTTTGATCTCCTCCGGATAATTTACATCATCAAACTTTAAGGACATATCAGCATTGACAATTCCCTCTATAAACGGGTATAATGCGTTACTGAATTCGATTGACGAATCACGTGGAAGCTCAGTCGGTAGATTATCCACCGCAATATTTACAATACCCCTGCCTGCAAAGCCATCTGTAAATTCGCCATTTGAAGGGTCATATGTATAAGCCGGATTATCAGATCCAGTGGATTTGTAGGTTATTTCAACAGCTCCATTTATATCACAAGTAATATCACAGATCAGATCTAGCCTTAAATGCTGATTTGAATTAAGATAATGTTTAGTGATAAAACGAGGATAGTTCTCATCCCAGAAAATGCAGTTGACTACAAGTGAAAGATACGGCAGAAATTCTTCGAACCGGGACTCATACTTTTGAGGATTGTCAAAATAATCCTGGAGTTCAAACTTATCGCCGGGCTTGATTGGTCTGACGAGATGTTCTTCTTTGAATACAGTTTTATAAAATAATATTTTATCGAGCCTTTTCAATTCTGAAATTTCGGAGGGATCAATCTCCTCGAATGGCAATAGATCGAATATTTCCTGCGCACCTTTCGATACATTACCGTATCCCATGAAACCGAATATATACGGTGCCTTTTCATCCGGAAGTCCGTCCGTCTTTATTTTTCTTGAAACTGCCTTGATATGTTCTCTGGCTTCATTAATATCTTTATATTCATATGCAGGCTTAATCTCAGCAAGATGGTTCTCGATACCCAGGTTTTTCAACCTCAAACCATAGCCGTGTAGTGCATCAATCATACCTGCAACGCCGGCAAAATGACCAAAAAAAACCACTCTTTTCCCTTCAGAATTTTTAATACATTCGTAATCAATTAAAGTGCATTTCTTATCTATCAGTTCTTTCAATAAAGGCATATTATAATGTTGACCTTTAATTGTATGTGAAAAGAAAATGTAGGTTTTATCAGGCATTACAAAATTCAGAGGAATTTCCTTAACCGCGAGAATAATCGGACAATCACTTAAATCCTCACTGAATATTGCATTTACTTCTTTATATTCCGATTCACTAAAAGCCCTTCTTGCAAACGGTTGAAGGACTGTTTGTATATTATATTCCTCGTAGAGTTTTTTTACATGTTCGGGTACAAGCGGCACACGCCTTTCCCATATATTTTTATCCTCTCTCCTTATTCCGATAAGTTTATTCATCAATCCTACCTTACACGTCTTGAATCAAAGAACAATTACTACATATATGATTAAAGTTAAATTTCAAATTTTATACCTTGAGCAAGCGGCAGTTTGGTACCATAATTGATCGTATTCGTTTGTCTGCGCATATAAGCTTTCCAGGCATCTGAACCTGATTCCCTTCCTCCGCCTGTTTCTTTTTCACCGCCGAAAGCACCTCCAATTTCAGCTCCGGATGTACCTATATTAACGTTAGCAATACCACAGTCCGATCCCCAGTGAGAAAGGAATTGTTCTGCTTCTCGCATATCGGTAGTGAATATCGATGATGAAAGACCCTGAACAACATTGTTTTGAATTTCTATCGCATTAGTAACATTGCCTTTATATTTTATTAAATAAAGTATTGGTGCAAACGTTTCTTCCTGAACAATCCCGTAATGGTTTTCGGCTTCCGCAATTACCGGACGTACATAACACCCCGAACCAAAGCCTTTTCCGTTTAACACTTCCCCTCCGTATATAATTTTCCCGCCTTCCTTTTTAAGTCTTACTAGAGCCGACTTGAAATCCTCGACAGATGCCTTATCAATCAGTGGACCCACATGATTTTTCTGATCAAGTGGTGATCCTATTCTGAGCCCCTTATAAGCCTTTAAGATGGACTGCTTAACTTTAGGGTAAATGCTTTCGTGAACAATTAACCTTCTGGTTGATGTACACCTCTGTCCGGCAGTCCCGACCGCACCGAATACAATTGCCGGCATAGCCATTTTAAGATCAGCATTAGATGTTAGTATTATTGCGTTATTGCCTCCCAGTTCCAAAATGGATTTTCCGAAGCGGGCGGAAATTTTCTGAGCAGCTTTCCGCCCAACTGCGGTCGACCCGGTTAATGACACTAAAGGAATCCGTTTGTCAGTAACAATTCTTTCGCCAATTGTCGCGCCTTTCCCAATTACAAGAGAAAACAGTCCTTCAGGCAAATTAAATTTGCGTATTACATCAGCCAGTATATTCTGAACAGCTATAGCTGTAAGGGGAGTTTTAGATGACGGTTTCCATAGGTTTGAATCGCCGCATACAGCAGCAATCATGGCATTCCATGACCATACAGCTACAGGGAAATTAAAAGATGATATGGTTGCAACTACACCGAGAGGGTGATACTGGTCGTACATTCTGTGTTCGGTCCTTTCTGAATGCATTGTAAATCCATATAATTGCCGGGATTGCCCCACTGCAAAATCACATATATCAATCATTTCCTGAACTTCTCCCCATCCTTCCTGCAGCGATTTGCCCATTTCGTATGTTACCAGTCTGCCTAATGCATCTTTATTTTTCCTTAGCTGATCCCCGATGGCGCGAACAACTTCTCCCCTTTTAGGCGCCGGGACGGTTCTCCAATGCAGGAATGCATCATGAGCCTTCGTTATTATTTTATTATAATCTTTTTCGTTTGCCTGTACTACCGATGCAATGAACTGTCCATTGATCGGTGAATATATTTTTAGTTCATCGCCTTTTGATGAACCATACCATTTTAATCCTGTTGAAGCCCCAAGATTTCTTTTTTTAATACCAAGCTTTCTCAAAAAATCCATGTATTCACCTATTAATTTTTAAATGCATACTTATTTATAATTATTATTTATTCTTAATGAATTCATTATTCTGGCAATACTTATGAGTCTCATTTTATCCTCAATATCCACTTGAACTTCAGCAAACAGGTCAAGGAAATAATCATTGAACAAAGTGGTTCTGTCCGCAGATTCGCCATGCGAGTGATTTACATCCAGGTGAAATGCTTTCCTGTCCTCAACAGAACAATATACTTCCTGTAAATGTATTAATTGCGGATCCTTAATTAAAATAAAGCCGCCCTTGGTACCCTGCGTACTTTTCACTATTCCGTTGCGGGCAAGCATTGAAAGTAATTGTCTTATTTTGCTTGCATTGCCGCCTATACTATCGGCAATTTCTTTACTATTGCGAGGACTGGGATAAGACTCTGCTAAATAACAGATCGCCTTTACTGAAGTAGATAATTTTTTCGAGGCTGACATAAGTTTTTCAATTTGTTACAGATAGTGTAACATATAGAATAACTAAAATCAAGTAGAAAGTTTTATCTTATTGAATAAAATTTTTTCTTTAATTTAATAAACAAATCTATAATAAAAATTATATTAAATGGACACTATGCTTTATGTAGTAGCAACTCCAATCGGGAATCTTAATGACATCACATTCAGAGCAGTTGAAATACTGAAGGAAGTCGATTTCATAGTATGTGAAGACACACGAATTACTTCCCGTTTGCTTCAAAAACTGGGTATTAAAAAGGAACTGTTAACATTGAATGCCAGGAATGAAGAATCGAGAATTAAATTAATTCTGAATAAAATACTCAGCGGGCACAAATGCGCACTTGTTTCGGATGCCGGTACACCTTGCATCTCAGATCCGGGAGTACGATTGATTAATGCATCACACAAAAATAATATTACTGTCAGTAGCGTTCCGGGTCCGAATGCAGCTATCGCAGCACTCAGCATTGCAGGTATACCGACTGACTCGTTCCTCTTTGAAGGTTTCCTCCCCCAGAAAAAAGGGAGACAGAAATTATTGAAGGAACTGAGTTTAACAGATAAAACAATTATACTTTATGAATCAACATATAGAATTGAAAAATTGTTAAATGAACTTAATGAATTTATGCAGGATAGATTCGTCGTAATTTGCCGAGAACTAACCAAAATGTATGAGGAAATTGTCAGAGGTTATCCCCCGGAATTAGTTAAGGGACTTGCCGATATGAATCTGAAAGGTGAATTCGTTGTATGTATAGCACCTGTCTCGTGGCAGCAGTTATAAAAACTCCAGATTAGTATTCTATGATTGATTTAATCTCGTAACCATTTAATTTTTTTCTGCCGTTAAGGAATTTAAGTTCTATAAGGAATGATATTTGAGATACTTCGGCTCCTGCTTTTTCAATTAATTTGCATGCAGCTTCCATAGTGCCGCCAGTAGCTAAAAGATCGTCGTGCAAAAGCACTTTATCACCGGCTCCAACTCCATCTTTATGGATTTCAATCGAGTCTGTACCGTATTCAAGTTCGTAACTTTCATTTAGAGTTTCGGACGGTAATTTACCTGGTTTTCGGATCGGTACAAACCCAGCATTCAATTTATAAGCGAGAGCACCGCCGAAGATAAATCCTCTCGATTCAATACCAACTACTTTAGTTATACCTTTATTCTTGGAAAAATCGTATAATAAATCTAAAGTCTCTTTAAAAGCTTCATGATTCTTCAGGAGTGTTGTGATATCCTTAAAAATTATACCCTTGATCGGGAAATCAGGTACATCACGAATAGCAGATTTCAGATCCATAACTACCTCAATAATGATGAAAGAACTAAAATTTTTATAATAACCAATTTACAATTTCTGAGTCCACATGAAAACATGAATAATGCTTCCGGGAGCACAATTTTTAATATCAGTAAAATTTACAATTCAGAAAATAAACTAATAGACCGGATTCAAAGGAATATCAATAATACAATCAATAATCATAAATATACAACACATTTATTTAATTGTTCTCTGTAATTTATTATTTTATAATATTATAGCATAACTAGCTAAAGTTATAATCCGAGAATATATTTTTGTTATACAACCATATAGAAAACAATAGCCGATATTAATAATCCTAGGATTGCACCGACAAAAACCTGCAGAATAGTATGTTTACAGAGAGCTAATCTCGACCAGCCCACAGAAAGTAATATCGGGAGCATATAAATACTTAAAACAGTATCGTAACAGAACAGGACGCCGGTTGGTATTGATGCTCCCAGAGTATGGGCACTGATTTTCCAGAATCTGTTGATAATGAGAATCAGAATTGAGCTTATCAGATAAATTAGCCAAACTGTAGTAATTATTCCGATCTCTAGTAAAAAATTTGTCCCTGCAAAACCAATGCCTGAAAGAATTACAGCAAAAATATATGAATTATTTCTTTCCTCTTTAATTGTAATATCGATATCACTTACTATCCCTTTCTTCCTCTGCTTAATAAAAAAAATTATAGGAAAAATAAATCCCAGTAATAAGCTGAAAGTTAAAATAATTATTAACATGTTTAAGTCGGAAGATACATTTATCCCCAGAAAAATAAACAATAATAAATTAAGTGACGGCGGAACAAATAAAGTAGAAATTATGCGCGCAATCCTATTGTAAAGATTACTCAATTTAGATTTTCCCATCTGTTACGTCTTCAAACGATTCACGATTTTTTAATTCTTCCAGATACTCGAGTAATAAATTTTTAATTGGATCATAATCCACAAATTCCATGAGTTTTTGTCTGATCTTTGACGCACCATACATGCCCTTCAAATAACCCGAATAATACTTCCTGAAAGGTATAATGGCGAACCGAGGTTCATCTTTAATCGCAATCTCATATTCCAAATGCTTTAGCGCAGTATGAATTCTCTCTTCAATTGAAACCTTATCCGGCGACTTACCGTTTTGAAGCAAATATTTTGCCTCACGGAAAATCCAGGGATGTTGTATTGCTCCTCTGGCGATCATTACCGCATCTGCGCCGGTTTCGTCGAAAGCATTTTTAACATCCTCTGCAGAAAATATCCCTCCGTTAACTGCCACAGGAATATGTACTGCATTCTTGATCCTTGGTATCCAGCTGAAATCGGGATCACCTGTATGTCCCTGTTGTCGTGTTCTGCAATGTATAGTTAAAGCCTTCGCTCCGGCATCCTCTATTCTTTTAGCAACATCAACAATTTGTATTGAGTCTGAATCCCATCCTATTCTCGTTTTAACCGTTACGGGTTTGGATACTGAACGAACTATCTCTTCAACCATTTTCTGCATATACGGAGGATCCTTCAGTAATCCTGCACCAGCGCCTCTGTTGGCAACTTTTTTAACCCAGCAGCCTGCATTTATATCAATCAGATCGGGATTTTCCTGTTCAGCTATGATCGCTGCCTGAACCATAGATTCAATGTCCTGTCCATAAATCTGTATTCCTACCGGACGTTCAGATTCAGATATTTGAAGTTTTTTCTGTGTCTTTTTATTATTTCTGATTAAACCGTCTGAATTAACAAATTCGGTATAAACTATATCCGCTCCCAGTTCTTTACATAATTTTCGATAACCTAGATCGGTTACATCTTCCATAGGAGCAAGTAATAGTGCCCTTTCAATTTCTATTTCATCTATTTTAAACATCTGAATTTTCTAATGTGTCTTTATTTAAAAATTTAATTGTGATTAATAAAGTTATTAATGTAAACACAGCACCCGTTAAAAACGGGAATTCATAGCCAATAAATTCAAATGCAATGCCTCCCCAGAGGGGACCAAGTACCCTTGCCAAAGCAGAAAAGGACTGATTAATCCCAAGAATTGTACCCTGTTTGTTTTCAGGGGCAGCACTCGAAATCAGACTTAATATTGTTGGCTGAAGTATTCCGGTACCTACATTCAGAACCGCACCGGCGATTGCAACACCGGTAAAGTTTATTCCATACGGGATTAGTCCAAGTCCGGACATCATAAACAACAAACCTATCAGTATTAAGTACTTAGCTCTAAACCACACAGATAACCTTTTTAGCAGACCACCCTGCACTACGCTGCTTACAATTCCCATCAATCCGAACAAGTAACCGTTTTGTATATCTGTAAATCCAAATTTTTTAAATCCAAGAAGAGCAAACGTACCGTATATATTCGCAATTGAAAAAATAATAATAAAAAATAAGACTAATAATAAACCGACCGAAGGAAGTTTAAAAGTTGATTTAAGTTCTTCTGGATCAAATATTCTGAAGGAGATTCTGCCGCCCCGAGTCTTTTTTAAATTGCTCTCAGGTAAAAAGAATATTGCAAACAGCATCGCTGTAAATGAAAAAGCGGCGCTTGCATATCCTGCAAAAGCATAACCATATTCCGATAGCAGCCCGCCTACCAAAGGACCAAAAACAAATCCCAGTCCGAATGCGGCGCCTATCAATCCCATTCCTCTTGACCTTTCGCTTTTTGTTGTAATATCTGCGATATACGCTTGTGCAACACCGATGTTACTCCCCCCCAAGCCACCAAGCATTCTTGAAAGAAAGAGGATTAAAAATGATTCTGAAAAACTAAACATCAGATAAGAGATTGAAGTAATCAGAAGTGAAACAATAATTATCGGCTTCCTCCCGAAATTATCGGAGATTTTACCAAGAACAGGATTAAATAAAAACTGCACCAAGGAATAGATTGCTACAATCAATCCAATACCGAAGTCTGATATGTCCAGCAGCTTGCTTGCAAATGTTGGAAGAATCGGAATAAGAATACCGAATCCCATTAAATCAATAAAAACTGTGCTGAAAATAATTGGTAATGAAGCCTTTGACCGGTTCAATTATTTACCTAGTTAAATTAGAGCGGTAAAAATAATAAAAGAAAACGTCTGACTAAAATATTTAAATACTCAGTTAGTTGACATTAATTTTGGGGTGAATCCATATCTTAGTAAAATATCATAAGTATCTTCATAACTTTGTTTCATATTCTTCAAATCAGTCCCTGTCAGAAAAGGATAGGAATATATTTCGCTTTCGTGGGATGGAAGTATGACATATTCGTATTTATTCCCGTTGATACCTTTAAATACCCATATTGGAAGAAATCCGACATTATCTATGTGTGTGCTGCCGTTTCTATTATTTTTATAAAATGAAAAGTTGACGATTACACCACCGTCCGAAAATCTCCATCTCTGATTACTTATAAAATTACCCAGTGAGTAGAAAACGAGGGCGGAATCATTTTTATTCTCTCTGTGAATTATCTCAATCGGCTGCAGAGTATGAGTTGATGCGCATAATACTACATCCGCGCCATACTCAACAACCTTGCGTACTGTTTGGCGGTGGTATGAATCAGGCTCTCTTTTGTTTTCATTGCCAATATGGAGATACACTATAACGAAATCAGCGTTGTTTTGCCTGGCATTTTCAATGTCAGATTTTATTTTAACAGTGTCAATTAAATTCACCATGTAACTGTCTTCTCTTTTCAGATTATTTATATTCAGAGCATAGGTATAAGCAAGTAATGAAAATCTTATATTGTTCTTCATTAATACAATTGCCGAATCTGACTCCTGTCGGTTTACAAATGTACCGACATTCATCATGTCATAATTATTGATCTCGCTTATAGTATTTATTATTCCATCCTTTCTGCCGTCTGTAATATGATTATTGGCAGTTACGAGAATGTCAAATCCTGCATCTTTTAATCCTTCGAGAAAGTGTTTTGGTGTATTAAAGACAGGATAACCTGAATATTCTTTTGAGGGACCTGCTATTACTGTTTCAAGATTACCGATAGTGAAATCAGCTTTTTCGAGATACGGTTTGACTATCCTGAAGACAGGTTTAAAGTCAAATGAATCTGCAGATACCTTCGCCCATTTGTATTGTGTTGAATGGCACATCAGATCTCCGACTGCTGAAATCGTGATCTTACTTAACGAGTCGGCATCACTGTGATCTTTTTGTGCATAAATTGAGACATGAAACAGAAAGAAAATAACAGCGAGATTCATTCTCACAGACAGGTACAATATATTTCTTTTTACCAAAAATTTCGCCTGAATATAAAAATGCCCGGGCGCAAAAACATCCGGGCATTTTTGTGTTTGACTAATAATTAATTTTTTTCTGCTTTCCTCGAAGCTTTGATTTCCTGAACATCGTTTCTGATATCCTGAGCTTTTTTCTTCAATTCGCTCAAGCCTTTACGAACACGTGTTCCGGCAGCAGATTGTCCCTTTTCATAAAACTTCAGTACATCTGCTTCAAGACTTTTCAAATATTCGATTAAATCATAATATTTTTGAGCCATTTAAACCTCCAAAATGAAATTAGTAAATAAGTTATTTTAGGTTGTCAAGAACAATTTCTGCAATATCCTTCACTGCAACTTCATCTGATTTGTCAAAGGATTTAACCCCATCTGACATCATCGTCATACAAAACGGACAAGCCGCAGCTATTGTATCAGCACCTGTATCCAGAGCTTCTTTAGCTCTATTTTCATTTATTCTGGTACCTTCGGTTTCCTCCATGAACATTCTTCCACCGCCTGCACCGCAACAGAAGCCTTTATCCCTGTTACGGTCCATCTCAATAAGTTCCAGACCGTTAACATTCATAAGACTTTGTCTTGGAGCATCATAAATATCGTTATATCTTCCAAGATAACAAGAATCGTGAAAAGTTACCTTATTTTTAATTGATTTATCGCTAATTTTAATTTTCCCCTGGTTGAGCAGCTTTTCAATCATTTCTGAATGATGGATCACCTCAAAATTGCCTCCGAACTGAGAATATTCGTTTTTAAGCGAATTAAAGCAGTGCGGACAAGCTGTAACAATTTTTTTAACTTTATACTTATTCAAAGTCTCAACATTTTCTTGAATAAGCATTTGAGCAAGATATTCGTTCCCTAGTCGTCTTGCAGTATCACCGTTGCACTTTTCTTCAACTCCCAGTATTCTAAAGTCTATACCAGCTTTTTGCATAATTTTGGAAAACGCCACAGAAACTTTTTGATAACGGGCATCAAACGAGCCGGCGCATCCAACCCAGAATAAATATTCACAATCAGGATCCTGAGCCATAGTCTTAATATTCAATCCTTCTGCCCAATCCGCTCTGTCATTCTTATTAAATGCCCATGGTGTAAAATTCGTTTCCATATTTTTGAAAACACTATTCAATTCAGGTGGGAATGATGATTCCATTAACGTAAGATTACGCCTCATTTCGACAATAGAGTCAACATGCTCAATTGTTATAGGACATTCCTGAACGCATGCCATACAAGTTGTGCAAGCCCACAATTCGTCCTGCGTAATGTAATCATGAACAAGAGTTTTATCAGTTATCCCGTCTTCTTCTAATCCGGCAATTATCAGGGGTGCTTTATGTTCGGTGCGTTTTCGAATTTGTTCAATTATCCTCTTTGGAGAAAGAGCCTTTCCGGTTGACGCTGCCGGGCATGCATCAGTACACCTGCCGCATTCGGTGCAGGAGAAGCCATCAAGTATTTGTTTCCACGTTAAGTGCTCTATGTCAGCCGCTCCAAATTGTTCGATGGATTCATCTTCAAGATCAATAGGTTTAAGAGCATATTTATTATTACCTGTTTTACCAAAATACACATTCGGGATTGAAGTGAATACATGAAAATGTTTTGAATATGGCAGATAATTCATAAACGTAAAAATGACGATGATATGCAACCACCAAAATATTTCATAGTACAAATAGGCACTATTCTCTGTTCCGCTGAATAGTAAAGAACTTATTGATAAAGATATCGGTCTTAATTCATATTCTGCAGTATTAAAGCCCGATAATGCGATTGATGATGCATTTTGTCCGAACATTGTAACAACGACGAAGAGGATCAGGATGAGTATAATGGATGCGTCAATTTTCTCGGCTTTATCGCCTTGTAATCTTTTAATTTTTCGTACAAATCTGCGATAAAGCGCTGTGATAACAGCAAGAAATACGAGAATACCGAATATATCCTGAGTAACCGTTATAATGCCGAAAACCGGACCTGAAAATTCCAGACTGAATGGTGAATAAAATCCTTGAATTATTGATTCAAATACAGCAAATAAAAAGAATACAAATCCCCAGAATAGCAGAAAATGAACAGCACCTGCTGTTTTATCCCTCAATAACTTTGTCTGTCCGAAAGCAATTTTAATTACATTTAATATTCTTTCGCCGGTATTTTCAAATCTGTTCTCGTCACGACCAGTTTTCAGATATTTATAAACGCGGAATAAATTTCTAAACAGAAGCCCGAATGACGCAATAAAAACAAGTATATAAACAAAATTCCTGATTTCCATAATGAAAAATATCCGGATTACTTTAACTAAAATTGTTTATAAAAAATTCCCTGGTTTCTTTCAGGACTCTGTCGAATTTATCATTGGAACCCGTAAAAGGATGAGTAATATCAAAAGTATGACCCGCTTTTGGTATGGAAATAAATGTTGAATAATTTTTATCCGACCATTTATATAAATTTTCCGCCTCTTTCATTGTTACTGCCAAATCCTGTTCCCCCTGCACAAAAAGTAAGGGTTTTTTCAGATTCTTTAATGATTCCGATAAATTTAATTTGCCATCAATATTTTCTTCAATATCATTTAACAACGGCAGACCTAATTTCATAATTTGTTTTGTTCTGGCGTTTAAAATTTCCAAGAATCCCTTCTCTTTCCATTCTTTTTTCTGTCTTTTTGTAAAACGATCAAATTTTGCAATTGATGACCAGGTTGTTACAGCATCAACATCTTTATTCGATCCAGCAGTCAGGAGTGCAATTCCACCTCCTCTGCTGTGACCGATTAATCCAATTTTATTCGATTCACTAATTTCTCCGAAAAAATTATTTTTATAAGCTTTTATGACCTGGTTTAACTCTTCTAATTCTAAAGAGTAGGTATTTCCCGCAAATTTTTCGAACTCTGTAAACTCACTACTATTACATCCGATTCCGTTATGTGAAAAATTAAACGTTATTACGAAAAAATTATTTTCTGAAAAATACTTACCTAAATAAGGACCGAAGCCCCAGTCCTTAAAGCCTTTGAAACCGTGGATATATATCAAACAATTTCTCGTTTCAATCGCATCATTCCCATAAGTCGTTATTGAAAGAACATCATTTCCTAAGGTTTTCAAGGAATAATTTCGGCTCATAGGTTTAATATGCCATTTATGCGCTGAAAAGTCAAGATTTTAGTAAAAATTTAAGTTAAATCTCGATTCAGATTCAAAGTGCTGAAAATGGTATATTCAGCATTAGAACCGATTTTCTTTCTCTGTAAATAATTATTTTGTTTATCTTAATTCTGGAAATATCAATCATTATGCTTGCGGTTAATTTCTGATTTTCTGTGCATAATAATATATTTACTCCTAATTCGCATATTACCAAATAAAGAAAAGTGTTAGTTAAATGTCGCTGCTAGTAATACCATCTATCGACATTAAAGATGGAAAAACAGTCAGGATTGTTCAGGGAATACCTGAACTGGATTGCCAAGATTACGGCAACGATCCTGTAGAAATGGCGATGATTTGGAGAGCAGAGAATGCAAAACTTTTGCACGTTGTTGATTTTAACTGTTCGCAGGAGCATTCCCATATAAATTTTGATATCATAAAAAATATTTGTGAATCGGTTATTATTCCGGTCGAATTCGGAGGCGGAATAAGCTCACTCGATGAAGCTGTTGAAGTTATGAACCTGGGGGTATACAGACTGGTAATAGGATCGCTTGCTGTTGTAAACAGATCGGAATTCGAAAAAATAATTTCGTCAGTAGGACCTCAGAAAATATCAGCGGCAATCGACGTTGTGGATAACAATGTTGTTATCAAAGGGCGACGTGAAAAAACAGTTCTTGATCCGGTTTCTTATGCTCAAATACTTGAAAAGATGGGTATTCAGAGATGCATTGTAACTGATGTAAAACGAAACGGTATGCTTCAGGGTGCCAATATTGAACTATCAAAAAGAATAGCATCGGAAACGGGATTAAAAGTTACACACTCAGGTGGAGTTAAGGATTACAGCGACTTGAAAAAATTAACAGAAGTAGTATCTTTAGGAATAGATTCCGTAATTATTGGCAGAGCATTGTACGAAAACAGGTTCCCCTGCCAGAAGATCTGGCGAAAAGCTGAATCAGGTCTTTTTAACTGAGGGCTAAATGGATAACAACAATAAAATTTCAAAAAGCACATTCTGGTCAAATCTATTTAAAACTCCTGCTCGCAAAAGTGACCTTGAAGAGGTGCTTTCGTCGATGCCTACATTCAAACATCTGAATAGCACACAATTAAAATATCTTCTTGAGATTGCTCACAACAGGGTTTATTCAGCCGGTGAATACATATTTTATCAGGGTGATCCCGGTATTGCTCTATATTTAATAACCGATGGTGAAATTCGAATAATGAAGCATAACGATAACAGCGATGAGATTGAACTTGCTCATTTTAATCGTGGAGATTTTTTCGGTGAATTAGCTTTATTGGACGACGATGTACGGTCTGCCTCGGCAATAGCTGTTAAAGAGTCCAAAATCACAGTTATTTTCAGACCTGACTTAGATAAATTTATAGATAGATTTCCCAAAGTCGGGATAAAAATATTAAAAGGTCTGGCTCAGATAATCGCCACACGATTAAGACTACTTGATGAAGAATTTCTTGCATTATACAGCAAAACTCAAAATAATTCAGACGAGGTGAAAAATGAATGATATTAAAAAGATTCTGGTACCTATCGATTTTTCAGATTATTCAAAAAATGCCCTTCGTTATTCAACCGGTTTCGCTAAAAAGTTTTCTGCTAAAATGTATTTAATCTACATTATCGAACCTACTATTTATCCGGCAGATTTTAGCATGGGTCAGATTGCGGTTCCCTCCGCGGATGTGGATGTATCGAAAAGAGCACAAGAAGAGCTGCAGAATCTTGCCAAAACAGAATTCGATAGCAGTATTGAAGTCGAAATTATAATTAAATCGGGGAAACCATTTTACGAAATAATTGATACTGCATCTGAGCTTGATATTGACCTGATTATTATTGCGACTCACGGGCATACCGGAGTTGAACATTTACTTTTTGGCAGTACCGCAGAAAAAGTTGTTAGAAAAGCACCATGCCCTGTACTCTCTATTCGTGAACCTATTAAGGGATTTAAATTCAAACAATAGCAGATTTATTAAATTTGAATGAAAATTATTTTGATGAATTACTAAAAGACAACTCCTCCGGGAGTTTAACTTTGCTGAAGTCTCTTAACAGCATAATTAAAAATTTACCGGAAAAGAATTTTCCTTCTGTATCCGATTTTAGGCGCCTGTTTGACCATCTCAGACAATTTGAGAATATTAATAAATATTTAACGAGACTTGCAGAACTAAAAAAGAAGAAAGATCTAATTGGGAAACTGACACTTGTACGCAGCACCGAAATTTATTTAAAAGAAATTCCTGTGAGGATTTACAATAATTTTAAGAAAGAAGCTGGTAATATCAAATCCTTAATAACTTTGTCAAACAGCAATACGGTTTTTCATGTCCTTTTAAAAATTCATTCTGAATCCCCTAAATTGAATATTTTTATTTCTGAGTCACGACCCGTTTTGGAAGGAAGAATACTTGCAGAAGAGCTGGCAAGAAACAATATCTCATGTACTATATTAACTGAGTCGCAAATCCCTTTGATGATACCGGAAATTGATTGTGCGGTAATCGGTGCAGATAGAATATTGAAAAACGGAGATGTTGTAAACAAAGCAGGCAGTATGATCCTGGCAGTAGCATGTAAATATTTTAGGAAGCCTCTATTCGTATTAACAGATCAAACAAAGTACTCTGAGCAGACAAATTTTAAACCGAAAAATTACCCAACCGATGAAGTATGGTCTAAAAGGGATAGTAAAATCGTAATCAAGAACTACTATTTTGAATTGATTCCACGTGATCTGATTACAAATATTATTACCGACTAGTATACCTGGTTTGATAAAACTGACTCTATATTTTTTTCGGAAATACTAAAGTGACTTGCACTCCATATCACCTTCCCGGATTTATCAATTATAATTATTTGCGGTGATTCGTGACGAACATCAAATATTTCAGCTATACCCTGACTTAGATTTCGTTGTTGAATTACATTTACTTGAATTAGAATAATATTGAGATCGTTATTTTTTATCGACCATAGATCTATTTTTCGTTTTGCTCTTGCGCTGATATAACAGATCGGACTGTGCTTGAACAATACAAGTACTTTTCCGCTGTTGATTAATTTCATTAGTTCATCCAGAGTTGAGATAAATATTTTTTCCACTTCACTTTTCCGGAATTATTTTGTTAAAACCGAAGAGTTCTGACTATTTTAAGAAAACTTTTTGCAATAAATTTATTACCTTAAAGTATCATTGCCTAATTAAAAATGTGGCTTTATTCATGATTTTAAGTTAAATTTAACTCTAGGGCTAAGTCGAAACAAAAATTTTAAAAATATAACTACTAACCAATTGAGGGTATCATGAGAAAATATTCATTACACTATTCACTCTTAATTTTATTATCACTCCTTTTTGTTGTTCCAATAAACGATAGTAATGCTCAATTTAGAGATTACAGTTACAAAATTGGATTTCAAGGAAGTTATTTGATCCCCTGGAATGAGTTTGAAAATGATGGATTTTCAGGTATGGCAAGAGTTTTTGGTCGTTTCCAACTCTCGGATGATTTTCACCTTGGTGCAGGTTTGGGATACGGAATGTTCCAAGGTTTGAGTTATACCGGTAACGATTACTCAACCGAATTTGTACCGATTGATGTACGATTACTTTTTACCCCGCTCTATGAAGAAAGCTGGAACCCTTACATTTATATTGGTGCCGGTGGCGCTCAATGGTGGCTAGATGATTCACCCGGTAATCCATCCTATCCGCCTGACGATGAGTTGAGCGGTTTTAGTCCGATTGTGGAATCCGGTATAGGTACTGAAATTGCACTGAGCCATAGCTGGGTTCTCGATTTTAATGTCGCTTTCAACTTCTTTGTTGATGATAAGGTTAATGGTCTTGCAACAAATGATGAAGATGGTTTCCTGCATGATTATGACAGGTATCTCACAGTTTCTCTTGGAGTAGCGTATGCGGCTGAAGGTTGTGATGTTGATCCTGATAACGACGGACTTACAACCTGTGAAGAGGATGAATTGGGAACTGATCCTATGAGTGCTGATACCGACGGCGATGGATTGAACGATGGCGATGAAATGAAACAATACAACACAGATCCAAAAAATAATGACAGTGATGGTGATGGATTATCTGACGGAGCTGAAATTAAAACACATCAAACAAATCCTAACAAAGCTGACAGTGACGATGATGGTCTCTCCGACGGTGTTGAGGTCAATACTCATAAAACTGATCCTGCCAATGCTGATACTGACGGTGATGGCTTAAATGACGGTGATGAGGTAAACACTCATAAAACAGATCCTAATAAAAAAGATACCGACGGCGACGGATTAAAAGATGGCGATGAAATAAAAATACATAAGACTAATCCGTTGAAAGCTGACAGCGACAACGATGCTTTATACGACGGCGAAGAAGTAACCAAGTATAAAACAAATCCTCTCGTAGCCGATACCGATAATGGTTCTGTAAAGGATGGAGAAGAAGTTGAAAACGGTACCGATCCGTTAAATGGCAGTGACGATGTGGCATCGATGAAAATTCCGGAGTTTGAACCTGTATTCTTTAGTACTGCCGAAAACACAATCGAAAAATCGGAAGTTGAAAAATTAATGAAAGTTCTTTCATTCATGAATGAGAATAAGGATGCAGAGCTTGTTATTAAGGGCTATGCAGACAGCCGCGGTGATGAATTCTATAATTTAAAACTTTCCGAGAGGAGAGCCGAAGCAGCAAAGAATTGGCTTGTTAATAAGGGAGTTTCAACCGATAGAATTATGACCAAGGCATTAGGTGAAGCTGATCCTATAGGGGACAATAATACTGCTGAAGGTCAAGCAAAGAACCGACGTGCTGAATTAATTGTAGCCGGTAAGTAGTTTTACTAACCCCCGCCTTCCAGCGGGGGTTTTTTCTATGAGCTAGTGTCTTTAATTTTTAAGGAGGAAAAATGGAGCAGTTTATAAATGACCTGCCTGAATTATTAATGACTTATGGATGGATGCTTTTATGGGCTTTGGTAATTCTCATACTGGGTATCTGGATATCGAATATTATTACATCTGCTGTTGTCAAAATGTTCAACAAAAGAGAAATTGATCAAACGGTTGTTAAATTCCTTTCAAGTTTAATTAAAGCTTTACTTTATGCGGTTGTAATTCTTGCGACACTTGGACAATTAGGCATTGAGACAACATCATTTATTGCATTGATAGGTGCCGCAGGTCTTGCTGTGGGCTTTGCATTACAAGGCTCGTTATCAAATTTCGCGGCAGGTGTAATGCTGATAGTATTCCGCCCTTTTAAAGTCGGCGACTATATTACAGCGGGCGGTGAGAATGGTTCGGTCGAAGCAATTCAAATGTTTGTGACAACTCTTAAAACACCTGATAACAAAACCATCTTTATTCCGAATTCAAAAATCACTGGTGACAATATCGTTAATTTCTCCACACAGCCTACCAGAAGAGTCGATATGGTTTTCGGTATCGGATACACTGATGATATAGACAAAGCTAAAAGTATTATTAGAGGATACCTTGAAAATGATCCGAGAGTATTAAAAGATCCTCCGGTTCAGATAGCTGTTTCCGAATTAGCCGACAGCAGCGTTAATATTGTTGCACGTCCGTGGGTTTATTCTTCTGATTACTGGAATGTATATTTTGATACAACCGAAAATATTAAGAAGGAGTTCGATTCTAATGGAATATCTATTCCCTTCCCGCAAAGGGATGTTCATCTTTACCAGAAAAATTAATTCCATTACAGGGCTTTGAAAAATCAAAACCCGCTTTCAAATTAATTCCCGAACTGAGCAATTAGCGACAACACCGAGTCCGTAATTTTTTCTGTGTCACGCGGACTCATTAAATGCCCGTTTACCAAAAATGAAAAAACAATATTCTCCCCTGCCGCAGTTTTTAAATAACCGGATAAACCGCGTACATTCGAAATAGTACCTGTTTTAGCTCTAACATTCTTTTCGGCAGCAGTATCTTTCATTCTGTTTTGAAGTGTGCCGTCAATTCCTGCAATGGGTTGTATATCAAGCCACAAATCCTTGAATTCGCTGTTATACATAAATTCGAGAATCTTAACCAGTTGTTCAGGACTTATAAAATTATATCTTGTTAAACCGGAACCGTCCGCATAATTATATAAATTTTCATCAATTCCCATCAAAGACAGTGATTCATTTATTACTTTTTTCCCGTTTCTGAATGAACCAAGTCCATACTTTTCCAGACCTAAAATTCTCACCATCGTTTCAGCATAAAGATTCTGACTTCTCTTCATCAATCCCTCTACAATCTCACTCAGAGGAGGCGATTCATGAGAGATAATCACTTCCAGATTATTCATGTCAATGGAATCAATTTCGTCGCAGTCAACTGCTTCACCATCTATAATTAACTCGTTTTTCTGTAATACTTCTTTCAGTACGGTAATATAAAATTTCGTTGGGTTGAATATAGAAGGCGATATTTCAATTTTTTCCGTATTGAGATTTATCTGACCTTCGATAACAATGACATTACTTCCATATTCTCTATGGTATCTGTATCTGGTCTTCCCTGTATCAGTAGTCGTTACATGATTTTTTATTTTAACATAGTCTGTAAAGATGTTTGGTAATACTCTCGCAGTATCACCTGCCTGTATTCCGGGCGTTATTGTCAGATCAATATAGTTCTCATTAAATTGAAGCGGTCCTATAGGAGCTGCATACCAGGCATCGAGATAATCAAAAGACCAACCCTGACCCAATTCCTGATCATCGAAATAGTCGTCGTAACCGATAATCCTGCCTCCAATATGATTTATGCCTCTTGCTTTCAACGAATCACTCCACTGTTTGAATACCTGATCGGGCGATTCGTAAAATTTCGTGTACAATGTCGGATCGCCATTCCCTATAATGATCAAATCGCCATTAAGAAGACTGTCTTCAATTTCACCATTTGTTGCCACTAAAGTGGTAAACTTGAAATCTGCCCCAAGATTCAGCAGTGCGGAAGATGTTGTGATAATTTTCTGATTTGAAGCGGGCATAAAAACTTTTTGGGAATTTCTTTCATACCAGATCGCACCAGTATCCAGCGATTTAATCAATGCCCCCCAATGTGCATGAGCAAAAGATGAATCGTTAAAAACATTATCTATCTCCGTTATCATAATGTTGAATTTATCGGCATCACCTGTAAATTTCGAAGAAGAGCAGGCTGATAAGATAAATAATAATATAGCTAGGGTAACTGTAGAGTATTTTCTCATAGTTTTATTTCCGGATTTATTAAATCGACTGGTGAACTGAACTAATTATTTATTATAATATTGCATAGCCTCCGGAAGAAGATTTTTCAAATCCTTAATCCTGTTTTCATCTGATGGATGAGTGCTTAAAAATTCCGGGGGAGCCTGACCACCCTTCTGCTCAGCCATTCTTTCCCAGAAATTCACAGCAGCACCGGGATCGTATCCAGCCATTGCCATGAATATTAATCCAAGTCTATCGGCTTCACTTTCATGCAAACGGCTATAGGGCAATAGAATTCCCAATTGAGTACCTGCTCCGAATGCCGTTAAAGCCAGGGCCCGCGTCAGTTCGGGTTCATCCTCAAGTGCTTTGTCAAGCGCCATGCCTCCGAGTTGCGTTAAAAGCACCTGGCTCATTCTCTCGCTGCCATGCTCTGCTATCGCATGCGCAACTTCGTGTCCCATAACAACAGCTACTCCGGTTTCATCCTGGCATATCGGCAGAATACCTGTATAAAATACTACCTTCCCTCCAGGCATGCACCATGCGTTTATCTGATCCGATTCTACCAGATTAAACTCCCATTCGAAATTCTTGAGCCTGCCACTCAATTTTTTTTCGGCAAAATATTTTTCGACTGCACCCTGAATATTAATGCCAACTTTTTTTATAAGCGCTGTTTTTTGTTTATCAGTACTCAATTTGTTTTCATTGACGAACTGATCATACTGCTGGAAACTCATTGACAAAATTGTTGCATCAGGTATTAAGTTAAGCTGCTTTCTGCCGGTTATTGCAACCGTAGAACATGATATAATAATAATTGCGAGCAGCAAAGCCAGTATTGCTATTCTTTTCTGTCTCATCAGTAAACCGCTTTTAATTTAACACTATTAATTATTTCAGAGGACATTCTACTTAATAGCTTCAAACAAATCAAGAATTTTTAAAACTTCTTGAATCCTATTTTATATAGATGCATCATATTTCTTAAAAAACGGAGAAAAAATGATCCAGCACTTAACAACACAAGAATTCAAGGAAAAAGTTTTTGATTATACTTCAAACACAGATTGGAATTTCAGCGGTGAATTACCTGCAATCATAGATTTCTATGCAGATTGGTGTGCTCCCTGTAAGATGGTTGCACCTGTTTTAGAAGAATTAGCTGAAGAATATGATGGGAAAATAAATATTTATAAAGTTGATACTGAAGCAGAACAAGAACTGGCTGCAGTGTTCGGAATCAGAAGTATCCCTTCAATTTTATTCATTCCTAAATCCGAAAAACCACAAATGGCACAGGGAGCTTTACCTAAAGATGCTCTGAAAAACGCTATTGAGAGCGTACTTTTAAAAGTTGAATCTTTGAATTAAATAAATTATATTTTATAGCTTAATTAATTGTTATTGGCCAATTTCCACCCGGAAATTGGCTTTCTTTATATATTTTTTGGTCAATGCTGAAAAATTTGACCTGCTTTTTGCAGAATATTTTGTTTTAATGAGGAACAAAAAATCCTCTTTAACAGTTGTTAAGCACGTGGTTCTAAGAAAAAAGGAGTAATAGACTGTGAAAATCACCAAACAATTTACTAATCGGGAAAGTCAGAGTTTGGATAAATATCTTCAGGAGATTGGCAAAGAAGATCTGATTACAGCAGAGGAAGAGATTGAATTAGCAAAAAAGATAAAAAAGGGTGACCAGACAGCGTTGGATAGACTAACAAAAGCCAACCTGAGATTTGTGGTGAGCGTCGCAAAGCAATATCAGAATAAAGGTTTGCCACTTAGTGACCTTATAAATGAAGGAAATATCGGACTTATAAAAGCAGCCAAGAAATTCGACGAAACGAGAGGATTTAAATTCATTTCATACGCAGTGTGGTGGATAAAACAATCAATTATGCAGGCAATAGCCGATCAGTCCAGGATGGTAAGACTTCCTCTTAACCGGGTTGGTGCTCTTACAAAAATCTCAAAGATCGCATCTGAATTAGAACAGGAATTTGAGAGAAAGCCTTCTACTGAGGAAATCGCCAAAGAGTTGGATATGGATGCCGAGGATGTAGCTTATGCACTTAAAGTTGCCGGAAGACATGTTTCAGTTGATGCTCCTTTCAGTCAAAGCGATAATGATAAGAGCAGTCTGCTGGATGTGTTGTCCAACAACGAACAACCGGATCCTGATAATTCTCTTATGACGTATTCGCTCAAGTCGGATATTGAAAGATCGTTATCTACTTTAAGTGAGCGCGAAGCTGAAGTAATCAGGCTTTATTTCGGTATAAATACAGAATATTCGGCTACACTGGAAGAGATTGGTGAAATGTTAAATCTAACCCGAGAAAGAGTAAGACAAATAAAAGAAAAAGCTCTCCACAGACTCAGACATTCTTCCAGGAGTAAGAATTTACAGGTTTATCTAGGTTAATAAATAATTAGCCCGCTCATATTTGTGAGGGCTATTTGTTTTTAACTCTCATTGCAATAAAAGTATCAGTAATGCATTAATAATTTATCCGATAAAACTAACCGAAGATACAGGATAGCCAAAAATAACTAATACGCTCTGAAAATAATCCATACAACCGTACAACAAAAAATCAATTATTATCTGCTCGTAAAAATGATCAACTTTTAGCCTTCCACAAATTACTGCTGAAAAATTACAATAGAAAGTCGCAACATGTCCAAGATCAATCCACTATTAAATGGGTTTTTAAAGGTTTTTCGGTGAATTTTCTATGATTATATTAAAAAAAACAAAATGTAGATTAGTAAGTTTTACGCTTTTAAAGGATTATCAATCTGAATAAAAGTCCCGGATAAAATGAAATATTTTTCCTTTCATTCAGATCTAAGAATTAAATTGACTTTAAATACTCGCCTTGGTTTTAGTATATTTTACAATCTAAAATATAATCAGAATTGAATATGGAAAATCTTCAGAAGTATTTCGAGAAATTCAGAAATAATATTATCGGTATAGATAAGACATTCATTTCACCAAACGGGGAAAAGAAAATAATATATGCTGACTGGGTTGCCAGCGGCAGATTGTATAAACCCATTGAAGATAGATTGACAAACGTTTTTGGTCCATGGATTGGGAATACCCATACTGAAACAAGTATAACCGGGACAACAATGACTAGGGCTTATCGGGAAGCTCATAAGATTATTAAGCAGCATGTTAATGCAAACGACAATGATGTAATTATAACAGCCGGATTCGGAATGACAACTGTAATAAACAAATTTCAGAGAATACTGGGGTTGAAAGTATGCGAACAACTCCGAAAGTATGTTGTTATTCCCGAACAAGAACGACCCGTTGTATTCATTACGCATATGGAGCATCATTCAAATCATACTTCATGGCTTGAAACAATTGCAGATGTTATTATTATCGAGCCGAACGATGAAGGTTTAATTGAGTATAGCAATCTTGAAGATCAGCTTAAAAAATTCAGCAATAGACCTCTTAAAATCGGATCATTCACGGCATGCTCAAATGTAACAGGTATAAAAACTGACTATTATAAACTGGCAAAAATTATGCATAGATACGGCGGACTGGCATTTATAGATTTTGCAGCTTCTGCACCATACGTTCCGATAGATATGCACCCTGAGGATCCCGAAGAAAAACTTGATGCAATATTTTTTTCACCTCATAAATTTCTGGGAGGTCCCGGAACATCAGGTGTTCTGATATTCGATAAAAAGCTTTATAATAAAAATATTCCGGATCATCCGGGTGGCGGTACAGTCGATTGGACAAATCCTTGGGGTGACCACATATACATTACTGATATTGAAACAAGAGAAGATGGCGGTACCCCGGGTTTTCTGCAAGCTATTAAAACTGCATTAGCTATAAAACTGAAAGAGCAAATGGGCACAGGAAACATCATTGCCCGTGAGGAAGAATTACTTAAAAGATTTTTCGAACGCTTCAGAGAGATAAAAAAAATCCACCTCCTTGCAAATAATCAGAAGGATAGGCTGGGTGTATTATCATTTTATGCAGAGGATTTTCATTATAATCTTATTGTTAAAATGCTTAATGATAAATTCGGCATACAGGTAAGAGGCGGCTGCTCATGCGCTGGTACATACGGGCATTATTTACTCCATCTCGATCCGACCCGGTCAAAAAAAATTACTGAAAAAATTAATCAAGGCGACTTGTCCGATAAACCAGGCTGGGTTCGAATTTCAATTCATCCAACCATGACAGATGAAGAGCTTGAATATTGTCTGGACGCAATAGAAGAGACAGTAAAGTACGGAGATGAATGGGCCAAAGATTATATTTACTCGAGCAGGACAAACGAATTTACTCATAAATCGACCGAGAACAGGAGTGTGTTTGTAAGTGACTGGTTCCATGCTGAATCGTTATAACCAGCTTATTTCATTTTTTTTGCTTGACAACAGTATACAAATTTATTTATGTTTGCATGCAATATGAAAACCGAAAAAATGAAATATCAACTCATTCAAAACAAAAACTGGTGGTGGTGGCATATGGATTCACGGGAGCTCTCAGTGGAATGAGGTGATTAACATAATTTTTTATTTGGAAACCCCTCCCGGCACCGCTGAGAGGGGTTTTTTAGTTCTAGTCGGAATAATAGCTTAAAGACTTACAGGTAAAGATGATATTTGAAGAATTTTCTGAATTGACAAAAAGATACAGGATTATTCCTGTTCATAAAAAAATTACCGGTGATTTACTGACACCGGTTTTAGCCTATCTTAAGCTAAGAAGCACAGGCGGCTATAGTTTTTTACTGGAATCTGTTGAAGGAATCGGAAGGCTTGCGCGCTTTTCGTTCATCGGAAAAGATCCGAAGATGATTATAAAAAATTACGGCTATCATATTTCGGTTAACCAGAACGGATCTGAAACCAGATTGAATGAAAATATATTTACTTACCTTAAAAGAGAAGTGAAGAAGTATAAACATTCTTCTGTTGACGGATTACCTGATTTTACCGGTGGTCTTGTAGGGTATATCGGATTTGAAAATATCTCTTTAATAGAGAATACAATTGAATTTAACGGTAAGGATCATCTTAATACTCCCGATTCAATCTTTGGATTGTTTAATACCGTAATTGCGTTTGATCATTATAAACACCAGGTTATTATTATCTGCAATATTAATCTTGATGAATTTAACGACATCAGAGAAGCTTATGATTATGCCGTAAGTGAAATTGATTCAGTTAAGAAGACTCTATTACATCCCTTGCAATATTCATCCGATTTTAAGCTGCTTGACAACATATACGAGCAATTCGATGAAAAAGAATTTTTCGAAATTGTTAATAAAGGTAAACAGAACATCTATGAGGGTGATGTATTTCAGCTAGTACTTTCGAAAAGATTTAAAAGCGGTTACATCGGTGATCTCCTTAATGTTTATCGCGCATTGAGAATTATAAATCCGTCGCCATATATGTACTTCATGGAGTTTGGAAATGAGCTTACCATAATCGGAACATCACCCGAAGATCTTATTAAAGTAAAGGATAACAGAGCAACCATCCTTCCCATCGCTGGAACAAGAAAGCGTGGTGAAACCATAGAGCAGGATCATTCGCTCGAAAATGACTTATTAAATGATCCCAAAGAAATAGCAGAGCATCAGATGCTTGTTGATCTGGCGCGCAATGATTTAGGAAGAGTTTGTAATTATGATACAGTTTCAGTCAGCGAGAAAATGAAAATTCACAGGTTCTCTCATGTAATGCATATTGTGTCAAGAGTTGAAGGATTGCTGAGAGACGGTATGGATTGTATTGATGCTCTGAATGCGAGTTTTCCAGCAGGAACCGTTTCCGGTGCACCTAAAATTCGGGCGATACAATTAATAAATGAATACGAAAAGCTTAAACGCAATGTTTATGCCGGCGCAGTAGGATATATAGATTTCAGCGGTAATCTTGATATGTGCATTGCCATTCGCACATTATTCGCAGCTAATGATAACATTTACTGGCAGGCGGGAGCCGGAATTGTTGCAGACAGCATACCCGAACTTGAGTTGAAAGAAATAAGAAACAAATCGGCAGTTCTTTTGAGTGCGCTTAAATTCGCAGAGGTTATTGATGAAAATTCTGATGATTGATAACTATGATTCTTTCACTTACAATCTGGTACAGCTTGTAGGTAAGTTCACAAAAGACATAGTCGTAAAAAGAAATGATAAGATTTCTCTGGATGAAATAGAAAACTTAAAACCCGATAAGATTGTTATCTCACCGGGACCCGGCAGACCTGAAGATTCCAAAATATCTCTGGAAGTCATAAAAGAGCTGGGAAAATCCGTTCCTGTTCTGGGTGTCTGCCTCGGTCATCAGGGTATCGGAATAACATTTGGCGGAACAATTGAGCACGCACCAACTTTGATGCATGGGAAAACCTCGCTTGTTGTGCATGACTGCAGAACAGTCTACGAGAACATACCGCAAAAATTCGAAGCGGGCAGGTATCATTCTCTTGTAATATCACACAGAAATTTTCCAGCGGAACTTGAGATTACCTCAACAACCGACGAAGATGTAATAATGGGAGTAAGACACAAATCATATCCTGTTGAGGGAATTCAATTCCATCCCGAATCAATATTAACACCAATGGGTGATAGAATAATTAAAAACTGGTTGGAGCTATGAAACAATATCTAGAAAAAGTAATTGCAGGCGAAAGTCTTACTTTAGACGAAGCCTATAAGATTATGTATTCAATAATGAGCGGTAATGAAAATAATTCCCAAATCGCTTCCCTGCTTACAGCATTAAAGATGAAAGGCGAAACTAGCCAGGAAGTTGCTGGTTTTGTAAAAGCGATGCGCGAAAAAGTAATTAAAATTGAATGCGATGATGATGTTGTAATTGACGTATGCGGAACCGGAGGCGACGGCTCCGGCTCATTCAATATTTCAACTGCAGTCTGTTTTGTAGTGGCCGGCGCGGGGGTTAAAGTTGCAAAGCACGGCAACCGCTCAATTTCCAGTAAGAGCGGAAGTTCGGATGTGCTTCACGAACTGGGTGTGGATGTTAATCTATCTCCCGAGAGTTCGCAGTGGGCGTTGAATACAATCGGCATAGCATTTTTATTTGCGCCTCTTTATCATCCAGCTATGAAACATGTAGCGCCAATCAGAAAAGAGCTCGAGTTCAGATCAATTTTTAATATTCTGGGTCCCCTGACAAATCCTGCCGGAACAAAGCGACAGCTCATAGGAACATTCAATGAATATGCATCCAAATTAATGTCAGAGGCTGTGGAGTATCTCGATATGGATAAAGTTTGTTTCGTTTGTACGAATAATTCTTTTGATGAAATAAGTTTATCGCATCCCTCAAGCATAATTGAATATTCTCCTTTAATGAAAAGCATGTACAAGCTCGACCACAACAGCTTTAACTTTCCCCGAATTGATGTTGAGGCAATAAAGGGTAATTCGGCAAAAGAGAACGCAGAAATAATTTACAACATATTTTCAGGCAGAGAAAAGTCCGCGCCATATTATGTTGTAGCGGCTAATGCTGCGCTTGCATTAAAAGTTGCTGGAGTTTCAGAAGATTTTAATGAATGTATAAGTCTTGCGGAGGAATCGATATTATCCGGTAAAGCAATGAATAAATTGAATGAATTAAAATCATTCGGAGATTAATTGAAAAATATTTTATCCGATATACTGGAAACTAAGAAAGAGGAAGTAAAACAACTCAGGAAAGAATTTACATTTACGCGTTTTACCAACTTTGATTTCTTTAATACAAGAAGAATTAAATTTACCGAGAAACTCGGCAGCGGTAATGAAATTGGAATTATTGCTGAGGTAAAAAAAGCCAGTCCGTCGAAAGGAATAATACGAGAGAATTTTAATCACCTTAAAATTGCTGATATTTTTATGAACGGCGGTGCAGCAGCCATCTCAGTTTTAACAGACAAATATTTTTTCCAGGGTGATATTAAATATTTGAGTGACATCGCGACAGTAAAAAGCTGTCCCCTGTTAAGAAAAGATTTTATTATAGATGAATATCAGATTTTCGAGGCAAAGGCACATGGTGCTGATATTATACTTTTAATCGCAGAAGCCTTGTCAAAAAATCAGATCATGGAGTTATCTCATGCTGCAAGAGAGAATGATCTTGAAGTGTTACTTGAACTTCACGATGGCGGACAATTAACAAAAATAGATTTTAACATCAACAAACTTATAGGAGTTAATAATCGTAATCTCGATGATTTTTCAGTTGATTTAAATTCGACTATCGAATTGAGCAAACAAATTCCTGAAGACGTTGTTCTTGTTTCAGAATCTGGCATCCATTCAAAAAACGATATTGACCTGTTGAGAAATTCCGGAGTGCAAGCAGTTCTGATCGGTGAATATTTCATGAAGCAGAAAGATATAAATAATTCATTCAGGCAAATGAGAGAATGGTGTTCAAATGAGAGTTAAAATATGCGGTATTACTAATCTTGGAGATGCAAAACTAGCAGCAGAAAAAGGCGCTGATGCAATAGGGTTTATATTTTACAGACACAGCAAGAGATTTATTGCTCCGAATGATGCAAGGTTGATCATTAAAAAACTTCCTGCATTCCTTGTCAAGGTTGGTGTGTTCGTTGATGAAGGTTTTGATGAGGTTAATTCAACTGCCGATAAAATTGGTCTGAATGCAGTACAGCTTCACGGGAACGAGACAACTGAATATGCCGATAAAATATCTTTGCCGGTTATCAAAGCCTTTCGCGTAGAAGATGGTTTTAATTTTTCACTTCTTGAAGAATTCCATGATTGCTCTCATCTGCTCGACGGATTTGATAAGAATGAATTAGGCGGTACGGGAAAAAGTTTCAACTGGGATAATATTCCGGTAAATCTAAGAAGCAAATTGATTATTGCCGGCGGTATATCGGTTGATAATCTTGAATATATTATCACAAAAATAAAGCCCGAAGCAATTGATCTGTCATCTTCGATTGAAGATTCACCAGGCAAAAAAAATCCTTATAAATTAAATGAACTTATGAATATGTTTAATTCTCTCAGAGGAAGATGATGCTGGTAATAATGGATTTGAATTCGCCTCGTTCGGATGTGGAAAAAGTTGTTGAAAAGATACGCTCACTCGGCTGCACTCCCCATGAAATACCCGGTTCATCAAAACTTGCGATCGGAATTACCGGACAGACAAATAAACTTGATGAAGAATACTTTCAATTAATGCCTTCGGTACAGGAAGTTGTGAGAGTAACAAAAAAATACAAGCTCGTAAGCAGGCAGATGAAAAATGAGGATACTGTTATAGAATTTGATAATACTGAGATCGGTTCGCAGGAACTTTTTATATGTGCCGGACCTTGCTCGGTTGAAAGCCGGGATCAGATACATGATATTGCAGGACAATTGTCTGAAATGGGGGTTAAATTTCTTCGAGCTGGTGCGTACAAACCCCGAAGCAGCCCATATGCATTCCAGGGGTTGAAGGAGAAAGGACTTGAATATCTTGCTGAAGTAAAAGTCAAGTACGGATTAAAAATCGTAACTGAAGTTCTGAATACTGAATCTTTGCCTGCAGTGGCACAGACTGCAGATATACTACAGATAGGAGCCCGTAACATGCAGAACTTTACTTTACTTGTTGAAGCAGGCACAACAAAAAAACCAATTTTATTAAAAAGAGGTATGTCAGCAACGGTCGAGGATCTCCTGCTGAGTGCTGAATATATTCTTGCGCAGGATAATTATAATGTAATACTTTGCGAAAGAGGCATAAGAACATTTGAAAATTCAACGAGAAATACACTCGATTTAAATGCCGTGCCGGTTGTAAAAAAACACTCACACCTGCCTATTATTGTTGATCCCTCACACGGTGTTGGGATATGGGACAAAGTACCTGCGATGGCGATGGCATCAATAGCTGCAGGAGCGGATGGATTGATTATCGAAGTACATCATAAACCCGAGGAAGCATTATCAGACGGCTATCAGTCACTGACACCGGGACAATTTAAATCATTACTCGAAAAACTAAAAGAATTGGCTCAAGTGGTCGGGAGGAAAATTAGTTGATGACACCAAAGGATAATATTTATAACTATCCAGATGTTAAAGGTAAATTCGGCATTTACGGAGGCAGGTTTGTACCGGAAACATTAATGACCGCATTGACAGAACTTGAAGCAGCTTACACTAAATACAAGAAAGATACCCGGTTTATCGACGAACTGAATGCTCTGCAAATAGATTATAATGGTCGTCCCACACCTTTAACATTCGCAGAACGATTAACAGAACATTACAGGAAAGCAAAAATTTATCTAAAGCGTGAAGATTTATGCCATACCGGTGCACATAAGTTGAATAATGCGCTGGGACAAATACTTCTTGCAAAAAGACTCGGTAAAAAAAGAATAATTGCCGAGACCGGTGCAGGACAGCATGGGGTCGCGACAGCAACTGTCTGTGCCAAATTCGGTTTGAAGTGTGTAGTTTATATGGGATCAGTCGATGTTGAACGGCAAAAGCTAAATGTATTCAGGATGAAAATGCTCGGTGCGGAAGTTATACCTGTTGAATCCGGAAGTAAAACATTAAAGGATGCTACTAATGAGGCAATAAGAGACTGGGTTACCAATGTTGTAGATACGCATTATATAATCGGGTCGGTAGTCGGTCCGCATCCTTACCCTATGCTCGTGAGGGATTTTCAGTCAATTATCGGGATTGAGACCAAGAATCAACTAAAAGTAAAAGAGAACAAACTCCCAGACTATATCGTTGCATGTGTAGGCGGAGGCTCTAATGCTATCGGCATATTCTACCCATTCGTTAACGATCCAAATGTTCGACTGATAGGGGTTGAAGCAGCAGGATACGGTATTGACACTGATAAACACTGTGCAACTCTATCGCTTGGCACGACAGGAATTTTTCAGGGAATGAAAACTTATTTACTGCAGAATGTCAACGGGCAGATATCGGAGGTTCATTCAATTTCAGCTGGACTCGATTACCCTGGTGTAGGTCCCGAACACAGTCTGCTTAAAGATATAAAACGTGCGGAGTATTATTCAGTTACAGACAAAGAGGCTTTATATTCGACAGGAACATTAGCAAAATTAGAGGGCATTTTGCCCGCATTGGAAACAGCACATGCTTTCGCATATTTAGATAAATTGATGCCGTCGACAGCAGAGAATGAGATAGTGGTTGTTAATGTGAGTGGAAGGGGTGATAAAGATTTAAATACAATTATTAAAGAAACCGGAGAACAGTTTTAATGAGTTATATATCGGAAAGGATTGAAAGGATTAACATAAGTCAGCAGAAAGTATTATCGGTTTTTTTAACAGCCGGATTTCCTGAAAGAGAATCATTCATAAACGCTGCAAAAGCAGTTATTAATAATGGTGCCGATATTATTGAAATCGGTGTTCCGTTCGGTGATTCACTGGCTGACGGTCCTGTTATACAAAGTTCATTTACTACTGCTCTGAAGAACGGCATTACAATAAAAGATACTCTAAAATTCACCGAGGAAATAAAATATTACTCGGATATACCGGTGATCCTTATGAGTTCTGCAAATCCGGTTAACAGTTACGGTTTAGATAAATTCTGCAATGATGCCTTTAATGCTGGAATAAACGGTCTGATACTTCCGGACATTCCTCTTGAAGAACATGAGGAATTTTATTCAGACAAATTTGATAAATTTGATAAAATCATACTTACAACACCGACTTCCTCTGAATCAAGAATAAGGATGATTGACGAACTAAGTTCTGGATTCGTCTATTGCGTTAGTGTAGTTGGTATAACCGGGACAAGAGGTGCTTTCGGTAATGAGGTAATTTTGAATCTGGAGAGAACTTATAATACTATCGTCAAAAATAAAATGCTGATAGGATTCGGTATTAAAAGCGGTGAGGATGTTAAAACATTTTCTCCTTATTGCGACGGAGTTATTGTTGGAAGTGCGATTGTTAAAAGCTTATCTGCAGACGATGATAAATTTACCAAAACTTCTGAATTAGTAAGAGAACTAAAAGAAGCTTGCAGATAACTATTATACTATACGAATAAACTAAGTCAGTACGATAACATTATTTCTATTTAGTGCCTCCACTTGTTCTTCAGGGACATTGTTTCCGATTAAATTAACAAATTCTAGATTCTCCAGATTCAGGAGCGGAGAAATATCGCCAAGTCCATTGTTTGATAAATCGACAACTCTTAGCCTTAAAAGACAACCAAGAGCATCAATATAACCTATTTGATTGTTACCGAAATACACTTCTTCTACTTTTTTCAGCAATGCTGCATCCGATATATCAATCAGGTTATTATTCGTAAAATCTAAAACAACTGCATCCCTGCAATACTGAATCCCGTCAAGAGTTTCAATACCGGAGTCAGGGAAATTTATGTCTTTGAAATCTTCGAGATAATAAGGAGGAAATTCAATTTCAATATTACCGAATTCCCGCAGCTTCACTGCATTATAGAATGTTTTTTCAGAATTATTTATATCAGTATATTCATCATCAGGGTTAACGTTACTTTCTTCGTAATATCTTCCCTGCTCGTCATCATTGTCTCCGTAATATTCAAATCCATCAACAGGTTCTTCCCACATATATTCCGAATTATCTTCTAAATATTCCGTTTTTTTCGAAGTACTGATTTTATCAATGTCTTCAATCAGATGAATATGTGTAAATTTTTCCAGTTCTTCATAATTTTTATCATTAAAATGTTTTTTAATCTGACTTCTGAAATACTCACCCTTATCCGGGTGATATATTGTCATTAATTTTGTAAAACATTTTACATGATTATCAGAGTCGATCTGAATGATACGTGATATCTTCTCAGCAATACCCCTAAGCTGCATAAAATCATTGTTTCTGTAAATCTCGATAAGTTTGCTTGTAATACGGTTGAGGTTATTATCTGAATAAGCATCGAATAATTTTTTAAAGCCGTGGTTATCCATTTACTGACTCCATAAATAAATTGCCTATCGATGCCTTGCCTCAAGGTTTTCAACAATTGCATTTAATTCAATTCCCTGATCAGCAAGCATTACAAGCAGGTGATAGATCAGATCGGAGACCTCGTTAACCAATTCATTCTTATCTTCATTCTTGGCAGCTATTATCGTCTCAACAGCTTCCTCCCCTACCTTTTGTATAATCCTGCTGCTGCCCGATTTAAATAATTGCGCTGTATACGATTTTTCGGGAAGCAGAATTTTTCGTTCTTTGATCAGACTAAAAAGTTCATTTAGAAAGGATAATTGATTTGTGTTCTTTTCAAGATTAAAACATGAATACGCACCTGTGTGGCAGGTCGGTCCATCCGGAATAGCACTGATCAGCAATGTATCGTTGTCGCAATCTGACCGGATGTTTACAAGATTCAAAAAATTACCGGACGTTTCTCCTTTTGTCCATAAGGACTTTTTTGATCTGCTGAAAAAAGTCACCTTTTTCGTCTCAATGGTTTTGTCAAAAGCATCTTCATTCATAAAACCTAGCATTAACACCTGTTTTGTTCTTTCATCAGTTATTATAGCTGGAATAAGCCCACCCATTTTTTGAAAATTTAATTCTGATTTATCTATCATATTCTCACCGGTATGTTGTTTTTTAGCAGATACTCTTTTAGTTCTTTTATTCCGAGTTCTCCATAGTGGAATAAACTCGCAGCCAGACATGCATCTGCATTTGTTTCTTTAAAAGTCGTTAAAAAATGTTCTTTGGCTCCGGCTCCACCTGATGCAATGACTGGTATATTAACACTAGCGCACAATATTTTTAAAAACCCGTTATCATAACCGTCTTTAGTGCCATCTCTGTCCATTGAAGTTAACAGTATTTCACCTGCGCCCCTGTCCTCACATTCCCGGCACCACTCTATCCCGCTTTTATCGGTCTCTTCTTTACCGCCCTTAACGAAAACCTTATAATTATTATCGGTTTTTTTTACATCAATTGCCGCAACAATAGCCTGGCTCCCGAATTGTTTTGCCGATCTGGTTATTAATTCCGGATTATATACAATTTGTGTGTTGAGAGACACTTTATCCGATCCGGCTTTTAATAGGTTGTCTATATCATTCAGTTCCGATATACCACCTCCGACAGTAAACGGTATCCGGATTACCGAGGCTACATCTTCAACAAGTTTAAGAAGTGTTTTCCTTTTCTCTTCAGAGGCTGTTATATCAAGAAAAACAAGTTCATCCGCTCCTTCATTGTAGTATCTTTCAGCCAGTTCTACTGCTGAGCCCGCATCCCTCAAATTAATAAAGTTAGTCCCTTTTACAACTCTCCCCTCTTTAACATCAAGACAAGGTATTATTCTCTTTGTTATCAATTTCCTTTAGTTCCTCTAAATTAATTTTATTTTCGTAAATTGCTTTACCTATCACTGCAGCATAGCAGTTCAGATGTGATAGCTCTTTCAACTCCCCGATCTTACTAATACCACCTGATGCAATTAATTTCATTTCCGGAAATTTACTTAACAGTCCTTCATACAATTTGAAACTTGGACCGGAAAGCAGTCCGTCTTTATCAATATCAGTAACAAGAAACATATCAATCCCTAAATCACTGCAGTATTTTATATGATCTTCTAAATTAATACCGCTGTCCTCTGTCCATCCTTTAACTCGTATTTCATTATTAAGAACATCGGATGCAACAACTAGCTTTTCAGAAGTAATATTCCCGGCAACTTTTTCAAATTCAGGTTTATCGATTACCGACATTGACCCGATTACTACTCTGTCTACTCCGGCAGATATTAGCCTTTGAACATCCTGCAATGTTCTGATTCCTCCCCCGAGTTCAACTTTGAGTTTAGTCCCATTTTTTATTTCGGCGATAATATCGAGCACGTTTATATTACCGTTTCTGGAGCCTATTAAATCAACAACGTGCAGCCATTCAAAACCATAGTCATCGTATATTTTTGCATGTTCCATGGGAGTATTATTATACTTAACAGCACTGTCGTACTGTCCCTTCGACAGTCTGACTACATTTCCGCCTATTATATCAATTGCAGGAATTACTAACATTTCTTCACAAAATTTCTCATTACCTGAATACCGGCAAGTCCTGATTTTTCAGGATGAAATTGAACACCGTAAAAATTATCCTTATTCATTGCTGATGTGAAATTTAGTCCGTACCCAGTTTCAGCGATAGTATAATCGTTTTCAGGTACATAGTATGAATGAGCGAAATAAAAATACTCGCCCGATTTTACTCCATCAAATAACGGATTATTTTTTGTAATCTCAATTTGATTCCAACCCATGTGGGGTATTTTAATACCCGGTTCGCTAAACAATTTACAGCCTGTAGGGAACAATCCCAGACACTTAACATTTCCCTCATCAGATTCATTACACATTAGTTGCATACCCAGACATATTCCAAGAAATGGTTTTTTCATTATCCGCAGAAGATTAAACAGATTATAAAGATGTAATTTTCTGACCGCATATGAGGCTTCGCCAACTCCCGGGAATATGATTTTATCTGCATTACAAATATCCGATTCCTTTTTAGTAATCACATAATCCACATCAAGATCTTTAAGTACATTCGATACTGATGCAGTATTACCTGCTCCATAATCAATTAGTGCAATCATAAAACTCCTTTGGTCGAGGGCAGATTACCTTTTGCCCGCTCATCTATTCTGCATGCTTCGTTCAATGATTTTGCAAATGCTTTAAAGATAGATTCAATCTTATGGTGATCATTATTACCCTTTGCCCTGATATATAAATTTGCTTTCATCCCCTGTGAAAGCCCTTTAAAAAATTCCTCCGTCAGTTCAGTCGGGAATTCACCTACAGTTTCACGTCTGAACCTACATTTGAAATTCAGATACGGGCGTCCTCCCAGATCAAGAGTCACCTTTGCCACAGAATCATCCATCGGGAGAAAATAACCATATCTTTTGATACCGGACTTGTTACCAAGAGCCTTTACAATAGCTTCGCCCAGTGTAATACCAACATCCTCAATACTATGATGTTCATCAACTTGTAAATCTCCATTAACCTGAATGTCCAGGTCGATATTACCGTGTCTGCTTATTTGTTCGAGCATATGGTCAAAAAAACCTATACCCGAATTAATATTTGAATTACCTGTTCCGTCGAGATTCAATTTTACATTAACATCGGTTTCCCTGGTAGTTCTTTTATGTTCACATTCTCTGCTAATTTTAACAACAGAAGCAACGGCATCATAAATATTATCATAGAACACGTCATTATCAGTCCTGACTTTACTGATATTGTTACCACGACTCAATCTGAATGTAAATACTTTAGCAGATTCTTCTTGAGGCAATTCATATAGTCCTATTCTCTCGTTTTCAATTATCGTTTTAACAGCCGCCGGTAAATCATTATAACTCTCAATAACGATCCTCCATCCATGATCAGACAACAGTAGTAGTGACTCGAATAACTGACTGCCTACCGGGTCAGAAAAATCAAAAAATGTTTTTTCCAGCAAAGCATATTTCATGTCAATTCCTGTATCGATTTTATAAATTTATCATTTTCCTCAGGTTTCCCGACGGAAACCCTTAAACAGTTTTTCAGATTAATCTGTGAACTTCTGTCTCTTATGATTACACCTTCCCGGGCGAGTTGATCGTAAACAGATTTTGCATTTTCAATCTCAAATAAAATGAAATTAGCATTCGAATCAAAAACGTTCAGGACTTTTTTATTCTTTCTTAATGCATTTATAATCCTTTGCCTCTCAACTTTAATCATATTTATAAACTTGTCCCTCTTATCTGTATTATCCAGAGCTCTCATAACTATATCGGTTGTAAGTTTATTTAAATTATACGGAGCTTTAACTTTATATAAATAAGATATTACTTCTTTGTCTGCCAGACAATACCCGCATCTCGCTCCAGCCAATCCCCAAGCCTTGGAAAATGTTCTAAGCAGCACGATATTTCTATGGGAATATAGAAGACTTTCAAGAGAATATTCCGTATCGAAATCATAATACGCCTCATCAACTACAACTATTCCTTTAAATGATCTGCATATTTCCTCAATGTCTGACTTACGTAGTACATTCCCTGTAGGATTGTTAGGAGAACACAGAAACAACATTTTAGTCTTTTCATTGCATAAACTCAGGGTCTCAGCAACATCAAGCTGAAATGAATTATTAAGCTCCACCGAAAAAGATGAAACATTATTAATATCACACACGACCTTATACATACCGTAAGTCGGTTCCGGTATTACAACATTATCTTCTTTAGGCTCACAGAATACTCTTACGAGCAAATCGATTATTTCATCTGAACCGACTCCTAAAAATATTTTAGAATAATCTATACCGATTACACTGCTCAACTTTTGTCTGAGTTTCTTTTGAGAGGGATCCGGATAACGGTTTAATTCAAGTTCATTCTCAACAACACTTCCGAAACTGTTTTCATTTGCGTCCAGAAGTATACCGTTAAGGTGACTATCTCTCGCTGAAGTATAAGGTTTAAGTCTTTTAATGTTTTCTCTGACAAGCATCTCAATCATACTCATTCAAACCTCACCTTTACTGAATTTGCATGTGCGTTTAATTTTTCTGTCTCCGCCATTGTAATAATCGTCTCAGCGATCGACCTTAACCCTTCGTTAGTTAATTCCTGAAACGTAATTGATTTCATGAACATTTCTACTGTTACCCCGCCTGTTGCTTTTGAATATCCATAAGTCGGCAGTGAATGATTTGTCCCGGATGAATAATCACCAGCGCTTTCCGGTGAATAAGGACCTATGAATACTGATCCCGCATTTACAACCTTTTCCACATAACCGGCTGAATCGTTAAAATTCATTATAAGGTGCTCGGGGGCGTAACTATTAGAAAAAGTTATAGCCTGATCGTAACTTCCCACTAACAAACAGAAACTCGAATCCAGTGCTTTTGCAGCCAGTTCTTTTCTGGGAAGCATATCCAGTTGAATTTCCAGTTCAGTCAGAATTCTGTCCGCTGCATTCCTGCTTGTACAACATAATACCACCTGTGAGTCTGCCCCGTGTTCTGCCTGAGACAAGAGATCCGCAGCAATATATTTAGGATCGGCACCATCATCAGCTATTACAAGCACCTCGCTTGGTCCTGCCGGCATGTCTATCAAACAGCCGTCAGGATCGGTACTTACAAGAGCTTTAGCGGCAGTAACATACTGGTTACCCGGACCGAATATTTTGTCAACCTTTTTCACGTTCTCCACTCCGTACGCCATCATCGCAATAGCCTGTGCTCCTCCAACTTTATAAATTTCCTTTACGCCAGCAAGCTTTGCCGCATAAAGTACAGCGGGATTAATTATTTCACTTACCGGAGTACATGCTATAATCCTTCTGCATCCGGCGATGCTTGCCGGAATACCGAGCATTAACATTGTAGAAGGAAGTACAGCAGATCCTCCAGGTATATATAATCCCACATTTTCTATTGCAACGAATCTCCTGCTGCATTTGATACCGGGTCTGATATCAACGACAATATCCTGAGGTTTTTCACACTTGTGAAATTTTCTGATATTATCTGCCGAAACATCTATTGCTTTTTTTACTGATTCAGGAAGACTTTCTTCAGCCTCACTGATCTCTTCGGGAGATACACGGAGCGAATCTGCTGAATAATTATCATATTTCCGGGCATATTCGATCAGTTTATACTTCCCATATATTTTCACATCATCAATTATCGGACGTACCACCTTAAAAGAAGAATCCATATTTATTGCAGGTCGCTTCGTAAGTGCAAGTAGTTCGTCCTCCGACAGATTATTAATTTCAATTACTTTCATAATATTATATTCTCAATTGGTAGTAATAAAATATCTGTTGCACCTGCCCTATGCAATTTGTCATTTATCTCCCAGAACTTTTCAGCCGGGATAACCGATTGCACTGCAAGCATCGATTCATCAGCAAGATTAAGAATAGTCGGGCTTTTTAAAGAGGGGATAATTTCAACGATATTCTCAAGTGCATCTTTAGGAATGTTCATCATTAAGTATTTACTGTTCCGGGCGTTCAGTGCTGATTCAATTCTTGTCAGCAGTTTAATGAAAAGACTGTTCTTCTCATGGTTACTATAAAGATTTTTATTCTTAATTAATACTGCTTCGGAGTCCAGAATAGAGAAACTCTTTTTAAGTTTATTCATCTTTAAAGTTGTTCCGGTTGATACAAGATCACAAATATAATCAGCAATACCCAGTGAAGGGGTAATTTCAACAGAACCGCTTATTTGGATAACTTTCGCTTCAATCTTATTCTTATCGAGAAAGTCTTTTAATATATTCGGATAAGATGTAGCTATAGTTTTGCCGCTGAGCTCTTTAATACCCCTCAGTTCCTCATCTTCCGGGATACCAATCCGCAAATTGCATCTGCTGTAACCAAGTTTTTTTACTATTTCAATATCGGCTCTTTTTTCCAAAACAACATTCTCACCAACAAATCCGATATCTGCAACACCATCCTGCACATACTCGGGTATATCGTCATCCCTGAGAAAAAGTATGTCCATATTAAAGTTGCCTGCTGTTACAAATAACCTGTCCTTATAGTTTTCAACATCAATCCCACAGATTCGCAGAAGCTGCAGCGATTTTTCGGTAAGCCGCCCGCTTTTTTGTATCGCTAATTTCAAATTACCGTTAGCCATTTTATTCTCCCAAAATTGTATTCACATTTAAAACAAAAAACCCGGCATGTGCCGGGTTTGTAAAATTTATAAACGTATTTCACCGACACTCATCTGAGGGAATAAATATGATGATGATGTAAGTGAGTACGTATTTTCATTCTTAAACTCAGAAATTAACTACGTGAAAATAGTGATAATTAATTAAATATCAATGACATACTTTAAAATATTTTTAAAGAATTTAAACAGTTGCTCATCCTGCATTCTTCAATAAATATTGTCCTTTGTGTATTCAGCCTTTTGTAAAAATAATAAAAACTGACTGAAGGATGGTTCAACAACTTGTTGCTGAAGTAAACCAAAGAATATGTTTTATACTACTTAATCAAAAGGTATCGTTTATAGCAGAATAATAATTATTATTTTTCAAGACATATAATGAAGTATCCTGTAAATGGATTCTTCCCGCTTTTATTCATTGGGTGAGGAATAAGAGAATGTCTCTATATTCGGATGAGAAAATAATTTTCTTCATCTATTATATTTCTGCAGATAAGATGAAACATTGTCGGAATAACATCTACGGAAAAAAAATAATTATATTCTTCTTGATTTACATATCGGGATCAAATAATAAGAATCCGGGGAACAACAGATTACCTATTATTTAATTCCCTTCGCTATTTTCAGGGGCTTTGCTTTATCTATCGCAGAGGTTAACTTTAAGGCATATCCGGTCTTCTTTTTTATATCGGTATCCGTTATATAGTGAATATCTAATAAGCCATCAGTTCTATAACCTGATCGCAGATAATTCATTTCACTCAGCGCCTGGCTCCATCCCAAAAACCACTCATCCAGTTCCACCTTCTTCCAACTTTTTTCATCAACGTGGATAATAAGATCGATATCGCTTCCGGGTCCGGCATTTGCATTCTGTGTGCTGCCGAAAATATACATACCTTTAACACCGTATTTTTCACAGTCGAGCAGTTCGGCAATTTTTTGAGCCATAGAGCATCTCCATTTCCATTCATCTGGTGAATAACCCGATCCTGATCTGACAAATGATTTTTTTTGATCCAGCTGACCGCCATGGTCTTTTATTATAGCCATGGCTTCATCAATTTCAGCATTAATAAGAACCTGCAGATGCTTACCTTCTGTTACTGCGGGTATATCAATAACCCTGAGGACGTGAACCAATTTTTTATACTCCGGGATCAGATCAATAAGACTATTTTTTGATAACTGCAGAAACTTTTGATTGAATATAATTCCTTCATCATCAGGATAAAGCGGAAGGTACCTGATGCGTGACTCAATCAAATCCTGAAAGAAATGTGTCCCAAATGATAAATCAGGGATATAACTGCCCTTCTTGCGGGCAATTTCGATAAGCATTGCCGAATTGCTGATATCTGCATAAGTAACACTTACGCCCAATTTAATATCACCCCTGCTGCCCCATCTTCCCGGTCCCATTAATATAAATTTTCTTTTCGGCAACAGTTTATTCAATCTGCCGATCGCCCGACCCACGTTGGTCATACTTTCCCTGTCGGGAAGTTCGGAGTACTTTTTGGCGTCCACATAAACAATATGCGTGATGTCGGGGACTTTCCCGTTTGATATATGTTTATTAGCAGTAAAGATGATTCTGTCTTTTGGAATATTTCTAGGTATGAGATCTGCTGTATGTTCCGTAATTGAAATCTGAGGTCTGCATTGAAGTATGTAGAAATCTTTCCCGTCCGAAGCAAATTCTATATCGACGGGTGTCTGTAGACTGTTTTTAAGAGTATTAATGATCTTCGAACTCTTTTGAATAAATCTAGTGTTCGACAATAAACCGTTAAATGTTACTATTACCTCACTTTTAGATAAATCGTCCATAATGTTGGCGGGTCGTAAACGTTCATTGTCGATAATCGAAATCATTTCATAAATGCCGGGACACTGCTCACCGTATTCTTTAACCAGTGATTCAACCGTTATAGTTTCGAATTGATTAGATTCAAGATTAATTACGTCCATAAATTTTGGTGAATATCTTATCGTATCTTCATACGAAACGTTTACACGTAAGTTTGGCTGTCCCGGTGCTATCAATATCGGATAATCATCACCTATCCGGTCAACGGCTCTAGTCCCAAGACCAGGAACAAGCCTAATAAGTCCGTCTTCACGTTTTATTCTTGGTGACCATCTGAACTCATTATTACTGAACATTACACCGGCATATGTCGGGAAATAATACTTACCGATTTTATTACCGACAACCTGCTGTATCATAACGCCCATTTCCTCGTGGAAATCAAGCAAGCCTCGTTCAGCACGGTATTCAATAGGATCAGGACCGAAAGTTGATGCATACACTTCGGCAATAGCATCTTCCAGTGCAAGAAGTCTTTCCTTTTTGGTCCCCTGATTGGCAAGAAAAAGGCTTTTGTATTTACCAGAAAAAGATGCTCCTGCCTGGTCTTCAAGCAAACTTGAACTTCGTACGACAAGAGGTACATTTCCCAGGTCATCGAGTGCAACAGATAGTCCTTTTTCAATTTCCGGTGGAAATTCCGAATTCTTGAACAGTTGTACAATCAATGGATATTCCATTTTAAGTTCGTGTGTCTGTTTATATTTCTGTTCAAGCACCTCTTCAAGATTGTTGTATCGCATGAATGCCAGCACACAGTCGGAAGCAAGAAACCATGTTTTCGGAATTTTAATATTTTTGAGTATTTCCGAATCATCTGATTTTTTATTTAATACGTTGGAGGCAACAAATACACCTGAACTTTTTCCTCCTAATTTTCCCTGACTTGTAGGTGTATAAATCATTTTATCAATTAAATTATAGAAGTCAGTAAGTTTTACAAATTCCTTTGCAGTTTTTATGTAATTCAGATCTTCGGTGAAAAACCTTCTCAATAATGAAACTCTTAATCCTATTGCCATTGATGGTGACAATTCAAATTTTTCCGGGGCAATATGGTAGTACTTTCTTATGGCATCGCTTATTTCCGCGAGAGTTGATTCTCTTGCTTCGAGTATTCTGATTAATGGTATCGAATTATCTTCCTGTATCCATTTCTGTATTTTTTGCAGAAGTTCTTCATTTGTAAAATTTTCATAAGAAAGTCCCAATATGGCATTGATATATTCTTCATAGTTGTTTATGATTTTTTTCTTAAGAGGTTTATTTTCATTCCCCGAAGATTTTTCTTCGTCAATTCTGATTTCTATACTCGACTGGCTCAGCAATGCAGCAGCTTCTTCATTACCTTTCCAGCACAACTGGTGGAGCATTTTGCGAAGTATGCTCATAAATAGTGTCGGATCGGTCTTGCGTATCATATCCAATACTACTTTCCATTCACCAGGGGCTTCATGTTTTTCGATCTTTTTAACACTTTGAACCTCTTTGAAAATATGTCGAAGATCATTATGAAGAACAAAGTGAGCAACTCTTTCAGCGATAGTTTTCAGCAGATTTTCTTCTTCAGGAAGAAATACCTCTAAGCTGTGTTTATGAGGGTTTTGCCTATAAATTACCTGAATTTCACCTACTTTTCTACCTCGAATCGTTATGCTACGTGTAATAGAGTATTTTGACTCACACCAGCCGTTTGTCGTAAATACCAGGTTCCTTAGAACAAGCTGAGCTTCGCATAAATCGGGATACTGCCATCCGGTCGGAACAAAATCAACAACAGACTGAAGAGTATCTTCCAAATTTGCATTCTGGTCGTTCAATACATTCTCAATCTTATAGAGACATTTAAGTTCTTTCGCTCTTTCCTCAAGATCATGAACAAGAGTGTTATGTTGTTTTGATTTATGCTCCGTCATTATAAACTCCGGTTTAGGTACGTATCAAAGATAAATATATATATACGAAAAATATTAGTCTTTTAAAATAAAAAGAGGATTCCATGCAAATGAAATCCTCTTTTATAATCAATTTAACAGATATTATACCCAGCCTCTGTCTTTACACGCCTGTGCAACTCTTTGAATTGCAATCATGTAAGCTGCATCTCTCATATATACATTTTTCTTGCCCGATAATTCGCTAACCGCATGATAAGCCGATGTCATTTTCAGATCCAGTTTGTTGAGAACTTCATCTTTTTCCCAGAAGTAGTTCATATTGCTTTGTACCTGTTCAAAGTAGCTGCAGGTTACGCCTCCGGCATTAGCCAGAAAATCGGGAATGACTTTAATACCTTTTTCCTGAAGGACTTTATCAGCTTCAGGCGTTGTTGGTCCGTTAGCACCTTCAGCAAGAATTTTTACTGTATCTTTTATCATCGTAACTGTTTTGCCGTTTATCTGATTTTCCAGAGCAGCAGGTATAAGGATATCCACCTCCTGCTCAATCCATGCATCTCCCGGCAGGACTTCATATCCGCGTTCTTTGGCTTTAGTTTTGTTAATTCCTCCGAATTTATCCGTAATATCCAGTAATTCCTTTAAATCAATACCTGTTTTCTTCCTGAAAGAGTATGAGGTCTGATCCTGCTGATCCCAGCATGCAACACTTACTACTTTGCCTCCAAGTTGAGTATAAAGCTGAATTGCGTATTGAGCAACATTTCCGAATCCCTGTACACTTGCCGTTGTATCTTCAGGTTTAATTCCCATCTCTGAGAGTGCCTCGCGTACCGTGAATATAACGCCATAGCCGGTAGCTTCTGTTCTTCCCAGCGAACCGCCCATTCCGACCGGTTTACCAGTAATAAATCCCGGATATTTAGCACCGTTAATTGTTTCAAATTCGTCGAGCATCCAGAGCATATGCTGACTACTGGTCATTACATCGGGAGCCGGAACATCATTGATAGGTCCCACGTTTTTAGCCATTTGACGGACCCATCCCCTGCATATCTGTTCCTGTTCCCTCATGCTAAGATTATGCGGGTCACAGATTACGCCGCCTTTACCCCCGCCCAAAGGAATATCAACAACTGCGCATTTCCATGTCATCCAGGTCGCCAGAGCTTTAACAGTATCAACAGTTTCCTGCGGATGGAAGCGTATACCGCCTTTTGCTGGTCCGCGCGCATCATTATGTTGAACCCGGAAACCTCTGAAAACTTTAGTGGATCCGTCATCCATTTTAACGGGTATACTAAAATGAAATTCGCGGAGAGGATTTCTGAGTAAATCCCTGGTACTGCTGTCCAGATTAAGCATATCTGCTACTTTGTCGAACTGGGACTGAGCCATTTCGAAAGCGTTAAACTCTTTACTTATCATTTCAACCTCATATTAAGACAGAATTATTATTATTATGGCTAACAACTTACAAAATCTGTGCTAAATTTTTGCACTATATTCTGGAGTATTTAGTAATAAAAATCGGAATTTTTAAGACAATCTTCAGAATCTGAATTTGACAGAATACATCTGCTCGTTTGTAAGCGGCGCAATAATCTTGTTCTAATGATCTTAAACACAGTTCTTTATTTATAATGCTGAGAGAGGCGTTTACTTTGCACCAGAATACAGGATGTCAGCTTCCAGGAATGCGTGGAAAAATTTCTTAATTATAATTTCCTTTCTCGAATTCGATAAAAATAAGTCGCTTACTTCAGGAGAACCATTTTTTTTGAGGCGGAATAATTTCCACTTACCAAAGTGTAGATGTAGACTCCGGCAGGCAATGAACCTGCGTTAAAAACGATACTATAATTCCCACTTGAGAAATCACCATTAATCAAATCAGCAACCTGCTCACCAATAATATTATATACTTTTAATGATGCAAATCCATCTTCAGCTAATTCAAATTCAATTTTTGCAGAGGGATTAAATGGATTAGGAAATGGATCAGCCAAATTATATACCGGCAGATCCTGCTGACTTTTTTCATTAATTCCGGTAATTAAATCAATATCAAGCGATATTACAAAAATGTCATAATCTGACTCATCGGTCTCCCTGTCTGAAAATATTATTAAAGCACTTCCGGAATTGCTGGCAACTCTCAGGTTCTTAATCGGACCCACGGCAGCGTTATAAAGCAATTTCCGAGATTTGGTAATATTCAATTCATGATCATATACCGTTACATAAATTGAATTATCTGAGACATAAAATACTGCGATGTCTCTGTCATTTACCGGAAGGACTTTAATTTCCTCGAATCCCTTTCCAATGGTGCTGTTTGCAAGTGTATCGTTATCAGAATTTAATACCCATAAACTGACACTGTCTGGGTATGTGGTAAAATGCTGCAGAAATTTGTCTCCCCCAAGAAAAGTATTATAATATATATACCCAGCATCCGATATTAATTCCAGATTTTTATCATACTTCCTGTGATTATAATCATATTCAACCCAGAAAATATCCCTCTCATCGCTTAACAATTTGAGACGGTCTACTCTGTTATTATGAAAGAATTGAATTTCATTTTTCGGGTTCAACAGCAAATCATATCTGTATAATCTAACCATTTTATCCGTACATACTCCGAAAATTATTTCATCTTCAAATTCAATTATATTACTTAGCAGCGGTTTGTATCCTGTTACTGTAATAACAAGGGAGTTCGTAACCGGATTAAAATATTCGTTACGGTGCTTTAATTCTACTGTAAATTCACTATTGAATTCACTTACATCAAGCGACACAATTGATTTATCACACCTTATTAAATAGTTTGATGTATTCGGAATCAGCTGATCCGAAAGTGTATTCCCGATGTTATCAATATATGCCCCTTTGTACCCCTTTTCATCTTTCCACGAACAAAAATATAAATCATCATTCACTATCTTGATTTCATGAGCGGATTCATTCGACCCAGAGGAATCATCGTTAAGTTTAACCGAATCAATTATAGAACCATCTCTTATTTTCCCTAAATAAACATCGCCTTCTTTATCGTACCCATAAAGCATTCCGCCCATATCATCAAAATACAAATCATCACCATATTGCCGTGCTTCGGCTAATCCATTTTGATAATTAACTGATGTTTCGTCCAGCGATAGATCAATCTGAATTTTATACTCATTATATAAGTATTTAGAATCCAGCCAGGTAAATACAATAGTCAGGTTATTCTGTATCTGTTCGGAAATACTGAAATTAATAATCTGTTGTGATAAAGTGTTAAAATCCACCTCATCGAGGTCGAAGTTGAAATTACCCGATAAGGTATCGCCCAGGATAGAATATGCTTGTACCTTGATCGCCGAAGAATCTAAGTAAGCTATTGCAAAAGATGTATCATTTAAGGCAGTTAATCTGTGCGTTTTAGAGTTATTGTATTCCCATACCGATTCTTCTGAAAGCAAGCAATCCGCCACCGAAAAGTTATTGACTAATGAGTCCTGTATGCTATAAATATTAAACATACAATTGACCGTAGGTTTGTCGTAATAATTATCGATATTAGACAATTCAGCCCATGAAACTATATAATATTCTGGAAGTGACAATAGCTCCACTGAAAGTGCACTGGTATAATTGTCTGTTTCATAACCTGTTAAATTTTTCTCAAATAAAAGATTACCTTCATGATCATAGCGATAAATCTTGATTCTCTCACTATATCTGTAGGCGACGAGGAATGAACTGTCGAAAGCTACCAGATCGTTCGAGATACCCAGCCATCCCATACCGCACTGGGGTAATATATCTGCACCAATAAGAATTTGCCTGGATCCGGATTCGGAATACATAACAGCTTCAAGCATATATCCAGAAACATCATACCAATATGAATATGTCCCTTCATTCAGGGTTACATATGTTGAATTGTTTAAAAATGCAGTCTTCAGATTTGAACAAATTTTAAAATTCGAACCTACAGGCATTAAGTCAGAATTTATTCCCTGAGCATAGTAAGAATTTGTACCTTGTCTCAGATCCTTCCATGCTACCAAATATATATCATTGCTTTTTTTGTAAATTTTTGGATTTGACTGAAGGATAGTTGACGGAGTGTTATCATTACTTATTTTAACTGCCTGATACTGAGCAATGATGGCTGTATTTAATATTAAAGAAAATAGTAATATTGTTAATTTAATGATCAAAACTGCTCTTTTCCGGTACAGAATAATAAAATCTGGGATAGTAATAATTGACAAATATTAATCGTAATTCTTATTCTCTGCATATAAATTATGGTTGCTTTCAATTTGTTTATTAATCCTGAGATAATTTGCCCTCTGTTTTATTATTATAAAATCTGGTAGTTGGATAAGCAAAATCAATATCTTTATGCTTTGAAAAACTTTCAAGTACCGCTTCCCAAATGTTCTCTTCACTCGTTCGTCGTTTGCGTGCATGACAGATGTAGCGCATAGTCAGAAGTACACCGCTGTCACGAACAGATGTATATACAATAGGAGTCAGGTTCTGATAAACAATCATGTATTTCTTGGAGGCTTCTTTTATCTGCTTTTCAGCCTGGGGAGATAGATTGACTGAATGCTTGCCAACAACATCTATCAGTATATGTTTTGCTTTTTTCCAATCGCTTTCGAATGTAATCAGAACCGGGATTTCGTTCCATATATACTCGAAACCTGCGGTGTAATTTGCCTGCCATTTACTGAATACCAGTCCGTTTGGTATATGTATTATTCTGCCGGTGCTCTGATCTGCATCAACCCAGTTCCCTACCTCGATTACAGAAAACTGAAAAAGCCTTATATCGATTACATCACCAATAACTTCCTCAATTTGGATTCTGTCGCCTATCTTGAACGGCTTCCTGAGCAGAATAAACATCCATCCACCGAGATTTACAAGCAGGTCCTTAAAAGCTATTGCGAGACCAGCAGACAACAGACCCAGGAACGTACCGATATGTTCAAAAAATCCGAACCATACCCTCGATAACAGCAGTATTGCTAATATGACTGATACCGTTTTGATGGCTTTTGTCCACTGATACCTGTCTTTGTAGTCTTCGAAACGATCGATCAGGAATCGTATAGTAATTTTTCGTACAATCCAGATTATTAAAATTATCAGAACGGTGTCCATGATCTGCGCCTGCAGCGTCGGTGAAATATCCAGATATTCTTCAATGAGCTTTTCCATAAATCCCTGTAAATTATCGGCGAAAGAATAAACTAATTATTCGTAATTGAAAATACTTTATCAAATACTAATCCTGCGGCTCCTACAGCACCGCTTAATCCCCCGTACTCTGAAAAACATATTTCAATATTATTGGCATAATCATTCGTCTTTTTATTAACCAATCTGTCTCTTAATATCGATTTCAAATATTTTTCGGTTTTACAGATATCACCGCATATTAGTATAGTTTCAGGATCCAGAAGCCCGGGGATAGAACTCATACCGGTGCTTAACTCTTTACCGATCTGTTTCAACACATAAACAGCGGACTGGTTACCATCATCAGATTGTTTAACAAGTTCAGTAAAACTGAATTTATTCATATCCGCCCTTAATTTTTTCATTACACCATTTTTAGGATCTCTGTTAATCGAATTATTTACTATCCGCAATAAAGAATCCCTTGATAAAATGTTGCTCAATTTACCGGCTGAAAAATTTGCGCCTCTGTAAATTTTTCCGTTTAGAAGCATCCCTACATATATTAAAGTTGTTTGATCATTTACATTTAGAATTACCATATTATCGGTTTTCCGTAAAGTCTTGCTGGTCCATTTAAGTCCGGCAGCTATTGCAAATACTGGATTATCTATAATGACCGGCGCCTTTATTTGTTTCTCCAGTAAGTGCTTTAATCTTATTGAATGAAATTCAAATTCATTTGAGTAAATAACAGAACCGTTATCATAATCAATAATTCCAGGAAACGATAAACCAATACCATACAATTCACCGATTTTAATTTTACTTTTTTTTAGAATTTCATCAATAGCGTTTACAATTTGATGAATCAGCACGATATGACTCGTTGAATGCTGAATAGTAATTATTTCTTTATAAATAATAGCACCCGAAAAATCGCAAATTACAATCCTGATTTGCCCGGGGAGGATTTCCAGTCCCAGAACTTTTCCGAAATCCGGATTAATTCCCCAAATAACCGGCGGCTTTCCACCTTTTATCGTTGTATCTCCCATACCAAGATTTTTAATATATTTTTCATCTTCAAGTGATTTAAGCGTGTAAAGTACTGTGGATATCTGAAGCCCCGTCTTATTACTTATTTCCCGGGCAGTTATATCAGGACTAAGTTTCACAAGACTGAGGATATACTGTCTGTTTATTTCGCGTACAGATTTTGCGTTAGCACTTTTATACATTATGTCACCAGTTTTCCGTATTCTTTCGCTGCTTCGTTCATTGCAATATAATTTTCGACTTTCACATATTGAGGAATACTGTTGCTGGAACCCACACAATATCCGGTATTGCCTTCAAAAAGTTCAATATTATTTTTAACTATTTTTCTTACATCCTCGGGTGTACCCCGGGCTAATGTATCTACTTCAACATTACCTATTAAACAAAGAGTATTTTTAACTTTTTCTTTAAGTTCCTTCAACGACATTGCCTTAGGTTCGATAGGATGAAGCGCGTCAACCCCGCAGTCTTTAATTCGATTTATAATACTGTATAAAACTCCATCTGAATGGTAAATAAGAGGTTTATTGTATTCGGCTGCAAGGTTTCCAATTTTTTTAAGCCATGGGAAGAAATAACTATCCAGCACGTCCGGCGGCACCAGCAGTCCATTTGTAAAGGCGATATCATCGCTGTAAAAAAGGACATTAACCTGCTCATACTGTACCATAGTCTCGAACATGCTCACTACCAATTCACCTACTTTTTCATTTATTGCTCTGATTAATGATGGATTTTCAAACAGAGCGTAAGAAAAAGTTTCGAAACCCATTAACTCCCACGTCATCGTAAATATGTCTCCGTATTGACCGATGACACCCATTCCATCAGGCAGCAATTTCCTGACAGTATCAAACTTGGAATAATCAAAATCGTTAATAGCAGGAAACTTAAATCTTTCAAATTCAGTATTGATAGATATACTGCCCTTACCTTCATTAACCCAGTTAAAATTAATGCTTGAATCAAGGTTATTGGCTAATCCATTTCGGGAATGTATGACATTAAACTGTGCCCCCGGCTGGATTTTAACGTAATCATAACCCATTCTGTACCAGAATTCAACTTCATCCTTAATGTCAATGAGGTTTCGTCCGAGTACCGCTTCTTTAATAACCGGGTGAATCCCCAGTTCTACTACAGGAATGTAAGATGCTTTTTTATTTGTTAGAGTTTTGACCAGTTCAGTTATATCAGGCGCTGGTTTAATAGATGTTTTAATCATGTCATAAAGATTCATTCAATATGATTTGAAAATCAGAGAAATTCCCTTCTCCTTTTATAACAATTCTGCAAATCACAGATTTGGCACTGATAATCGAGTCTTTTCACTTCCCTGCCTGCACCGATAATTCCGCTGATTGATTTTATAGGCGTCATCAGGGCAGAATCATTCAATTTTATTCCACAGAATCCTTCCGGTAAAAACGAGAACAACTTATGCTGCTCAGATACATTCCAATTGCAGTAACCCGGGCTTAGTCTGTTTGAACACTTAAACCCTTTTACGCTGTACAAATTCTGCAAATAAGTTTCAAGCCAATCTCCAGCTGATTCTACAACCTCGGAGCCTATTGTATCAACAACATAAGCATCCAGCTGATGTCCCGATTTGTATAATTCAAATATCCATTTATCAAATTTAATCCCGGCAGTCGCGACAAATATTATAATTTCTTCTGCCTTTCTGATGTGTGCCCCGATTATTTTATCAATATTAAATTCACAGCCCTTTATTGACATGGTTTGCTTCGAAATTTTAAGATCTGCGTCTGGAATTATTTTGTATCCGCACATAAGTGACAAGTGATCATCAACCCTTTCCAAGTATTTCATCACAATATCAGAGATATATTCGGGAGTTCCTCCGGTCGGATAGCCCATGCCTCTATTAATTTTTTCAACTTTAATATCAACATCACTGAGATTTAAACCGAACGTTTCAATAATATGCTGATTCATTTGATCACTTGTTCTCATACCGCTTCTCATTAAATGCACTTGCTAAACTATGTGGATCCGGGAAGTAATCATCCGCTCCAATCTCAACGGCATATTTCTTCGTTACCGGCGCTCCTCCGATAAATATTTTAATACCTTCATTAAATCCTTTCACTCTATTCACAACTTCAGACATGTTCTGCATAGTAGTAGTTAGTAATGCACTCAATCCTAGAACTGAGGCATTGTTCTCCTGTACAGACTCCAGAAAGCGATCACTGCTTACATTTGTACCTAAATCAATGACTTTCCACCCGTCACCTTCCATCACCATTTTAACCAAATTTTTCCCGATATCATGCAGATCACCGGCTACCGTGCCTATTACAAAAGTTCCTCTATGTACCGCCTCCCCCGAATCGAAATATGGTTTAAGATGTTCCATAGAAGCATACATAGCTTTAGCCGAGATGAGTAAATTTGGTATAAACACTTTTCCTTCAGCAAACTGTTCCCCAATTCTTTTCATGCCGATCATTAATGCTTTCTTCAGTATATCGTCCGGACTGATTCCCATTTTTAACGCTGCCAATGTTAATTCTGATGCACCTTCTCTTCCCTTTAAATGTTCCGGATACGGAAAATCTCTATCGGATTTCCCAAGTTCAATACATTCCGCAAGTGAATCAAGAATTCGCATAAAACAACTGGTATTTTGTTTTATAATAATAACTAT
>JAFGMI010000055.1 GCA_016927595.1 Melioribacteraceae bacterium | reverse complement strand
TCAGATCGAAGATCTTGGAAGCAGGTACGGTTTCTTAAGGTCAAATGATCAGATCGAAGATCTTGGAAGCAGGTACGGTTTCTTAAGATCAAATGATCAGATCGAAGATCTTGGAAGCAGATTCGGTTTCTTAAGATCAAATGATCAGATTGAAGATCTTGGAAGCAGATTCGGTTTCTTAAGATCAAATGATCAGATCGAAGATCTTGGAAGCAGGTTCGGTTTCTTAAGGTCAAATGATCAGATCGAAGATCTTGGAAGCAGGTTCGGTTTCTTAAGGTCAAATGATCAGATCGAAGATCTTGGAAGCAGATTTGGTTTCTTAAGGTCAAATGATCAGATCGAAGATCTAGGCAGCAGGTACGGTTTTTTAAGATAACAAAAACCGGCAATGTCTAAATTAAATTTTCTTATTTAATAATTATTAAAACAAGCACTAAACAAATAATTTCATAATGATGATTTAAGATTATTCAGAAAATGAATTTATTTAGATACAAAATAGTATTTATTATTTTATTATTCGTACTGAACGTAGATAAATCCAGAGCTCAATTAAAATGGCTGGCTCAGGAAAGTGAACATTTTAAGCTGATATATCTTTGGGAACACGCTGACCTGGCTAGCCATATTTTATACTCTGCCGAAAAAGCTCTTAAACCGCTTTCTGAAATATTCAACTATTCTCCCACCGAAAAAATTGTCATAAACATTTATGACATCAACGACTACGGACAGGGATCGGCAACTACAGTACCCCAAAACATAATACGCCTGTCTATCGAACCGTTTGAACCCGGCTATGAAAATATGTTATATACCGAACGGTTCCACTGGCTCTTAACGCACGAGCTGGTGCACATAGTCGTTAACGATCAATCGACCGAACTGGAATCCATAATCAGAAGTCTTTTTTCAAAAGTACCCCCTGAACAAATTCAGCCCTCTTCAATTTTGTTCAGCATTTTAACCAACTACAGTCGTTATACACCCCGCTGGTATCAGGAAGGAATCGCTGTATATCTCGAAACATGGTTCAACGGCGGATTCGGCAGAGCTTTATCAAATTTCGATGAAATGTATTTTCGAACCCTGGTTTACGACAATAAAAAATTCCCTCAGGAAATTGATATTGAAACAATTTACACTCATAATTCTTACCTGCTGGGTACGATAAACTATTTCATCGGGACCAGGTTTATTTCCTATTTATCAATAAAATATTCGCCCGAACAGGTTTTCAAATGGTATATAACAGACAAGGACAAATTCTTTGAAGGGATAGATTCGCGGTTCGAGGATATTTTTGGTTTGGAACTTGCAACTGCCTGGCAAAACTTTATTAACTATGAAATTGATTTTCAGGGAAAAAACATTAAGAGAATTCAGCAGTATGAAGTTACTCCACTAAGATATATTACGAATGAAGCACAGGGATGGGTAACACAAGCTCAGCAGGATGAAAACGGGAACCTGATATTCGGTTCTCACAAGTCGCATAAGCTTTCCGTCCTTGAGAAACTGGATGTTAAAACAGGGGTAATTGATGAAATCAGCAGCATACCGACACCAAGTATGTACCAGGTTGCATCAATTACTCTTAATAAAAACTTAGGGCATCTTTTTTATACTACGAACAACAATCTGCTCTACAGAGATGTATGGCTTTACAACTTAGGTGATGAAAGCAGAAAACTGCTTTTTGAAAATTTCAGGGTGGGTAATTTATCTGTATCTCAATCCACTCACGAATTATGGGGAGTTGAACACTCTGGCGGGTATACTACTCTCGTGTACTCCGCTTTCCCGTATGAAAAGTTTGTCCCGGTGCTGAAGTTTAACATTGGGCAGGAACTGAACCAGTTATCTGTGAGTCCCTCCGGGAAATATTTAGCGGCAGTTCTTCATAAAGACAATGGGACTCAGGCACTTATAGCTATTGAAACAGACAAATTATTATCAGATGGTAAAGCCACATATAAAACATTATCGACTGATGGATCTCCTGAAAATCCTTCGTGGAGTATTGACGGCAACTACATTTACTGGAATGCATATACTAACGGTGTTTCTAATATTTACAGAATAGATCTTTCCGACGGCGATATTAAAGCAATGTCGCATACGATTAGAGGATTATTCAGACCGTTGCAGATAAGTGAGGATACACTATTCGCATTTGAATACAGTACGGAAGGATTTATACCGGTTCTGCTGGCGAATAAAGAAGCTGATTATCTTCCCGCTGTAAACTATTACGGGCAGCAGATAGTCGAAAAAAATCCTGAACTGGCGAGTCTCAATATTCCCGGCTTGAATGATAATGACAGGAATCTTGATGTTAAATATATGGAATATGATGCGTTTTCCAACCTGGATGTAAATTCATTCGTACCGGTTGTAAGCGGATTTCAGTCACAGAAAGTACTCGGCTTATTTGCCAGAATTTCAGACCCAATGCTGATACACGATTTAACTGTTGAAGTCGGAGTTTCTCCTTTTAATGAAAATCCTGTAGCACCTAAATTTCATCTTCTTGCTAAATATAATTATAACAGACGGATTCATTTTTCCTTCAGTCAGAATGCCCCTGATTTCTATGATCTTTTCAATAACCGTAAAAGAGGTATGATTGGGCGGAAAATTACACTTGGTCACACACATTACTGGAAATATGATCATCCTCATATGATTAAACAAAACTCGGAAATAGCTTTCTATAACGGAGTTGAATTTATTAACGACAACCTTGTCCGGGTTTCCAGACCCGACTTCTTCGTTGCACAGACAAACTATAATTCCAGTAATCTGCGCAGAACAATTGGAAGCAGCGACTTTGAACACGGCGACCTGTTCGATATAACTTTCAGAGTATTCGGCGATAATCCCGATAACCCGCAGTTTGCAGCTCAGGTTCACGGTGAGTGGGATAACGTATTTAATTTTCTCGTACCCCACAATACAATCCATCTCAAACTTTCCGCAGGCTATCACAATGATAACCCGGATTTAATTCAGTCCCGTTTCTATTTCGGTGGTTTCGGCAACAGAGCTGTGGAAAATGTTGATGTCAAGCAATACAGAAAAGTTTTCAGGTTCCCGGGAATACCGATTTATAGTCTGGACACCGACAGGTTCGTTAAAGTTATGCTTGAGAATAATCTGCCGCCGCTTCGTTTTTCAAATCTTGCGATAGGACAGCACCTGATAAATCATCTTGACGTCTCAGTTTATTCACAGGCGATGCTGATCAGATCCCCAATAGCTGAAAGGTGGATAGATGTAGGCGCACAGATGAATTTAGTTTTTAAGCACTGGTTTAATCTTGAATCCACTTTTTCGGCAGGTATTGCCAAAGCCTGGTCTGAAAACAGCTCCGACTGGGAGTGGTTCGCATCGATTAAGCTGTTAAAAAATTAATACCTCACCCACAACTAATTCATTCCCAGTGCTTATATGAATTAGTTCAGACCCCGGCATTAGCCGGGGTCGCTTTTATACAGGCTCACAAAATTCCACGGACATGATTATTATATCCTTAAATAATATTTTTATATTATAAATCAAACGTATTCATGAATTTTTGGTTTTCATTATTATGGTATCAGATAGTTTTTCAGTAAAATAATAAGTTTCTTAACTTCTATCGAATCAGCATCTGCATTACCCGGGCAGGTAACTTTAATGAATCCATACAAAGACGAATATGCGTTTACTATCACAAAAAAGTTTTATGATAAATTTTATTCCGATAATAGTAAAAGGATTTATATAGTTGGAATTAATCCCGGCAGGTTCGGTGGAGGAATAACAGACATTCCGTTTACTGATCCCAAAAATCTTGAAGAGAAGTACGGAGTTAAAAATGATCTAAAAAAAAGACCCGAACTTTCATCGGGTTTTGTTTATAGTGTTATTGATAAACTTGGGGGTGCTTCTGAGTTTTATGAAAAATTTTTTATTACCGCGCTTTATCCTCTTGCTTTGATTAAAGAAGGTAAAAATTATAACTATTATGATAGCCCGGAATTGTGGGAAAAATTGAAGCCTGAAATATTAAAAACTTTCAAAAAACAAATCAATTTTGGGGCATTCAATGATGTTGTTATTTTCTGGGGCAAAAGAACAGCAGGTTTTTGAATAAGATAAATAGCGAACTGAACTGGTTTAAAGATATCGTAATACTGGATCATCCCCGTTATATAATGTAGTACAAACTAAAGCAGGTTCACACGTATATAAATAAGTACTGTGAAATTTGTAACAGATTTTTATAGATAATTATTTTATTCTCAGTTCCTGAAGAGCAAGACCTATAGCAGTTTCTATTGAATACCTTTCTTCAAGGTAATCAAATACATGCTCTAAAAATTTTTTCTTTTTATTTTTCGGAATTACAACACCGTAAAAGGCTCTGGCAATATCGATTATAGATTTCATGGTTCCATCCTTTATGAAGAATTCTTGTAAACATTATCGAAAAGAATTACAATATTTATACCAGAGTTGTAAATTTTATAATAAAATATTAATGGATTCTTAGTATGACAATTGAACAAGTAAGGGAACAGTTTCCCTACATTGAATCGGGGAAAAAATACTTCAACCATGCTTCGATAGGACCATTATCCAAAAGCGTCTCGGATGAATTGAATAATTATATAATTGCACGAAGTCGTGATTCAATCAATAACTATAACGATTTTACTGAATTCAGCCGTTCAGCCAAGAAAAAGCTGGGCAAAATTCTGAACTGCGGTGAAGACAGAATAGCATGGGTTGATAACGTTTCAAACGCATTGAATGTTGTGGCAAACGGTCTTGATTTCCTGGCGGGAGACAGAATAATTCTTTTTGAGGACGAGTTCCCGTCTAATATTTATCCCTTTCTTAATCTTGAGCGTAAGGGGGTGAAAATCGATTTTGTAAAAATCCGCGATGGCAGAATTCTGCTGGAGGATATCGCACAGATGGTTACTGCAAAAACTAAACTGTTATCGATAAGCGCAGTACAATTTCTTTCAGGGTTCAGAGCTGACCTGGAATCGATCGGAAAATTATGCAAAGAAAATAATCTGGTATTTTGTGTTGATGCAATTCAGGCAGCGGGAGTTGTTGAGATTGATGTACAGAAATTCAGTATCGATTTTCTTGCGGGAGGAGCACAAAAATGGCTCATGTCGTTACAGGGCTCATCATATTTCTATATGAGTCCTGGTCTGCAGAATAGAATAAAACAGATGAATGTCGGATGGACATCGGTAAATGATGCATGGAATTTAACAAATTACGACCTCAATCTGAAAGAAGATACTTCAAGGTATGAAAACGGCACACTGAATGCTATAGGAATCACGGCACTGAACAGATCACTCGATTTGTTTTTAGATTATGGTTTAAGTAATGTTTATAGAAATATATCTCAGAACACAAAGTATATGCGTGAATTATTTAAATCGGCTGGTGTTCAACTTTACCCTGATAACATTGAAGAGAAAGAAATGTCAGGAATTGTAACATGCAGGGTGAACGATGCAGAAAGAATTTTTAATGAATTGAACTCGAGGGAAATAATTTGTTCATTAAGACAGGGAATGCTGAGATTTTCCCCGCACTTTTATAATACAAGTAACGAGATTGAAATTGTTGCAGATCAGTTATCGGATATTATTTAAAAATAGGATACCGACCACCATCTGAGCAGGGCTACAAAAATGAGAATCATACCTTCGTATTTAGTTAATTTCCATCCGGTACGTATGAAGATTAAGAGAAGCAGCAAGTTGGCTACAAGAAGAATAATGCTTATATAGTCGCTTTCCGATATATTCAATGTACGTATTATTGAGGCTATTCCAAGCACTCCGAGCATGTTAAATAAATCACTGCCGATTAAATTCCCGATGGAGATGCCGTGTCTTCCTTTAGCTAGCGCAACGATTGAGGTAGCCAGCTCAGGCACCGACGTTCCCGTAGCTACAATTGTTATTCCTATCATCCATTCCGATACTCCGAAATATCTTGCCAGCTCCGAAGCGGAATCGACAAGAAAATCCGCGCTGGTGATTATCAGCGCTACACCTGCGATCAGTTTTATTATGTCTAGCCATTTAAACTCACCTGCGGGAATCTCATCATCAACTTTTTGCTTTTGCCGGATCAAAACGAATATATAGATTATTAAAGTAACCGTCAGTAATATGCCTTCGATGAGGGTTAAGTAATTGTCGTAGAAGAAAAGGATGAGCAGGAGTCCCGTAAAAAATAATAACAGACCATCACGCAGTAATATGGTTCTTGTTGTAACAATGTTGCCGAATAATGCTACCAGCCCGAGTATAACGCCAAGATTGAAAATATTTGATCCTACAACGTTTCCGACGGATATCGACATATTACCCTCTATAGCTGCAACAACTGTCACGGCGAACTCCGGTGCCGAGGTTGCAATTGCTACAACTGTCAGCCCGATAACTAATTCCGAAAGTCCCAGTCTTTTTGCAATACGTGACGCCGATTCAACAACCAGCAAAGCTCCGCCCCACAGACCAATAATTGTTGCTGAAATGATTAAGATGTGAATAACAGAGGACAAACAGTTCCTAAGTTAGTTTGAGGGTTTTAATTTTTTAAAACAAAACAGAGACGGTAAACTACCATCTCTGTTTTTGCTGATAATTTAATACTGATTAATCTTCCGGATTATAACTAAGCTCAATCTTTACGTGAAAATCGGCACCGCTGAATAAAGTGTATTTTACGTCATTGATTGTGCATTTATAATCTTCGCCAACTATTTCGCTAACAACTTTCGCAATACCGGCTTCAAGGTGAGCAACGCTCAAACCCTTTAATTTGTTCTTCAAGAGCTTGTCAACATCAATTGCTTTTTCTTTATCGTCAGCCATATCAGCTCCTTTTATTACTATTAAAATATTTCATTAACTAAATGGTAATATATTTAATGAAATTAAATAATGAAACAGAAATTAACTTCGAATTAGTTTGATAAGCTCTTCCGTTTTTTCCTTCATCAATTTTTCATCGCCTTTAGATTCCACATTTAATCTTATCAAAGGCTCTGTATTGCTCATTCGCACATTAAAACGCCAGTTATCGTATTCAACACTAATGCCATCCAGAGTATCAATTTTCCCGTCAGTATATTTCTTTTTGATCTCCTCTACTTTTGCTGCCGGGTTGTCAAGTTTAGTATTAATTTCACCGGAACACGGATATTTTCTGATCATTTCACCGACGAGTTCAGATAATTTCTTATTCTCATCAGACATAAGCTGCAAGACCAGCAAAAACGGAATCATACCGCTGTCGGAATAAGCATTATCACGGAAATAATGATGCGCCGACATTTCGCCCCCGTAAACAGCATTAATTTCTCTCATTTTCTGCTTGATAAAAGCATGACCGCTGACAGATACTACAGCTTCACCGCCTGCCTTGGAAACAACATCAAGCGTGTTCCATGTAAGCCGGGGATCGTGCACTATTTTTTCTCCCGGGTATGATTTAAGAATCGATTTTGCCAGCAGCCCGACTATGTAGTATCCTTCAATAAATTCTCCATTTTCTTCGAAAAAGAAGCATCTGTCATAATCTCCGTCCCAGGCAACACCGAGGTCTGCACCGTGTTTCCTGATTGCATCTACGGTCGGCTGCCTGTTTTCCGGAAGCAGCGGATTAGGCACGCCGTTCGGGAATGATGAATCAGGATCATGGAAAACTTTTATCATTTTTATGGGAAGTCTATCTTCAATTGCATCAAGAGCAGGACCTACACATCCGTTCCCGGCATTAACCACCACCTTATAAGGTTTTATTTTTAACGGATCATAAAACTGATTCAAGTTGTCAATGAACTCCTTCATAACATCGATACTTTCTACACTGCCCTTTACAGCAGACTTATCGCCCAGCTCATCATTTAGTATCATTTGTTCGATTTCATGCAAACCAGAATCGTAACCCATAGGAACCGAAGCGCGTTTAACGAATTTCAGTCCGTTATATTCAGGCGGATTATGGCTGGCTGTAATCATTACTCCTCCGTCACAGTCCAGAAACGGAGTCGCAAAATAAATCATTTCCGTACCGCACAATCCGAGATCGTATACCTTAGCTCCTGCATCTGTAATACCGTCCGATAATGCCTTTGCCAGATCAGGAGAAGACTCCCGAACGTCTCTGCCTATTACAATCTTATCTGCCTTTTGATGTTTTACGAATGCTCTGCCGATTCTATATGCGAGGTCTGTATTAAGTTCGGATGGAACTTTTCCTCTAATATCATATGCCTTGAAACCTGGTATTTTCGACATCGTTTTTCCTCTTTGATTTTTATTCCATTTAAAACATTAAGTGTTTTAAGAGTACTAATTTTTGCATAGTTAAAGCCACAAATACCGCTTAAGTTCGTAAAGAAAATTTCCGGAGGTGTATTATAGAAAAAAAATCTACCACCAATCAAAAATTTGCCAGATGTAATAATACAAAATGCAGAGCAATTTTTCTTTTTGATCCTAGAGAAATTTTTGGAGAAAGAGGGCTTCTATGTCCGACCTGCAGAAACAAAATTGACACACATCATACAGTGCAATGCAAAATATGCCAGTCTGTAATTAATTTTATCGATGCTGATCCGAGCGAGGAACCGGTAGTTTATTATGTAGAAAAATGTTCGTTGTGCACAGGCTCGGTAGAAGATGAGAAAATACTCGAACCGCGGTATTTCCCTGACGGATACATTTAATTGTTTTATCGGTCATCTGATATCCTTACTTCTGATTTGCATCTTAAGATTTTCAAATTCCATCAACTATAATTATTTTTCCTGTGTATAATTCTATTTAATGAATAAGGAATAATAATATGTCAGTTATCAGGATATTTTCAAAATCATTTTACAGTTACATCTTCATTATTTTATTATTCTTCGGATGCTCCTCTAATCAGCTCCTCCATAAAGACACAATCAAATACCCGGTTTATACGAATTATGATACAGTAAAAGCCAAAAGGTTTGATACGGGTAAAATGTGGACATTTGAACATGCACCCCTGGATTATTTTGAAGAGACTTACAATTTTGTACCCAGCGAAGATTGGCTTACAGATGTCAGATTATCCTCTCTTAAATTTGCAAGATGGTGTACCGCATCTTTTGTTTCGGAAGACGGTTTGATTATGACAAATCATCACTGCGTAGATTTTATAATCAGAAGATTTGAAGAAGAGGGTGAGGATTTGAAAAAGACGGGCTTCTATGCACCGACGCTTGCAGACGAGAGGAAGATAAAAGATATATATGTTGATCAACTGGCATTTATTGAGGATGTTACCGACGAAGTTGTAAGTGCCTTTAACTCGGGCAGAACAGATGCTGAAAAGGAATCGAACAAAGCTAAAAAAATTGAAGAACTTGAAAAAAGCTATTCCGACGAGACCGGACTAAGATGTGCAATAACGGAATTATATAATGGCGGTAAATACTCCCTGTACGGTTACAAAAGATATAACGATATACGCGCAGTATACGTCAATGAAACCGATATGGGTTTATGGGGAGGTGATCCCGATAATTTTACATATCCCCGTTACAATGCCGACTTTGCTTTCGTAAGAGCATACGATGAAAACGGTAAACCGGTAAAAACCAATAACTTTTATAAATTCAGCCTGTCCGGTCCGCAAGCAGGGGAGCCTCTTTTTGTTGTAGGAAATCCGGGATCGACATCACGTCTCCAGACTGTAGCCCAGCTAGAATACGCCAGAGATTTTCAGTACAGAGCCGCTGCATTCAGTTTGGAAAAATATATTGATCTTTTTTATGAGTTGCTCGAAGAGCATCCTGAACGGGCAGATGAATTTAACGAAACAATAGTCTCGGCAGGCAACGGAGCTAAAGTCTATGGCAATACATTCAGAGCTCTTGTTGATCCTTACATTATTGCTAGAAAAAAAGACTTTGAGAGAAAATTTCGAGAAGCAGTTAATGCAGATCCGAAACTGAAATCGGAATACGGAGAATTATGGAATAATATTGAGATGACCTGCACGGAGTTGCGAAATATTGCTCCGGAAAGATATGCATACCGGATTAGCAGAAGCACAACAAAATATTTTGATGTAGCCAAATCGTTGATAGAACTTTCCCGGCAATTGCAGTTGCCGGATGAGCAGCGCAAACCAGACTTTAAAAAAGAAATGCTTGATTCTACAATCGCGAATATATATCCTGCAGATTTTGATCATGTGGTTAATACAAAGCTTATTGAGCTGCATGCTGCATACATTACCGAATTACTGGGCGTTAATAATCCCGTTGTATATAATTTTACTAACGGTTTTACGGGTGATGAAGTGGTTGAATATGTAAAATCCAAATCCAGGATTATGAATGCTGAAGATACGATGGAGCTGATTAAAAAAGGGTCTGAAGCTATTCTTGCCTCGGGTGATCCGTTCATCAATTTTCTCTTGTCTACTCAGGATAAACTCGCTGAACTCGATAAACAGGCTAACGAAATTGCCGCAACTCAGGATGTAATGGAAGAAATTATGGGACAGGCTCTGTATGCGGTTTACGGTACATCCATTCCGCCGGATGCATCATTTACTCTGCGTATTAACGACGGTGTGATGAAAGAATTTGAGTATAATGGGACAATTGCACCTACGTTTACAACTTTTTACGGAATGTACGACCGTTTCAAATCATTTAAAGAAAAATATCCATGGAATCTACCCGAAAGATGGCAGAATCCGAAAGAGGGATTTGATATGTCGACTCCGTTCAACTTTGTTTCAACCAATGATATCACGGGCGGCAGCTCCGGCAGCGCTGTAATTAATAGTAATGCCGAACTTGTCGGAATAGCATTTGACGGGAATATTGAAAGTATTACCGGCAATATAATTTATCTGCCGGAAATAAACAGGATGGTTTCGGTTGCATCACCTGCAATATTGCAGATACTCAGGTATGTTGCAGGCGCCGACAGGATAGCTGATGAATTAAAAGCAGGTAAAATTGTAAACATGTCCGAAACTGTTAATACACCGGACATCAAAGAATAAAAACGTGTTTAAATCTAAAACCGGTTTTATACCGGATTTATTATTCTAAAGCAATCGTCTTAATAAATCAGGAGTTTGTATGAAAATGGTTCAAAGATTGTGTTTATTTTTTACACTGTTATGTCTCAGCGCTGCAACGCTTCAGGCTCAGTACAGCATTTACGAACCGATAAATATTGATGAAGTGGAATATTCATTTATTGATTTCGGAACGATGTGGACCTTCGATGACATACCCTCAGATTATTTTATGAACACTTACGGCTATGTGCCTACAGAAGAATGGCTTGAAGATGCAAGGCTCTCCGCACTTCAGTTCGGCGGCGGTTGCTCTGCTGCATTCGTATCCGAAGACGGATTGATTATGACCAATCATCACTGCGGCAGAGGCGCTCTTCCAGGTATACAAAAGGACGGAGAGGATTTGCTGAAAGACGGCTTTTATGCATCAACTCCTGAGGAAGAAAGAAAAATTAACGGACTATTTGTCGATCAGTTAATAGCCATCGAAGATATTACTGCACAGGTTATCTCCGCGATGGAAGCAGGGAAGAATAACAACGAGAAAATCGATTTGCGCGATTCGGTGATGGCAGCTATAGTTGCAGACAGAAACGAGGAGACCGGACTTAACTGCAAGGTAATTACACTTTACAACGGGGGAAAGTATTCGTTATACACTTATAAGCGTTATAATGATATTAGACTTGTTATGGCTCCCGATTTTCAAATCGCTGCCACGGGATGGGACTGGGATAATTTCACTTATCCCCGCTACGAACTTGATTTTGCATTTTACCGTGCATACGACGAAAAAGGTAAACCCGTGAAATCTGACAATTATTTTAAATGGAGCGAGAAAGGTGCGGAAGAAGGCGAGCCGATATTTGTTATAGGCAGACCAGGCAATACAGACCGTCTTTATTCTTGCGGGCAGCTTGAATATTTCCGGGATTATACTTATCCCATTATGCTCACCATGTTGAATGAATTATACCAGGTTTATTATGAACTGTTTAAAAAACATCCTGAAAGGGAATCTGAATTACTGAACCGTCTGCTGGGAACGGGAAATGGAAGAAAATCGTATGCAGGAAGATTGATGGGACTAAAGGATGATTACCTTATGGCTAAGAAACGGGATTTTGAAAAGCAACTTATTCAGAAAGTTAAGAGCGATCCTGAACTGAACAGTAAGTACGGACATCTCTGGGATTCAATCGGCAGCGTGCTTAATGAATTAAAATCAATTGCCAGGGAAAGATATAGCTATTCCACCTGGATGCTTAGAGGATTTGATTATATGAATACAGCTCGTAAGCTGATTGAATACGCCGAGCAGATGAAACTGCCCGAAGAGGAAAGAAATATTGATTATAAAGAAGATCATATTGAAGAAACCAGAAAATCGATAGCAAAAGAAAATATTGACGAAGAACTGCAGAAATTACTGACAAGGGCGCATGCCAATATTTTAACAAAGGTGCTGGGAAGTGATAACGAACTCGTAAAAAAAGTTTATAACGGTAAATCAGGCGACGAAGCTGTTGAATATGCATGGAGCAATTCACGGATTCTGACGAAAGAGAATATTGAAGGACTGTTGAATTCCGGTCCCGATGAAATATTAAACACTGATGATCCCTTTATTAATTTCATATTATACACGCGGGATAAAATGTCAGCCGTTACACCTATACAGGAGGAGGCTGAGAACACGCTCTCGGTACTGAACCAGGAACTGGGCAGAGTAATATTTGAAACTTATGGAAATAAAATATCACCCGATGCAACTTCATCATTAAGAATATCTGACGGTGTTATTAAAGGATATGAATACAATGGTACAATTGCTCCCGGTAAAGTAACGTACTACGGTTTATGGGATCGTTATAATTCCTTCGATAAAAGCACCTACCCATGGGGTCTTCATGAAAGATGGAAAATCCCTCCGGAGCAGCTCGATTTATCGGTCCCGATAGGATTTGCATCAACAAACGATATAGTAGGCGGGAATTCGGGCAGTTCTGTTATAAACAGGAACCAGGAAATCGTTGGTCTTGTGCATGATGGAAACCTTGAGAGTCTGGCTGGAACTTTTGCTTATCTGACTGAAAACAACAGGACAGTTGCGACTGATTCATGGGGTTTGATGGAAGCGTTGAAATATATATATAAAACGGACAGGCTTGTTAAAGAATTACAAAACGGTAAACTCGTCCGGTAAAAATGAAGTATGCAAATCTGCACTAGTTAAAAAGGAGCGTTATTCGGCGCTCCTTTTTTATGAAACTTTCACTTTGAATGACTTTTCGAGAACAGATTTTAATTCATCAGGTTTATCGGTTAATATACCGTTTACCCCGGCAATTATAGAATAGGACATCTGCGCTTTTTCATTTAGTGTCCAGTGTATTACATTTTTAATATTACTTTTATGATTATAATCCCTGTCGCGAACCGCTTCTTTTATTTCGTCTAAATTTCCCGGGCGGGCAAGACTACCGATAGAGACAACTTCGTTTTCCATTTGACGTGCTATCTTTACAGGATTTTCTCTAATCCCGAATATTGCAGCGAATGAACCTTCGGCGTCAAAAGCAAAGCTGCACCTTTTTTCGTTACCGGCATTAAAAGCATTTTTAAGTATTTGTAGAAAGTCCTTATCAGGCGTACTCACGACAATGTGTTCAGGCAGGTTACTGAAACGTTTTATATAACTGCAAAGCAAATCACCATATTTCCGAAATCTGTCTTTATCCGTATGAATATTCCAGCGGGGCAATTTAACATCCAGGAACAATATTCTCAACCTGTCTCTTTCAATACTCGCAAACGACAGGAAGTCGTTAAAATTTATTATGCCGTGAAATTCGCCGTTTACCAGTTCGTATTTATAAAAGTCTTTCACCTGTGTTTCGGTAAGATTGCTGATATCAAAATTCTTTTCGGATTTCATTTTTATTTTTCTGACGATTGCCCATGAACCCTCTGCAAATTCTTTAATCAGTGCGTACTTGCCGTCGTTTGAAAATTCCGGAGATTTTAACTCGTAGGGCAAATCTTCAAAAATAGTCCGGTCGAATTGCGATGGATGTTTTGTCGGTATTGCGTCGTGAAAAACAATCAGCTTATCATCCTTTGTTATGCATATATCAAGTTCAATACCGTTTGCCCCGATATCAAGAGCCTTTTTAAAAGACGCCAGCGAATTTTCAGGAAAGTGATATGGTGCTCCGCGATGCCCGATGATAAAAAATTCTCTTACGGGTATTTTTATAGTAAGAGGATTGTCTTTACTGCTTTCAAATTTTAGTCTATCGCTCCCGAAGTATTCGTTTGATTCGTAATCATCATCCCAGCCTGTGTCCCAGTAGGGAATACGGGCTGGCACGTAAACCGGAAGGATTGATTGATTAACCTCTTCGACACCGATTAATCTCTTTAATATTTTTGAAAAAACCGGTTTCTTGAAGCCGATTCTAAAATAGAAATTATTATCGAACGGGTAGCGGTTAAAACCTGTTTTAAATGATCCTGCTGTTTTATCGAACTTTAAAGTTTTAGGATTTATTCCGACTGCAGGATTATACGACAGCAGTTGAACAATCTCAACAGTAATAAACTCGTTTACTTCGAACTCTTCGTTAGTTGATGGATCAACTAAAAAAATTTTTACGAAAATATTTTTCAATTTCAGCTAACCGTAAACCTGTTCTTTTTTATTAAGTTTTGTACTTACTGCTGAATCTTATGACAATCGGTTTTACTAGTTTTTCATAATCTGTATACTGCATTTTAATCAGTTCCGTATGTGTTCCGGCATTGAAGGCAAATTCTTCGTCCTCAACCAAAGATGCAGCCACATAGGTTTCTGTATCATATAAATTACCGAACGGCGGCATTGCACCCACTTCGCATCCGGGGAACTTATCCTTGAACTCCTGTTCGTTGGCAAGTCTTATTTCCTTTTTGCCGAGTGCTTCTTTCAGCATGTCAAAATCAATTTTATAAGAAGCAGGCAATACAGCCATCGCCAATTTACCGTCAATTTTAATCAAAACACTCTTAGCAAATCCCTTTCCTTTAATATGAGCCGATGCGGCAATCTCCTGTGCAGTATAAGCCAGGGAATGGGTAATTGTTAAATATTTAATTTTGTGCTTATCCAGAAATTCTTTGATTTTTTGGGCAGGCATGGAACCTCCTATTTTTTTACATTATTTGAGGAAGAACCTGATAATTTGGCTTGTAAAGAAACTTGTCTAAAAGTAACAAGTTTAGTGTGATAAGTCAATTGATAAATAGAAATGCTATTCGAAAATAACCGTTTTGTTTTTATAAACAAGAACTCGTCTGTTAAGGTGATGCCATATTCCCCTCGATAGTACGAGTTTTTCCAGATCTCTGCCTTTTCGAATCAGATCAGCAACGGAATCTTTATGGGTAACTCTTACTACATCCTGCTCAATTATTGGACCTGCATCGAGATCTTTTGTGACATAATGACTGGTTGCTCCGATTATTTTAACCCCGCGTTCATGAGCGGAATGATAAGGTTTTGCTCCCGGGAATGCAGGTAAAAACGAGTGATGAATGTTAATGATTTTATTCTGAAACTCTTTTATAAAATCTTCGGACAGTATCTGCATGTAACGCGCCAGTACTATGAAATTAATCCGCTGGTCTTTCAATAATCTTAATTGCTGTTGCTCCTGGTGCAATTTATTTTCGGAGGTGATAGGGAAGAAATAAAACGGAATATTGAATTTATCTGCTAAGGGCTGCAGAGTTTCGTGATTGCTTAAAATTAATGGTATTTCCAGGTTCCAGCTGCCTGAATATACATTCGATAAAATATCAAACAGACAATGATTTAATTTGGATACGAATATCGCAGCCCGTGGTGTTGCATCGCTGAAATAAATTTTCCAGTTCATTCCATATTTTGCTGCAACAGCACTGCTGAATTTTTCGGCAATTTGCTCCCGTTCAATACTGAAATTTTTTATTTCCCATTCAACTCTCATCAGAAATACCTTTTCCTCGTAATCAACATGCTCATCGAGATGGATGATGTTCCCATTATTTTCATGAATAAATTTGGAAACATTTGCAACAATGCCGGGCTGATCGTTGCAGTAGATTAAAATAATTGCTGAAGTCTCTTTAATTTTCACTCTGCTTATTCCTTACTTTAAAATAGGGTTGTCTTGCGAAGAACTCGTAAAGCCTGTCCGGAATTAAACCCACTAATCGTGTAAGCATATACATAACATATGGAAAAATGATGTATCTTTTTTCTTTTATGAGTCCTTTAATAATAATATCAGCAGCTTTTTCAGGAGTTATTAAAAAAGGCATCATGAAATCGTTTTTATCCGTCATTGGTGTTTTTACGAAGCCTGGTTTAATTGTAACTACTTTTATATTATATGAGTTGAGATCGACAGCCAGCCCTTCAAAATACATGCTTATGGCAGCTTTGCTTGCACAATAAAAACCGCTGCCGGAATAACCTCTGTTGTCTGCAAGACTTGAAACAGCAGCGATTGTACCTTTTTTTCTTTCAATGAATTTCGGCAGTAAATTCTCTATCCAATAAATCATACCTAGAAAATTAGTCCCGAATGTTTCTTCTGCATCAGCAGAATTGTAATTTTCCGGAAAGACCCAGCGACTGATACCGGCGTTAAGTATTGCCAAATCTATAGTATCAGATTTACTCAGCATTTCGGCTGCAGTTAGTTTAACTTCATCTTTCTTACTAACATCACATCTATAAATATTTATTTCAGCAGGGAAGCTGCTAAGATTATTTTGCATTTCTCTCAACTTATCCATATTTCTTGAGATAAGGAACAGTGTGCATTTATACTCAGCTAACGATTTAACCAGTGCTTCTCCAATTCCGCTTGAAGCACCGGTTATTAAAATATTTTTGTTTTCGAGGTCCATTCACTTATGTTAAAATTTAATTAGTAAGATAGTAAAAATGCTGATTTTAATTAAGTTTTTGTCCTTTTCTACTTTCCAAACTAGTACAAAATATTTATCTTAACAAAAATTATTCCAGAGTGTAATGTATATCGATTTTGTTGAATTAGATGGTAAAATTGTGAGTAATGATATATTCACCACAAAGTTTACATGCGACCTAGAGGCATGTAAAGGAGCATGCTGTACGATGCAGAGTGAATACGGTGCACCGATATTGAGTAAGGAAATTTCTGCCATCGAAAATATACTTAATATAATATTCGGGTATTTACCCGAGAAAAGTGTAAAAACAATCATTGAAACGGGTTTCTGGGAAGAAAAATCCGATACTCTCATGCTTAAAAGTATTAATAAGCGTGAGTGTGTTTTCGTTTATTACGACAACGATATTGCTAAATGTGCAATTGAAAAAGCTTATAATGACGGCAAAGTGGATTTCAGAAAACCAATATCATGCCATCTGTTCCCGATTCGGATTAATGATTTCGGCGGTCCGGTTCTTAAGTTCGAAGAATATTCAGAATGTTTACCTGCGTTAAAAAAAGGCGAGGAAACAAATATTTCTGTGTTTGAATTTTGCAGAGAAGCCCTTGAGAGGGCTTACGGTAAAGAATTTTATCAAAAGTTGTACTCTAATTTTAAGGAATATTAATGCTCTCGTTAAATCAACGTTTGTCGCTCCAGCAGAAATTATCGCCCCAGCAGATTCAATATCAGAAATTGCTGCAATTGAATACCCTTGCTCTCGAACAACGGATTAAAACCGAACTGGAACTAAATCCGATTCTGGAAGAAATTGCTGCGGAAGAAATGGAACTTGAACAACTGGAAAATGAGGAATCGCCCGAACAGAATGATGAGAAACAAAAAGATGATGACGATGAGTTTGAAAATCTCGACAGCAGTGGGGACGATGAATTTGAAGTTGAAGATTATATGAACGAAAGTGATCTGGACGAAGAACGAATTAATAGAAGTCCGGATGACGATGATAAAACCCAGCCGATTGCGCCTTCACGCGTATCGCTTACTGAACGTCTCATGGATCAATTACATCTGCTTGACCTCACCGAAGAGCAAACTATTCTTGGCGAGGTAATCATACAAAGTCTTGATAGAGACGGCTATTTTAAGCAGGACCTGAATAAGATTGCAGATGATCTGGCAATGTTTGAGCACGTGAAGGTTACATACAAAGAGGCTGAGGAAGTACTGAAAAAAATACAAACGCTTGAACCGATAGGAATTGCGGCGAGAGATTTACGCGAGTGTCTGCTTATACAACTGCGTAATATCAAGTTTGATGAATATTATTCGTATCTGGCAGAACAGGTTCTCGAAAAACACTACACGGATTTTGTAAACAAACGGTTTGAGGTTATACAAAAAAATCTTGAGATGAGCCGGGAGACTTTAAAAATGGTTCTTGAACTGATTCAGAAGCTGGACCCGAAGCCCGGCGAAGGTAATATCGAATCTGAAGAGTCGAACCAGATTTCACCCGATTTTATTATTGAAAAGCTGGAAGGCAACTATATTGTTACCCTGAACGATAAAAGCGTTCCCTCGGTTACGATTAGTCAGACGTATCTTGAAATGCTTAATTCGAATAAGCGTAAAAGGAAGATTTCAAAACGCGAAAAGGAAACTCATAAATTCCTTCGTGAAAAATTTGAATCGGCTAAATGGTTTATTGCATCGATACAGCAGCGCAGGCAGACACTTATGAAAATAATGAGAGCTATTCTCGAAAAACAATACGAATTTTTTGAGTTCGGACCCCGGGCATTGAAACCGATGATATATAAGGATATAGCAGATGAAGTTCAAATGGATATATCTACCATAAGCAGAGTGGTAAATGGTAAATATGTGCAGAGCCCGGTAGGTATTCACGAATTGAAATATTTTTTCAGCGAGGGGCTTTCCACGGATTCCGGCGATGAAATATCCAATAAGCATATCAAAGAACTTATTAAAGAAATCTGCGATAATGAAAATAAAAAATCGCCTTTCAGTGACGATAAAATAGCGAGTATGCTTAAGGATAAAGGCATCCATATTGCACGCAGAACTGTTGCAAAATACCGCGAACAATTAATGATTCCTGTCGCCCGCCTTAGAAAAGAATTATGACCCATATCTATGATTCGATAATTATTTTGTGCTTGTTTATCTTGTTTATCTTGTTTGGATTGAGCCACTCAGTTCTCGCCTCAACAAAATTCAAAATGAAAATCAAAGAAAAGATCGGGGATAAAATCGCTTTTTACAGGTTATTTTATAATATATCTTCGTTGATAATATTTATAATTGTCTGGGAATACTCCCCGAAACCGGATGTTATTATTTATGACTTACAGTATCCGTTCGATATTATTATTTTTGCAGTTCAGGTTTTTAGTCTGGTTGGTTTTTTCTGGGCAGCCAGGTATATTAACCTCGGTGAATTTCTGGGTGTAAATCAAATAAAAAGATATCTGGAAGGGATTTATGATTCAGATGATCTTGATGAAAAAACTACGCTGGTTATCAATGGTCCGATGAAATTATGCAGACATCCCGTTTACTTATTTTCGGTTTTGTTTATATCACTGAGACCTACAATGGATTTATTCTACTTATTTTTTGTAATCACATCAATTATATATTTTATAATCGGATCATACATTGAAGAAAAGAAACTTATCGGTAAATACGGTGTTGAATACTTGAATTATCAGAAATCTGTTAAACGAATAATACCCAAAATATATTAATGCACAAATGAATCTGAAACTAACTATCATTTTGTTGTTTGGTTGTTCGGCAATTATTTCGCAGCAGAATAGCGATGAAAATGTGCTGGCACGGGTTGGTGATAAAAAAATTACTGTCAGGGAATTCAAGGAACGTTATGAATTAATTCCCCAGGTGGGCAGAAATGTCAAAGCCGGTGAAGAACAACAGAAACAGCAGTATTTATATACTCTTATAGCTGAAAAGTTATGGGCGCTAGAAGCTGAGAAGCTGAGCTTCGATACCACTGAAATTATGCAGACCACTTTTCCCGTTCTTGAAAAAATGTACCTGAGAGATGCGCTCTATAAAAAGGAAGTATCAGAAAAAATCCTGCTTGATCCGGAAGAATTTCTGGAAGCAAGAAGAAGGAGCTCATACAATTTACTAACACGCTACCTCTATTCTGAAAGTCCCGATGAAGTGTACAAGTGGTATAATCAGCTCAGGAGCGGAGCCGCATTCGATTCGTTGTTCGATAAGCACGGTAAAAATCCGGGCAACTATTACGAGGTCGGATTCGGCAAGATGGATAAATTTGCAGAGGACAGTTTATACAATCTGAGTAAAGGGATGTATTCTGCGCCGATAAAAAGTCCGGATGGGTACTATCTGTTTTATGTAGACTCACTTACTGCAAACTATTATTCAACTGAGAATGAAATAAACACCCGCGATTCACAAATACGGAAAGTAGTAAAATCACGAGCTGAAGACGAATTATACGCTGAATATTTTAATTCCTTCTTCAAAGGCAAACAAATAAATACAGACGGCAGTCTTTTCTGGAGTTTTTCATCAATTGTAATCGATATACTTACAAAAAGATCGGAAGAACAGAATAACGCCGGTAAAATATCAATTGCAGATAATGATTTGGAGATTATTGAAAGACGGCTCGGCGCTGATACATTGAATATGCCTTTCGTAAAATATGAGGACAATCCTGTTTCATTGAAAGAATTTATACGGGACTTTTTCTTCGAGGGATTTCAAACATTCACTACCGATCCGCAAACCATCAGGGCACAGCTTAATTCACGTGTCCGATATTTTATAGAACGTGAACTCCTTGCGAGAGAATCCCTTAAAAACGGAATGGATAAAAATCCCGAGGTGGATTACTACAGAAATATGTGGCGCGATAACTATCTTGGAACTCTTTACCAGAAAAAAATGCTTGAAGAGATTTCCGTTTCAGATGATGAGATAAGAGAGAGATATAAACGGCAATATGATACTTTATTCAGTGCACCTGATTTGAAGATAATCGAAATTCTGACGGACAGCATTGAAATTATTGATGATGTAATGAACAAGCTTAATGCCGGTGAAAGTATGAGAGATCTCGCAGCCAAATATTCAAAAAGGCAGGGAACTATTATTAATAATGGAGAGATTTTGATATCCTCAACATCTTCTTTCGGGGAAATAGGGAGAATTGCACGTCAAATGGAAGTGGGCGAAATTTATGGTCCATTGATGACAGATGAAGGATATTCGATCTTCGAATTAATAGATAAAAAACAGCCGGATACGAGTGCGATGCGCAACTTTAATGAAGTAAAGGAAGATTTAGAGAAACAGATTAAAATTGAGAAATTGAGGGATAAATTCATCGATAGAACAGCAGAGCTCGCATCAAAATATAATTTAACAATAGATGAGAATCTGCTCGGCAAAGTTGACGTTTCTAATCTTTCAATGGTTGTTTTCAGATATATGGGATTCGGCGGCAGAATTTTAGCAGTTCCATTTGTCAATCAATTTTTCGAATGGGTTGAACAATGGAAGAAAAATGAACTATCTTTGCCATAAATTTTGGGAGAAACGGTTTTGAAACGAAAAATCAGATCTACTACGATATGCGGAGTGATACACAACGGTCAAGCCGCGATCGGGGGCGACGGACAGGTCACACTGGGCAACTCTGTAGTGAAACACAATTCAATGAAAATAAGAAAATTACTTGACGGCAAAGTACTCTGCGGGTTTGCCGGATCCGCTGCAGATGCGTTTACACTTCTCGGCAGATTCGAGGAAAAGCTTGAACAGTACAACGGCAACGTTGGGCGTTCGGTTGTTGAACTTGCAAAAGACTGGCGTACTGACAAATATTTGCGAAGACTCGAAGCTATGCTTGCAGTATTATCAAAAGACCAGACTTTTATTGTATCGGGGACAGGTGATGTGATCGAGCCTGATGATAATATAATCGCAATCGGATCGGGCGGCATGTATGCACTGGCAGCTGCAAAAATGCTTAAGAAATACAGCAATCTCCCCGCGAAGGAAATTGTGAAAGAGGCATTAAATACTGCTGCGGAAATATGTATTTACACGAACGATAAAATAAACATAGAGGAAATTGAGGTTTAATAATGGCTGAAATAATTAATAATGATGTTATGAAAAATCTGACACCGACTCAAACCGTTAAAGAACTGGATAATTATATAATTGGTCAGACCGATGCGAAAAGAGCAGTTGCTATTGCATTAAGAAACCGCTGGAGGCGGCAGCAAGTTGAACAGGAAATACGCGAGGAAATAGTTCCTAACAATATAATACTGATAGGACCGACCGGGGTAGGTAAAACTGAAATAGCACGCCGACTGGCAAAACTTGCCAGTGCTCCTTTTGTTAAAGTGGAAGCATCAAAGTTCACTGAAGTCGGGTATGTCGGCAGAGACGTTGAATCTATGATTCGTGACCTTACAGAGATAGCAGTTCAAATGGTGAAATCTGAACAGACATCAAAAGTGCAGGCAAAAGCAGATGTAATGGCGGAGGAAAAAATTCTTGATATACTTATTCCGCCGGTGAAAAAACCAATGGGTATAAACAGCGAAAATGAAGAGGATCCCGGATATCAGAATGAAAAAACAAGAGAATGGATGCGTGAAAAATTACGCAATGGTGAAATGGACGAAAAGATGATTGAGTTTGATGTTCAGACAGCCCAGATAGGAATGCAGATTATGGGTCCTATGGGTATGGACGATATGGGTATTAACCTGCAGGAAATAATGAGCAGTATGATGCCCAAGAAAAAGAAGAAGAGGAAGACTACTATTAAAGAAGCCCGTGTAATTCTTGCGCAGGAAGAGGCTCAGAAGTTGATAGATATGGAAGCAGTTCAAAGAGAAGCGATAAAACGTGTTCAGGAATCGGGAATTGTATTTATCGATGAGATTGATAAGGTAGCGGGAAGCGGGGGGAAAGGGCAGGGTCCCGATGTTTCACGAGAGGGTGTTCAGCGCGATCTGCTCCCCATCGTTGAGGGATCGACAGTAAATACCAAATACGGATCGGTTAAAACTGATCATATACTGTTTATTGCTGCGGGAGCTTTTCATATTGCAAAACCCTCTGACCTAATTCCCGAACTTCAGGGCAGGTTTCCGATAAGGGTTGAACTTAAAAGCCTTACAGAGGATGATTTTGTCAAAATTCTTACAATCCCGCATAACGCCCTGCTCAAGCAATACGCTGCTCTGCTTCAGACGGAAGGCGTTGCGATCAGCTTTACAGACGGGGCAATAAAGGAAGTAGCGAAAACAGCTGCAATAGTGAATGAAGAAGTTGAAAATATCGGTGCCAGAAGACTTCATACAATTCTTACTACATTACTGGAGGATATACTCTTCGAGGTCCCGGATAAAATACCTTCCGAAGAAATTAATATTTCGGAAGCACTTGTAAAAGAAAGGCTGGAAAGAATTGTGAAGAACAGGGATCTGAGTAAATATATCTTATAAATATTCAGAATTACTGCCTGAATTCCCCCGGCATAAACCCACTGCCGGGTTTATTTTAACCGACGGAAACTAATCTAGCTGATCTGTTGTTTTATTCGTATCAGGAATTTTTGGAATATTATATTGAACGCAAAAAAAATATTAATAACATCCGCTCTGATTTCCTTTGTGATGTTATCTTTTAATCATTCGAAAACAATTTTAATATCGGACGGAAGGTTGAATATGGGCAATTATAAATCTGCCACATTCGGAGGCGGGTGTTTCTGGTGTGTGGAAGCGGTATTCGAAAGAGTTAAAGGTATTGTAAAAGTTGAATCCGGTTATTCAGGCGGTAGCGTACCGAATCCGGGTTATAAACTTGTTACAACCGGTACGACAGGGCATGCAGAGGTTGTGCAGCTTACCTACGACCCGGCTGTTATAAGTTATGCAGAACTTCTGGAGATATTCTGGAAGACTCACGATCCGACAACACTTAACAGGCAGGGGGCAGATGTTGGCACTCAGTACAGATCCGTTATATTTTATCACAACGATGATCAGCGGAAGACCGCTGAAGAGTATAAGAAAAAATTGGACGAGGCAGGTGTTTTTGATGATCCTATAGTAACAGAGATAAGTCCCTTCGAAGAGTTTTATGTTGCCGAAGATTATCACCAGGATTACTTTGAGAACAATCCCTCACAGCCTTACTGCAGTTTTGTGATTACTCCGAAAATTGAAAAATTCGAGAAAGTATTCAAAGACAAATTAAAATAATGAAGATAAATTGATTGTTGCAGATCGGAAAAGTATTCCGATCTGTATTTTAATTACCGCACACCTGTTCGAATACGCGCATAAAATTACCGCCGAGTATTTTTTCAACTTCCTCCGGTGTATAACCGTGCTCCAATAACTTGATTGTTAACATTGGGAACTTTGTTACATCCTCCAGCCCATTTACTGTGTTAGTTCCGATACCGTCAAAATCAGAACCAAGTGCTACGTAGTCGATACCTGCAAGGTTAACTATATAATCAATATGCTCTATCACACTCTCAATATCAACTTCATTATACAAATAACCTAAGAAAGGCGGATAAAATACAACTCCTATAACACCGCCCGAATTCGCAATTGCAATTATCTGATCGTCCCGTAAATTTCTGTAATGATCCCTCAACGCGCGTACTCCTGAGTGAGAGGCAATTATAGGATTCTTCGTTATCTCCAATATATCTTCTATTGTCTTAATTCCGGTATGCGATACATCGATTATCACTCCCAGGGAATCCATCGTACGTATTACATCTCTGCCGAATTCGGAAAGACCTTCGGTTTCCGAGCGTGAATCCTGCGCCGATACTGCCCAGTCTGTGCTGTTGTTCCATGTAATGGTGAGATATCTCATCCCGGCATCGTAAAAATCCTTAAGCTTAGCAATACTGTTCTCTATTACATGACCTCCTTCAACAACAAGAACAGCCGCAATTTTATTTTCATTTATAGCGCTTAATGATGTGGATAAATCATATGTCTGCTGAATCTCCGAGGAATTGGTCTGAATTTCACTGTTAAAAATATCAATCATTTCATTTGCTGTTTCGTAATAATTATCGTAGCCCTGAGGATCGACCCATACGACAAACAGCTGCGCATCAACTCCTCCTTTTTTCAGCCTAGGAATATCAGTATGATATGGAATATTACTGATAGGATATAAATGATAATCTCCTAAATGATATTCAGGATCCACAAGCATCTTCTCAAGTACATCGTTATGCAGATCAAACAGTATTGCCTTAGAGTGAACGGTTTCTAATTCTGAATCGATATGTTTCACGTATGCCGGATCGACTTTAATTGTATCATTTACAAAACCGAACCTCGATAGAACCAAATGATATTCACCGGATTTTGTTTTTTTAAGATTCTCCGAATTACTAAATGAAACCGATCTGAAACTTGACAAACCACCCGCACCGTGACCGTCCAGTTGAATCATTTTTCTTGTAAATGATTTGTTGTTATGGATAACCGTATAAAAATATACTCCCGCACTAGTTGAACCATTCCATTCAATGCTGTAAGTGCCGGGTGAAAGGAAGCCTGTTTTTCTGTCCAGAGTCTGCCCCAAAATGTCGCTTATAATAATTTCAACGTTTCCTGCATTAGTAATTTTTAAGCTAATCTTAGTTGAGGGATTAAAAGGATTAGGGTAGTTCTGATATAATTGAAATGATTCCGGTGACAGCGATTCATCACTTATTCCTGTTGCTTCGTACTCTATTTCCCAGTTACCCGATAAATCGGAGAATGTCGAATCAATTTTGTTGAATTCTGAATCGGATAAAGTTATCAGAACCTGACTAAGCGGAATATCAGTAGTCTTGTCCTTAACAGTTCCGCTTATTGAATTTGCAAAATTCAGGTTTGCAGAAAAGCATAATAATACAATTAAAATAATTATCATTAAACCTTACCAAAAATAATTTTTAGGAAATGATATAATTCTTAAGGCAGGTAATTTAACAATAATCAGACAGATTTCTAATACTGTTATTCGGTGGTTTAAGCTAGTTCATCCGAGAACATTTTGTACTGTTCGTACATTGCCATAGCGGAGTCGAAATCGAAACGGGTTCTGATTAAATATGCTTCATCGCGCTTACTTTTGGGTACTTCATCTTCCCATTCCATATTAGAATTAAGCACTTTGTTGTTCTTAAGGTTTTCTATTGCCCACGAACCTACGCCGTTCTTGCGCGATTTCATGGTTAAAAATATCATCCCCTCAATCTGAAACTTTACAGCTTTATCAAACCATTCAATTTTTTGTTTATCGTCCAATTTCAATTTCCGGATTTGTTACGACTCATTATCGAAATATAATTGTTGTTTTTTAATAACAATGATTTCAAAAGTCTTATTTAAAACAGACAACCCCGAATATATGTTCGGGGTCATCATTTTGAAGCTCCACAAACTGGATGAGCTAAGAACCTATTTCATTCTGAACAAACCGGTCAAGTCTATTATGATAATCGACTTCTGCAAAAGATATGTAGAATCCGGTTAATTCCTTACGCTGTTTCGGCAGAGGACTGTGAGAAAGCCTAAAACAGCCCAAAATCGAAACCAAAACGACAAAACGACATTAGGACATTTGGTCAATCTCGATTTTATACATCACGTGCGATAACTTTTTTATCTTCCCCGCGTCAGTCAGCTCCTTTAAATCCCTCGTCAGACTCCTGCTGGAGAAAGTCATGCCAGCATCCGAAATGCACTTTTCCACATCCTTGTTCCCAAAAGTTTTTCCCGAGAAGGTTTCAAGGATAAGTTTAACCCTTTTATCTTTCTCGCTCAATTCCTTTGCAGATTCAGGTTTGTAATCTGCGAGGAACCTCAGCTTATATGAAAGATAATGGAATGCCTCATCGATATCTTCCTTATCAACCTTTCTCCAAAGGATTGTTTGCTATTGTGGTTTTGTCCACTTTAATATTCATTTTCTTTCATTTCACTTCCCTATTTTAATAATAGCGCTTTAATTGTTTCATGGTAAGTCCCGCATGCTAACTGTATAAAGTATGTACCACTTGGTAGGTTATTTGCTGTAAACATTGTTTGATAGCTTCCTTTATTTTTCCATCCTTCAAATAATGTTTTTACTTCTCTGCCGAGACTATCATAAACCTTTATACTCACATTTCCTGCTTTAGCCAATGTATATTCTATTTTTGTACTTGGATTAAATGGATTAGGATAATTTTGATACAATTTATATTCGCTCAATAAATCAGGTTCTTCTTCTATTCCTACTAGAGTTCCGTACGCAACACCATTAATAATCGCACCAGTTAAAGACTGAAATGGTTGATTATAAGATGAAACTCTAATTCCTTTGGTAATTCTTAAATAAGGGACATCTACAGCACCCCAGGTAGTATCATAAGGGATTTTGGTTGTATCAATATAGGTCTCCATAATATCCCTCCATTCCAATAACAATCCAAATAAATTGTCAGTATCTTTGCCAATTTCATAAATACCTAAAGCCCCAGTAAAAACTGAAGAATTTGTTAATATGGTTTTCTCAGGTGAAATAAAATCATACAACACTACATCTTTATCTACTCTCCTATCATAAAGAAATATTATCCCAGAGCTTTCTCTCTGAAAGTTAGAAAAATATATTCCACTAAAATCCTTATAAACCTTACCGTTAGGCATTAAAGTATCTTTTATAATTTCAACTGTTGAATACCCATAGCCCGGATCGTAATATTCCCATTTGTTACCTACTTGCATTGGATACCAGTCAGTTGTATCTATTTGTGCATTTATATGTGCTGTTGAGATAAGACAAATTAATAATAGTATGCTTTTCATTTATTTGCCTAATACTATTTGATCAATAAAGCTTTTCAAGTTTCATGATATGTTCCGCAAGCTAGCTGTATAAAGTATGTACCGCTTGCCAAAGGTGAAGAAAGATCTTTTGTGTTAAAATTAATCTCGTGATAACCTGCCTGCTGCCAGTCTTCATATAATTTCACAACTTCTTGCCCCTGAACATAATACACAGATATTTTTATTTTTCCGGGATCAGGTAGGTAATAACCTATACTTGTAGAAGGATTAAACGGATTAGGATAATTATGCTCAAGAATAAATTTACTGGATGAAGAGTAATCATCTTCAATAGTTACAATTCTACCAAATTGCTTGCCATTGACTATTGCGCCTTCACAATACCTAAATGGAGATTCCACACTCATTTTAGAATGATCAGTCATTTCAATATCAAATTAAGATTAAATTTCAATTAGCACAACTATAAAGAATAAATAATAAATAATACAATTAGTCATAAATCAACAGTAACCCTCTCCGCCTCAGGCGCGCTCTCCACTAAGTCCTGAATTGAGTAGTATCACTTAGATCCCCTGTCAAAAGACTGTATGAGCTATTATGTATTAAGTATAGGAAGTAAGCATAGGCGTCGGCGAAGCTGTCCTTGGCGAAGGTGAGCTTAATGTCGGAGATGAGTGTAAATTAAAGGATGGCGAGTATTACATATACAGTATAGTAAATACAAAAAGTAAACAATATCACAATCGCAGTTTGAGATATAGCTTAACCCTATATATATGATTCCGTTCTTCAATTAATAGTATCTACTTTGAAGTGAATTAGAGAGAATCATATC
>JAFGMI010000008.1 GCA_016927595.1 Melioribacteraceae bacterium | reverse complement strand
TACAATTTAATGGTAGACCATCTTCATCCTAATATAGAGGGTTATAATCTTATCGGGGATATATTTTTTGATAAAATGAAACAGAATAATTTCCTGCCGGATCCTGTTGAACCGAACATAACAGAGAGAGATGCTGATAGTCTGCTACTTGCAGGTTTACCGTACACAAAACTTGACTCCACCCTTTCACATTTCAGGATTACTAAACTTTTAAAAAGTTATCCGTTCGTCAGCCGCGAGGAATCACAAAGAAGAAAAATTACCTACAGGTTAAACAATTATATCGATACGCTTGCCCTGCAGGTATTGAGCAATAAAATACTCTGGCGAGTTGCACACCAGCGTGCTGCAGACTGGTATTATTCTAAAAAAGACTATGACAATTTTATGAATGAAATCAATGCGATTATAAATTACCAGCCTTACACGGAAATTACGTATGCAACTGCAACAGGAAAATTAATTAATGCAAAAAGGTATGACGATGCATTATATTACTTGAAACAACTTCACAAACTGCATCCGAACGATTACACATATAAATGGCTGGGTTCAATCGCACTGCAGAAAAATAATTATGAAGAGGCTATAAAGTATCTGAATAAAAGTCTCGAATACAATCCTAAAGATTCTCAGACTTGGTATAATCTATCGGGCTCCTATTATAATTCCGGGCAACTGGAAAAAGCAATTTACGCGGTCAAACAGTGTTTGAATATCGACGGGAACAATGTAACTGCTAAAAATTTTTACAATTCACTTCTAATGATCAGGAATCAAAAATAAATTCTCATATCAAAATTGTCAGGCTGCTGTACAGTATTTGGATTACATAAAAAAATGCAAAGACTCAGCATGCTGCTTCTTTATTGTGAAAAGAAAATTAAAATGGGTCTAAAAGAGTAGAGACGCATCGGAATGCGTCTCTACTATGGAGGAGGATTTAAACAAGGTTATTTAACCAGCATCATCTTTTTAGACATCGTGAAATTACCGGCATCTAGTTTATAGAAATAAATACCACTTGCAAGATTTGAAGCGTTGAAAGATGCCTGGTACCTGCCTGCAGCCTGCTTCTGATCGACCAAAGTGGCAACTTCTCTGCCGAGAAGATCGTATATTCTCAAAGTAACTTTTGATTCTGCAGGTATTGAGTAGGAAATATAAGTTGCCGGGTTGAAAGGATTAGGATAATTCTGTTCCAATGAATAATCGGTCGGAAGAGCACCTACTATTTCTCTTACACCTGTCGCATCACCAACGGTCGGCCATTCATCATAAAGAACTATGGTTGTATCAACGGCTTTAAGGAAGAACGAAAAATTCTGACCAACACCCTTGCTGTTATCGAGCGGAGAACTTTGGGAAGCTACAGATGCACCAGGATACTGAGCCCCGAATTTATATATAACTCCACCGGAAAGCAGAGTATCAGCAAAGTTAACTACTCTCGAGAAAATAAAATCGCCTGCTGTTATATCACCATGAGTACCTTTGTCGTATAATGCAATTGCACCTTCTGTGAGCGTATCTGAAGCTACCCAGTCACCTCCCCAGAGACCGATAGCCGGGTTGTCTCCTTTGAGGATGATAAACTCAATTTCATCCCTTGGGATGAGTGATGAGTCGTATCTGTTAAGCGCATTTTCAGGCATGTAACACTGGAACAAAACAGTAACATCCTGACCAAGGGCTTCGCCTTTAGGGAATACATTCGGCACTTTGTAAAATTCCCACACAGCACCATCTTCCTGGAATGTGAGCGGGGTGTTGGATCCTATTTCCCATCCGCCGTCTGCCCATCTTTCGTCTGGCCAGGTTTTAAACTTAAATGAAGTTGCTGTACCAGCAGGAAGTCCCGCTGCAAGCTGAAGTTTAAGTGTTGTTTCATAAACAACACCCGGATCGAGGTTTCGCGTCATAACTGATGGATCACCTTCTATCACAGAAGCATCAACCCAGCCCTGACCTGCGTCTGCCCAGAAGCCGCGTACTTCGATATGATCTATATCCGGATCAAAGTATCCAACGCCTGTACCGAATACATCAGTAAGATCAGCCTTGAAAGTAATTGTATTAACTATACCTCCCTGGAACATTCCGTTTTCAGGAACCAGCGGACCAACGGTAAATGTTGAACCGTCAGCCTGAAGCACCAATGATCTGCCATCCCACGCGGAACCAGTTTCAGCAATGTTACCTTCCCATGCAGGATCGAAATTAGCATCAGGATAGCCGTGGAATTTCCAGCGGAGTGAGTCGCCTGCTGCAATAGCACTAGTAGTAACTATTGTCAGTGTTGTTTGATAATAGTTAGCATTATTAGGATCAACTACCAGAAACCTGTCGCCGGTTATAGTAACGTTGCTGCCGTCGTCCCAATCAAGACCGGCAACTTCGAGAGTATCGGTAGCGGGATCAAATCCTTCAGCGATCAGATTTGTCATATCCGCTACTATTGTTACAGTATTAGTGACCTGTGCATTAAGTGTAACTCCTAATGCCAGCAGAGCCACAAAGAACAAGTAAATTATTTTTTTCATAGTTACTCCTATTAGTTGGTTAGTGAATGTTAAAATCTAATGCTGAATGCATATCGTGAAATATTATCAAATTGTCCGAAGTCCATGTAACTGTATTCAACGCCGATATTAAAACCTGAAACATTGTACCGTAATCCGATACCGGCAGACAAACCCTCTTCAGAGTCCTCTTCAAAAAGCGAATGATAACCGGTTCTGAGGTATAAAAGATTGTTCCATGCGAACTCTGTTCCTACATTTACAAAAGCCGTGGTATTAAGCGGATAAACTGCATCGGTAGCAACGGTTAACAGCCATTCTTCAGTTTTAAGAAAATCCATTGCCACACCAACTGTAAAGTTAAGTGGCAGATCCCACGAGTCCGTTTCCAGTTTACCGGATATATTCGGATTATTACCGAAGTTTGCCGGGTCAACATCTATGGGTTCAAACAGGTCGGGTCCGTCGAGCTTCATTTCAGTACCAAAGTTCGCTATGTTCATACCCAGACGCAGACCGTTGAACTGAGTTGTGAACAGAAGACCGACGTCGAGGGCAAAGGCAGATGCGCGCTCATTCCATATATTTGAAGTAATATATTTTACCGTACCGCCGATAGAGAACCTGTCGGTTAAATTTCTTGCGTAAGATAGACTGATTGCAATATCCGAAGCGTCCCAGTATTGTCCCGTGCCGCCGGGTTCGAGTTCGGTTGTAATCTCCTCCCTGCCGTAATCAAGCTGATTAAAACTAAGTGCGAATGCGTTATCATCGCCGAGTTTCAGTACAACTCCGAACCAGTTATGATCGGTTCCCAGAATCCACTCTGCATGTGATGCCGAAAATTCACTCTGCTCAACTCTTGCCAAAGCCCCCGGATTCCAGTATGCCGCACTAACATCATTAGCAGTGGCGACAAAAGCGCCTCCCATTGATGTTGCTCTCGGTCCGATGGGAATAGTCAGGAAATCCGCAGCAGTAGTACCGACCTTATTCTGGGCTAACAATGAACCGGCAAGTAAACTAAAGAGTGCAACAATTTTAAAAATTTTCATTTTATCCTCATCAAACATCATTATTTGATTATAGCAAGTTTTCCTATTTTCTTTTGTGATGTGCCTTCAGCTTCTACGATATAAAAATAAACACCGAACGAAACATCCAGCCCTTCTTTGGTTCTAAGATCCCAGCTCAGGGAACCATTAATCAATTGCGAACCATTGGTTAATGTGCGTACGTGATTACCCGATGAAGTAAAAATCTGTATCGTGCTGTTTGGAGGCAGATTTACAAAATTTATAATCCTTTCGCCTCTTCCCCTTGTATTTATTCCGGCAAGGGGCTGCTCGAAAATATTTGTTACGACATACGGATTCGGTACGGCTTTTACTCTTTTAATTGCTTCGTCGAGTGAATTTGGATCGAAGTCGGGCGGATACACCGTGAAGCTGAATTTATCAGCGCTAGTAAACGGTTTTTTCATACTTATCAAGAGACTGTCGCCGGCTTCAGGAAGGACAGTCGTGGAATCACCGACAAATGTAATATCCCAGGTCAAATCCGAAGTGTCGGCTGTGGTCATAATAATTCTTGAAAGATGCGAAAGATTATCGGTCCTGGAACTGAATACGAACGGGACTTTAACCGGGTTATTTCTGTCGGTTACGTTAAATATTTCGAAGTTTGTATTTTTACTACCTATAGGCAGACCCATCAACCGGTTGCCTGTTGGTTTATCGAATTCCGGACCGAAGACAAACAGGTAATCGGCAGCTTCTCTTATACCGTCCGGGTAACCTGCAAATACGAATTTTGAAACCGTATATTTCAGATTCTGCTTCGCTGTATTACTCCATTTGGAAACTTTTTGATCAACACGTATACTGTCGAGAAACTGGTATGTAGTATCGATTGCCAGGCTAACACCGTTAAAAATACTTCCGTTAGATGGAAGTAGTTTCTGTGGTTCTTTAAAGACTTCAATTCCGGTCTGAGTATCTATTACATTATAACCGTAGGCAATCGGCGTCCCATTAATAATCTCGTCTAAGAAAATTACTTCATAAGTCTTTTCTTCAACATCAAAAGGATCGATAACCTCGAAATAAGGAGTCTGCTTCGAGTAACCAGATATTCTGGTTAAAGGCAAACCGCTTTCAGGCGGGACGAAACCTGCTACGTGAGCGTTCGGGGTAACTACAACAACGTTGGGATCATCAAGACTCCTTCCGTTTTCCGAGGGGTATATATCCTTTGTTTCATCACCTCTGTCATAAGCCACAACCGCGTAATAATAAGTCCTGCCATTAATTACATCATTATCCACAAATGTATTTTTTATACCTGTATCATCACCCAGAAAATACGGAAGCCCGCTGGCTCTTTCATTTAATGCGGCACTCGGACTAAAGTAACCGGCTATACCGTTTTTAAGATCATACTGTGCAATCGGTTTCCACCATGTAGGATCGCCGAATCCGTTAGTGAGTACAAAGGCATCTGTAAAGTTCTCGTCAGTACCTTTATAAATCTTATATCCTTCAAAGTCCTTTATCTTTGTAGTTCTGTCAACAGATTCTTCTGCTTCTTTATCCCAGTATAAGGTAACTTTTCCATCGCCCGGGACAGCAGTTACAACAGGCGCTGTAGGAGGCTTGGGGAAATTATAATTTGCATCAAAAATAAACTGTGCTGTCTGCTTGGTTTTCAGAATTCCTCTGAAATCCGGTCCGAATGCAAGAGCCAGGGAGAACCTTTCGGTTTCACCCGGAAGTAAAGGGAAATAACCGGAGCCATACATAAAGTCGCCGTCTTCACCGCGTATTGCAACACCATTAACAATTGAATTTGGCACGTCGAAAAGTCCGGGTCGGAGCCTCGTCCACAGATCATCTTCATCAGACATTATAATATCACCGGCGGGTACAAAGTACTGAAAACTTGTAAGTCCGATCTGATCCGATTCATCAACGTCCGTTCTGTCGAAGTTCGGTTCTCCGGGAGTTGGAAGACCGTCGCCTTCACCGAAATCATTAGTTTCGGGCTTGCCGTCCTGACCAACATCATCAAACTCCATATTCCAGTCGTTGTCGTTATCCACATCATCGTTTCTGGCTTCGTCAATCATAATATCGTAAGCATTAATATTAGCTATGTAGTTTGTATATTGAACCGGATTAAGCGTATCGATAAGAACGGTTCCGTCGTTATCTTCCTTATATTGTCTGTAATGAACCTGAAAATTTTCATCTATCAGTCCGTCCAGATCATTATCCAAACCGTCGGTTGCGTTTCTGTTAAGCTGTAAACCTCTGTTGGTTACTAACATATTTCCTTCAACAAGCTGCGTAACTCCCGGCTCAATGAAATATTTTTTACCCATTGAAACCACGGTTACCGTATCTGAAGGAAGCGTAAAATAGGAGCGCTCGAAAGTTCCGGCATCAATTAAAACTACCTTTTCGCCTGCACTAACGGTTCTTGCTTCAAAATCATCCTCGGTAAAATATTCAGCATTAGTGTAAGATCTGTTATCGCCGTCATTATCAATACCGTCGAACTGATTACCGGGTGATTCCAGGAAGGCATAGGCAATATAACCGACTTCACTAGGATTGGGAAGCCAGCGTGGATTTGCCGAAGGTCGGATGTAATTATCAAAGTCCCACGAATACGTAATAGCCTGCCTGATATCGAAGAAAGAAACGTCGTCGTTCCATTCATCACCTTCTGCACCTACGTAAGTTCCGACAAGTGTACCGAATACAGTCTGATCGTATGTTTCTGTTCCGATGTTCGAAATTTCATAGAGCCAGAAAACAACATCCTGTGCAAGAAAGTTATTCCACTGCAATCCTCTGCCGGTAAATCTGAGTGCCTGCCCCTTTCTTGTAGGATCGTTTGCATCGGGGAGGAAACCTATTCGGTTGAACATTTTGTCGTCCACATTATCGTCCATCCACCAGTAACTCTCCTGATCAGCATTAAATTGTCCGCGACCGAAATAACCATTCCATTCAGTATTCCCGTCCTCATCTTTCCATGCAGGCTGATCGGGCCAGTAATCGGGCCAGGTTTCAGGCTGATGACTCATTGCCACGCCTTTGCCGATAGTATCTACAGTAGGATTAAAGAATCCGGGTATTGGTTCAAAGCCAAGAAATGTACCGCCGCCCGGCGAATAATCGCCGCCTCCCGGTCTTGATACGGAAGTGATTACTACCGAAACCAGAGTATCAAGCACACCGTTGTTGTTATAATCTTTTATCGGAAGGCGAACACCAACGAGCGGCGAAACATCACCCACATAACCGTTTCCTCTGAATTTCCATGCAGCTCTGGGTCCTTCATTACCCGGCTGTGCAATAACAGCCGAATTATTATAAACTGTCTTAACCTGATTTCCGTCGTGTATACCGGTTCGTCTTGCAGTGGCTGAGCCACGTTCAATTTGCTGTGCAACTGCCGGTAAAGACAAAATCATTAGCAGTAATACTGAAAAATTTCTTATCATACTTTTATTCATTGGTCATCCAAAATTTTTTCAATTAATAAGAAATCGAAAATCCCAACTCTATTCTTCTCGGCTCTGAATAGTATGTCGGGTTTCTATAATATTCATCTAATGTATTTACCAGTTCAAGCGAACCGTCCTGTCTTCTGAGCTGTTCGGCGAGTGTAAAATCAGCTGTACCGCTGTCGTTATAAACATTAACCTGATTCTCAATGTCGAACAGATTGTATACTCTCGCGAAAATGTTGAGATTTAAATCGAACAATGTAAGGTTGTAGTAAGCTCTCAGGTCAGCATTAAATAATGAAGGCTTAAGAAGACTATTTGTAAGTATTTTGGTAAGGTTCTCAGATTGTGAGGGAGTATAAGGGAACCCGCTTCCATACTGACCGATCAGACTGAATCCCCAGGCTTCCGCAGAATATGCGAATGTAATATTAACAGTGTGCGTCTGATCCCAGTTAAGAGGAACCAGTTGTACTTCGGGTTCTTCGCCTCTTGACCTTTGTTCGGCAACTGCATTCGGATCGGATGCATTACCTTTAGCTGATTGCAGAGTGTAGTCAATAGTACCTGACCAGTTATTCGAGAACCGTTTATTAAGGCTGAAAATTATTCCTTTAACAAATCCGAAGTCGCTGTTAACCAGCTGAGAATATGATCCTGCTCCTCCGAACATTCTTATTATATCGGCTCTTGTACCTGTAAGATCTTTGATGTCTCTGAAATAACCTGTGAGATCAATAGTTAAATCGTCTGTAATTGCCTGCTGCAGACCGATTTCGCCGCTGATAGTCTGTTCAGGACGCAAATCGGCGTTTCCTACTATCCCGGCATTCTCACCGGCGATAGGCAGTTTGTACTCAGAATTTCTGTACAGGAGTTCATAACTGGGAATCTGGAAAAAGTGTCCGTAGGAAAAATGAATTACACCCCGGTCTGTAATAGGAAAAGCTACGCCGAGTCTGGGGCTAAGCTGCCATTTAGCTTCAGCGTCTTTATACCAGAAGGTGCGTCTTTCATCTAGTGTTTTAGCAATATTCTCCGGTCGCTTCGGTCTGTAAATATCGGGATCGGAAGGATCGGAGAGTATTTTACCGTCGGGCTGGAAATAATCGAATCTTAATCCAACATTAACTATCATCTCATTCAGTTCTATTTTATCCTGTATATAAGCAGAAAATTCGGTCGGCGTATTGTCTATCTTATAAATCGAAAGATTCTCTTCGGGATCATTTATATCCGGGATGCGTCTGCTGACAAACGGGTATCCTGTAATATCAGGATCCGGAATACCATCCTCGCCTGGATCGAATTTACCGTTAAGTCTTTCAGGATCGATTGTGCCGTTAAAGTAGCCATCAATGTATTGAAGCAGTGTTATATCTTCGGCGAACACGTTATTCCTGTTAAATTCAATACCGGCTTTAACCTGATGGATTCTGGTTACCTGTGAGGTAATGTCGAATTTGATTCCTATGCTGTTGGTAATTCGTTTAAATGTAGAGTTATCCTGTCCGCCCGTTGAGAAACTAAAACCGTTCTGCGGCTGCTGCGAAGAAAGTCTGTTATGCGCCCATCTCGGATCATCAATATTTGAGTAAACATATTCATTGTATTTTTTGAAAAAATATGAACCGCTCAACTGATAAAATGTATTTGAACCGAGTGTGTGGGTTAAAGTAAGAATATTAGAATGTCCCCAGCGGAATTTTTGCGGTCGTCCCGAAGGATTAAGTTTGTAAAAATGATCGTAGTCCATGTAACGTGTACGGTCATTCATATAATTATAATTTATTTTAAAATTGGGAAGCAGATAGTATGTAAGCTTACCCTGCAGGTAAACTCTTTCACTCCAGTTCATCGAGACGATATCGCCCGATCCGCTTTGTTGAAATGTATACTGTTCCTCAGGAGCTGCATTTTCGTTGAAGTAGGTAATGTCCCACGGTTTGTATATTTCTTTACCATTCAGCCAACCGTCGAAGTAAATATATCTAGCATTTGCATAGAAATAAAGCTGGTCTTTTATAATGGGTCCGCTTAAACTCCCCTCAAGATTCCTGATTGAAAGAGGTTCAAACTGGTCGACACCCGTAAAAATGTCTTTGTTGGGACTGAAGTAATCGCCAATGTAAGAAGTAATGGTCCCGTTATATTGATTATTCCCTTCTTTTGTAGCAAGGTTAATAATTCCTGAAAGTGCTTTACCATATTCGGCATTAAATGCGCCGCTGACAAACTGAAGTTCCTGGATGGCACTTGCATTAACGTCAACAACGGTTGATCCGTCATAAACATCGGTAACGGGAACGCCGTCGATGGTGTAACTAACTTCGCCGCCTCTGCCGCCTCTTACGTTAAAACCCCCGTTATTTCCGACCACTCCGGCTTTAAGAGAAAGCACTTCAGAAAATTCCGTAACCGGCAGATTTGCAATATCGTCTGCACTTACTATAGCGGTTGAAGCAGTAAGGTCCTTTGTAACAAGCGGTTTCGATGCAACTACAACCACATCCTGCCCAAGGGCAACACCTTCTTCGGGAAGATCAAAATCTACTTTAGTGGTTAAATCAATCGAGACTCTTACGTTCTCCACCGTTTTACTCTGATATCCGATTGCGGAAGCTTTAACACTGTAATTACCGGGTCTGATGTTGAGTATTGAATAATAACCGTCGATATCGGAAGCAGCACCGAAATTTGTACCCATAACGATAATATTTACAAAAGGCAGGGGTTCGCCGGCAGAGTCAAGCACTCTTCCGGAAATTTTGCCGCTTTGTGCGTAGTTGATTGAATATCCTGCAATCAGAATAAAGACAAAGATTCGTAAAATCGTAAACTTAAAATTCATTTATACCTCCGCATAAGGCAAGTAGATGATACTTACGATCCTGAGTTAAGTTATTTTATAAATTACCCGAAAATGAGGATTTAACTCGTTTAAGCAATTTTCCCGACCCGAAATGCTTAAAAAGTATTTCAATTGAAGAATAAGAAAACCGTATCTTAAAAACAACCTACATATTAATGTAGGTTCCCCATTTTCACTATTTCTAATTGTAATTGACAACTAAATGCAATTTCTCATAAATACTTTTAAAATATTTTTTTATATCAGGTACAAAAATAGTCAGCGAATTCTCTATCGCTTTAAGACTTTGACCCTCGACAACTTTTTTAAGAATTAAATGTTCAGTTTCAGTAAGATCAAAATGATTTTTGGATTTGTAGAAATAATTCAGTGTTTTTCTTGCAAGGTATGAGTTCATAAGAACTCTTCCTTCAGATGCATCGTATATTATCTGAAGCATTTTATCCGGCGGCGTGTTTTTAACAAGATAGCCCACAGCGCCAGCCATAATAGCATCGAATATGCTCTCGTTCTCCTCATATAATGTTAATACCAGCACAGTAACATCGGAAAACATTTTTTTAATCTGTTTAATTCCATTTATTCCCGATGTTCCCGGTAGATTCAGATCCATCAACATTATATCAGGCTGAGTGATTTGTGATGAGGTAAGAAAGTCTTCAAAGTTCCCGAACGTGTATTCGCAATGCAGATTAGCGGATGTATTAATGAGTGTTTTTAACCCGTCACGAATTGTCTTAATGTCTTCTATGATTATTACGTCTTTCAAATGATTAGATTCTTGTTCGGACTACTTGAAAAATAAGCTTCGTGCCGTTTAAATTGTACTACACAATTGGAGTGATTTAAAGCGGATAGGTATTTAGAGTTAACTCAGACCAAGCCTTGTCTTATAGCTTTTGCTACAGCTTCTGACTGTGAGTGTACATGAAGTTTTTTATAAATATTTCTAAAGTGAAATCGTACCGTTTCAACGCTTATATTCAGCGAATCGGCAATAGCCTTATAACTATTTCCTTCAACGAGTCCGCCAAGAACCTCTTTTTCACGCGGGGTCAGATCAATATTTTCGCCGTTATGCCTGATACTTCCTTTCGATTTAAAGAAATCGACAACCTTTCTTGCAATATGCGAAGTCATTGGGGCACCGCCTTCGTATGCATCTTTAATAGCTTCCAGAAGCTTCGCCGGTGGCGTTTTCTTAATCAGATAACCTGAAGCTCCCGAATACAACGCATCAAAAATCAATTCATTTTCATCATAGACTGTTAAAATGAGTATAACGTAATCATCCGATATCAATTTCAGCTTCTTAATTCCTTCAATTCCACTCATACCTGGAAGGTCGATATCCATAAGAATAACATCCACGCTGAGCGAATCTATTTCGTCCAACAGACTTTCACAGTCCTCGTAGGCTGCTACGCACTTAAACCCGTCAGTGCCTCTTATAAGAATTTCCAGACCCTCTCTTATAGTATAATTATCTTCAACTATTGCAACATTTATCATCGGGTATTATTCATTTCCCTTATTTAATATTTCCAATATACTTAATAGTTGTACCATTATCAGGTGATGATTCTATAAATAATTCACCTTTTATCATTTTTGCCCTTCTTTTCATATTGTCCAGCCCGTTGCCTTTAAAACCTTTATTCATTGCAAATCCTTTCCCGTTATCTTTAAGCAGCATTATAAGCTTCTTGCCCGATACATTTGCATTCAGTGAAATTTCAGAACAACCGCTGTGATTAATAGAATTGTTTATTGCTTCTTTGAAAATTAAGAAGAGGTGCTGTCTGTGCTCCATTTGAAGCGACACCCTCTGGAGAGACTTTAAATTTTCGGATTTAAGCGAGATGTTCGTATCTGCAAGCAGTTCAGAGTATGTATCCTGAAGCCGTAATATCAGATCGTACAAAGAATCACGGTTCGGATTCACGAGCCATACGATATCGCTCATTTTATCTATAAGACTTCTGCTTTTCTGACTTATCCTGTTCAGATTTTTTTTTATGTAATCTTCCTCTTCGCTTATCCTGGTACCTATTACCTCGCTTAAAATTGAGATTTCCGTAAGGCTTGACCCGATATTATCATGAAGATCGGCAGCCAGCTTTGTTCTTAATCTCTCTACGGCAAGCATATTTTTAATCTGAGTGAATACGAAATAAAAAATAAAGAACGCTATAATGGAAATGGTGATTATTATAAACCACCAGGTTTTCCAGAAAGGGGTTAATATGGTTACATTAAGCGAAGCACCATCGTAGTTCCACAAACCGTCATTATTAGATGCCCGGACTCTGAATGTATATTTACCATCCTGTACATTGGTATAAGTTGCAGAATTCGTTGCTATTTGTTTTATCCAAGTCTTATCGTAACCGTCAAGAATATATTCGTACTGATTTTTTGCAGGAGTAGTATAATCGAGCGCAGAAAATTCAAACCGCAGAGTGTAAGTATCGTAAGGCAGCCTTATGTTATCTTCGCCGGCGAGTGTGTTTACATTAATTGCTGATTCCCTGGACTGAGGTTGTGCTCTCAGAATGCTGCAGCCTGTAATATAAACCGGCGGTATATAATCGTTATCGTAAAGTTCCTCCGGGTTAAAAGAATTTAATCCGTTTGTTCCGCCGAAAAATAATTCGCCGTCACGGGTTTTACAATATGCACCCCACGAAAATTGATTACTCTGAAGTCCGTCGTATATGTCGTAGTTTCTGAATGTTTTATCAGCAGGATTAAAACGTGATATCCCGTTGTTTGTACTAAGCCAAATATTTCCATAGTCATCACCAAGTATCCCATAAATTACATTATTTGCCAGTCCTTCTTTTTCGGTATATACATTAATTTTATAATCCTTTCCTGAATTCACATTATCCGGTTTAATTCTCAGCTCATTCAATCCCCCGCCGATTGTCCCAATCCACAATAGAATTTCATCGTCTCCGGCATTTAGTGTATCTTCATAAATTGCTACAATTCTGTTATCGCTTAATGACAGATCCTTATTATTATCACCTGCAATTCTAATTATTTCCACATCGGAATTGCTGCCGAAATTTTCACGATTCAGGACAAAATAATTTAACCCGTCCCATGTCCCGACCCACATATTACCCGATCGGTCTTCTATAATACATTTTGACTGAATTCTGTTGTCACTTATCGTATTCGAATCGGAAGGATCGCTTCTGAAGTGCAAGGTTTTACCGGAATACAATATTAAATCCAGACCGTCTTCGGTTCCGATCCACAAATTACTCTCAGAATCTTCATATAAAGCCTGGATAATATTGCTGGAGAGCTCTATTTTCCCGCCTGTCTTGCTTAAATAAGTTATCCTTTCAACAATAGGTTCCTTATCGGATTTGCCGTAGCGAACCTGAAGTTTATTTAAGCCGCCTCCCCAGGTCCCAAGCCATATATTTCCTTGATAATCTTCAAGTATCGAAGTAATTATATTACTGCTTATACCTCCCGGAGTTTGTGAAAAGTGTTGAAAACTTTTCGCGGATCTGTTGAATATGCTCAGACCGTTTCCGAGTGTACCAATCCATAAATTACCCTTTCTATCCTCGTACAAAGAACGTATTACATTATAACTCAGACTGTTGTCATTGGTCGGATTGTGAGTATATAATTTGAATTTCCGTTTCAGATTAACCTTGTTAACTCCGCTGCCGAAGGTGCCTATCCAGATAAGGTCTGATTTATCCTGGTATATGCATCTTATTATGTTACTGCTCAAACTGTTCATGTCAGCCGGATCGTTCTTATAGTTAATAACTGTTTCATCTCTGTCGTCAAGAATACTCAAACCGTTTTCAGTACAGATCCAAAGTTTACTGTTATTATCTATCAGTAAATCGGTAATGATATCGTCGGATATTGCCGGCTGACCGCTGCTGGTATACGGTTCAACCATTTTAGTCTCAACATTATATTTCAGCAGTCCCTGATTGTACGTGCCTATCCACAGGATGCTTTCGTTATATATAAGCGACCAGAAACTTTCTACTTTAACCATACCGTATTTTGAATTAAATACATTAAGAACCGCAGCGGTACCGGAAATTTTATCATACTTAATCAAACCTGCTTCAGTCGCTATCCAGATATTGCTGCTGTCATCTTCTGTAAAGTACCGTATATTATTTATATTCTCACTTAAGCCGCTAAAATCGGATTTAATTCTGCTTATCAGGTTATCTGACGGATCCAGTTTGCATAAACCTGAACTGTTGGTCCCTATCCACAATATGCCTTCTTTATCAGTGTACAAAACCCTTATGTTATTTTCGCTGACAGATGCATCATTATCAGCTTCGTATGTATATCTTTCGAAACGATCCGTTTTATAATCATACTTGTTCAATCCACCGCTGTTGGTGCCAATCCAGATATTTCCAAGTTTATCTTCTGCAAGTGTCCAGATGAAATTATCCCCGATTGAGCCTGAGTCGGAAAGGTCATTTTTGTAGATGGTAAATTTATAGCCGTCGTAGCGGTTCAGACCATCCTCGGTGCCAAACCACAGAAAGCCCTTGGAATCCTGAAGAATTGCGTGCAGGGTTATCTGAGAAAGTCCTTCTTCAATTGACAACTGCTCAAAATAGAGATTGTCGTAATTACTGTAATATGAAATTTCCTGGGGATATAAATTGTTAATATTGATTAAGAGAACCGGGAATAAAAAAAACCTGAATAGTGTGTAGATACACTGTTTAGTCATTCTTCTGCTTTTTTCCGTTGGAAAAAAAATTCGATCTTAACAATTAAATTGTTATAATAAAATATGATATTTTAAAGGATGTCGCCACAGATATTTTAATTGTCAGTGATGTACAGGTTTTTAAATTCTCTACTAAAAAATCGGCAATATATACGGATATTATAGCAGCACAATGTATTCTAGAATAATAATTACAACTCTTCTGATTCTGGTTTTAGGTTATAAAAGTACCGCGCAAACACTTTTGTTGGATGAAGTAATTGCAAAGGTAGGCAGCAAAACAATTTCATCAGATGAGTTTCTGGAAAGAATCGAATTAACGCCTCAATTCCGCAAAAATATAAAGAGACTAATGCCTTCCGTAAAACTCGAATTTCTTTACACCCTGATCACGGAAAAACTTTGGGCGCTGGAAGCTGAGAAAATGGGATTGGATACATCTGAATCGATAAGGACTGCAGTAAGTCTGCTTGAAAAAATGTTTTCCAGAGATGCTTTATTCAATAAAGAAGTACGCGAAAAAATTGTTATACCCGAAGAAGATTATATCCTTGCAACTATAAGGAACAATAAATATTATTTATCGCGTTACCTTTTCAGCGAAGACTCGACTGAAATTTTTTCTCTTCATAATCATCTGTTGTCGGGTAGCAATTTCGACTCGCTGTTGGCAGGAAGACAGGAATTATCTGAACAGCCCGACACTTTAGTAATTGTATTCGGCGATTTAATCGAATCAATTGAAGATTCGCTTTATAAATTATCTGAAAATGAATTCACTTCTCCGGTCTCGGCACCTGACGGGTGGTACATTTTTTATGCATACAAAATAGAAGAACGGAATCTCAATACACCGGAACAGCTTGATGAAGCTGAATCTTATGTTGAAAAAATTCTGACAGAGCGGATCGGGGAAAATTTACAGAACAGCTTTTACAGAGATTTTTTTAATGACAAAAAGGTGGATGCAGACAGGCAATTGTTTATAATACTGGCTGAGAGCCTGTGTGAAATTTTCAAGAAAAAAGATTTACTCCGCAGGGAAGGCTCTACCACACTGCTCACCTTCGATGCATGGGATCTGCTGGGACTTAAATCCGGATTTAATGATAAGCAGCTGAATTCTGATTTTATCCGTTTCGATAATGATCCGGTTTCATTAAACGATTTCATGAACTATCTTACATTCGAGGGATTTCAGATCGATAAATATTCGAAGAATAAAGTTTATGGTAAACTGAATACTCAGGTCAAATTATTTATCGAGAGAGAACTGCTGGCAAGAGAAGCTATTAAGCGCGGCTTGAACCAGACGCAAGAGGTTCAAAAATACGTAAATATGTGGAGGGATTATTATCTATCACAGGCGTTTTTAAGTTCGCGACTGGATACTGTTCATATTGATTCAACGCTGATTAAATCTCTTTATAATGAAAGATACAAGGAAGCAAAGTACCCGGAACTTTTAAACATTATTGAGATTCTGGTTGATAGTCTGTCAATTGCCGAAAAAATATATAAAGATGCTGCTGCCGGTTCGGATTTCAGTCAACTCGCTGAGCAGTATTCCAAACGCACATGGACCCGGGAAACAAAAGGGGAATACGGGTTTTTCCCGACCACTCAATTCGGTAAATTGGGTGAAATTGCTTCGAAGCTTGAATTGAACGAGATCAGCAGACCAATAAAGTTAAAAGAGGGATACTCGGTTATTAAGCTTATTGGCAGAAAACATGAACAAATTGAAGAGCCGTTTAAAAAATTCGACGAAGTTAAAAATAAACTTAAACTGGAAGCAGCATTCGATTCTCAGTATTCCGATCTGGTTGATCTCACCGCAGAATCAGCACGTGAAAACTTGATTAAAATTAATCCTTATTCACTGGATAAACTAAAAATATCCAACATTAATACTTTTGCAATCAGGGTTCTCGGATTCGGCGGAAAAATAACCGCTGTTCCCATAGCAAGACCCTTTTCCGGATGGGTGCAGAAATGGCTTTCCCGGTATGATATTTTACCATAAATAATTGAACCGATATGGATACTAAGCAGAAGGCTGAAAGTACTATTGAGAACTACCGCCGGATAGTTGATTCTGATAATATCAAAACTTCGGCTATAGAAGAGAAACAATTTAACTTCGAGTTTACTGCCGGCAATATTAAGGAACGTATAAAAGTACAGGTTTATTTCGGGAAGAAAGGTTTAAGGACCGTTCTGCAGGGAAATAAAGAAAACAGTCTGTATAAAACCGTGCAGAATTTGATCATCGATCAGAAATCACTTATGTTTGACGAAAAACCTCCGGATGAACCGTCGGACTATATCGGGAGCGATGAAAGTGGTAAAGGCGATTTGTTCGGACCGCTGGTTGTATGTGCATTTCACTGCCTGGATGAATATAAAAATAATCTGATCAGGATCGGTGTACGGGACAGTAAGGATTTATCACCCTCCCAAATAAGTGAACTGGCTAAAATGATAAAACGAAAATTTTCAAATGATATTGAGACGGTTTTAATCACACCGGAAAAATATAATATTATGTATGAACGCTTCAGAAATCTAAATAAGATTTTAAGCTGGGCTCACAGTAAAGCGATTGAAAACCTGCTGAAAAGGGTTAAATGTTCAAATGTAGTGATTGATAAATTTTCGGAGAAGGAAAATTTTGAATCAATATCAAATTCTGCTGAAATTTATCTGACTCATAAAGCTGAGAGGTTTACAGGAGTTGCTGCAGCATCGATAATCGCCCGATCGGAATTTGATAACTGGTTCATTAAAAATAATCTGATGCATCTTCCTAAGGGCGCATCAACTGAAACAGTGAAAATTGCGGAAAAAATTTTCGATACTAATGGTATTGATGAACTTGAAAAGTATGCGAAGATACATTTTAAGTCGCTTAAACATTTAATCAAATAATCCGGCTATAGCATGAACGCCAGAAACAGAAGTGTTAAAAGAATCGGAGTACTTACAGGGGGAGGAGATTGTCCCGGACTGAATGCAGTAATTCGCGGTGTGGCGAAACCCGCCCACGATTACGGACTTAGTGTACTCGGGATACTGGACGGATTCGAGGGACTTGTAACCGGCAGAGGAATGGAATTGTACAACAGAGACGTTTCAGGAATTTTAGCCAGCGGCGGAACTATTCTGGGTTCTTCCAACAAAGGTGATCCTTTTCACTGGCCCGAAGGAACGAATGGCGGTACGATAATAGTTGACAAATCGAAGGACGCCCTTCGCAATTACGAAGCCTGGGATCTCGATGTGCTGATTGCAATTGGCGGAGACGGTACCATGAGTATCGCCAACAGGTTAAGTCAGATGGGTATGAACATTGTCGGAGTCCCCAAAACCATCGATAACGACCTTCAGGCTACCGACCAGACATTCGGACACGACTCGGCTGTTTTTGTAGTCTCAGAAGCCCTCGACAGGCTCCACACCACGGCTTCCTCGCATCACCGCGTAATGGTAATAGAAGCAATGGGCAGATATGCCGGCTGGATTGCCCTGAACGGCGGAATTGCAGGCGGTGCGGATATTATTTTAATTCCGGAAATTCCGTTCGAATGGGAAGTTATTTATAACCATGTTCTCAAAAGGAATATGATGGGCAAAAAATTCAGTATTGTATGCGCTGCCGAAGGAGCAAAACCCAAAGGCGGAGAGATGATCGTTAAAAAAATTGACGAAAAACGAACTGATCCGATAACACTTGGCGGTATTGCTGAGCTGGTTGCAAGTAATATTCATGAAAATACAGGATTAGAAACCCGTTATACCGTTCTGGGACATCTGCAGAGAGGCGGCAGCCCTACTCCTTTCGACAGAATTTTATCGACCAAATTCGGAACCAGCGCTATAGAACTGGCTATAAAGAAAAAATTCGGGAGGATGGTGGCTCTGAAAGGAACGGAAATAAAAAGCGTAAAAATTGAGGAAGCCATAGCCCGGCAAAAGCTTGTTCAACCAAATGATCAGGCCGTAAAAGCAGCTTCTGCAGTCGGTGTTTCTTTCGGTACTAAAGATTTATAAATATTCTTGCATTCATTTTTAAAAGCGTTTATATTTCGATTCGTTCTTTTTAAAGATTAGCATTATTCAGGCGCAAAATCAACAAATGGGATTCCTTCAAAATAAATCGGAATAAATTCCGTTCAGTTGATTATACTGACAAAGTCGGGAAAGCCGCGAGTTCTTCAAAAATTTTACAAACTGGGATCGTAGTTCAGTTGGTTAGAACGCCTGCCTGTCACGCAGGAGGTCGCGAGTTCGAGTCTCGTCGGTCCCGCAATAGCAAAGTCTTATAAGACAACAACTTATAAGGCTTTTTTGTTTTACTACAGGATAAGAGAATAGATCTCGCATGCTTAACTAAAAGGATTATTGCCTGCAGACAACCCTTTCTTGTTTGATAATAGATTATACGATTAATCCCGCCTGTTTAAATATTTTAGACAGATCAGTCCTGCAAAATTCTCGCTGTAAAGTAAGAATTCTAAGTTTTAACAGAATTATGAAATATTTTTCATGCCTTATTTTCAGCCCTTCGTTAAATTGATTCTACACACGTTACCCTATTGATCAAAAACTACTTCTGGAGAGACACAAATATGGGAATTCCCGTAACGGCTCATGATAAAAAGGTAATTCTTATTATGTTATAGGAAAAGGATGTTTAACGGTAAAAGGTACAAATTCCTGTTTTCTGCAATAAGTCAAACGGCGAGTGAATTACTGATTAGCACATCATTATTTTCAACGGAATCATTGTATAATAAAAACTGCTTTATAATGCTTACAAAATCTTCTTCTAATTCAGCTATCTCTCTTAAATAATTCCTGCCCGGTTTATGTGGCATCGAAGCGAAAAGGTCTTTATAGTATTCAATCCCTTCGGCAATATTATTTTTAAATGTTGTAAAATACTTTAATTGGTTTGAAGAAATAATTCCATCTGATTCCGATATTTCTTCCTTAAGGTAGTCAAGATACAGCTTTAGTTCTTTAATGAACATATTTGGGCGGTCGTTTCTTGCAACCAGATTTACCCTGCCGTAAATATGGTTTATCATTTCCCTCAAAGTAACTATCGAAGAAAAATAGGCGAGATTTGGTCCCGGGCAGACAAGTACCCCCTCTCCGTCTGTTTTAGTTGCCGCACTGTGTTTTATAAGAGCCGATGTAGCGAGTCCAACGCACAGGCAGGCTTTTTCGATTATTTTTTTGTACTCCGCCGAGAATGAATCTGAATCATTATTTTCTGATTTAAGCCGGTCGATTTTTTTTGATTGATATGCCCGCGACGCCGTACAGATCGGCTTTTCGCCAAGTTCCGTATTGAACTGTAAAAACTTTTTAGGGCAGGGACTCCCCGGTCTGCCATTTAAAGCGTTCTCCGATTTCTCCAATTCTTTAGTACTTCCTTTAATACTGTTGAACGGTACACCGAGCGGGGAAATTCTGCTAAGATACAAATCGTCTTCTTTCGCATTGCTTAATAGATTTAAAGTTTTTTCATCCAAATTTGTTGCTTCTGGGACAAGAAGAAACGGAGTTCCCCATCCGACCGAATCAACGCCATAATAATCGATCAGAAAGTTTTGTTCTTCGTAAGTACCCACTCCTCCCTGCGCTGTAATTTTTTGTTCGAATGGGATGCCACTGAAATTAGTATTTTTATTCCTTAATGCCGCGGTATAAATTTTATGCATTGTTTCGGTTAATTCTTCACGGTTAGTTTTAAATTCTTCAAGTATGGGCCCCATTAAATATCCTTCAGTAGCAAATGCGTGTCCACCGCAATTTAAACCCGACTCAATTCTGAATTCCGAAACCCACAATCCTTTTTTCGCCAGGAATTTTCCCTGAATCAATGCAGAACGGTAATCGCTTACCTTTAGAATTATTTTCTTTTTAAGTTCGCCGTTGCAGTCCGGGTAGAAATCGGTAAACTCTCCTATATAACCGTACAGACGCGGATTCATCCCGGCGGAAAACACGATTGAAGACTTTAATTTACTGTTTGAATATCCCCGTAATGCTGCATGAGCATCATTGTAAATTACGGGTAATTTTTCACAACCGTTGTAATTCACCTTATCAATCTTTGTCATAATATTTACATCGATACTCCCGCACTTTATACGCGGAATAAACCAGTCTTTTATAGAATCCAAATTCGCCGTGTTGCGATATTTACATTTCAGTTCGGAATTTTCGGGAAGAAGGTCGATGTATTTTTCAAATTCACCCCCGCTTTCACCGTATGTAACGATTAGTTTGTCAAAATTGCTTTTCACTAAATCGTCCAACAGATTAAGGTAAGCGGTGATTCGTTTTGCACGGTAATCGTTCACCTTTTTTGAAACGGCTTCAAATTGCAAGCCAGCTTCTTTACAATGAACCTCACGCATTTTTTCTATCAGGTCATCATCAACAATTGAAACAACTGAATCAATCCCGTAATGGGCAACCTTTAGCGGAGTATCTATTGTAAATCCAAGACCCATAACGGGTATATGAAATTTATGTCCGGATGTATTCATCATATTAGGAGTTCTTATTTGTGAAACAAATTACATTTATAATTAAATGAACGGTTAATTTAACGATAATAACAGAGTAGAAAAGGGATGGAATGTAAAAGAAATGTAAAAATTTTTTTTGAATTTGAGGATATTTAAGATCTGCGGAAGGGATTTGCAAAGAGAGAACGTAATGAAAATTTCAAGAAGGAGAAAGAGAATTGTATAAAAAATAGAACCGTTACCCCACTGAAGTTTTTAGAAAAGGCGAAGAATATTGAGGTTGTTGAAAGAAAGAGTAGGAGCAGAAATTAATTGTCCCCAAAAGAGGTTTGAAACATACAAATTAATTCTTAGCTTTAATTAACCCACCTTGACCGAGAAAGACTGAAAACGATTTTATAAGACTGTTATGATATTTTAACGAATAGGGATTCATTTTTCGCGTTTGATCCTGAAATTAAAGATACTTGAGTTTTTAAGAACGATATTCTTTTAGGTAACATCAATCCAGTTCCATCTCATCTTAACTAATTCTTCAAGGTGCATACCTTTAGAAAAAGTTTTACAAAACAAAAAAGCCTTTCCGAATGTGAAGAAAGGCTCTTTAAATTTATAAGATATCAAATAGTAATTAACAGACTAAACAGAAAATAATTTATTCAGGCAACTCAAGGATTCCTTTCAGCGCGTCCTTGTGAATCATAAAATCCATTATTTTCAGTTTTACGTAATCTTCGTAATAAAAGTAGTAGCCCTTATTAGCACCGTTTCTTGCTCCTGAGCCGGAGTCTTTAATCAGATACCAGTCCTTGCCGTCCTGCTCTTTATAGCCGACAATATGTATTCCGTGATCATCGGTTGTTGTACCGTTCCCGAATCTGAATTGTCTTGCGCTTTCATCGATGTACTCCGAAGGAATATCGAAAGTCGGAACAACGGCAGCTTCGGTATATGAATAATAACCGGGTTCGGAAACGTCGCCGCCTATAACAATCGAGAAACCTTTTCTGACAGCATTCTTTATAATTGCCATGAAATTATCAAGCGGAACATTATAATAAGTATCGCTGAACCACCAGTTATCAGGCACAGGATATACTACATATTCGTTGTAAGGCTTTTCCATCAGCGAAAGAATGTCCACATAGTCGTCAAAATTTATTTTCAACTCATTATTCAAGTATTCGATGGGAGTCATCTTCTTCCCGCTTACGGTAATTACCGTCGGCGGTTCGCCTATGTAATAGTTAAGAATCGATTTTATTGTATTCAATACTTCCTGCTCGTTCCAAATTTTATTTGCCTTTACGTGTTTAAGATAGGAATCCATCTCGTTGAACATGGTTTCATGATCGTGGAAGGGCTGCCCTTCTTTCAGTCCGGTGTAATCCTCAGCCGGAACTATACCGTACTTTTTCCATATTATTGGCAAATGATTTGCCTCGGAACCTTGCGCGAAAAGCGAATGACCGAGCTTTTGTACGAACCTGCGAGCTTTTTCCACATATTCCCAGTAAACGGTGTATAACTCTGAAAGTTTTACCTTTTTGCCAGAAGTTCTATATAGCTCGCTCTCAAAATACGATGTTGTACTGAAGCACCAGCACATACCTGAATTTCCCTGAGTAACAGGATCATTGTGCCAGAATGTTTTGAACTCATCTTTGGATTTGGGAATGTTAATCCCTTCAAAATCCATTATAAAAGTCTTTGCGGTCCCCTTTTCAAAGTCTTTATTCTCCCTCTCAATTTTTTCCCAGAACTCATTTTTACTATCGACAAAGATGCCTTTGTCACGTCTTTCTACCTGACCTGTTGCCGCCGGCGCCAGCAGTAGAATGCAAACAAATATTAATAAAATTCTGAACATATACTCTCCTGTTTATTCTTGTTTTATCGGGATAACTTAATCCTATAAACGAAACTTAATTAATCCTATAAATAAAGAAAAGAAGGTTAATAAAAGTAGAACCGGATATATCTGATGTCATTTTTTCTCAAACTTCAGACACTCTATACCGGAAAAATCTTTGACTTTAACTGAAGGCATACTTTTGGTTTTAAAACCGTATGCTCTGCAGCCGTATGGAAACTTTTTATCCCATGTAATATAAAAGTGGCTGCATTTCCTGCAGTTGATATTCGCTTTTTGTTTGATTTCCCTGACAGACAATATTTACTTTTTTTTAGAAAAATTATATAATTGGATGTCAATAAACAAATACTTAAAAATATTCCACACTACTTGCACCCCGGCTAGTCCGGGGTTTTATTTTGCCGGCAGACCAAATTTAAGAACTTCTTTGAACAAATCATTCGCTGTTATTATTGTTTCGTGATCTATCTGTAACCCTGCCGACTCAAGTGCTTCAGCAACCCATGTATTGCATGTATAAAAAATCGTATAAGTCAGATGGGACTCATAAAATTTTATCGCTCCTTCAGCTAAACTCTTTGTAACGACAGGTATCCTGTTCTCATAATTAAACGAATCATTTATAAAACGCAGCAGTTTTAGATATTTATCCCTGCTGATATTTATTTCCACCGCAAAATCCGACCAGTTGATTATTCTCCGGAGCGTTGATAAGTGTCCGGTTACTCTAACGACACTGCTCGTAGGCAATATAGCTGCTTTGAGCGCTTTAACTATATCATCATCCGGATCCTGGTAAAACTCCTGATCGCCCCATCCTATATCAACAAAATTGTAATTTGTAAAATCATCCAATGCAATAAGATTTGATTCAGACAAGGAGTCAACAGTCAATAGTATGCCGACATGCCATGCTGACTTAAGCAGATGGAATCTGTAATTTCCTTGTGAGGCGGAAGTTGTATCGAATGAGGCAGCTGAAACACTTTGATTCCATATACAAATAATCAAACAGATTATCGGCAATATTTCACCCTTTATGGGCAACTGATTCCCACCGCTGTTTTATTTGATATAAAATATATAACTTTTTAAGTTATCATTTACGGATAATGCTTATCAGCATAATTCCGGTAAAGTTGAATTATTTGCAGCAACACGTTGTTTGGTAAATAAAAAAGGTGAATTAAATGGCTGAAAAAAAGGATCTGCCTTACCTTGTTAGTCTGATTGATGATGATATAAGCGAAGTACGGGATGAGGTTTTAAGGGAATTATCAAATTACGGTTCTCATCTGGAACAGGATCTTTATGAATTTATTAATATACTTGACTCAAACAAGATTGAATTAATCCGTCCGATTATAGAATCAAGCCGCAGAATATGGCTGAAAGAAAATTGGATCACCTGGCAGACACTTGAAGATGAATACAGCAGGATCGAATCAGCATGCACTCTTATTTCAAGATATCAGTACGGAATGTCTTATGAAAAAAATCTGGCGGACGAACTGAATAATCTGATGATAAAGTTCGTGCAGTTTTATCCTCACGGCGATGAATATGATCTTGCACGATTCTTGTTTATGGACGAAAGAATTGAGGGCGAAAAACTGGATTTCTATAATCCGAAGAACAGCAATGTTTTGTTCGCTATAACTGAGAAACGCGGGCTGCCTATTACACTTAGTATAATATATATGCTTGTCGGTAAGCGGATCGGGATGAATATTGATGGCTGCAATTTCCCCGGTCATTTTTTAACTAAGTTTAAAGACAGCAGTCAGACTGTATTTGTGGATTGTTTTAATAACGGAAGAATAGTCTATGAAGATGAGCTGAAAGAACTGTTGTACGATTCATATGAAAGCATTATGGATATACTGAATGAGAACACTACTGCGAATACAATTATCAGACGTGTTGTAAGCAACCTGATAAACGCATACAAGGAAGAACACGATCAGCTTAACAGATTTTTATTTTCGGAAATTCTACAATCAACTCCGGTTAATTAATAACAACTACACTCATTTATTTCAGAAAATATGAAATCCGAATATCAACCGAACGCGCTTATCAACGAAAAAAGTCCTTACCTCCTGCAGCATGCGTTTAATCCCGTTTCATGGTTTCCCTGGTGCGAAGAAGCATTTATTGAAGCCCGCGAAAAGGACAAACCGGTATTCGTTTCAATAGGATACTCAACTTGCCACTGGTGCCACGTTATGGAAAAAGAATCTTTTGAAGATGATGAGGTGGCAGCATTGCTCAATGATTATTTTGTTTCAATAAAAGTAGATCGTGAAGAAAGACCCGATATCGACAGCATTTACATGACGGTTTGTCAAATCATCACCGGTCATGGCGGGTGGCCTTTATCAATTGTTATGACGCCTGACAAGAAACCTTTTTTTGCAGGAACATATTTCCCGAAGCACTCAAAATATGGAAGAATCGGGTTCATCGATCTGATGAAGCGGATCAGTGACGTATGGAGAACGCAAAGAGATACAATATTATCGGGTTCCGAAAGTATTACCCGGGCACTTATTGAATACACTGCCGGGAAAGATAACGCTGAACATTTTTCAGTGAATGATTTAAACCGTGCATACGATTTCTTTGCCGAGAGATTTGATGAGACAAACGGTGGATTCGGAACAGCGCCTAAATTCCCTTCCCCTCATAATCTTATGTTTCTGTTGAGATACTGGAAAAGTTCGGGTGAGGAAAAAGCTCTTGAAATGGTTCGGAAAACTCTTAAAAGTATGAGACTCGGGGGAATATTCGACCAGGTTGGAAAGGGATTTCACAGATACTCAACAGATTCAGCTTGGATTCTTCCTCATTTTGAAAAAATGCTTTATGATCAGGCGATGCTAGCACTTGTATATCTCGAAACCTTTCAGGCAACAAATAATAAATTTTTTGCCGGTTGTGCCGGTGAAACAATTGATTATGTAATCGGAAATATGCTGCACGAGCAAGGAGGATTTTATTCCGCGGAAGATGCCGACAGTGAAGGCGAAGAAGGTAAATTCTATGTTTGGACAATGGATGAATTATACTCGATTCTGCCCACAGATGATGCGGATTTATACGTGAAGATATTCAATATTAGCAGCGACGGTAATTATAAAGAGGAAGCTACAGGCAATAGAACCGGTGCTAATATTCCTATCTTGAAAAAAGAAATTGATGAACATATTGATGAACTACCGATTCAAGCAGATGAGCTCCGCAAAAAAATTAATGGAATAAATGATCTTTTGTTAAAGCATAGAGACAAAAGAGTTCATCCGTTAAAGGATGATAAAATACTGACCGACTGGAACGGACTGATGATTGCGGCACTTGCACGCGCAGGAAGAATATTGAATAATGATTCCTCTATCCTTCAGGCAGAGAGAGCAGTTGAATTTATTTATACCAATCTCACTGACGAGAATGGTAATCTGCTGCACAGATTCAGAAACAATGAGTCGAAGTATGATGGTATGCTTGATGATTATGCATTTATGATTTGGGGATTGCTGGAATTATACGAATCAACTTTTAATGAAGATTATCTCATCAAAGCGGTTGAATTGCAAAGTAAACAAATTGAATATTTCTGGGATAACGAACAGAAAGGGTTCTATTTAACTTCATCATTTTCCGAGGAATTACTGGTCAGGAATAAAGAAGTATACGACGGTGCCATACCTTCCGGCAATTCTGTTTCTTTTCTGAACCTGCTGAAAATTAAAAGTTTAACATCAGACGAGAAATACACCTTCTATATTGAAGGGCTGGTAAAACTATTTGCGGGGAGAATGAAGGAAAATTTATACGGTTCGTGTATGTTTCTTTGCGGACTTGATTTCATGCTGAATTCAAAAACAGAAATAATAATTGCCGGTAACAGAAAAGCAGATAACCGTGATGAAATGATAAGGGAGATCAATAAGTTATTTCTGCCGAATAAAATAGTTCTCTATAAAAATACCACGGATGAAAATCCAACGATTGGACTGCTGGCACCGTTCACAAATAATTATTCCACGATTGAAAATAAAACAACAGTATATATATGCGAGAATTACCAGTGCAACCTTCCGGTTACTGATGTTCAGATGCTTAAGGAGCTGTTAACTGGATAACAGGTATTCATATTATTTGTGGATGAGGCTTTATTAGATTCGATACTTATTTTATAAACCTGCTTTTACCAATAAACAGTTTGTCTCGAAGATTATTCTTGCTTCCATCAAAATAGCTTTCCTTGTTCATCGATGAATTTACAACATACAACGAATCGGTTGTAATACCTTTCACAATTATCTGAGTTGTATCATTGGTTTGTATTGTTAAAGAGTGAGTTGCCTCAATCATATCTTCTTCAGACAGACCATCAATAAAATTTGAACTTGTAAGCCTCTCTATCGATCTGAAATATTTTACTGTTTCAGCCGAATCAGCAGGTTCATCATTAACAAACCATTTATCATCAAATTTTGAAAGGACAAATGAGGAATCCCCCTGATAATTAAATGACAGATTATTCCAGTTTTTGTAATCCCCCTTTATTATGGTATTGTCTCTGTAACTATCCGGACCCGTATTAAATGCCGCTGAGAGATAGCCTTCCACTTCATACACATCAGCGTCGTTAAAAAGGCGTACGTACGAATTCATAGTTCTGGGCTGCTGAAAAGCAAATCTTCCGATTACAAGATCCAGAACCTGTTCATCTCCCTGAAAAACCTGCACCCGTGTTCCTGAGGAATCAACTTCAAACTCGGTCCATTTAGACTCGCCTCTTGCTGCAAGTCTTAACGGCTTAATATCGATAAGTGTATTTAGTAATTTATAAATCTTTGAGTCAGGCACTGAAGCGACTTTGCCGTTTGCCAATGTTACTTTCCAGGTATTTATATCCTTAACTAAATTTATTTCACTGAACTGTTCAGATCCGGGATATATTAAAATCCTGTTAACTTTAGAAGTATCGATATCAACAAGTTCAGTTCTGAAGGAACGCTCATCACTGCCGTCGGAAAAAAAGATAACTATAACTGCAAGCAGTAATACGCCGAAAACAATCGCAAGTGTTTTGTTTGAAAATTTATTTGACATAATCAATCGACTTTAATTTGTTTCTGATATTTCTATTAACCTGAAAACGGAAAATGCCGTATGCAACAATCAATATAATCGGGAGGAGGAAATTAACGTATTTCAGTAAAGTTTTTGTACCGTCTTCCAAATCAGCGTCAATGGGTCGGGAGGTTACTCCCTTTGTTCTTAACTCAATTAATCCTGTATCGTCCGAAAGCCAGTCGATGGCATTTACCAGAAGGCTTATGTTATCGGGCTGCAGCTGCTGTGCCTGCTGACCTTCCCCGTTTACGGCAAAATCTCCATCCCCGAAAACAACCATCTTATTAAATACATCGCCGGAAATTCTCCCTTCTACGGCGACACCAACCGGAATTGAACTGAGCGGAAAATCACTTGGTCTCCACTGTTTTGATATGTCGAAATATAACGGTGTATTCTTAGTCCCCGATTTTTCAGAACTTAATGCTAAAGGCATGAATGCCAGTGATGTATCAATCGGATTTATTTTAATTCCGCTTGCGAAAGGTAAAACAACCGCTTCAAGTCCCTCTGTTATGGGATGATCTGCAAAATTTGAAATAATGGGCAAATACGGAAAACTAATTGGCGTGTTCATTACGAACATTCCCTGCTGCTGACGAACCATAACATTGCTGCAGTTTATATCGATCAGGAAATTATCCTCGATCTCAATACCCTTCTCTTTAACCCAGTCTTCAAATCCCGTATAAATTGTTTTCCCGCTGCTTGCTGATAAATCGCCTTCAACTCTGTTGAGTGCAAGTAAAATTCTGCCACCCCGAGCAATAAAATTATCGAGATGATCAAATACATATCCATTTACAGTATCTTTCGGAGCAATAACTACCAGTGTATTTATATCGCCGGGAACGCCTCTCACAGGAGTTACCGTAACCGTGTCGGTGTTATACATTACACTTAAAGCCTGATCAACCTGCTGCATTGAAGAAAGAGAAGGTTCGCCATGACCCTGCAGAAACCCGACCTTTTGTTTTTGCTGAACGGATAATTTTTTGATATTAGAGGACAAAGCAAACTCCATTGCTGCGCCGGGCTGTATGAAAGGGATTATTTCCTTCTTCTCGCCGAGCTGCAGTACTGCGCCGAGATATGCCCTTTGCTGTTTAACCTGATCTCTCTCCCTCACATTGATCATAATAGGCTGAATACCGTTCTGCTGAGCCTGCATTTCGGTTTCCTGATCCTCATTGGGATTTATGAACTCGTATACAATCTGACCGCCGGAGTTATTTGAATACTCTATAAGCATATCTTTGAAGTCTGTTTTAACCTTAGCAACATCAGGCGGAAGATCTTCTGAAAAATAGGCTGTTACAGTAACAGGATCGTTGAGTTCATTCAGGATATCAGTTGTAGCCCTGCTTAAACTGTAACGCTGGTCTGCAGTGAAATCAAGCCTGAAGAAGAGCTTATCGGCGATAATATTGACTAAGACCAGAATTCCTACGATTAGTAATACTGTTGTTTGTAATTTTTTTCTAGTTAGCATAATTATACCATTATTCAACTATATTTCTTTTTGACAATACGGACTCCGCAAGAAACAGTCCGAGGTACCCCAGGGACAAGAAATAAATTATGTTGCGGGAATCAATAACACCTCTCGAAACGGATTCATAATGAGTTGATAAACTCAGATAGTTCAGAAACTGACCGAATGATCCGGTAAAACTATTAGAGAGAACATCAAAAATTATCAGGAAAAATACACCGATTACAAGTGACAAAAGGAATGCAACTATCTGGTTATTTGTAATGCTGCTTGCGAACAGACCGATGCTGATCAAAGCTGCGCTCATCAGAAGCATACCGAAGTATCCGCTGATTACTGCCCCGTGATCTATTGGACCGATGAACGAAACAGTAATGTAATACGGCAATGTAAAAAGAAGCGCAATAACAATTAATTCCAAACACGCCAGAAATTTTCCCATAACTACCTGCCAGTCCGAAAGCGGTTTTGTCAGGAGTAGTTCAAGCGTGCCACTCCTCTTCTCCTCTGACAGCATACGCATGGTCAGTGCAGGTATAAAAAAGAATAGTGTCCAGTAAGCGATAGAGAAAAAGGGCTGCAGCGTAGCCTGCCCGATAAAGAAAATATCCGAACCGAACAGCCATGTAAAGAACCCACTCATTCCGAGGAAAATAGTTATAAGAATATAGGCGATTAATGAATCGAAAAAAGTCCGCAGTTCCTTGTGAGCTAAAACTAAAATTTCATTCATAATTTTTTCAGTTTGTTGTTAATTCTCTAAATATATCTTCGAGTTTGGTTTCAAGCGGGGTCATTTCAGTAAGAACCCACTTCTTCTCCACACATAAATTAAACAAGTTTCGTTTTGATGATTGGTTCGCCCGGCTATTAATAATAAACGTATTATCCATATCACTAACAGGATCGATCATCGAAACTGAATCAAGCGCACTTACGGAAGTAATTATTTCATCCTTATTTTTAGCATCAAGTATCTGAACACGCAAAGTTTCCTCGCTCTGAGCCTGCTTTCGCAAGACTTCCGAGGTACCGTCTGCCACAATTTTTCCGTTATTAATTATAAGTATTCTATCGCAGGTAGCTTCAACTTCCGGCAGTATGTGAGTACTCAATATCACTGTCTTCTCTTTGCCTATTTCCCTGATAAGTTTCCTGATCTCTACAATCTGGTTCGGATCGAGCCCTGTCGTAGGTTCATCCAGAATCAGAATATCCGGGTCGTGTATCATCGCCTGAGCCAGACCCACCCGCTGGCGGTATCCCTTTGAAAGCTCGCCGATTTTCTTATGTTTTTCCACGTTCAATCCGCACACTGCAATCATTTCGGCGATACGCTTATCAATTTTGTTCTTATCAACTCCATGCAGATGAGCAACAAATTCAAGATAATCAAGCATCTGCATATCAAGATAAAGCGGATTATTTTCCGGAAGATAACCGATTCTTCGTTTTATTTCCGCAGCATCCTCATGGATGGAATATCCTCCGATATTTACATCCCCATCCGTGGGAGCCATGAAGCATGTGAGAATCTTCATAGTTGTTGTTTTACCTGCACCGTTAGGTCCCAGAAATCCCAGTATTTCGCCTGTGCTGACATTAAAGGAAATATTATCTACGGCTCTCTGAGTACCGTACTTTTTAGTAAGATTTGTTACTTGAATATTCATAAGACTTTTGAATAATTATTGAAGGTGTAAAGTTATAAACTAGGAGATTTTTTTTCAAGGAATTAAGAATCATATCTACAAAATAATAATTTGCATACATTAGAAATAAATTTTCAAGTACTGATACAATCCGGCTGCGCCATGGTTCCAAAATAAATGCATTTTTTATATGGGATTGGTGAAATAAAAAAGCCCGACATAAATGCCGGGCTTTGAGTAAAACTCATCGAATCTATTGCTATTTAACAAGCATCATTTTCTTGACAATATTAAAGTCCTTTGAGCCATCAACCGATTTAGCTTCTATATTATAGAAGTAAACACCCGATGCCAGATTGCTTGCATTAAAGTTAATATTATAAGAACCGGCTGCCATGCTCTGATCCACAAGAACCTGAACAGTTTCACCCAGCAAATTATATACTTTAACTTTTACTTGACTAGCAACCGGCAATCCGAACTTAATTGTAGTAGTCGGATTGAACGGGTTAGGATAGTTCTGTGACAATGAATAATCTTCCGGTATTCCAGGTTCCTGCTCGACATCAGTTACAACAATACTATTGTCGAAGTAATACTTGGCAACGGTAATTGCATGACTGATATTATCCCTTAAATTAATCAATTCATCACCAGCAGAGATTACAAATGCAACCCATCCTGTATCACCAGGAGCAATAGCATCAACCTTGCTGCCGATAAATGTCCGTATATCACCGTTTGTATCCGGTCCGTCTGCGTCTGGAGTTGAAATCCCCTGAAACGCTTTGGTACGGGAATCATTAAGATCGGAAGCGGATGATGTTGTAGCAAGATAGCCGTCAAATCCATATACCGCAGAAACGCCGTAATAATATGGAGACTGTGAGTCATAAACATAGACAAGTCTTTCGCCTTCACTGTATCCGCCAGAATTCGTTTCATAAGTATCACCGTCAACATCGAAATCCAGGAACAGACCACCGTAAAGGTCATCTATTGATTCAGCTGTATTGTTAACAAATCCAAACCACACAATAACAGCTTCAAGACCTGATTTAGACATGCTTACAACATTTACCGGTAAACCGTAGCCTGCAGAATTATTACCGTCGGTAATAGTGTAGTCTGCAACCTGATCAAATTCAGCCATTTCAGTGAAACCATATCTGAACTCATCTGCAACACCTGTTAAATCATTATAGCGTGTTGCCGAGCCACCCAGATAAGCTGAACCGCTTACTTTACCAACAGATGTTCTACCCCAGAGAGGAGAGCCTCTCCAGAGACCGTCCTGACCGTTCCATTCAATCAAACCTGAAGTTCCGTTAATACTTGCACCGTATGTACCATCGTTCCAAATCTGGAATTTAAGATTACCGGTGTCGTGTGTTAACGTTCTCAGTCTGAATGGCGGAGGAGGAGCCTCAACAGTTCCAAATGCACCCACGCCGTTATTACAAACTAACGAGTATAGTTTGAATCCGTCTTCGTAAGCTGCAATGTTTACTACGCCGCCGCTTGTAATGTTGTTTAAGTTATACGCAGTAGATCTTTCACCCATCCATGTAACTCTCGGATGGTCTAAATCGGTAACATCAACAACTTTTACCTTCAGAGCATTATCAGCAGTTGTGCTGGCTCCGATTGCAAGCAATTGAGTTCCGTCTCCCATTGCGAGATAATCAACACCGGAAAAGTCGAGTGAAAGAACTGATGACGGTACGGTTGCAAGCACTGTACCACTCTGATCTATTAGGGTTACAGCCTGACCGGCTTTGTTGACCCAGATATTAGAATTGGCATCGGCTGATACCGGAGCAATACCATGCACTCCGTTTGCCCACGTAATTGTGGATTCGAGCACAAAGTTTTCACCGTCAGCAGTTGTATACTTTCTCAATTCTGCAGAATTTGCACCACCGGCGTAAATTACTGTAGATGTTCCTGTACCGACAACTGCCATTGCATCGCCGTTTCTTGTTGTGAGTGTCCCTTTATAAGCGATAGTGGGTGTAGCATCTTCATCAGCCCATCTGTGAATTACGAAAGAATTAGCTGCAAAGCTGAATGCCACCATATTACAGGCATAAATTACACCGTCATCGGTAACAACAACCTGATTAACTCTGTACTGATAAGATGAATCATTAACATTACCCATATCGAGATCTGCGAGATATTCTCCCGTAATTCCGTCGAGAACGTATATTTTGTTATCGCCGGTTCTTGAAGCAACAAGAACATTTCCGGTAGCCGGGTTGTAAGCCATACCTCTCTGGTTGTTATCCGTTGCACTCAGGAATATTTCCGAGCCAGCCGGAACTTCAAACCATGTATATAAAACATCAGCTCCTACGACGATATCAAATTCGTCTCTAGGTGCTATTTTATACTGATCATAAGAATAATAACCAACACCGGTAACATGATAAACAGCGCCGTCTTCAGGTGTAAAGGACATAAGTTCATTATCAACAACAATTGAACCGCTTGCATCGCTGACTTCCCATTCACCGAAACCAAGACTATCATTTGTTACCGTTGCATCTGCTATTCTGATAAGGACACTTTCATACTCTTCGCCCATATCAGCAGCGGTAATAGTAGTTGCTGATGGAACAGAATTGCCCGTGCTGTTCACAACGAGAGCAACCGGGTTATGGTCATAATCCAGTTCTGTTAAACCGTAGTATTCAGATACTTTAGTAGTAACAGTAACATTATCGCCTATTTCGACAACAGGTTCTGCACGATCATAAACGAAAACGCCGCTGTAAGCACCTGTGCCATCCTGCAGGAAGAATCCTTTACTGCTTCCATAAGCATCGACTGCTGTAACAACACCAGTAGTTCTGACATACTGACCAGCATATGGGGAAGCATCGGTGGAATCTACAGGTGTTTGTATTTGTTTGATTGTAACTTCAACCGCTATATCATTTACCAATACGGTTGAGGAATCTAAATTAGCAAGTTCCCCATCACTTACAGAAACAACAACATCGAAAGTACCCGCTGTAGTCAGAGTTGTAGCCCAGTTAAGAACGCCGGTACTGTCAACTGTCATTCCTTCCGGTCCGGAAACAAGTGCAAATACTAGAGTATCATCATTTACATCGGTTGCTGTATATGTAAATGAAAGTGTATCGCCTCCTGTAATTTCAGCAGCACCGAGTACAGCCGTGAATACCGGGGCTACGTTTGCTGTATCTTCACTGACAGACCCATCCACAAACGCAACATTGATTGGTGTGGCGTCTACTTCTATTACTTCGGGGTCTGCTTCATCGAATACCAGAGCGTTTGATGTTCCGGCATTATAAACAAACTGAAGGTCTACCAGCTGATCACTTACCACATCAAGACCGTCAATATTAAAATATCCTAGTGTTAGAACACCGCCGGCAGAATTTGCGCTAAAGTTTCCGGCTGCTGTTTGGTTTACTAATCCTAAAAATGAAAGATTTGTAGCATTATAATTAATTTTAACTGTCATCGCGCCGAGATCGACAATGTTTTTAGCACTGAAGCTAACATTTACAGTATCGCCGATATGGGCTGTAACGTCAGCCAGGCTTAAAGTAGCGGTAGTCTGAGCAACACTACCGTCATTATAAGTTGCAACTAATGTTGTCTGATCGAGCTTAGTGATTTCACATGCTGCCTGATCAAAAGTAACGGGAACATTTCCACTTGTATAATTAAATACGAGCTGCGCCAGAATTGAGTTAATAACCGACAAACCGTCAGTTGAGAACCATCCCAGCGTAATTACACCATCAACATCCGAGTTTATGGTAAAACCCACAATGTCGTTTTGTAATTCAACAAAATCTAATGCAGTAGTGTCGTATTCAACAGTAAACTGCATAGCTCCTACTTCATTCAGATTCATTCCTCTGAGATCAACAGCTACAGACTGATTCTGATCTGAAGTTTCGTCCGAAAGAGAAAATGTTAATGGACCCTGACCAGCCAAGAAAACACTGCCGTCATCAAAAGCAACATCGATAATAGCAGCTGCTGTGGTTACTTCATTAGTACCCGTAAATGTTAACGGAGAAGTACCCTCAATATAAACAAATTTCAAATCCAAAATTAAATCTTGAATTGTGATTGGCGTAGTGCTAAACCATCCAATTGAAATAATACTGTTAGCTCCGTCTTCCGTATGATTAACCTGCAAATTACCGGTTGTTAATAACTGGCTGTTTGCAATTTCATTATTGAATGTTAATACAGCGGCATCATATTTTATATTAAATGTAAGAGAGCTAACATCTTCGAGATCATTGTTTGTACTGAGGGGAACGTTTATTGCAGAACCTTCAACAGCTGTGGTATCTGATAAACTTATAGTTGCAACTTGAGCCTGGAGAACGGAAAAACCAAAAAGAAAAATTAAGCTCAAAATTGATGTGATTTTTTTCATATAAGTTCCTCTCAAAATTAAACATAGATTATAAAAAACAGGGTGTAAGTTTTAACTTACACCCTGAATTTAATCAGTCTTACTTCATAAGCATCATTTTCTTAACAACTACGTGGTTTTTTGCACCTTCTACGTTAATTCTGTAGAGATAAATACCACTAGCCAGATTTGAAGCATTCCAATTAACCTTATATGAACCTGCTTCCTGTACTGTACCGTTAACCAGTGTAGCAACTTCCTGACCGATAGTGTTGTAAATGGTCAATGTTACTTTGCCGTTTTCCGGTAAGTCGTAAGATATAGTTGTTGACGGATTGAATGGGTTCGGATAGTTCTGCATCAACGCGAAAGTTGTAGGTATTGATACAGATACTGTAGCAACATTCAACGCAACATTAGCATCTTTACCAAACCTGTTAACTACTTCACCTTCCTGTAAGGTTACACTTGCTTCACTAGATTTAGCAAATGCTTCGGTAGCTTTGAATTTGAGAAGCGCAATAGCACCGTCTTCATCAACACTAAGCGGTTTCTTACCGGTGAAGTCTGCAAAAGCAATTTTAACCAATCCTTCTTCATCGTTATATATAATGTTAGATGCACCGCTTACGCCTACAAATTCCATAAGATCTGCAGGGTAGCTGAACGCTAAGTTGTAAGCACTAACTTCAGCCGGAGCACTAACTTTAACAGGCAATTCAAATTCTGCCTGAGGTTTAATCTTAAGTATTTCTGAACTGTTAACCGATATTGGAGCAGCTTGTTTAGCCATGCTTAGTGTAAAGCTTGCATTAACGTCGCCGGCTACAATACCTGCAAAGTTCTGTGTAACATTTGATGTAGTAACTGTAACGCTTTCGGATTCAAACAGCCATTCGTCAGCTGTGAATGTTGCGTCGTCGAAACCTACAGATTTTCTCAGAATAAGGAGAGCATCAGTCAGGTTTACTGTGGCGTCTTCATTCACGTCTGCTGCTAACTGCTGCATATCGGTTAATGCGTTTACAGAGTCGTCTACAAAGAACAAAGCCGCAGCCAAAGCATCTGCAGATGAAATACCGCCGCTGTTACCGGTCTTGCTTGCAGTAAGAGTATATGATCCTGCAGCTACACCAGTAAATCCGAAATCACCGTTTGCATCTGTTGTATCTTTAGCTGTATTTAATGTAACTTCTGCATTTGCAATTGCAAGCGCGCCGTCTGCATATGTAACCTTACCGCTCAGATCAACAGTTGTAACTTTAACAAGAAGTTCGCCTGTTGTGTTAGCTTCGGCTGTTCCATCCGATACTTTTACTTTAATCAGATAGATAGCTGTAGCCTGAACTTCAGGTGTCCATGAGAATTTAGCGCTTGTATCGTTTATTGCAGTTATAGTTGATCCAGTCGGATTTTCATCAGCAAAGCTGAATGTTAATGCATCGCCATCAAGGTCAACAGCTTCGTAAATGAATTCGAACGATTCACCGACAAATACTGTGTCGTTAACCAGAACTTCAGTAAATGTAGGAGCGGCATTAACATCCGTAACTACAACAGCAACCGTATCGTCTGTTGCGCCTAGACCGTCGGATGCAGTAGCAACTAATACATAATCACCGGCTTGAACATATGAAGGCGTCCATGTAAATACGCCTGCTGCGGTCATAGCACCTGCCAATGCAGAGTCAACAGCAACACCGGCTTTTAATAATTTATGTGTAAATGTAAGAGCTTCAGCATCAGGATCACTGAAATTAGGACCGAAATCCAAAGTCAATGTAGCAGCTTCGGCTACTGTTGTATCAGGCATAGCCGTATCAACAACAGGAACTCTGTTCACGTTGTTAACTTTGAACACAACCGTAGAGTCAATTGGACTTGCTCCGTCAGTAGCTGTTACTTTTACGCTGAATACGTTACCGGCTTCGCCGAATGCAGGCATAATATAAAGAACGCCTGTAGTGTCAACGATTGAAATGCTGTCCGGAGATGTACCGGCAGTAACCGCAAATGTGTAGGTCACATCCTGAACGTCGGCGTCAACTGCTGTGAATGTGAATGTTGAAGCTGTATTTTCGTAAACATTGGTCGTATCCGTAGGAGCAGCTGTCCATGTAGGAGGCTGATTAACATTATTTACGGTTACAGTCAATGTGTCGTGTGTCATTTGATTGTAAGTATCTGTACCTGTTATAATAATTTCATGGGTTCCAGCCTGATCGTAACCTGGTGTCCACGTTACCTTACTGTTAGCCCATGTAGCGCCCGTAGGCAGAAGTGTGCTTGATAAAGTTGCTGCATCACCTATGTCGGGATCGCTGACTGTGTAGGTTACAACAAGTGTATCCGTCTTTTCATTGATTGTAGCTGTACCGGCAGAAACATCAAGAACTGCGCTATTTTTCGTAGCCGTTTTTGCTACAACCGGAGCCTTGTTGGACTGGCTGTAAGTAAATCTAGAGCCTTGTTGTGTTATACCACCAGTAGCGTCAATTACTTTAACCAGAGGCCAGTTTGCATCTATTGTCGAGTTATCGTATGTAGCGGTTGTTCCGCCCTGGAGTACCCAGTTGTTAGCAACGTTACCCGAATCTCTTCTCATCAAACGAACATTTTCGATTCCATCGAGCACATAATCATTATAACCTTGAGCCTGGAATTCAACGTCGAACTTGTAAGACGGAGCAAGAGCTATGTCTGATCTAGCAAACCAGAAGAAATCAGGATAGTTTGTAACAGTCAAGGTAGAATTAACTGTAAGCGGAATACCGTTTTCGCCACCAGGAGATACTTCTTCATGATTAACCAAGAGGTTAATTGAAGACTGCGGAGTGGACTTAAAGTAGAAGTTTGCAGGTCTGTATTCGCCGGCAAGAGAACCGGTCGGGAATTCAACCTTGCTTATATCTACAGTTGTTGATCTATCAATGAATTTCTCAACATTACCAGCAACAACACCAGCTGTTCTTGCAAAACCCTGAGTCGGCTGACCGCCCGATACAGACTGCTTAAGAATAATTTTGCTTGTTGCATCAGTATTCAACACACCTTTAGTAAGACCAAGGTTAATTGAATTTGCTGCAAAGTCGAGATTACCACCACTAAGCAGTACATAATCATCAGCATTTGTTTTATTAACTGCAAAAGACGAATAAGCTGCAATTGTTTTGTTTTCAACAATTGTAAGTGTCTGGTCGTTTGCGCCTGTGAAATTAACATTTCCGGTGCCTCTGAACCAGCCTTTATTTGCAGTTTCCGCTACGTTACCCTGTAAGTTCAAAGTCCTGTCTGTTTTGTAAACTGTACCATCAGTAGCAGCACCAGCGCCAGCTGTATTATCAAAAGGAACACTGAATGTGTTTGCGTTGATAGCTGTTACAGCATATTCACCATCAGCAATTTCAGAGTTTCCTCTTATATATACTTCAGTACCGGTTGTAAGTCCGTGACCGTTAATTGTGATTACAACAGGGCTAGCTGCAGTAACTGCAGCATCCATTGCAGCAGCATTAACCGCATCACTATTGGTGATAATATTTCCACCATCCAAAGTAACTGTACCATTTATAGTATGTGTGGCAGCATCAAGATTTACATCGTTCTTGAATGTAATATCACCTGTGTATGTCGGATGCGCACCACTGGTTATTGTACCAAATTCTCTCAGTGATGTGTTCGTAGCACCATTATATACTAAATCCATAGCACCGGATTTAACAACATTTTTATCTAAAGCAACAGTACCGTTAACTTTAAGTTCCAATGTTGATCCGTCTCCCATCGTAACAGTTTTTGAATTAGTAACAGCGTCTAATTTATCAGCCAGCGATAATGTACCACTAACAGTTACATTTGCTGTTAATAAAACTTCAACCGCATCTGCGTTATTAGCTGTCGCATCTGAAGAAACAAGAGTTAAGTTTCTTACAGTTGCGGGAAGTTCTTTTGCAGTACTAATATCACCGCCTGTAAATGTCATATATTTTACATCTGTATTTGCACCGAATGTAGGCAGTTTTGATAACACAGCAGCGTTAGCTGTTCTTGTTATCAAACAACCGTCGCCTAATGTTAATTTTCCATCGGCACTCGTAGTAATGGATACATCCATAATCAGATTTTTATTTACTGTAACAGCGCTTGTTCCAAAGCTTGTTGCAGTAGTAAGAACCTGAAGATTATCCACAGCAAATCCGGTAGCAGGTAAGGTAGGAAGAGCAACATTAAGTTTCAAGATACCGTCTTCCTGAGTAATTGAACCTGCTGTATAAGTAAATGCAGTACTAACGGCGAGGTGATGATCACCCATCGCCAAGGTACCCTGTGTAAGTGTAAATGCGGTTCCTACGGTTAATGTACGTACCGTTGCAACAGGATCGCTTACTACAGAAACTGTTCCGGCGGAGTTAATTACTAAAGTAGGAATAGCATAGTCTTTTTCTAAGGTTACAGTTGTGCCGGTTATAGTCATAGCACCTGTAAACGCACCGGCGTCACTTTCAATATGAATTGAACCGCCGGAAACTGTAAGAACGCCTGCACCTTGTGTTAAAGTACCTGCATTATCAACCAATAAAGTTCCGCCGATTTCCAATGAGGCATTAAATGTAACACCGTTAGCAGTACCGACACACTCAACATTAGGTAAAACAAAGGAAGTACCCGGGCTTAAGTCAATAGCCTGTGTTGTTGCGTCTAATACTAAAGTACCATTAGTAATCGTACCTGCAGCGCCAGCAGCGGTTCTGTCATAATCGGCAGCGAATGCTGCAGCTGGTTGTAATGTAAGGTCAAATCCACCAAGATTTATGTTACCGTCATCCTGCAAAATACCATCAGCACCATCGCCAGCTACCAACACATTTGAACCCAGAATTAAATCTCCGGCAGTTAAAGTTACTTTACCGGCAATTGTATTTTGGGCAGCAGTTCTGGTATAGGTTAATGTACCTGATGTCAGAGTCAAATCACCAGTGTGTGTATTTGAAACTGCCGTAGTACCAGGCATATTCAGATTAAGTGAACCAGCTGTTAATGTTACGTTGGCAACCTTAGAAACAGTAGTTGTCATTGTAATTGCAGCATCGCCTTTTGTAACGGTAAGGTCTGCAATTTCCTTCAAGTTGGAAGAAGTAAAGACATCGGTTGCATTTGTAAGGTTAATTATAAGATTATTTATTTTAGCAGCGTCAGCAGCTGCAACACCACCGTTAATCGCTGAGCCGGCACCGGTAACAGTTAATGTACCGCCGCCTACTGTACCGAGAACCGAATGGGTCTTGGAAGCACCTGATAACGTATAAACGTTAGCGCCCTGGGTTAACGTAGCACCGCTGGCAACCGTAAGAACGCCTGCTATTGTGGATGCACCGTTGTAACCAGTAACGGCAACGTTTGTAGTGTTAATTGTAACATTGTTAAGCTTTGTAGCTGTACCAACCGACCATTCAAGAGCAGCTGCAAAAGCTGTAGTACCAAAATATTCAAGATTTATTGTGGTTGCTGCTGCGACTGCAACTGCTCCGGCTGTAGCTACGAGTGAAGCACTGTTAGCAGCAGTAGTATTTATCTTGATTGTAGGACTAGCTACAAGAGTATTCGTGAAGGTGAGGGTCTCAGCAGCTCCATCAACATCAAGATCACCTTTATTAATATATAATATGCCAGAAAATGAAATATTCGAACCGGTTGCGACATGATCAGTAGCATCAACAAGGTTTATAAGAATATTACCAAAAGTACCAGTACCTTGTATTGTTGCTGTTAGAGCGCCGCCTGCGGAAGCGTTTTCAAATACTACATAACCATTACCGGTTGAGGAATATGCACTACCGCTGTTATCAAAAGTAACACCAGTACCGGTCATATTCAAATTTGCGTCACCTACGTTCAGGCTACCCGCAGTAATTGTTAAGTTATTCTTTACGATAATTGAAGCCTGCAGAGTTACAACAACACCTGCGGCTTTATTAAGAGTAAGATTATTCAAACTAAGTGAAGCGCCAGGAGTAAGTGTCTGCGCTGTAGTAGTATTAGCAAATGTTAAAGTACCTGTCAGTGCATGGTTTGTCGGGGTATTATCCGATCTTGTAAAATTGCCATGCAGCGTCAGATTAAATCCGCCGTCAGTAAGAGCGCCGTTTACTGCTGAATTAAGCACTACGTTACCATAAGCAACCGTAGCACCGCCGAGTGTTAATTTACCTGCAGCGCCGCTAATACTAACGTTAGGCAGTTGAGCCTGGGTAACTGTAATAGCATTTGTTACGCTCAGTGTACCTGAACCAACTGTGGCAGCTGTTGTTGAGATTACATTACCGCCGCCAGGAAGGTTACCACCTGCTCCGGATATTGTAAGTGTATTAGAATTCAGTTTAATTGTACCAGCATTGTTATGCGCAACTGCTCCGCTAGCTGTTAAATCGGCTGTTAATTCGAGAGTACCAGCCGCGCCAACTGAGATTGCGTTCTTTACAGTTCCGCCTGCTACTTTAATAGCACCTGCAGCGGCTGCCTGAGTAACATCCCATGCTGTAATAGTACTATTAGAAATAAGATTACCTGTACTAACATTAGTAAGTGAAACTCTTGTCGTTTTATTGGCGGCAGCATCATTACTCGAGAAACCCTGAGCCAATGTGATTGTACCAGTGCCATTATTATCGATAACAGCATCCCAATCGCCTACTGCGACTGCGTCATGAGTAAAACTTACAGTGCCGTTAAGTGTGATTGTTCCGTTGCCATTGTTATCAACGGCACTAGCCACAAGATCTGCACCCAAAGACCAGCTTACATTTCCATCAATTACTACCACACCGGTATTAGAGTTTAATATTCTACCGGAAGTAAAACTCATGTTGCCAGTAATTGAAATTGCATTGCCGGCAGGTGTATTTGTAAATGTACTTGTCGAAAGATCAAGGTTGCCATTAAAAGTTGCATTACCTGTAGTAACCGTAATGCCACCTGTTGTTTCAATAGCATTTGCAAATGTGACGGTTTTGCCGGCTGTAATATTAACGGTCAGCAAACCTGTTCCCAAATCTGCCGGAACTTCAGGACCAGCAGCAATATCAAGCGTGCCGTCATACGTTACATTAACATTTGTAGTTGTCAACGCCTGATTAAGAGTACCTGCTGTTCTAGTAACAGTACCGCCGGAAGCAATAGTTACGTTAGCGGTTACTATATTCAAAGCACCATCTGTCAATTCTAACGCATTTGCAGTGGCACCTAAATTCCAGGTAAGTCCGGTTTCACCAATAGAAACAGTTTTCCCTGCTCCAGGAGCTATTTCAATACCGTTAGTAATTGTAACAACCGTTAAACCACTCGGTGTAGTCCAAAAATCTTCTGCAACGAAAGTATATGCATCGCCTATTACCAGCTGAGCACCACCTTCGGCATAAGTATCTGGATCGACGATTATGGTTCCACCCGAAGCAGTATTGGTCATACCGACAGCAATGGTTTTATACGGGCTTAGAGCCGTACCAGTACCGGTAACGTCATTACCGTTCGTGTTACTAACATAAGTCTGAGCAATGAGGGAACTTGCACCGAAAGCAAGCATAACCGCAATAAAGCTCAATTGCTTAAGTAGCTTGTAAAAGTTCATATTATTTGTTCTCCTGATTATTTAGAAATTCTAAATCTCGTTTTTCGAAATAACAACAATTAGTTTTAAAATTTAAGGTGGTAGACTTTTCTTCATCTATTATCCTCCATGTTTGTTTGTTATTATTAATAAAAAAATTCACACTTATTCCTTATAATATTTTAAGTTCTACTTTAAATTGCCCCTTATAACAATAAATGAGATCAAGTATTTTTATCAATTTTTTGAAAAATATACAAATTTGATCTGTTTGTCAACATTTCCACAGAAAATAATAATTATATAATTTTAACTATAAATAAATCCCACAGGGCTCATTGTAAATTAAAAACCAAATCTCAAGACCTTTTTATATATTAATTCTCCTCTTAGAAAATGAAACAGGTAATATATTAAAGGATTGATTCGCTTCTTTCAAAGTTATTTTGTATTGAGATGTGAAGTTTAACAATAAAGAATTCTCTATAAATATCATGATAAATATTACATTATTTGTCAAAATAAGCAAACAATATTTTTATTTTTTGCAATAATTAAATTTTTTGCAGGTCTTGACAATTAGTTATAATTTTCACACCTGCAGCGTTTCCCACAACAACTTTATCAGCCAGACCGAGGAATAATCCGTTTTCAACTATGCCAGCCCTGCCGTTTAACAGAGAATCAATTTCAGCAGGATCTGTACCTCCGGCAAATCTGGCATCGATAATAAAGTTGCCTTCATCAGTTAAATATGAGTTGTGATTTGAATCAAGTCGCAATTCCGCTTCCTCACAAATTGACTCGATAAATTTTTGGCTGGTTACACGCGCCATCCTAATAATTTCAATTGGCAGCCTAAAATTATCGAACAGTCTGTCTGAAAGTTTAGACTCATCAACAACAATAATATATTCTTTACTTGCCTCTGCAATTATTTTTTCGTGCAGCAACGCACCGCCGCCGCCTTTAATACAATCTATTCTTTTAATGTCACGCTGAGCGAAGTCGAAGCGAGCGAAGTCGAAGCGAGCTGAGCCGGAGCGAGCTGAGCCGAAGCGTGATCTTTTATCTTTGTCTTTGTCCTGATCATAATCTTTATCCCGATCTTTATCATCATCAAAAACAAATGAAACTTCATCAGCTCCGTCAATCGTTAAATCAATAACAGGATTCGCATCAAGAGTAGTTAATGGAATATTCAGCTCCTCTGCAATCCTTTTTGTTTCACCCGATGTCGGTACGCACAAAAAATTTTTAATCTTCCCCGTTGAAATAAGTTCACCGACTTTTTTGATCACGTAATAAGCAGTACTGCCTGAACCCAGCCCAATAATCATCCCCGACTCAATAAACTCAGCCGCTTTCTCCGCCGCTATTCTTTTCATGTAATCTTTATTAATTATATGAGTCATATTATTCAATCAAAATATATCTGAAATACATCTTATTAAAAATATAGAAATATTGGTAGTGATTTGTATTACATTATTAATTTTAGTGATGACGAACAAAATAAATGAAAAATTAAAATGACTATTTATAATTTGATGAACAACAACAATAAAATAAAATATATATCGCAAAGTAAAAAGTGAAAATTTATTGAATGAATCTGATTACGATTATATTCAGGATTGATGAAGAGGAGAAGAAGTGTGCGGTAGTAAGAATCAAGAAGTAAGAATCAAGAAGTAAGAATCAAGAAGTAAGAATCAAGAAGTAATGATTAAGTATTAATAAGTAAAGAGTAAGCATTGAGTATCAATGAGTATATAGTAATTGTATAACTGATATTCTTTGGGATATTGCTAAAGAATTCCCAAACTAACAAAGTGAAGTATTTATTGTCATTCCGGAACAAGCAAAGCGTAGTGTCATTTATCTAAATCATATTCATGATCTTTGTCATGATCTTTGTCATGATCAAGATAAAGACCAAGATTAAGATAAGGATCAGGATGAAGTTTCCGATGGGCTCATGTTCAATACCCTATGTCGTCATTCCGGAACGAGCACAGTGAAATGTACTTGCTCCACCTGAAAAAAAATCATTTGTCATCCCGAACTTGTTTCGGGATCCGTCTCATAAAACACCCGGATACTGAAATGAGCCTGCTTACCGAAGACAAGCTTGTTTACCGAAAGCAGGTTCAGTATGACAGTTTCCACTTTACAAACCTTACCGCTTTACAAACTCTCCACTTTTCACACCGCTTCTTTCTCAATTGTAATTTGGATAAACTATCTTTAGGTTTGCAGGGCTCCTTCTTCGATGCTCAGTGTGAACCTAACGGAGCTCACACTGAGCCTTGTCGAAGTGTGAGGATTAGATTAAGACAAAGATCAAGACTACGATTGAATAACAAACTGAATGACCATCGAATTAATACTGTCATTCTCATGAAACTGAAAAACAATTTTTAGAACTAATATTGAAAGTGTATAGATGGACAATAATATATATATAGAAACATACGGCTGCCAAATGAATGTTGCGGATTCCGAACTGGTAATGGGAATACTGCAGAATAAAGGATACAATATTACCGGTAATATAAAGGATGCAGATGTAATTCTTCTCAATACCTGCAGTGTGAGGGAAAATGCGGAACAAAGAATCTACGGCAGACTCGGCAACTTAAAAAAAATTAAAGAAATCAAACCTGCAACTGTTATAGGCATTTTGGGTTGTATGGCAGAGAGGCTCCGTAAGGATTTGATTGAAGATAAAAAAATGGTCGATCTCGTTGTAGGTCCGGATGAATACCGCAGACTCCCCGAATTTATTGATACTGCATTTGCCGGTGAAAAAGGTATCGGAGTTAAATTGTCACGGACCGAAACATACGACGATATTATTCCTTTCAGAGAAGACGGTCTGTCTGCGTGGATTTCTGTGATGAGAGGCTGCGATAAGTTCTGTACCTTCTGCGTTGTCCCTTTTACAAGAGGAAGGGAAAGAAGCCGCACTCTGGAATCAGTTGTTGATGAAATAAAAATTCTTTCTCAAAAAGGTTTCAGGGAAGTTACTTTGCTCGGTCAGAATGTTAACTCCTACAAAGACGGCAATAACGATTTTGCTGATTTGCTTGCAGCGAGCGCCAAAGTAGATGGACATATGAGGATAAGATTTACAACTTCACATCCTCAGGATATTTCGGATAAACTCATCTGCGCAATTGCGGAACATAATAATATATGCAACTACATACACCTTCCTGTTCAAAGCGGATCGGACAGAATACTAAAACTGATGAACCGCACGTATACCATAGACCATTATCTGAAAATTATTGAGAAAGCACGCACTATTATTAATGGTGTAAGTTTTTCAACCGATATTATCTCGGGTTTCCCTACAGAGACTTTCGAAGACCATGTTATGACACTCGATGTAATGCAGCAGGTAAAATACGACGGAGCTTACATGTTTAAATATTCACCGAGAGAAGGTACTAAAGCATTTAAAATGGATGACGACGTTCCCGACGAAACAAAAACAAAAAGACTAAATGAAATAATTGACCTCCAGCATCAGATTTCATTCGAACTCAACCAAAATCTGATCGGCACAAAAGAATTGGTGCTGGTCGAAGGCTTCAGCAGAAAGTCGGATGACTTTATGGCTGGCAGAACTGACACTAACAAAGTAGTTATATTCCCTGCTGATGAAAAACTCAAAAGAGGTGATTATATTAATGCGGAGATAATACGGGCTACTTCAGCAACATTATTTGCCGATACCGTTGAACCGGTTGATGCTGTTAAAACAAAAGAAGAAATTATAATTTAAAATCATCTGATGAGAATCATTGTTTTATTATTTGTTATTCAGCTTTCTGTTTCAGCACAGGTTATTAATATTGTGCCTTACCTTAAGATGATTGAGTTCGGTAATATTAATAATGCCAAGGGAGCTCTGGCTGAACTTAAAAGAAGCGACCCTGATAATCCCTCCGTTTTATTTCTGGAAGCAGTCCTTACGGAAAATGGCGAAACGGCAAACACCATTTACCTGAAGATAGCAACCCATTACCCATCCAGTGAATATGCTGACGCCTCAGTGTTCAGGATTTTCTCATATTATTACTCGCTGGGTCTGTATAATAAAGCTGAAGAGTATAAAGAATTATTAATAAATAAATATCCTTCCTCACCCTATATTAAAGCCGTTGACAGAAACATTCCCGATCAGGATGCATTTACCGGAATAAGCACACCGGATTATTCGGTTCCTTCAGAATCTGAAAGAAAAAATTTTACAATTCAGGCAGGTGCTTTTTTGAATGCGGCTAATGCAAGGAATTTATATCAGAGATTTATTGATGAAGGTTTTGTATCCGGCTTGTCGATTAAGGAAATAGGTGGTTCAATTTTTAATATCGTGACAGTCGGTGAATTTGGAAACAAAGCGGAAGCCGATATTTTCCGTGACAGGCTGGAAAAAGAATATGCTGTTAAAGGCAGGGTAATTTCCAGGGATTAAATATGGAAATTAAATTCATCGGTACCGGCTCCGGGATTACTTCTCTTAAAAGATTCCACTCATCCATACTCATTAATAATTACACCCTGATCGACTGCGGCGATTCAACTACACGGGCGCTGCTTTCAGGTTCAACCGGTATAAACGCAATCGGGAATATTGTTATTACTCATTTTCATCCCGATCACTACAGCGGATTAACGTCATTAATAGTAAACATGTATCTGACCGGTAGATCGGAAAAACTTATAATATATGTTCATCAGAATATGATTCCGTTTACCATTCAACTATTCAAACACAGTTATCTCCTGTCAATTCAGAGTAAGCTTGGAATTGAAATAAAAGGATATGATGCGGGTGAAGAAATTATTCTTTCAGACGATTTAAAAATAATTCCATACAGGAATTCACATATTATTAATAATAATGACCTGGAAGATTCCGATATATATTACTCCTTCAGCCTACTGCTGAAAACTGCAGAAAAATCTGTTGCATATACAAGCGATATCGGCTGCCCGGAGGACTTATTATTGTTTAAGGAAATTCCACTGGATTTATTAATCAGCGAAGCAACTCACGTAAATATAGACGGAATTTTATCGGAAGTCGCAAAATTTTCAACAGGGAATATTATTTTAACTCATATCGATGAAAACTCTGAGGATGAACTGGATAAAAAACTCGCCGCCCTGGATTCAGAGTTAAATATTATTAAAGCTTTTGATGGTTTGGTTATAAGAATTTAACCTGATAAACTGCACATTACCAATAACATCTTAATTTCCATATATTATTATCGTATAATTTTTAAAAAATGCATAATTTTGGTTTTAACAATAGACCTCGCTGATGGATAGGGACAAATTTCAGAAAGCACATAATATTATTGGCAAATCCAAAGAGATTCGCGACCTGGTTGATATAGTGATGCAGGTGGCTAAGTCTGACATTTCGGTGCTTATTCATGGTGAGAGCGGAACGGGCAAAGAAATATTTGCCAAAGCAATTCATGCAGGAAGTTCCCGTGCAAATCAGAAACTCGTAAGTGTTAACTGCGGCGCTATTCCGGAAGGGATTTTAGAAAGCGAACTTTTCGGTCATGAAAAAGGCTCCTTTACGGGTGCCTCGGACAGCCGCAAAGGTTATTTCGAGATTGCGGACGGTGGAACACTTTTTTTGGATGAAATCGGCGAAATGCCGCTGACTACACAGGTTAAACTTCTGAGAGTCCTCGAGACAAGCGAATTTATGAGACTCGGCAGCGAAAAGGTAACAAGGGTTAACGTAAGAATAATCGCCGCTTCAAATAAAAATCTTCAGGAAGAAGTAGGAAAACATAAATTCAGAAATGACCTCTATTTCAGACTTAAAGCCGTTACACTATCAATACCGCCGCTGCGCGAAAGACGCGAGGATATTAATCTGCTGATCGACCACTTCATGAATGAATATCAGAATAAGAACAGGATTGAAGACCTGGTTATAACCGATCAGGCCCGAGAACTGCTTACCGGATATTACTGGCCCGGGAATGTGAGGGAGCTTAAAAATGTTATCGAAACAGCAGCCGCACTATCTAAAGACGGGATACTGGATTTAAGTGCCTTCTCTCCTTTGCTTTCAACTTATAATGAATCGAGGGAAATTAAGAATTTACCAGTACCGTTAAACAAAGCCCCGGAGGATCTCGACAGGGAGATGATATACAGGGCACTTATCGAAATCAAAAAAGATTTGATGGAACTAAAAAATATTGCGGGAGTTAATGTCGGTAACGAGACTCACCAAGCAGGCATTAATAGTATCGATGAGGTAATACCGATGAGTATAATAGAAAAAAATGCTATTTTAAACGCACTGAATTATACGAAGTGGAATAAGAAGAAGGCTGCGAAATTGCTTGATATTAGTGAACGAACTTTGTACAGAAAGATAAAAGAATATGATTTACGTTAGATTGATCAGGTTACTATCATTTACCATCCTGGCATTTCTGCTGGAAGCCTGCAGTTACTCTTTTACCGGAGCTTCGGTGCCTCCTCACTTAAACAGCATATCCATCCCCATCGTTAAAGACAGAAGCGGTTCGGCAGAGCCCAATCTCAGCACGGATTTTACAAATGAATTAATACAAAAATTCCTCGACGATAACAACCTTGATGTCGCAGATAAAACCAGTGCAGACGCTCTTCTCGAATGTACAATAACTTCTCTGCAGGACCGCGCCGAAACTGTTTCAGGTAAAGCTGAAACTGCAACAGAACGCAGATTAACGTTAAACGTTAAGGTTGTTTATAAGGACCTTATTAAAAAACAAACGATACTTGATAAAAACTTTAGTAACTATGCCACATACAGTACAACTGAAGATGCATACCAGGCAAGATTAAACGCCGTTACCGAACTGATTGACATATTAACTGACGATATTTTATTGGGGGTTGTTTCTAACTGGTAACAATTCCGGATTATTTATGAATGAATTAATACTCTCTCTTTACATTTTCACGCTTACAGTGATACTTATTTTTTCCAGTCACGGATTTATTATGATTTACTACCGTAATAAATTCAGGAACAGTTCTCATTCAAAAGCGGAAACGAATGCCGATCTTCCCGCAGTAACAATTCAGCTGCCGTTATATAATGAAATGTATGTTGCTGAAAGATTAATCGATTCAGTTTGCTGTATCGAATATGAAAGGTCGAAACTAGAAATTCAGGTGCTCGACGACTCTACCGACAGCACCACTGAAATAGTAAATGAAATAGTTGAAGAAAAACGTAAAGAAGGCTTCAACATTAAACACATTCACAGGACTAACAGAAAAGGTTATAAAGCAGGTGCGTTGAAAGAAGGACTTCTAACCGCACGCGGCGAATTTATTGCCATATTCGATGCGGACTTTGTGCCCAGACCCGATTTCCTGAAAACAACTATGGGTTACTTTTCAGATAATCGTGTTGGCATGGTGCAGACCAGGTGGGAACACATAAACGAAGATTATTCGTTGCTGACAAGAATACAGGCTCTAGCTTTAAACGGTCATTTCGTAATTGAGCAAACGGTAAGAAACAAAGCCGGATTTTTTATAAATTTTAATGGTACCGGCGGTATCTGGAAAAAAAAATGTATTGAAGACGCGGGTAACTGGCAGGACGATACCTTAACCGAGGATCTCGATTTAAGCTACCGCGCTCAGTTGAAAGGATGGAAATTCATTTTTCTGAGGGATCTGACCACACCTGCTGAACTTCCGGCAGAAATAAATGCTCTTAAAGCGCAGCAATTCAGATGGACGAAAGGTGCAATAGAGACAGCGAAAAAACTCTTGCCTATGGTATGGAATTCGGATCTCAACCTCAAAATGAAACTTCAGTCAACTTTCCATCTTACCAACAATATTGTGTTTCCGTTCATTCTTGTAGCGGGAATCCTTAATGTTCCTTTAATTTTCATCAAAAACAGTGGCCCTTACGATACCGTATTTAATTATATGTCTGTTTTCGTGCTGGCTTTTATCAGCTCATTCCTGTTTTATCTCAATGCCCAGAGAGATGTTTACCTGGATTGGCGCAAAAAAATAACCCTCTTCCCTATTTTCATGGCCGGCAGTATGGGACTGGCTGTAAACAACACCAGGGCAGTGATGGAAGGATTATTGAGCAGAAAAAGCGAGTTTGTCAGGACACCGAAATATAAAATAGATAATCAAAACAAATCGTATATTAAGAACAAGTATTTTCAAAATACTAAATTCGATGCTTCAGCATTTGTAGAACTGATTTTAGCTGTTTACTGTTTTATCGGTGTGGCGGCATCTGTTTATTTTTTTGAAATTGCCGCACTCCCTTTTCAATTAATGTTTTTCGTCGGTTTCGGTGTTGTTTCATATTTGTCGTTCAGACAAAATATTTTAAAAAAGCAGGGACTAAAAACTTGAGTTCGGATCAGGAAAAAATTAAAGCCGATAAGTTCGCATTGATATACGAGTTCAACAAAACTTCCCCGCTCTTTACAAGAGTTGCCGCCGGGCATCTGCAATCCGATGAGACCAGCAAGGCGCTCGGGATTCTGGAAGACGGCATTAAAATTCACCCCTACTATCCGACCGCTATAATATTATATTCAATCGCACTTGCAAAAGCCGGGAAGAAAGAGGAAGCAAGAAATACAATAGACCGGTTGGATGATATAACCAACAATGTAAAACTGAAAGAGTATTACCTTAATAAAATTGAACAAATTGTAAAGCTTGATGAAAATGTTGATTTCAAAGTTTCGGAAAATCTTTTTACTGACGCTGATAAAACGGATGATCACCAGCCAACGAAAACACGTTTTGAAAGAATAAATTCTGACGATGAAGAAGATGAACTTCAGCAGCTTGCCCGGAAACTTCAGGATGCCAGGATTCCCGAAGTCGGTGAAGAGGAACTAAAGCAGGAAGAACCTGAACAACCACACTTCCCGGGAAAAAGTCTTGTCTCTGAAACTCTTGCTAAAATTTATTTCAACCAGGGAAATTATAATGAAGCATTGTCAATTTACGAAACATTATTAGAAATTCAGCCGAGCAATAAAGAGTATTATCAGAAACAGATCGATCAAATCAAAAATCAGATGGGTCGAAAATAATTTTGTAAATGTCCGAAAGTATACAAGATAAATCACTTCAAAAACTCACCAGGGATTTTTACCGTCAGGATGCACTATCAGTTGCGCCGAAACTTCTGGGAAAGCTTTTGGTAAAAAATTATAATAGTCGAATACTTAGCGGTATGATTGTCGAAGTCGAAGCCTACCGGGGTACTGATGATGCAGCTTCACATACCTTCAACGGAAAGACTAAGCGCAACGAGGTAATGTATTATGAAGGAGGATATTTATATGTATATTTCACTTACGGTATGTACCATTGCTGCAACGTTGTTACCGGCAAAGCGGGTGAAGGCGAGGCAGTGCTTATAAGAGCGCTTCAGCCGGTCGAAGGTGCTGAAGAAATGATAAAAAACAGACACCTGGTAAAGAGTGCTGATGAACGGATGAAAAATATATCAAACGGACCTGGTAAATTGTGCATTGCACTGGGAATCGATAGAAAGCACAACGGGATTAGTCTTCTGGGGGATAAAATTTATATGACCGAATACCGGAATATTAAAAGTGAAAACATTATTACCACGGAGCGAATAGGGATAAGCAAATCCAAACATTTACTATGGAGATTCTACATTAAAGATAATGAATTTCTATCTCGCTAGACCGTTTTCCTGTACAATTAATTATACACAAGGTCTTGAATCCTGCATTTTAAATCGAAAAAACATTAAATATCTATCAATTTTATATTCTGATTACTGGCATACAATATGAGCAAAAAAAAATATTGGAACACAATTAATAAATAATTATATAATGATCCAGCATTATAAAGGCGGTAAAATGAAGAAGTTATTTATGATAATACTGATAACTCAGGGAATGATTATTTCACAGGAAACTCAGTTCAGGGTACTTGAAAATAAAGCATTCTCCGAAGGTGAAAAACTTACCTTCAACGTTAACTATGGTTTTATAACTGCCGGAATTGCTGAAATGGAGATTCCTCAGATAAAAAGAATTTCCGGAAGAGAAGCATACCATATAATGTTCAGAGTTAATTCTGTCCCCAGTTTTGACCCCTTCTTTAAGGTCCGCGACAGATACGAAACATATATGGATGCCGAAGGACTGTTTCCATGGAGATTTGAACAGCATGTTCGCGAAGGAAAATATAAACGGGACTTCTCGGCGTTTTTCGATCAGAGAAGAGGAATAGCGAAAACTAAAAAAGGTTCATACGAAATTCCTCCTTATGTTCACGATATTGTTTCAGCGTTTTATTTTGTGCGTACGCTGGACTACAGTAAACTTATTCCCGGTGATAAAATTAACCTGCAGAATTTTTACAAGGACAGTGTTTACCCTCTCGATGTTGAATATCATGGCAAGGAAACCGTTACGGTTGAAGCGGGAACTTTCGACTGCATCATGATTGAGCCTCTCGTAAAAGAGGGTGGTCTGTTTAAGAATGAGGGTAGTATCATTATCTGGCTGACAGATGATGAAGTAAAAATGCCAGTAAAAGTTAAAACGAAAGTAATCATCGGTTCGATAGATGCGGAACTGAAATCGTATGAAGGAATTTTGGGCGAACTGGCATCAAGAAAACTTTAGTAATATATTCTGCGGAATATTCAATTATAACCTTGCAGAGTGTTTTATATGTTTTTTTTATAAATTGGATCGATGATAATTTACTAAAAACCGGCAGCCGTTCATTGATGAGTGATAACACTAATAATTCTGAACCGAATGAAGAAAGCTTGAATGATCCTGAAGATTTATTCAGGCGCATTCCCAATCCTGTTATGCCTCCGCTGCAAACTGCCATATTCGGGCTTGTGTCAGTATTTCTGCTTTATCAGATCGGCGGAAGTTTACTCACTCTGGCAATATTCGGGCTGGATTTTCAAAACGCAGATTTAAACGCTTTAAGACTGCTGACCGGCGCTGGGCAGTTTCTGCTTATATTAGTTCCGTCACTAATATTAACGAAATATGTATATCATGATGTCTCGTTTATATTAAGAATAAAACTACCCGGTATGTCCGAACTTTTAATATTCATTACCGGATTGGTGATACTGATTCCACTTTTACAGAGTTTTCTTTATGTCCAGTCTTATTTAATTGAGCTATGGGCTGGCAGCAGCGGCTTCATTAATTCAATAAAACAGTTCCTGGATACTATTAATGAGTTTGTCGAGAAGACTTATTCTGATCTTCTCAGAGCTGAAAATTTACTCGAAGCAGCTTTAATAATAATTGTTGTTTCGATAACACCGGCAATATGCGAGGAAATATTTTTCAGAGGCTTTATACAAAGGAGTTTTGAATTCAGATTCAGTCCACTTATCTCATCTGTTATTACGGCAGTCTTTTTCGGATTTTATCATTTTAATCCTTACGGCTTAATAGCACTTATAATACTCGGGGTATATCTTGGATTTGCTGCATATATGAGCAATTCAATAGTCGTGCCGATGATTCTTCACTTTTTAAATAACTTTACGGCGATCATGATTTTCTTTATTTTCGGAAGTGACGACTTTATGGAAACCAATTTAGCAACCGTTGAAAATATTCCGACACATATTACAGGTTTTATAATTCTTGCAATTGTTTTTACCGGATTTATATTCCTGGTAAAAAAATATTACTCATCAATTAAAAGGAGCCGTTATGATTTGTCCAAAGTGTGAATACGAATATATTGAGGGAATTACTGAGTGTCCGGATTGTCATGTAGCTCTCGTTACAGCGGAGGAATTCGAAGGCAACCTGGTGCATAATTCGGATTGGGTTGTAATTTATACGACGTTCGACCAGGTTGAGGCTGAAATGATTAAATCTAATCTGGAAGGCGGTGATATCGAAACTACAATACTTTCCCAGAAAGACAGCAGCCTGCATCTCATCACAGATTCTGGCAACATCAAACTTCTTGTTAAAAAGAAAGATGCCGATGATGCGCTGATGATAATAAAGGATATTAATTCAACAACTGATGATGAAGAGTAAATGCCGTACAGTAATAGAACAGTAAGAATAATAGTCTCGGCAATTTCTATTCCTCTGATTCTGTTTTTAACTTATCTGGGCGGAATTTGGTTTTTAGCATTTGTAACGGCAATCGCTCTGATTTCCGGTTACGAATTACTTAAATTATCGGAACAGAAAAATGCTTCCCCCGACTATTTCACATCCTTTCTGCTGTCATTAATTCTGATTTTGAATTTCTACTTCGTTTTTATTTCTTTTAAGTATTTATTGCTCATCGCTGTTCTGCTTATACTTGCAATCGAGTTATTCCGCAACAAGGGTTCAGCAATAATTAACATTGGCGTATTATTGATTTCCCTCTTCTATGTTTCGTTTTTCGCCGGCTCAATCATAGGTATAAGAGAGTATTACAGCTATAATGCTTTTCTTTACGATCAGGGCGGTTATATAATTATAGCACTATTTATAACAATCTGGGTATGCGATTCTGCAGCATATTTTCTTGGTACAGCCTTCGGCAAACATAAGCTGTTCCCCAGAGTTAGTCCCAATAAAAGCTGGGAGGGTGCGGCAGCGGGATTCATTTTCTCAATCATAACAATGATGGCTCTGCAAAGTCTTTTAACAGACTTTATTACGGTTGCTGATGCGATAATTATAGGTACCATTGTAGGCATCTTCGGGCAGCTTGGCGATCTGGTTGAGAGCATTTTAAAACGGGATTCAGGTGTAAAGGATTCTTCATCAATAATTCCGGGTCACGGTGGAATTATGGACCGGTTCGATTCACTCCTCTACTGTTCACCGATGGTTTATTTATATTTGTCCTTCGTAATAAACAATTAATCATTACAATTTTAAGACAAGTATTATGAAAAAATTTTTTATTCCAACTATCTTGTTTATAATTACATATTCCGTTTATCCTCAGCAGCAATTCTTCGATGCAGGTACTTATACAACCGTTTCAGGAGATACAATTTTTAATTGTGTGCTCGGATACAGAACATTCGGCAATATTAATAGTGATTCATCAAACGTTATTATTTACCCCACCTGGTTCGGCGGGGAATCGGCTAATTTGAAGGACTTAATCGGGCAGGATAAATTGGTGGACAGCACAAAATATTTTGTTATTGCAATAGACGCATTATCGAACGGGATTTCCAGTTCGCCGTCAAACTATACCGGTGCTAGAGCATTCCCGCATATAAATATAAGAGACATGGTAAACACCCAATATTTAATGCTTACCAGACATTTTAAATTTAAGAATATCCATGGCATTATTGGCGGATCGATGGGCGGCATGCAGGTTTTCGAATGGATTGCCGCTTATCCGGGCTATATAACGAAAGCCGTTGCCTATGTCTCTACTCCCAAGCCTACCTCATACGATCTTTTACAATGGAATATCAGAAAGGAGATTATTGAGTCGTACCGCAGACTGGGTGCGCCGGATAAACAAATTCATAAAATTCTACGTATGGAAAGTTCTCTTCACGCAAGAACACCTGATTACCTAGCTTATGAAATTAATGAGGATGAATTCGATAAATACATGACTAAATTTGATTCCGAACCTGACAGCATCTTTACAATCGACAATTATAAATCACAGCTTGAGGCAATGCTGGATCACGACATATATAGATTGAATAGTATTACTTTTGATAATCTGAAAGATCACATAACCGCAGAGGTAATGATAATTTCGGCTGAAACCGATCATCTCGTTCATGATAAAAACACGAGAATATTCGCCCAAACAACCGGTTCCGAAATTATCTTCCTGAATAATAACAGGGGTCATCTGGCAGTAGGTTACGAACTGGATTACTGCGGAAAACTTACACGAGAATTTTTTGATTGATATGAATCCTTCCGGTCTCAATTTCATCGCATTCTTATTAAAATTGAACAAATGAGGTGATAATGGCAATTAAAACAGCTTATATTAAACAGCTTCAGGGAATAACCTTCGCGGGGAAAACCGATTCAGGTCACTGGGTTATGATTGATGGTCCCGATAAGTTCGGCGGCAGTGATGCGGCTATAAGACCGAAGGAACTTCTGTTACTTTCTCTTGGCGGATGCACCGGCAGCGATGTTGCGTCGATTCTTGCCAAAAAAAGAGTGCCACTTAAGGGATTTGAGATTAATCTTACTGCCGATTCAACGGAAGATCACCCGCAAGTTTACACTAAAATTAATATCGAGTTCTTATTTAAAGGAGAAGGACTTAAGGAAGCGGATCTGGAACGAGCTATAGAATTATCTTTTACGAAATACTGCGGTGTTACGGCAATGCTGCAGAAAGCAGTTGAAATTACACACTCTTACAAAATAATAACAGAATAATTCAGCGGTTTACATTTGTCAACCTGCAATTTATGACAACCTGGTGATGAGACCAGCCTCATAAATGCAGGCTGACACAAGCAAAATATCATACTGTCAGTTCTCCCAAAAAATAATTGTCTCTTTTCTTTTACACTATATTTTTATATTCATTGTACTATTTTTGCAACAATATTTTAATACTTAAACAGGAAAACCAACATGCAAAAAATACGATTTGTACTGATTCTGACTTTAGCAATCGTAATAAATTCGTGTTCAAGCCGTAACTACGATTCAACTTTTGATTATGACATCAACGGCAGTGATGTCGAAATTTATTATAAAGCAGCTGACACCAAACTTAAAAATTCTCAAAGCATTGAACTTATTGCACATTATTACGAGAAGGAGCTGTTGAAAACTGAAAATGTGATTATGACTAATGAAGGGAAAGGTTATTTCGCCGAAATTACTGTGCCTGACAATACAGCAGGCATAATTATTAAATTCACCGACGGCTCTGATGAATTAATTGACGACAGCGGAGGTGACGGATACCTTGTTGAATTAAAACTGCCCGAGGCAAAAGCCGCTTACGCTAATATGCTTGCATCGTGGGCTTATTCCGTGAATATGGATATTGATTACGGCAGAGCGGTGGAAATGTTCACCGATGTTTTTGCTGAGGATGATAAACTTATGGCAAAATACGCATCGAATTATTTCAAAGCTGTATGGAGGACCGCGGGTAATAATAAAGAAAAATTAATCGAAGATGCTTTGGCAAAATTTGAAACTTACAGCCTTGATGACGAGGATCTACTAATAGTCCTTTCAGAATGGTACAATGGGATCGGTAACCCCGATAAAGCCGCTGAATACAAAAATATGCTGAATGAAAAATTCCCCGACAATGCATCGGCAGAGGCAGAGGAATTTATGAAAATCCGTCAGGAGCAGGATTTGACATTAAAACTCTCAATGGCTGAAAACTTCAAAACGAGATTCCCATCAAGTAATTACACCGAAAATTTATATTATTATGTGATCTATGATTATATAAAGAGCGGTGATTTGAACGGGGCTGTAAATATTCTTAAGAATGATCCTGGTTTACCTAACTCATATATATACGAGAGACTAATTAATTCAGCATTGGAAAAAGAAGCATACGACCTGGCTTATGATGCTGCGTTACTTGAAGTGAATGTAACGGGGAATGAGCTCAACAATCCTATGAAAACTCAGCCTAAAGAATTCACACTTAAAAAATGGAATGAATCCAGGAAGAACAGTCATGGGTATGCATTATATCATCTCGCGAAATCACAGGATAAAAAAGGTATGACTGCGGACGCGGCAATATCCGCCGCTAAAGCGGTAGAACATACAAACAAGCAGGATGCTGATGTAAATCAACTTTACATCGAAATGCTTGCTAAGAATGGCGAACTGGAACAGCTGATTGAAAGCGCAAAAGATTTTATTGTAAGTGGTAAATCAAACAACCAAATTAAAAATATCCTCAGGGAAAATTATCTGGCGCACAGCGGCAAAACGGAATCGGATTATAAAAAATTTCTCGATGAGATTGAGGAACAGGCTTTGTCCGGTTTAATTGAGAAGAAACGATCCGAAATGATCAGCGAACCTGCGCCGCAATTCAGTCTTACAAACCTTAAGGGAGAAACTATTTCGCTTTCTGATTTAAAAGGAAAAGTTGTAATAATTGATTTCTGGGCAACCTGGTGCGGACCTTGCCGCCAATCTTTTCCAGGAATGCAAAAAGCCGTTGAAAAATTTGCGGATGATGATTTGGTTGAATTCCTTTTCGTAAACTCCTGGGAGAGAGCAGATGATAAAGCTGCCAACGCGTCTAACTTTATTAAGGAGAATAATTATCAGTTTAACGTACTTATGGATACAGAGAATAAAGTTATTACAGATTTCAAGGTGGCGGGAATACCAACAAAATTTATTCTCGACGGTAATGGAAATATCCGGTTCAGGGAAATTGGATTTGATGGGAATACCGATATGATGGCTGACAAAATTTCAGCAATGATTAAACTTGCTAAGGAATCTTAGTTTTACCAGACCTTCAGTGAGTAATCCGCATAAAGTGTATTAATTCCTGAAGGTCTTCCGAATATTTTCATCTAATACCCGCGAGGAATACTTATACGCCAAAAGTGAACTTTTCTTTTTATGTACATTTTAAAGAGAATCATTTTAAAAAGTCTTAAATTTCACTACCAGTTTATCACTACTTTTTTATCCGGAGTAATTATGGCTGTAATCAGAACCTTTAAAGCGGTAAGACCACACAAAAAAGTTGCCGGTTTGGTTGCCAGCGTTCCGTATGATGTTGTAAACAAAGAAGAAGCTGCGGAACTAGCCAAGGACAATCCGATCAACTTTCTGCGCGTAACGCGATCTGAAATTGAATTAAGTAAAAACACAGACCCGTATTCTGAAGAAGTCTACCTGAAAGCTAAGGAAATTTTCAACAGGATCAGAGAAGAAGCTCCCTTGGTACAGGATGAAACGCCGCATTTCTACGTCTATAGGTTAAAGATGGGTAACCATTCGCAAGTTGGAATTGCGGCTACTTTCAGCGTTGAGGATTATGATAATGATGTTATAATGAAGCATGAGAAAACAAGACGCGTTAAAGAAGACGACAGAACAAATCATATAACAATTACCGGGGCTCAGACCGGGGCGGTGTTTCTGACATACAGGGGGATTGATGAAATTAATGGAATCGTAAACGAAACTATGGAAACCGAGCCGTTGTACGATTTTACTTCGCCTGATGGAATTAAGCACACGATGTGGATTATGCCGTCCGATTACCACGATGTTGTTCAATTTGAAATCGGTAAAGTTGATAAACTGTACATTGCCGACGGGCACCACAGGGCAGCAAGTTCAAGCAGAGCACAAAAAGTTATGAAAGAGAAAAATCCTAATCACACAGGCGATGAGGAATATAACTACTTTCTTGCAGTCCTGTTTCCCGCAGAGCAGCTTAAAATTATGCCCTACAACAGGGTTGTGTTTGATCTTAAAGGAATCGATAACGATCAGTTCAGGGAATTGGTGAAGAAATATTTTGATATTGCAGATACGGATGATCCGAATCCGCCCAACAAAGGTGTGATCTGTATGTATCAGGGTGGTAAATGGTACAGGTTAACACCAAATAGCAGTGTCGTGCCGGGTAACGCGGTGGGTGACAAACTAGATGTAAGTATTCTGCAGAATTTCCTGCTGCACCCTATTCTTGATATAGATGACCCGAGAACAAATGAAAATATTGATTTCATCGGCGGTATAAGAGGAACTGATGAATTGGAAAAACTGGTTACCAGCGGTAAAGCAGCCGTGGCTTTTTCACTCTATCCGGTTGAGGTGGACGATCTGATAAGGATATCCAACGCAGGTGAAACAATGCCACCGAAATCCACCTGGTTCGAGCCGAAACTCCGAGACGGATTGGTTGTGCATTTAATTTAATTTCGTATAAACTATTATTCGAGGATAAACATGAGCAAAAGAATTTATAACTTCAGCGCAGGACCGGCTGTATTACCGGAAGAAGTATTACTAGAGGCTCAGAAAGATTTGTTTAATTACAAGGATTCGGGCATGTCGGTAATGGAAATGAGTCACCGCTCCAAAACTTACGACGGCATTATTAAGTCGGCTGATCAGGATATAAGAAAACTTTTGGACATTAAAGATAACTATTCGGTACTCTTTCTGCAGGGAGGCGCTACACTGCAGTTCAGTATGGTTCCGCTGAACCTTATGCCCCCGGTAAATAAAGCCGATTACATCGTTACGGGTTCATGGGCGAAAAAAGCTGTTAAGGAAGCAAAGAAAGTCGGTACTGTAAACATTGCAGGCTCAACAGAAAGTGAGAATTTTAAAAGATTACCAAAGCAGGATGAACTGAATCTTGATCCGGATTCTTCTTATGTGCATTTTACATCCAACAATACGATTTTCGGCACACAGTATAAAACAGAACCGGAAGTTGGCAGCATTCCGTTAGTGTGTGATGCATCTTCGGATTTTCTTCATAAAAAGATTGATGTGAACAAATACGGATTGATATACGCCGGTGCACAGAAAAACATTGGACCATCCGGAGTTGTTCTTGTAATTATCCGCAATGATCTGCTTGAAAGATCTTCCGATTCTCTTCATACTTATTTTAACTATAAAGTTCATGCAGATGCCGAGTCTCTCTACAATACACCCAATACATTCGGCATTTATATAATAGGTCTGGTCACTAAATGGCTTCTTAATATGGGCGGACTGGATGAAATGCACAAACTTAATCTGGAAAAATCATCCTTGCTGTACAATGCTATCGATAGCAGCGACGGTTATTATAAAGGTACTGTTGCAGATGCTGGGGACAGATCAATAATGAATGTGACTTTCAGACTGGGTTCTGAAGAACTTGAAAAGAAATTTGTGGCAGAAGCAACTGAAGCCGGATTCGCGGGATTGAAAGGTCACAGATCCGTCGGCGGAATAAGAGCTTCAATATACAATGCTTTCCCGCTAAAGGGAGTTGAGGATTTAGTTCAGTTCATGAGTGATTTTAAGTCTAAAAACTAAATGACGTAAAAATAATGATGTTAAGCCCTCGATTATTGTTGAGGGCTTTTTTATTTTCAGTTAGGTTAAACATCTTCTCTTAATAAGGAATATTATCATGGTTCAAAGAAATCTGTCGTCAGTATTACTAATCATCATATTAGTATCATGTTCAACAGAAAAGCCTCAGATTAAGCTTTCAAGTCCCGAGGCTTTTGCATATGCTCTGGATAACGGCTGGGAGTTAAACGCAACGGTTGTAGCTTCAGGATTTGAACAGAAAGATAGCAATGAATTATATGCGGCATCAATATCATACACCATCGATATGATTACACCCGTCGACACCATAAAGCATTTGGATGCCGGGGAATTGAACGAACAATTTGAAGAAGAACTGATGGATCTTATGATTGAATCGCAGATTGAAATTAATTCGGCTTTTCCTACAGGTGAATACAAGCTGGTTTTTTATGCGTTGGACAATTATTCTCAGACAAAGGACACTGCGGAGGTTAAATTTAATTTAAGCGAATAACTAACGGGAGGATGACATGCTGTATGCTAAGTTTATTCAGTTAGTTGAAGATCATGCCGAAGAGCTCACAAAACGGTGGACCGAAGAAGTTAAAAAAAATCCTGCCACAACGAGTTACAAAACTATGTCGGACGATCTCCTCGTAAAAAGAATTTTCGATTTGTACAAAAAACTTCATTACTGGATAATGCAGAATGACCCCGGCGATATGGAAACAGGTGAATTTTATCTGAAACTCGGAAGTGAAAGAGCATCCGAAAACATAAAGCTGAGTGAACTCCTTTATGCAATACTGCTGTCAAGGGTAGTGCTCTGGCGATATATACTTAACCAGGGTATAATTAACAATGCCTTCGATCTGCAGCAGGCTTTTGAATTTTTCCAGAGAGTGAACAGTTTTTATGATAAGGTGATTTATCTCGTCTCCATTGGTCACGAATCTTATATCGCTAAAGAGAGAGATAAAATTCACAAAAGGGAATTCATAGAAAAAACGGTTAAATCAGTTACTAACTGGCTTACACACTGATATTGTAATTCTATTCCACGGTTTTATTATAATTGATATTCAACCGGTTGGTGCTTTTATCAAATGAAACGGAATGAAAGTAACGATCAGTGGTTATTTTCTCTACAGTAGCTGAATTATTTCCATGAATGTAACGCTTTTTTAAATCTTTGTATTTCCAGATGCCATTACTGAGAACCGGGATTTCTGAAGTTACGACGGTCATTTGCCCGTTTATAAGCGCAGCATTAAGGATTACTTCATTCCCATCCGACACTTCATACTTCGTTAATTCCTTGCTGTTTAAATTATACTCAAAAGCATTACGGTTATCGAAACCAATAAACCTGCCGTTCTCTGTAAGTTCACCTGAGTGGAAGAGCGAATTAACAACGGCTATTTGTTGCCCGCTGTAGTTCATGAATTTCGTCCGTTTGTCGAAAACCTCTCCCCTGCTTTTATTATTTGAAACAGCAATTACATTCAGTTCATCGTTTATGGCTATACCAGTGGTATGCTTACTGCCGATAAAAAATTCGCTTAAAACTTCCAGGCGGTTATTAATTATTTTGACGAACGACCTGCCCGAATATTCATCCGATAGTACAACAAGCATTTTGTCGTTATCCGTTTTACAATATGCCGAACGTTCATATTCAAAATTGTTATAATTGAAAAATCTGTAAGTACCGGTAAATTTCTCCTGGTTGTAAAATTTTATTTCAGCCGAAAACGTATTTACAACAGCCAGTGTGGCATCGTTAAAAACAACGGCGGAGGGATAAGGAATATCGTATGCTACTTTTTCAGTTATACTGTAAATCAGATTATCACTTGCATCATAAACTTCGAACACAATTTCATTTACCTCACCGGGATTATAAGCATTACCGTTAATTTTTCTTTCAACCCTGTATTGGTTTTCTGCTGAAAAAGTAATTGAGGCTACAATCAGAAATGCTGTTAACAATTGTTTCATAATATCCTTTGTTATTTTATTAATAACATTTTTCGTGCTGTTTTGAAAGTACCGGTTTTTAATATACAAAAGTAAATTCCTGATGACAGGTTTTTACCATTGAATAAAACTCTATACTTTCCGGGTTTTTGATATTCATCCACAAGTACCGAAACCTCGCGTCCGAGAATATCATAAACTATTAAGGAAACCTTATTGTAATCTGACATTTTAGATTCAGATTTTTCCGAAACTGTGTACTCAATTGTTGTAACGGGATTAAACGGATTAGGATAATTCTGCGATAAGTTAAAGTTGTCAGGAAAGCGTTCGCTCTCATCATTCACATCCGTTATGAAACCGAAATACTGCAATACCTTCGTCATAAATATTCTGCGCTGATTAAGGTCGGATACCGATTCAACCGCAAATCCAATAGTAATAACCGCTCCCGGCAATGTGCCATCTCCGAATAAACCTTTATATCCTACAGCAGCAATACGGGGTTCATCAACTGTCCGGTTGGTATTGTAAGTCATTAATATTTCAGCTCCGTCAACCGGATCAAAATCATCAGGATATTTCTGTACAAATTCCTTCCCGAAAGACATTTTAAGACCTGAGAATACAGTGCTTTCCATACCTGAGGCAGTTTCCATTGAAGACAGTCCGTTATGAACAAATTTTGATTTAAGATAATCACGATAAAAAGATGAATCGTTTTCAAGAGAATAACTGTGGCTGCTGCCGAGATCAAGTCCGATTTCGGATCCGCTGACAACAATTTTACCTCCGCCTGACAAATAATCCTGAACCGCGAGCTGCTGATCAAGTGTAAACGATTTTTCGGGTCCTCCGCCATCGCCTACGAACCAGAAGACCATATCATAATCGCCGAGTTTCACCTTTCCCTGCGCGACTGCATCGTCCGACGAAGACGAAATAACAATACTGTCTGAAATAAAAAGCGGGATAAAATAACTGGTATTAAATTTATGCGTGGAACTAGTCCATGCGCCGGAATTTCCGAACCTGTCGAATCCGTCTACAATTAATGCTGTAGGGTAATCTGTTCCGTTATTATGAGGCGCACGAGAATAAATATCACTAGGTTTGCTCTGCGTCCCGCTTGAATCAACAGCGGTAAGATAGAAAAAGTATACCGGAGTACTTACAGGTTCCTGAAATTCACCTGGTGAATTAATGGAATATGAAGTAACGGATTTACCAAGAATTTTTTCGTCGGCTACAAGATTCCAGTTGTTCAATTGGGTATCTATTGAATAGTACAATCTGTAACCAAGCAGATCGGAATCGGTGCTTTCTGCCCATTCGAACTTCACAGAATGCCTGTTGTCAAAATTCAGTACTGTTTCCAGTGCAGGCGGCTCCGGTGGTGTTGCTATACCAATTTCTTTAAAGTAGTTCACTTTGTTGCTTCTTGTATCTTCACTGAAGATTTCGAGGACATACTTGCCTTCTTCGAGCATTGCAGCATCAAGATAATTATCACTGACATGTTGGGTACTATTAATAACATCCGCGCCAGCACCGTTCGTCAGCCAGTAAACCGGGTCGCTTAAGGTAGCTTTGCCTTTTACAAATACCTTGTGTACATCGCTTTCGAGAGGTTTGCGATCGAACATGTATACAATTCCATTGCCGAAAGGTTCAAAGACTACCTCAGAAGTATCTTTGTTCCATACTCGGTAACCGAGAATATACGTACCGTTATTGGAACCGCTGTATGTTGTGCCGTTTTTATCTTCTACCCTTACCTGTATATCTACTTTGTCGTAAAGTACATCAGCAGAAAGTTCTTCAGAGGAATTGTTCCGGTAAAATTTTACCGTGTTTTCAAATATGACCGGGGGGTAAGTATCTGTATAAGGTTTTAATCCTCCGTCCGGTCTTATGTTATTGATTTCCACAGCATAGTATTCATCAGGATTCGGCACAAGTTCTCTTTCTATCAGATGAACATGTCCCATTCCCTGATAAATAGTTCCCATTATTGTCTGCCCGGCTTTAACAGATTGTCCAACATACAGAGAAGGATTCGGAACAATATGCAGGTAAGTTAATCGTTTCCACTGACCGTTAATATTCGATTTGGTGCCTACATAAGAATTAGATCCGGCACTTGTTACAATTGACTGGACAATACCGTCCATACAAGCATAAATCGGATTGCCATCGGGTTCCCCGATATCAACCGCGTTATGGAAATGATCGTTGGTGCCTGTATCCCGGAACTCCGCAAATGTGCCGTTTATTACTTTACTTTGATCAAACGGTACATCGGGCCATTGGTATGTTATGGTATCAACCTGCGGATAAATATTCGGGAAACCGGCAAAAATCAGGAGCGTGATAAATTTTTTCATTTCAAACTTATTTATGTGTCAAAATCAGAGGTATAAATTTATAAATTATAATAATAGCGTGTAGTATCTAAAAATGATTCATCTCAATCAAATGCTCACTATATCAATGTTAATCTGACGAATTACTCTCATTTTTAACATTAAATGCTTATTATTAATATCAAACTTCTAAGGAATAATGAACTTAAAGAGCAAATTATACAACTATGTGATCTGGGGAGTAATTGCTGTTTTAGTCCTTGCAGTTTTGATCGTCCCCGTCAAAGTCCCTCATCATATCCAGATAAGCGGTAAAATATTACCTGCACGGCAGTGGTTGTTGATTAAGAGTCCCGATGGCAATTTAATTACATCAATGGTAAACTATATAAAAGGTGTAAATGAAAACTATACCCTGACTCAGTTCGAAAGAGGTGATGCGGTTAAGTTTAAATTAAATAGCAACATTTATTCAGGCAGGCAGGTTGTTGTAAACGACACTATAGGAACGGTCTATTCCAATGAAACCGAGAAACAGCTGATTGATTTGAAATCCGAGCTTACTTCAGAAAAAGCACTTCTTAAAGTCAGTCTCAGCAATGAAAAAGAAGCAGTTGTTAAGAGTGAGGAACAAAGACTGGAATACGCCAGGAAACAGCTTGAGGAACAGGAAAAGCTTTTCATAAGACAGAAAGCATTGCATGAAAGGGATCTTATATCACAGGAAGAATATGATATTGCCGAAGGTGCTGTTAACCTGTTTAAGATAAATGTGGATATAGCTGAGGAAATGTTGAAGACCGTTACCACAGGTGCAAAAGAGGAAGAAATAGATTTTATCAAATCCAGAATCGATGGTCTGTCAAAACAGATAAATGTACTTGAAAAAAAATTCTCAGACTTTGTTATACAGTCGCCTGTCAATGGAATTATTGAACGTATTTTTTCAAGTGATACTTTACTCATTATAAGCGACACTACTGAATTTTTATGCTTTTTCCCGGTAATGATTGAAGATGCGAAATATCTTAGAACCGGTTTGGATGTAGTTATTGAATCATCAACTTTGGATATTACTACCAGGGGCATACTTGAAAGCATTGATAAATCAATTCAGCCTGCGGCTCAGAACCAGTACCTGGTTGCTTCTGCAAGAATAACGGATGATGGAAACAAAATTATTCCGGGATTGAACATTGAAGGATACGTAAAATCTGAATCAAAAATTTTACGCGAATACATCTGGCTTTTCATCAGGAATTTATTTTAGGTTATGAGACTTGAGTATAAATACCTTGTATCCAGCAACAGGCTTGCTGATTTGCGGAAAGCTTTATTGCCGTTTGTTGAATACGATTCCCAATACAACGATTCCCCCGAATATACTGTACGCAGCATTTATTTCGATACATCCAGACTTAAATACTACCATGAAAAGATTAATGGGATTCAAGTAAGAAAAAAGCTGAGGATTCGCGGATATAATGCTCCTGAAGATGAAAGCGTTATCTTTCTGGAAATAAAAAGAAAGTATGAAAATTATATCAACAAGAACCGATCGGCACTTAAGTTATACAATCTCAGCGAGTTGATAAGAACTAAAGATATTGAAAGCTATGTGCTTAAGGAGAATGGATTTGCCGATTCGGTCAGAGACGCAGAATATTTTCTGCACCATATCTATAAGCGATCATTAAAACCTATAATACTTATAGTTTATGACCGTGAAGCCTTTTTCTCAAAATTTGATCCTCGTTTAAGGATAACATTAGATAAGAATCTGCGCTATCTTATGTTTCCGTCGCTCGATATGCTATACAGCGAGCAGGACTTGTGCGGTATATTTACTAACAATTTTATACTTGAGATCAAGTTTTCAAACGGTTTTCCTAAGTGGCTGCAGAATTTATTAAGCAAGTTTAATCTTTCCAGAAGAGCTCTATCCAAATACACAATGTGCCTTGAGAACGAAAAGATTATTAATCCGGCTAACAGGAGATCTTTAATAGGCTTAAGCGAGTCGTTCACAGAATTTCATACATATCACGGGGAATAATCTGCAGATGCTTGATGATTTGAACACAATTTTTGAAATCAGTATTACATTTGATCAGATAGTTGAGAATCTGATTGTCGCTTTTATATGTGGTCTTCTGATTTCTTTCTTCTACAGGAAAACCTATCAGGGTCCGGGCTACCTCAATTCATTCGTAAATTCTCTTATCATACTCTCGATGATTACGGCGATTGTTATTATGATTATAGGCAACAACCTTGCCAGAGCTTTCGGACTGGTTGGCGCAATGTCGATAATAAGATTTCGTACAGCGGTAAAAGAAACACAGGATATTATTTATATATTCTTTTCGCTGGCAGTTGGAATGGCTGCCGGAGTCGGGCTTCATGGTCTGGCACTGTTCTCAACGGTAGTTATAGGAGTAGTATCATTTGTTTTAAACAGAAGTCCTTTTCTTACTCCTTCAAAAAGAGATTATCTTCTTCAATTTGCGCAAGCCGGTGATTCCGGAGAGAATGACAACCGGCATCTGGAAATATTAAACAAGTACTGCAGAAGAATTAATCTTATTAATGTTAAGTCCGTGGGTGAAAGCGAATCTATGGAATACTCATATTATATCGGATTCAAACATAAGGTTTCAAGCGGTGAGTTTATAAGTGAATTGAAAAAATTAAAAGGTATAAGACAGGTGAATTTATTTTTCGACGAAGAGTATTTCTGATTACGGTTCTAAACTAAACTCCGCTATTCTCTTCTTCACCGTTGTGGCTGAAAACTCTTAATGATTTGAAAAACCTGGTTAGTTTATCTTCATTAAGTTTCCCATTTGTTCTTACTCCCGAGCATAAATCCACACCGTATGGCTTTACAATATTAACTGCATCAACAACATTTTCAGAATTCAATCCGCCTGCCAGAAAAACAGGCTTACCGGATAATTGTACAATTTGCCTGCTCAGTTCCCAGTCATGAGTTCTCCCGGTTCCGCCCAATTCCTTTATCTTCAGTTTCTGATTCCCCGAGTCGAGTAGTATTGCATCAACGTTACCGGATAAAGAACAGGCTTCATCGACTGATGATTTATCAGTAACATGAACAACCTGCACAATTGAAATCCCAGGAAGTCTTTCTTTTAATTCACGGTAAGTCCCGTACAAGAGCCTGTCGCAAAGCTGAATGGTTTTGGTTCTGCATATACCGTGCTGTTTTACTATTTCGTTCACATTCTGTTTACTCGTCAGAAGAAACGAATCGATGCCCGGAGGAATTAAAGCGGCGATTTCAGAAATTTTTTCATCTTCAATTACACCCGGTCCACTCGGCATGCTTGATACTAATCCAACTGCGTCTGCCCCATACTTGATAGCAAGCATTGCTTCTTCGGAAGACGAAATACAGCAAATTTTAACTTTTATTTTTGAAATTCTCATACTGTCCGATTAAAATTAAATAAATATACAGATTTTCTGTTTCAGTTTTTTAAACCACATTTTATATGTGAAAAATCAGTTTGATTTCACTGCAAACCATTATGTCTTTTCGCAATCTTAATTAGTTTTCCTGCTTATGTAATCCAAAATACTATATGTTTATTTACTTCTAAAAAACTGTTGAAGTGCTGTTAAATGCTCTTTGCGGTAAAAGTTGAAATTCTGCGGTTAAACGCAATTATTTATTTGAAAGTAAAAATTTTAGTTGTACATTTATTATGAGCAGTTAAAGCAGTTTGAAAAACAGGCTCTTTAAATCAGTAACTGATAGTTAAAACTCTGCTCTTTTTAAGTAACTAAAGTAACAAATAAGTAAGGAGTACCCATGGCAGAGCGATCTCGGGGCACTGTTAAGTGGTTTAATGAATCCAAGGGATATGGTTTCATAACTAAAGAAGACGGTTCGGATATTTTTGTTCATTTCTCATCAATCAACACAGATGGGTTTAAAACTTTAAAAGAGGGACAAAAAGTAGAGTTTGAAGTAACGGACGGAGAAAAAGGACCACAAGCCAAAGATGTTTCAATTGCATAAATTGAAGAAACTAAGGCGGTAATTTTACCGCCTTAGTTTTTTATATCATTCTTTCATAAACCCCATTTAAAATCTTCCAGACTTTAATAACATCTTCTTCTTTCGTTCTTATGCTCGATACTACAAATCTGATTGTAAATATTCCGTTCAGTATCGTATGAGAAATAAAGGTAATACCTGTGTTATTGACATTATTCATCAGATTCCTGTTGAAATTATTCAATTCTGACGCATTCATATCCTGAACGAGTGCACGAAAACAAACCGTACTTAACGTTACCGGCGCCAATTTCTCAAACCTGCTGCTTTCATCAATAAATTTCTCAAACAATTTTCCGAGCCTTATGTGTTCGCGGATCCTTTCAATTATTCCGTTTACTCCAAAATATCGGATTACAAACCAAAGTTTTAGCGAGCGAAAACGTCGTCCAAGAGTAATGCCGTAATCCATATAATTGATAACTTCCGAATCCTCATCGGTTTTCAGGTATTCCGGAACAAGGCTGAATGCTCGCTTCAAAATTTCAGGTTTCTTCGTATAGAATACACTTAAATCTATTGGGACGAACATCCACTTATGCGGATTAAGCACAAATGAATCAGCTCTTTCGCACCCGTTCAGGATGTGTTTTAACTCAGGAACAATTGCAGCTGTACCGGCGTGTGCAGCGTCAACGTGCAGCCATAATTTTTCACGTTCACATATTTCTGCAATTTCGGGAATTGGATCTATACTTGTGGTGGATGTTGTACCCACGGTACCTACGACACAAAAAGGCAGCCAACCTGCTTTTCTATCCTCATCTATTGCTTTCTGAAGTTCATCCGGTATCATTCTGAATTTATCGTCAACAGGAATTTTTTTTATACCTTCCAAACCGACGCCTAATGTTACAGCACCTTTCTCAACAGAACTGTGGGAATGCTCGGTAAGATACAATCTTAACCTTCCAAGGTCAGATCTTCCCGTTAACCCTTTCTGTCTCAGAGAGGCATCTTTAATATTTTCTCTTGCCGCTGCAATACCATGCATGCTGCTGACTGAACCGCCTTCGTAAATTATTCCCCAGAAATTATCCGGCAAGCCTATCATTTGCCTCAGCCAACCCAAAACAACTTCTTCAAGTTCGGTAGCGGAAGGGCATGATTTCCAGAGCATCCCGTTTATATTAAATGCCCCGCTGACAAGTTCTGCAAGTATTCCCGGTCCGCTCGCCGAAGAGTTAAAGTACGCATTAAATCGCGGGTGATTCCAGTGAGTCATACCCGGAATAATTATTTCATTCAAATCCTTTATGATTAAATCAAAAGCTTCTGGTTCGTTGGGTGGATCGGCAGGTAGTTTGGATTTAATATCACCCGGATTAATCTGCGCCAGAGCTGGTTTGTTCCCTACTTCTACCAGATAATCGGCAACCCAGTCTATTAATTCATGACCATATTTCCTGAATTCTTCTGCCGGCATATCGTTGAGATTTTTCATTCGCATTCTTTGATTATTAGAGTTTAATATTATCAAGCCAGTCTAAAAAAACTGATGTCAGTTCTATCCTTTTATCTGAAAACGAATGACCGGCTTTTATAATGTGTTCGTGTAACTTTATTGAATTGTTTTGAGTTATTGCATTTACCAAAGGTTTGTTATGCAGTTCAATCGGGGCTACATTATCGTACTCTGCACCTATCATCAGCAGATTCTTGTGATTTAATTTCTTGACAACAGCTGCAAGATCCCATGATTCACGGTTTAGAATCATCTCGTTAAAAAGCGATTCGGAAGAGGCGTTGTTGACCATTTTGGAATCGAATTCGAGTCTTTCCAGAGTCAGTTCCTTACCATTCGGAAGTGTGCTTATTATTTTTGAAACATATCCGAAATTGAATCCTGCCAGGAAAGCGCAATTTTTTATATTATCATGAACCGTTAAATTCATTAAAGCTGCAAAGCCGCCGAGACTGTGTCCTGCAAGTACTATCTTCGATTCGTCAACAATATATTCATGATTGCCGGTTTTCCCCGTCATATATTCAATAACATTCTGTACATCCTGAATACAATTGCCGAACGAGTAATCTCCGCTGCTGCCCCATGATCCTCTGTAATGAAATATTAAGACGTTCCAGCCTGCACGCCTTGCAGCATGTGCTATATCCATATTTGTCTCATTGCCGGGGAATCCGTGCAAGAGAATAATGAGTGGATGAGACTTTTTTCCCTGAGCTATCATCAACGTCCCGAGAAGTTTTTCCCCTTCACTAGGAATAATCAAAGGTTTCATTGTGGAAGGAAAATTATCATCTCTCCCCGGCGGATCCTGATACAAAGGGTTAAATTCGCTCATTCTTTTATCTCTTTTGTTATAACTGCGCCGGCTTCAATTTCAATCAAAAGATCTTTATTAATTAAAGATGACACCTCAATCATTGTGGCTTCCGGTTTTATTCCGCTGAATATTTCATGATGAGCCTTCGCAATCTGTTCTCATAAGTTTATATCCGTAACATACATTCTTGTCCTGACCACATCTTTAAAACAGGCTCCCGCTTTATTCAGGGCTTTCTCAATTTTCATGAGAATAAATACTGTCTGCTCATATGCATCTCCCTTACCGACTACAAATCCGTTTTCATCAACTGAGGTTGTGCCAGCAATAAATATATTATTGCCGGTCCTTACAGCCCGCGAGTAGCCGACAATGTCTTCCCACTTTGCACCCGAACTAATGTTTATCCGTTCCAAGTATTTAAAGATTTATCGGTAAATCAAGTTAGCCAAGGTAAATATTATTTTCAATTAAATTAAGGTTAGAATTATCTACAGGCACAATTCATCAGAACGCTTAATAACTGTCTAATAAACCGAATGACATTAACACGCACCGATAATAATATCCATCGCCGGACTACAGCCATCTTTGAATTACACTCCACTTTTCGTAATTTTGAAACTTTATTTACCAATTAAAGAAAATTAGAATGAAATTAAGCAAATCGTTTGTCCCGACGCTCAAGGAAGTACCTGCCGATGCGGTAATCCCAAGCCATATTTTAATGCTCCGGACGGGTATGGTAAGAATGGTATCAGCCGGTATTTACTCTTTCCTCCCTCTGGGATATAAAGTTCTCAGGAAAATAACCGACATTATTCGTGAAGAAATGAACGCAATCGGCGGGCAGGAATTTCATCTGCCTGGTCTGAATCCCAAAGAAATCTGGGAGGCAACCGGAAGGGTTGAGGGTTTCGGTGATATATTGTTTCATGTTAAGAACAGGGAATATGTGCTTGCACCTACACATGAAGAGATAATGGCCTTTCATGCAAAAGGAACGCTTAAATCTTATAAGGATTTGCCGCAAATCTGGTACCAGATACAGACGAAATTCAGGAACGAACCAAGACCAAGAAGCGGTGTGATAAGAGGCAGACAATTTTTGATGAAGGATTCCTATACGTTTGACGCGACCTGGGAAGATCTTGATAAAGCTTACGAGTTGCACGACCAGGCGTATCGTAAAATTTTCGACAGATGCGGATTAAAATACTTTGTTGTTGGTGCTTCGAGCGGCGCCATGGGCGGAAATAAATCCGAAGAGTTTATGGTAAAATCCGATGCCGGTGAAGATACTGTGGCTTACTGCGAAAGCTGCAGTTACGCTGCTAATGTTGAAGTTGCTACTTCTAAAATTGAAACAGTTAACAGAGATGATAACAGTAAAGAACTTTATGAGATTCATACACCTGATGTAAAAAGCATCGACGAGCTTTGTGAATTCCTGAAAATCAACCAGCGCGAAACTGCTAAGTCCAGAGTTTACATACACAACGGCGAGCCGCTGCTTGTGCTTATGTCGGGAAACGATGAGGTTAACGAAACAAAACTTAACACGGTGATTGGCGGTGACGTAAGACCCGGTCACCCGGAAGAGCTGCAGAACATTACAGGTGCCGATGCCGGTTCTATTGGTCCAATAGGATTTAAACATAGAATTATTGCAGACAACCGATTAAGAAACGGGAATAATCTTTACAGCGGCGCAAATAAGAATGATTACCACATCGGCGGATTAGACTTGAAAAGAGATGTTCCCGCAATCGAATATTTTGATCTGCGAAGCGTTGAATCGGGCGAAGGTTGTCCGCGTTGCAACGGTAAGCTTGAAGTTTTCAAAGCTATAGAACTCGGACATATTTTTAAACTCGGTACTAAATATTCTGAAGCACTGGGTGTGTATTATCTCGACGAAAAAGGAGAGTCTCACCCGGCGATAATGGGATCCTACGGCATTGGATGCGAAAGAGTTCTTGCCTGTTACATTGAACAGAATTATGACGATAAAGGTATCATTTGGGATACAACTCTTGCACCTTTCAGTATTCATCTTATCGCATTAAACATGAAGAGCGAGCTTATTGCTAATAAAAGCAACGAGTTGTACGATGAGCTTTCAAAGGCAGGTTATGAAGTTTTATTCGACGACAGAATTGATGCATCAGCCGGATTTAAGTTCAATGATGCCGATCTTCTGGGGATGCCCGTGCAGATAATTATCGGCGAGCGCAACCTAAAAGAAGGAAAGGTGGAGATTAAAAACAGACGTACAGGTGATAAAGATACTATCGCTCTGGACGAACTAAAATTAAAGTTGAAAGAATTATTACAATAACACATCGGATTAACTTTGGCAGGAACACTTTATATAGTATCTACGCCAATCGGCAATAAAGATGATATCACTATACGTGCATTGAAAATACTGAGGGAAGTTGATTTTATTGTCTGCGAAGAGTTTAAAGCTGCCCGACGGTTACTATCGGATTACGAAATTGAAAAAGAATTATATTCTGTAAACGAGCATAACGAAAAGGAAAATTCACCGGAAATAATAAACCTCATTCACAATGGAAAGAATGCTGCACTCATATCCGACTGCGGAACACCTCTGTTTTCCGATCCTGGTCATTATCTGTTAGACCTTGCAATTTCTTATAAGATTAAAATTGTAATAATACCCGGCGTGAACTCATTAATTCCGGCAATTACAGGATCAAATTTACACATCGAAAAGTTTTATTTTTATGGCTGGCTTTCACCCAAAAAAGATGAGCGCCGCAAAGAATACCTTTCATTGAAACGAATTAACGATATCATTGTATTAATGGAAACTCCTTACAGACTTCAGAAAATGCTGGAAGAAGTCGAGAGTTTTTTCGGTAAATTTCAACCTGTCGTACTTGCTTACAGGCTCACAGAAAAAGATGAAAATATTTATCGGGGTCCGGTGCATGAAATTTCGGAAATTGTAAAAAAAAGGAAAATGAAAGGAGAATTTGTTTTAATTATTGACAACAGAACGAGACACGGTTAATAATTACGGCTACATATTATTACCAGAAGTTCGTTTATTTTTATTACGACAAAATGTAAATTGAACTATTATTATTTTAATGTGGTTATTTAAGAAAAGTAATTAAAGAGGAAAATATGCTTATAGTTCAGGATGTTGATCTTACTCCAAATCCGCAGGCACTTAAATTCATTTTGAATGAAAGGCTACTAAACGCCGAGACAAGGAATTATACTAATAAGGAAGAAGCCGATAAAGATCCGCTGGCTAAAGGTATTTTTGAAATTGATGGTGTCGTATCGGTATTTTACATGGATAAATTTATAACTATTGAAAAGGATCCCGGAACAAGCTGGGGACAGATTCAAAAACCTTTTGTTGAGTTCATAAAAAATTTTGATATAAATCTTATTCCGCCTGAAAAAAAGATCGAAGGTACCTCCGCTGCAGAGACAGAGCTACTTAAACAAATCAATCAGCTTCTGGATCAAAGAGTAAGACCTGCACTTGCCGGTGACGGCGGTGGTCTTGAAGTACTGGGTCTTGAGGGGACAATTTTAACAATCAGGTATCAGGGTGCGTGCGGATCCTGCCCGAGTGCGATAAGAGGTACGCTGGTCGCAATAGAAAATCTTCTTAGACGTGAAGTTAACCCAAATCTGGAAGTAGTTTCCGGGTAAATTATCAAGCTGTTAGTTTTCTTAAAGCATGACTTAAAACTTCTTAAACTTACGTTCCAGTAATATATTCTTCCTTAGTATCCGTCCGGTTTTTAATTGAATCAGGTTTTCTTCCCCGCCATCAGGTTTTACCTTATAAGGAAGTTGTGCCGGAATCGAAATAAAAATGATTTCTTTTTCAACAACCTCATTTACTCTCTATGCGGCTCCGGAAACAGATGGTTTTATATTTGGCAGATTATCGTACTTATCGGCTTTCTCCTGCAGTATCTGATCAAGCTCATCTTTATAGAAAAACTTCTCTTCTCTCCATGCCGGCTTAAGTTGGTCAAGCCATGTAGCTGTTTCGCTGTATTTTGCAAAAAACGGTCGCCTGACCCATTCGGCTTTTCTGCCCTGTATAAAACTAAGTACGAATACCTTCTCGCCTCTTATAGTTTCAATACCGTCTATCGCAACCTTGCCGGGCATAGCGGACATAGACGGTCCCCGAACCGTTCGGTGCAATCCGGAAAGCGACGTATAAGCTTCCCTGAATATCTCAAAAGTTTTATATAATGGAATTTCAAAATAGTTCTCGGCACCGGTCTTTCTTTCCACAAACATGTAATATGGAATAATTCCCATTTTTACCTGCTCTTTCCACATCCTCGACCATACAGCTGCGTTGTCATTTATATGTCTTAGTACGGGAGACTGCGACCTTATTTCAGCACCTGTATTCCTTATTCTTTTGATTGCTTCCCGTACAACCGGAGTCTGTAACTCTACCCAGTGACTGAAGTGAGCCATAATTGCAAGATGTTTCCCCGATTCAACAACTTTTTCAAACAATCTCATTATTCCATCGGCGTCTTTATCGGTAACATATTTGTATGGCCAGTATGAAAGCGATTTTGTGCCGATACGAATGTTTTGAATATGATCGAATTCAGGTTCAAGCAAAGGCAGGATGTAGGCTTCGAGTTTTGGCAGTGTCATAACCATCGGATCGCCGCCGGTGAAAAGTACATCAGTAAGTTCTTTATGTTCACGGATGTATTTCTGGAATCTTTTAGACTCGTCGGTAGCAAACTTTAAATCATTAATCCCTACAAACTGCGCCCAGCGGAAACAAAAAGTGCAGTAAGCATGACATGTTTGTCCGCTCGAAGGAAATACCAGACATGTTTCCCTGTATTTATGCTGAACACCAGGAACGGGTTCATCATCCATCAACGGCACATTTGCGGTCATCTGCCCTGCCGGATGCGGTTTTAATTCCATCCTGATTGCGTGCGAAACTGATTTTATCTCATCAGCATTTGATCCGCGTGAAATAACTTTTGCCATCTTGTTAAAGTGTTCAGGTTCTAGCATTTCTTTCTGTACAAAAGTAAGCTGAAACATGGGATCGTTCGGAATATTATTCCAGTCTATTAGTTCATCAACAATATAACTGTTGGTCCGGAACGGCAACACATGAGATACAACCTTAATTTCAAATTTCTGATGTTCCGATAATCCCGTTAATTGAGGCAATCTGTCCAAATCCCTCATTCCGTAAAATTTCATTGTTTTGTCTTTTATCATTTTACACTCCCTTTCTTTTCGTCTCGTTTCAAAATGAAGCCACTGCGATAACGGTTAAAAATCTAACCACGCATGAAGTAAAATTTTATCTAGTTTTAATAGGTCAGTCGCTCTGCGTAGCGTTTGAAGATAAAAAAAAATTACAATTAATCAAACACCTACGAAAGTTTTTAGGTAATAAAAAGAAAAAGCGGTATAACCGCTTTATTTTAGTGTTGTAACTTTGTTGATATCGTCAAGTTTTACTAGCTTTTCCTGAAATTTATAACTGCCATTAACCGATTTAACTGTTTTTACGTATTTAACCGTTAACAGTGCGGATTTTTCTTTCTTTTTTGCCTTATCAGCAAAAGATTGTTGTTTAGCCATGTTTACTCCGAAAATTTTAGAATGCAAGTATACTAAAAATTGTTATAAAATGGAAATATTGGATTAAACTAGATTAGTTCGGCAATTTGAGCGGAGACAAGGTTTCGTAAATCGTCCGGACTTAAAAAGATCTGCGAACCTCTCACACCCGCACTCACAAAGATTCTGTCCCATAGCGATGCAGTTTCATCGATAAATGTCGTAAACTGTTTTTTCATACCGATAGGAGAACACCCGCCTTTAATATAACCGGTCAGAGGCAGTAATTCCTTTTCTTTAATCATTTCAATTTTTTTTGAATTTGATACAGAAGCGGCTTTTTTTAAATCAAGTGAAAAGTTTGCGGGGATTACAAAAACAAAAATACTATTCTTTTCGTTTCTGGCAACAAGAGTCTTAAAAACTTTTTCAGGCTCCACCGAAATCTTCTTTGCAACTGAAACTGCATCTGTTTCACCTTCATTAAATTCATACATCTTTACATCATGCTCAATCTTATTCGATTCCAGAATTCTTACCGCATTGGTCTTCAATTATATATCCCGAATTTGATGAAACGGCTTTTAAAGATCTATTATTTACCATAACAAGCATAATAATTTCCGGTATCTTCATTTTCTTGATCCGTGTATGAACCCTCTGTATGGTCTGGAGTGCTGAACCGTTATAAAACATTTAGGGTCTTCGGATTCTACTATTTTAATAACATTCTTCAAATCTCTTCTTCTTATAATAGCAACAAGAATAGCCATACCTCCCGATCCTCCTTCGGCGGGCAGCAGAGTCACACCGAATTTTGACGACCTCAGTTTGCCAGCGATTTTATCAGCAGCATTTCTTGAAATAATATTCAGTTGTACATAACCTATCCCAATTTTCTCCTCAAGAGTAATTCCCAGTATATTACCAAGCGCAAAACCTCCTGCATAAGCAAACAGATTTATGGTATGATCCAGATGATTAACAATATAGCGCATCGCAAATATCCAAATAAGGACTTCTGTAAATCCCGCAATAGCTGCCAGGTACTTTTTACCCTGCACAACAAGAATTGTTCTTATAGTTCCGATTGTAACGTCGCATACGCGCATGATCATAATGATTGATGCGCCGAATATTATTTCCCACATGATTAAATCATCTCATTTTATTTTTCGTTTTTTTCTTTTTTCAGATTAAAGGGCAGCAGAACTCCTACTATAATTCCTGCAGCAAAAACGGCTGCAAGTAATACTGCCCGCGGCATTATAAATTCAAATGTAAGAAACACAACAGGTGTTGATTCCGTATTTTGAAAAATAAATATCAGAATCAGCAATGTTGTAATAAGTATTAGTATTTTTTTGTAATTCATTTAGGCCTCCGAGCCGCTTATTAAACTTTTAAACACCAGGTGCTAAAATGGACACAAAAAAATTAATATTCAAAAAGATGTGATTCATTACTTGGAGTATTTTCCGGGCATGCAAACATACCCGGAATTATTCATCCGAATTTAAGGGTAATCAAATCGGCAAGGATTCGACCGCTTTCTTCGAGTTCCGGATCGCCGAGATCAGATTCACCGGCGTTTACTTCATTTTTCTTAACTACTTTTAACTCAGATCTTTTCTGTCTTTCTTCCTCGCGTGTTTTTCTTTTAAGTTCTGCTTCTTCGCGCTCTACTTTTCTGACTGATTCCCTGAGTGAAAACCTTTTTTTCTCTTTGTTTATTTTGTATTCCCGGATATCTTCAAGCATGTATTGAAATTCTATATCTTTATCGATCCTGTTATTATGTCGTTCCAGAATTTCGGGTAAATAATCCGAAAAATTATCGTACCGGTCATAATAAGAAGTACTAATCTGATCCCATTTCATGGCACTCGGATAGGAAGCCTCGCCTACTTCCCCGGGATCGGTTACGGTGGGATAAGGGATATCGGGAAGAACACCTTTAAGCTGAGTACTGCTTCCGTTTATTCTGTAGTACTTGGCTATTGTAAGTTTAACGTTCCCGAATTCGGTATCACCGCTTCTTAACATTCTGTTGAGATCAATCAAATTCTGTACGGTTCCCTTACCGAAAGTCTGTTCGCCTATGATCAGTCCGCGTCCGTAATCCTGAATAGCGGCTGAAAATATTTCAGATGCGGAAGCACTGTATCTGTCTATCAGCACCGCCATCGGACCGCTGTAGAAAATACTGGGATCGGGATCTTTGTTAACCTCTATTATTCCACGCGTATCTTTTACCTGAACAACTGGTCCGTCCTCAATAAACAAACCGGTGAGTTCTATTGCCTCCTGAAGAGAACCGCCTCCGTTACCTCTTAAATCAACAATTATTCCATCCACATTCTGTTTCTGAAGTTCAACAATCGCCTTCTTAACATCACGCGTTGTACTTTTATAATCTCTGTCTCCCCTGGCACGTGCTTTAAAGTCGAGATAAAATGCAGGAATCTTTATAACTCCCAGATTAAAACTGTTGTTGTTCTCATTAAGTAAAATTGTCTCCGTGCTAACGGACTGGTCTTCCAGTGTTACCTTTTCCCTAACAAGTTTAATCGTTGTTGTTGGCATATCCGGTGTATCCTCAGCCCGCAGAATTTCCAAACGTACTGTAGTGCCCTTATCACCCCGGATAAGCTGAACAACATCATCGGTTCTCCATCCGACTACATCTACCATTTCGCCGTCTTCACCCTGTCCTACCGCGACAATTCTGTCGTTCTCAAACAGATTATTGCTTTTATCTGCCGGTCCACCTTTAATAACCTTCACGATTGTAGTATAACCGTCTATACTCGTAAGCTGTGCACCGATTCCTTCGAGTGAGCGCGCCATGGATATGTTGAAATTTTCAGAGGTTATCGGCGAAAAGTAGCTCGTATGCGGATCTATCGCGGTTGCGAAGGCATTCATGTAAAGCTGAAAAACGTCTTCCGATTTGTACTGAAGTATTACGGTGTGAAAATTGGAATATCTTTTACTTAATGACTCTGCAGTTTTTTGCCAGTCGTCACCCGATAATTTTTTATTGAGAGCATCATTTTTAATTCTCTTCCGCCATATTTCATCCAGTTCAGACATTTTAACAGACCAGTCCGAACTATCTCTGTCAGGTTCGTAATATTCATCAACAGTATAATCAAACTCCTTCTTTAGCAAATTGTTTATACTTTTGATCCTGGAATTTAATCTTTCTTTATATCTGTTAAACACTTTATAAGCAAACTGGACGTTGCCAATTTGCAGATAATCATCAATCATAAATCTTTCTTTGCGGAACTCTTCAATATCGGATTTCAGGAAATACAATTTTGAATGATCGAGCGTGTTGATATAATTATCGAATATTATTGCTGAGAGAGAATCGTTAAGATCAGTCTTGAGATAATGATAATTCGTTAATATTGACGTTACAACCTGATTAACCCGCGGGTGATAAGATTCAGGCACCAGTACTTTGTTTGTATCTATTATTCCGTTCTGCGAAAGAGCATGCTGGGCAGCAACGGCGGTGTAGATCAAAATAAATATAGCAATAAGTTTTTTCATCAAATATCCGCTTTTATTTCTGTTCTGTTACAATCGATAAAATTAATTGTTTCAAAAAATCAATATATCTGTGTTCGAACGCAAAATTAAGTATAATTTTGTTAAAATTGATACGTGGTATTAAAAAACTTAATGTAAAAAGGAATCTGCATTGGATATCGGAGATATAAGGGAATACTGTTTGAGAAAAAAGGGAGTAACTGAGAGTCTTCCGTTTGATGATGAAACGCTGGTATTTAAAGTAATGTCCAAGATGTTTTGTCTTGGCAGCATCAATATGCCATATTCAATTAATCTTAAATGCGATCCCGAGCTTGCTGCGGAACTTCGCGAGCAGCATGAAGAGATTACGCCCGGTTACCATATGAACAAAAAACACTGGAATTCTGTGAATCTGCAGGGACGTTTAAAACCATTATTTATCAAAGAATTAATTGACCATTCATACGGACTTGTTATAAAAAGTCTCGGCAGGAAAGAGCGCGATGAACTTGAGAAAATGAAATCAGAATGAAACATCGCGGAGATATGCAGATATCAACATTTCCTGAAACTTATCGAAAGATATTTCGACGGCACCAAACATCTTTAAGTGTCCGGTAATAAACTGTATATCGAGCAGAGAAAATCCCTTAGCATTTAGTCTTTCGATTAACTTGATCAATGCAGCTTTGGAAGACTGGCTTATATCAGAAAACATCGACTCGCCGAAAAATGCACCCCGGAAAGTAACACCGTAAAGTCCGCCGATAAGTAAATCATCATTAAAAACCTCAACAGAATGGAGGTGACCTGCTTCATAAAGTCCTCGGTATGCCTTAATAAGCTTATCCGAAATCCATGTCCGCTCACGTGCGGCACAGCGCTCCACAACCTCCATCGTATTTTCATCATATTTATACTGAAAAGATGAACCGTTCATGAATTTACGCAGTGATCTCGGGAAATTATAATCATCCAGACGTAAAATCGCCCGTGTTCCGGGCAGATACCATTCAATTCCGTCGTTTTTATCCGCCATCGGAAACGCACCATGAGCATACATATAAATCATATTTTCTGGCAGAAGCAGGTTCTTTTTATCCGGTTTATTTTTATTCATCTTTAAAAACCAGAAATCATTTCACTAAATTTGCAAATCCACTATTATGATAATAATATCATTTGAAAAATAAAACCAAATCCATTCTGTATTCACTAACGGCTGTCTTCTTCTGGTCTACCGTAGCCACGGCATTCAAATTGACTTTAGAGGAATTGTCATCGTCGCAGCTTCTTTTTTATTCATCATCATCAAGTGCAGTTGCATTGGGGATTATTGCATATATAAAATCGAACAAAAATATAAAAGAAGTATTTATAAATTCATTATCTGTTAAGAACGCTGTCATCGGACTGACCAATCCCTTTCTGTACTATTTAATCCTCTTCAAAGCTTATTCACTCCTACCGGCACAGGAGGCACAGGCGCTTAATTTTACCTGGCCTATAATGATATCGGTTTTCGCAGCCCTCTTCCTGAGCCATCACCTCTCGTTAAAAACAGTAGCAGGACTTATATCAGCATTTGCCGGTGTAATAATTATCGCCACGAGGGGCAGTATATTCAGTCTCGAGTTTCATAGTACGTTGGGTGTAATTCTAGCTGCAGGAAGTTCTCTTATATGGGCTACCTACTGGATAATTAATTTAAAGGATAAAAACCAGGCTCACTACAAATTGTTCGGAGCATTTTTCTTCGGTTCAATATTCTCGGCGATATATATCATCTTATTCGATTCGTTTTCTTTCGACGGTATTGAATATCTGTCAGGGGCTGTTTATATAGGATTCTTCGAAATGGGAATTACTTTTTTCGTCTGGCTTAAGGGATTGGAATTAAGCACGAACAAGGCTAAAACCTCTACACTTGCCTATCTGGCTCCATTCATTTCTTTGATTTTCATTTCAGCAGTACTGGGCGAGACTATATTATTATCGTCCGTAATTGGTTTGATATTTATTATCGGAGGAATTTCGATTCAACACATTAAGTTCAGAGGACTGATATCACTTTTAAGACCGGGTAATTCAGGTTAGCGTAAATGTTTGTCCTATCTCCTCCAATCCGAGTTTAACTTTATAATTTCCGACTGATTTTTTCAGCCAGTCGATAGGTTCGTTAAACGGCTCTCTGCCCTGCTGAAATGTTTTGCAATGCATGGGTATAAAATACTTAGCATTAAAACCGTCAGCCATATGAAGTGCTTCTTCGGGATTGCAATGCGATTGTTTCCAGGGATTATAAGCACCGACAGGCATCAAAGCTACATCGACACTTTCATCCCTTAATACATTCAGCTTGCTGCTATTTCTGGTATCGCCGCCGAAAAGGATTTTTTTATCTTTATACCCGATAAGGTAAGCGTTATAACTTCTTCCGTCCTTGAAGTACCCGCGGGATCTGTCTTTTTCCCACGGAAAACGCCAGCCGAAATGTTCCACCTCGTAAGCCTTGATGTTTATCCCGTGGAGATTAGTTTCTTCGTTCCAGTCAAGTACGGTCATCGAACGCCAGGGAAGGTCTTCGGTTATATCTCTGGTCAGATAAGCTGTAACCACATCAATCTTATCAGGGTATCTTTCCGTAATCTCCTTTAATGTAGGGTAATCGGTGTGGTCCATATGTCCATGTGATAAAAGTATCAGATCCGGTTTCGGTATTTCATCGATTGTTAATGCTGGTGGTGTAAGTCTTGAAGGACCAATACTACCGCCGAAAAAATAAAGTCCTACTCTATCAAAAAGTACCGGATCGGTAAGAATAATTTTTCCGTAAATATTAATAAGCATAGTGGAATGTCCGATCCATGCAATATTTACTTCAGCATCAGACCAGGTTTTAGGATCGGGTTTATAATTCAACTTTACAGGATATGCAGCAGTATCGTTTTCATTAAACAGGGAGGGTACAAAAAAAGCTGCTCCGGTAGTTAAAAGGCTTTTCTTAATAAATTTTCGTCTCGTCGTTTTCATAACTACTGAAACAAATTCTTTTTACAAAAAATTCCCTGTTTCAAATCACACGATAACCTTGTTCGAAAGCTCGTTGGTATCGTCAGCCATGATTGGAAAATGTTCGTTTAGAATTGAGCCTACTTTATCAAGTGCCTTGATAATTCCCATAGTATACTGACCGATTTGAAAATCCGCTTCCATCCCGGCTGCAATATTGTTCCACGTTTCCTGTTCTACTTTGTTGTTAATTCCGTCATCAGCCAGAATATAGAATTTCCTCAATTTCAGATTTATGTATAGCAGAATGCCCGTTTTATCACGCGTATCGTGCATGCCGAGTCTGATGAATTCCCCGCCGGCAAGCTCTTTTATGGATTTATTCCTTTCACGGAATGATAACGAATCTTTGAGAGCCACCCTTATTTCTCCGGATGTTATTTTTTCAATTTCCTTGATTTTCCCGGAAATCATTAAAAAATCGTCGTCATCAAAAAAATGGTAAAGAAGTTTGTTCGCCATAAAATCTCCTGCGTTGAGACAAAAATAATAAAAACAAGCTAATAATCTAAAGTATAAAGAGCAAAGTTGTGAAACACAGAAATCAATCCTGCTTGCAGCATGCAAGCAAAAAAAATCAATTGATTCAAAATAAAGTAAGAGCCTGAAGGGATATGAAGTAATTCAACAAGTGAGAGACTAATAAAGGGATTGTCCCAAAAGTAATTACTGTCCATTCGATCCCGCTTTAGCGGGAGTGAAATCTTGTTTAATTATTGATTCTCACTTCGTCAAGCAACCCCCTGACTCCTCAGCCTGCCTGCTGCAAGCAGGAATGACAGTTTGGGACAGCCCCTTTGTAGAAGAGTACAAAAACTTACTTCATCAGCAGCATTTTTTTACTTGCAATAAATCCGGTACTCTCTTCACTCAAAGCATCAACCCTGATTGTATAAACATAAATACCGCTTGCCAAATCATTAGCATTGAATTGAACATTGTATATTCCCATATCTTTCATTTCGTTTACTAGTTCCGCAACTTCTTTGCCGAGCATATCATACACTTTAATTGAAACAACGCCTGCTTCCGGAAGCTGATAACTAATCCAGGCTGAGGGATTGAATGGATTTGGAAAGTTACCGATTGCATATTCAGTAATGGCATGATAAGTATTATTATTTCCTTTCTTCCAGAGTGCAGGTAATCCTGAATCACCTCCTGCAGCATTTAGCCATGTATGTTCAGACCATTCGTTAGTATACGAATATTTTGCTAATACACTGTACGATAAAGCTTCCATAATCTCACCGCCGTAGTATAAAAATTCCCCGTCGATGCATTCAGTATTACCACGAACCAATGTTCGTAAAAGCTGAGGAGTACCATTCACTGCAATTTTTCTATATACCGCGTACCATGTTACATTTGAGTTAGGATGCTCTTGCCACGTAAGTCTGATACAACCAGTGTGCATACCGGTAGGTTGTGCTGAAATCTGTAAGAAACGGTAACTGACATCGTTGAACATTGGCTTGGCACTATAAATTGCCTGAATGCTGGCGTCGTCATTGTACTCAAAACTTTGTGTTCTACTGTATGGATCCGATCCCGTACTCCAATGATCAAATGTGAAAAATATACCATTACTCTGACCTGTTGCGTCAGCCGTTTCAGTATGCGGATTACCTTCTACGATCTCAACGATATGATTTCCAACTAAACCTATACCTGGAAATTGATTAGAAAAAGTAATATCCTTTGCTAATCGTTGATCCGCTTGAATAGTTACATCATCATAGGTTGTAACAGAATAAGAATTTGTTTGGTTCGTTGGATTTGGAAATAATGATTGATTACCATTCTCCGTTTTTAACCATACGCTTGGATTATTTCCGGTCGACCAGACTCGTTTATACCCTTCTATTGGAGTTGAACTTTCGACCGCGGTCAATGGGATATTGTGTCCCGGCAGTTCATAAGTATTAAATGGTAAAGATGTCTTTAATTCATTATAAACAGATATGGATCCACCCGGGAAATTATTGTTGAAAAATAAATATTGTGGCACATTATTCCCCTGTTCTGCTAAACTAACGGTTCCATGATTATTTGAATCCCAAAAAGAACGGCTCTGATAATCGTAATGTATATTAACATCAGGCGTCCCGCCACTAGAACCTATATCGATTATTAGGTAATCCTGATTTGCAACAACTATTATATAGGTTGAATTGTAATCGAGGGGTGAACATATAGGATCACTTGTGTAATCTTCATATCCAATATCAATTCTGCCATTACAGTTTTCTCCATCTGGATAGCTAGGTACCTTCTTCCCGCCATAATAATAATATCCTCCTTCTGATATGGCTTTGTAGACATCTACCTGGGCGGACATCCATGATGTACCGTTTTTTATAAACATCCATATTTCAGCCTCTGCTGCGAATAATGCAGTAGATATAAAAAG
>JAFGMI010000007.1 GCA_016927595.1 Melioribacteraceae bacterium | reverse complement strand
GAATATAAAGTTGTTTCGGATCTGAAAGATACTGTGCATACTCTGCTGGTGTGTAAGGCTACGGAGTCGCAGAACGGGTATATTGATTTAACTGGCATCGAATGCGAAGAAATTCTGCCCTCAAAAAATTTTTGCGACAAACGAATTGAGTTTATCGGTAACTCAATTACTTGTGGGATGGGTCTGGAAATGAATGAAATACCATGCGACTCTGGAATGTGGTTCGATCAGCATAATGCATATTTTGCATACGGACCTGTGATATCAAGAAAACTTGGTGCTGACTGGCTGTTAAGTTCTGTTTCGGGAATAGGTACAACACGGAACTGGAATAGTAAGAGACCCACAATGCCGCAGGTTTATGATAATCTTTTTCTTGATACGGATTCAACCCTGTTGTGGAATAAGGAAATTTTTAAACCGGATCTTGTATCAATCTGTCTGGGCACTAATGATTTTTCGGATGGCGACGGCACATATGACCGCGAACCTCTTGATTCCGCAATGTATGTAAATGATTATATTCAGTTTCTAAAACATATTAGAAATAAAAACAGTAGTGCAACTATATGCTGCCTTACCAGTCCTACTTTATCCGGGAAGAAAAGTACTCGGTTGCAAAGTTATTTAAAGGAAATAGTGAAGAAAGCTAAAGAAGACGGGGACGACAAGATACATTTATATGCTTTTCAAAGAGCTTATAACAATGGTTGTACAGGGCATCCCGATAGAAAGGAGCATGAAATGATTGCCGATGAATTGCTTCCATTTTACAGAAAGATTATGAATTGGCAGTAAATTCTTATAACAATATAATAAGTAAGAGGTTCTGATGAATGTTAAGCGGTTAGTACAATTTGCCATCATGATGTCTTTGATAAATGTATCCAATCTTATTGCAGGACCTGAAAAAATCCAGAAGTACATAATGATCGATCAGTTTGGATACAGACCCGGCGATTTTAAAGTTGCGGTTATAGCCGATCCACAATTCGGAAGAAACTCGGAAGACAGCTTTATCCCCGGTTCGGTTTATGAAGTGCGAACATGGGATACTGATGAAGTGGTTTTTACAGACAGCATCGATGTCTGGAATAACGGCGCTGTGGATTTTACTTCCGGCGACAAAGGCTGGTGGTTCGACTTTACAGACTTAACAAATGAAGGGGAATATTATATTTTCGACAGGGAAAACAATGCCGGATCTAATAAGTTCATGATTTCTGATGATGTATATAGAGAGCTACTTAAAGCGGCTATGCGTGTATTTTATTATCAGAGACTCAATGATCCCAAAGAAATACCCTATGCGGAAGAACCGTGGACTGACTCCGCCGCATTTATCGGTCCCGGACAGGATACCGAAGCAAGATTCGTTGACGATAAGAATAATCCTGCAACTGCAAGGGATTTATCGGGCGGATGGATGGATGCAGGAGATTACAACAAATATGTAACTTTTGCCGACAGCCCGGTTCATATGCTTCTAACTGCCTATGAGCAGAACCCGAAAGTTTTTACAGACGATTATAATATCCCCGAATCAGGTAACGGTATTCCCGATATAATAGATGAAATAAAATATGAAATCGATTGGATAATGAAAATGCAGGACAGCGATGGCGGCGTTCTCATTAAGATGGGAAATATTGATTATAATGTCGCTTCACCCCCTAGTTCCGATAATCGTCCGCGTTACTACGGACCTAAATGTTCTTCTTCAGCAATAGCAGCCGCTGGAATGTTTGCACATGCCGCAATTGTACTATCTGAATTTCCGGGACTGGAGAAGTATTGTGAAGAACTTAAAATCAGGGCTGAAAAAGCATGGAACTGGTTTCAGAACAACCCTCATTCATTTAATTGCGACAGCCAGGAAATAAAATCGGGCGATGCAGATAAATACCCGCATTCGCAAAAAGAAATGGAAGTAATTTCCGCAATTTATTTGTATGCATTAACGACTAACGAAATCTATAATGAAGTGGTTAAAAATAATTATATGATAACAGCTCAGTTTTATGATACATATCTTTCGCTTTACTTTAGTCAGCACGGGGATGCACTTCTATATTACACAACTATACCGGGTGCTGATGAAAAAGCAAAGAAAGAAATTATTGAGCACCGGATGAAGCAGGGTTTTGGTCTTGATATTTTTGATTTCAAACCGCGTGCAGATCTTTACATGGCATATATACCAGGTGCTCTTTATACCTGGGGATCCAATAATCCAAGAGCAGCCCTGGGAAGTGCAAATTACGATTTTATAAAATATAATATTAATGAGGATAGAAGAGAAAACTATTTGAGGAGAGCTCACGGGATACTTCATTATTTTCACGGAGTGAATCCGCTGGGCATTGTGTATCTGAGTAATATGTATAAATACGGGGCTGAGCTCTGCACCGATGAAATATGGCACGATTGGTTTTCCAACTTATCGGAATGGGATAAAAATCCTGCTCCAGGTTATGTGCCCGGCGGTCCCAATTTTTATTATAACGGCAGCAGGATAGATATACTTACACAGCCGGTGCAAAAATGTTACTTAAACTGGAACAACAGTGTGCCTGAAAACTCATGGGAAATTACAGAGCCGGCTATTTATTACCAGGCTTCTTATGTAAAACTGCTTTCCAAGTTTATTGCATCTGACTGAACAAACTGAATTAATAGGATTATTAAATGATAAAATGTGCGGATATTTTTTACACAGCGAAGTAGAGATAATAAAATTATATTTAATCTGCTGTCTGAACCGATGGAACGGAATAAACAGCAACTCAACATTTAAAGAATTAAAGAGGTAGTATGTTTAAAAAGGATGTTACCAGTACTATTAAAATTTTCCACATGATTTGTATTATATCATTGCTAACAGGAACAATTTCTCTCAATGCAGCTTCGGGCGATACTTCTATAGTTGATTTGTATGGTAAACTCACTGTTGCCGGCAATAAAATAATTAATGAAAAAGGCGAACCGGTTGTGCTCAGAGGAATGAGCTTCTTCTGGAGTCAGTGGATCGGAAAATATTATAACTATGAATGCGTTAAGTGGCTTCGTGATGACTGGAAATGTACCGTCGTAAGAGCGGCAATGGCGGTTGAATCCGGTGGTTACTTAACTAATCCGATCTCGGAAATGAATAAAGTGCGAGACGTTATTGACGCATGCATCGGACTCGGTATATACATAATAGTTGACTGGCACGATCATAATGCACAGGAACATTTGGAACAGTCAAAAACATTTTTTAAAGAGATAGCTTCTCTCTACGGCGATACACCGAATATAATTTATGAAATTTATAATGAGCCGGTGAATGTTGACTGGAGTGATGTAATCAAACCGTATTCCGAAGCGGTGATAAGTGAAATCCGTTCAGTTGATCCGGATAATATAATAATTGTCGGAACCCCGACCTGGTCTCAGGATGTAGATATCGCTTCGCAGGATCCGATAAATTCTAACAACATTGCCTACTCTTTGCATTTCTATGCTGCGACGCATAAAGAATTCTTAAGAACAAAAGCTCGGACGGCACTGGGAAGAGGGGTGGCATTGTTCGTTACTGAGTTCGGCACTTGTGAATCAAACGGGAGCGGTTATCTGGACTATGATGAAACCGAAACATGGATAAACTTTCTTGAGGATAATAAAATAAGCTGGTGCAACTGGTCGATTGCCGACAAGGAGGAAACAGCATCTGCTTTAAAACCAGGTGCTTCGGCAGATGGGGACTGGACCGAAGATAATCTTACAGAATCCGGTAAGCTTTTAAGATCTATTATAATAACATCCAACGAGAGCATTCTTACATCTGCGCTTGAATATTCGCGCGAAGAAACAAAAATGTCGTTTATGCTGGAACAGAATTATCCGAATCCATTTAATCCGTCAACAGTTATTGATTATAAGATTACGGAGGACGGATTTGTTTCTATTACAATTTATGATTCATTAGGCAATGAAGTACGGACCTTAAATCAGAACCATGTTCATTCCGGACAGCATTCCGCGATCTGGAATGGCAAGGATCATAACGGCAGGGATGTATCATCAGGTGTATATTTATATGTTCTTGGTTACAAAAACAAGCACATCGGGAAAAAGATGATACTTGTCCGATAGTATTGAAATCCGGATAACGATTAACAGAAGGGCGATGAATAAATGATAGGCAAAATATTACTGGCTGTAACTATATTCACCGCAGGATGTTCATACCAGCAGAACACAGCCGATATAATTAAATCATCATTCGATAAAGCTGCTATACAGTATTCGAAATTATTCGATGAACTTCCGGATACTTTGTTCCCGCGGTCGATTTACAGTGACGGCTCATTATGGACAAATGAATCTGGCTGGTGGACCAGCGGTTTTTTCCCGGGAAGTCTATGGTATTTATATGAGTACGGAAGTGACGATCGTATAAAAAATCTTGCGTTACAAAAAACTATGGTCCTTGATCTCGAAAAATATAATTATTCTGATCATGACATCGGTTTCAAGATTTTCTGCAGTTACGGTAATGCTCTTCGTTTAACCACGGACTCCTCATTTACACCAGTAATAATCGACGCAGCTTACACGCTTATGAAAAGGTACAAACCTGATGTAGGATGTTTCAGATCCTGGGATGATATAAGTGATTCAACCGAGTATCTGGTAATTGTTGATAATATGATGAATCTTGAGTTGCTCTTCTGGGCATTTAAGCAGACCGGTGATTCGGTACTGTTTAAATCAGCTGTGTCTCATGCCGATAAGACAATGCAAAATCATTACCGTCGTGACGGCAGCTGCTACCATGTGCTGAGTTATAACCAGCAGAACGGCGGGGTAAAACAGAAAAAAACGGCACAGGGTTACTCGGATGAATCTTCCTGGACAAGAGGTCAGGCATGGGGACTTTACGGTTTTACAATGGCTTACAGAGAAACAGGCTTAAAGAGATATCTCGATCACTCACAGAAGATAGCGTTATTCTTTCTAAATCACCCAAGACTACCGATAGATAAAATACCATACTGGGATTTTGATTCACCAGATATTCCCGATACATACAGAGATGCATCTGCCGCAGCGATAACTGCATCTGCGTTGATAGAACTTGCACAGTACAGTAACGATTCACTTAAATCTTTTTATCTCGATAATGCAGAGATCATTATTACAGTTCTCAGTTCACCCGATTACCGTACTTCAATTGATGAAAATTTTAATTTCCTGCTGAAGCATGGAGTGGGTCATTTACCGGCAAACAGCGAGGTTGATGTTCCTTTGAGCTACGCGGATTACTACTACCTGGAAGCAATGAGCAGGCTATTAAAGTTCTTGAAGTGAGAATAATTTATCCGTAATCTGATGCTCCCGGCTTTACAGAATTATAATTAAATAAAATAAAACCGTACAATAATCCAGAATTAGTTTATTATATTTAGCAATCCATTAGTTAACCTGATAAAGTAATGTCTACACGATTACCGAGAGTAATATTGCTGGTAGAAACTTCCCGTGCATTCGGCAGGGGTTTACTTTATGGTATTGCGAGATACTCGAAGCTGCACGGTCCCTGGGCTTTTTACAGAGAACCGCGAGGATTGAAAACAGCAGTCCCTCATCTTAAGGGATGGAAAGCCGACGGTATCATCATGCGAAACTCGGTTGTAACAAAAGAATTAATTGCTCTCAATTTACCCACGGTGATGGTTCTTCACGATCCCGCAAATTTTTCACATCTACCGGTAGTTCAATCTGATTCGGTAAAAATTTCTAAACTTGCTGCAGAACATCTACTGAACAGAGGCTTCCGAAATTTTGCATTTTGCGGATTCAATGAGTTGGCTTGGTCGGACAACCGATCCCGATACTTCGGTAAATATATTAATGAGGCGGGTTACAATGTCTTTGAGTATCAAAGACCGAAATCAAATAAGTTCAAATCATGGCAGAACGAACAGGATAAAATGGCGCAGTGGCTGAAGTCTCTTCCTAAACCTTTGGGTATAATGGCATGTAATGACGACAGGGGTCAGCATGTGCTAGAGGCATGCAAGATTGCAGGATTAAATGTACCCGAACAGGTTGCCGTTATTGGTGTTGATAACGATGCCCTAATCTGTGATCTTTGCGATCCGCCGCTGACAAGCGTTGTGCTTAATACGGAGCAGGCTGGATATGCCTGCGCGGAACTATTAGACAGACTTATGAAAGGAGAATCAATGCAGGGGCAGGAAATAGTTGTTACTCCGACTCACGTCAATCGCAGGCAGTCAACCGATATACTTTCAATCGGTGATCAGCAGGTGGCTGCTGCAATACGGTATATCCGGAGTAATGCCAAAAATAAAATCAGCGTTGACAGTGTTGTAATGGAAACTTCATTGGGCAGAAGAAGTCTTGAGAAACGATTTAAGGACATACTGAACAGAAGTATTCAGCAGGAAATTAGAAGAGTAAGAGTTGAATTAATTGAACAGATGCTCTTTGAAACAAATCTGACGATTGCCGAGATAACAGCTAATTTTAATTTTGCCGATGTTGAACACATTGCACGATATTTTCGTAAAGAGAAAGGAATGGGATTGCGGGAATACAGAAAACTAATAAGGCATTGTTAGCATTGTTCAAAGGAAACATTCCGGATTTCGTAATTGAAAGTGTACGCAAAATGGTTATAAGTATGCGCAATTCGGCTTTTTTATTGAGTCATTTTATGATATTATTAAACGATTCTTAAAACTAAATTTCCATTTACTATTTTATTCAGGAGCAAAAATGTATAAAAAAATTTATCCGTTAAGCGCGTATCTTTTAACTGCTTTACTGTTAAGTTCTTGCTCCTCACCAGATAAAAGTGACGGTAAAAAATTATTCGGAAAACTCTCAAGTGGTGAAGAGGTTTATATGTATACTATTTCAAACAACAATGGCTTGAGCGCTGATATTATTAATTACGGTGCTATAGTTGTTTCACTTAATGTACCGGACCGAAGCGGCAATGCCGATGATATAATATTCGGATTTGAGGATTTGGAGGGATATGAAAAAGACAATTCTTTTCAGGGTTCTATAGTAGGCAGATACGGCAATCGTATCAGGGAAGGTAAATTTAAAATTGATGGCACGGAATATCAATTATCACTCAACGACGGACCTAATCATCTGCACGGAGGATTCAAAGGTTTCAATAAAGTTCTGTGGACAGTTGAGGGACATAGCAAAAACTTGGTTAAGCTTAGTTATTTAAGTGCTGATGGCGAGGAGGGCTACCCGGGAAATGTAAAGATTGAAGTGACTTATACTCTTACCGATAAGAATGAATTACAAATCGATTATAAGGGGACTACTGATGCCGTTACGATACTTAATCCCACCAGTCATTGTTATTTTAACTTAACAGGAAATCCGGAAAGTAGCATACTTGACCATGAACTTATGATCAATGCAGATAAGTTTACTCCCGTAGACAACACCTTAATCCCGACCGGTGAAATCATACCTGTAGAAGGCACCCCAATGGATTTCAGGGAACCGGCATTAATCGGAAAGAGAATTAATGAAGATACTGATCAGATTAAATACGGCAGGGGCTATGATCATAACTGGGTATTGAATGACTACACAGGCGATGTAAGATCAGCCGCCACATTATACGATTCATCAAGCGGCAGGTTTATGGAAGTATTAACCGATCAACCGGGATTGCAGTTTTACTCCGGCAATTTTTTAGATGGTTCGATGATTGGAAAGAGCGGCAAAAAATATAACTGGAGAACAGCACTTTGCCTGGAAGCACAAAAGTATCCGGATTCCCCGAACAAACCCGAATTTCCCTCTGCAGTATTGAAACCCGGGGAAGTGTATAAACAATCAACAATCTATAAATTCTCTACCAGGTAGTTAACTATATTTTCATTATAGAGGGGAGTTATATGTCAACACTACAAACATTAGATTGGATAATTATTGCCGGGTATTTTCTGATTATCCTTGGGCTGGCATGGTGGGTAATTAAACAGAAGCAGGATACTTCAACCGATTATTTCCTTGCAGGTCGGCATTTGGGTTGGTTCATTATAGGTGCTTCAATTTTTGCTTCGAATATTGGTTCGGAACATCTCGTTGGTCTGGCAGGTTCAGGCGCAACCGACGGTGTTGCAATGGCACATTATGAATTGCATGCATGGTGTTTGCTAGTCCTGGGATGGGTAATGGTACCGTTTTATATGCGTTCGAAGGTATTTACAATGCCGGAATTTTTGGAAAGGAGATTTTCTCCGACAGCCCGTACAATTTTGTCTGTTATTTCGCTGGTTGCATACGTGCTTACAAAGATAGCAGTAGGTATATTTGCCGGCGGAATTGTCTTCAGTGTACTTCTCCCCGATATAAGTCTGGGCGCATTAGACAGCTTTTGGCTGGGGTCAATACTTGTAATCGTTCTGACAGGAATATACACAATTCTGGGTGGCATGCGCGCAGTAGCTTATACCGAAGCTCTTCAGACTTTGATTTTAATATTCGGGTCCATACTTGTAACGTTTTTCGGTCTGCAGGCTTTAGGGGGATGGGGCGAGCTTCGCGAAATTGTCGGATCGGAAATGTTCAATTTGTGGAAACCTCTTGTGCCGGCAGGGGTTGAGAATACATGGGCTCCGGTGAAAGAAGCAGGGCAGATGGCATGGTATTTCAACGATAATTATCCCTGGCTCGGCATGTTGTTCTGCGCACCGATAATAGGTCTCTGGTACTGGACAACGGATCAGTATATAGTTCAAAGAGCACTGGGTGCTCCTAATGAAAGAGAAGCAAGAAGAGGATCTATCGCTGCAGGTTTTCTTAAGCTGCTGCCCGTTTTCATTTTTATAATTCCCGGTATGATAGCTTTTGCTCTTGCCACTTCGGGAAAGATGCCTGAAATTCAACAACAGTTAATAGGAGCTGACGGGGAACTTATAAGAGATAATGCACAAAGCGCTTTCCCGCTGCTGGTGGCATATGTTTTACCGGTTGGTGTCAGAGGTATTGTTGTTGCGGGTTTACTGGCGGCTTTAATGAGCTCACTCGCCGGCGTTTTTAACGCTTCATCAACATTGTTTACTATGGACTTTTATTCCAGGATCAAACCGCAGGCTTCTCAGCAACAACTGGTCTGGACCGGCAGGGTTGCAACCGGTGTTATGGTTTTGATCGGTCTCGCCTGGATCCCGGTTATACAAGGAGGTAAAGGATTGTACGACTATTTGCAGGGTGTGCAGGCTTACCTGGCACCGCCCATATTTGTAGTTTTCTTTTTAGGAGTATTTTGGAAAAGACTTAATGCAAAAGGATGTCTGGCAGCTTTGTTAACAGGTTTCGGACTCGGTTTGTTCAGACTTGCGGTAGATACACCGGTAAAATTATTTAATGACTTCACATATGCAAAAGGATCATTCTTCTGGATAATCAATAATATTTTCTTCCAGTATTACAGCCTCATTATATTTATAGTTTGTGTTGTTGTGATGATTGCAGTAAGTTATGCCACAGAAGAACCTTCGTACGAAAAAATCAGCGGTTTAACATACGGTACTATAACCGAAGATCATAGAAAGGAATCAAGATCAAGCTGGTCGAAAGGCGACGTTATTGCTTCGGTTCTTCTGGTTTTAATAATTCTGTTTATTTACCTCTCTTTCACGGGCTGATATTTTGTTATGTTGACAGCGGGATGAATTCCCGCTGTCTTTTATTGCACAATAGTTTTTCAACTGCCGTGAAACTTTCACCTAAAAATTATTTAAGCTGTGTCGGGAAGGATTTTGTTAGTGCATATCTTTAACGGGAATTTTGCTCATTGCCCTTTCCGTAAGAGCTGCAATAGTTAACGACGGGTTTACCCCGGGATTAGCTGATATCATAGATCCGTCGCACACATAAATATTTTCATAACCGAACAGTTTATTGTCTTTGTCTATAACTCCTGATTCGGCATTTTTACCCATCGTGCATCCACCCAAAATGTGTGCGGTAGTCGGAATTCCAAGAATTGTTTCGGTCAGTAACGCACCCGGAGTACCGCCAGTCTTTACAGCGAATCTTGCAGACAGTTCGCGGGCTTCTTTCAGAAATGCTGTGGGCGCTTTTCCGTTTTCCATTTTTGATCTCATTCTGAACCAGCCCTTTTCGAATTTAAGCGTACTGTTGATGGTTTGCATGAATAGCAGTATCTGTGTTTTACTTGCCCAGTCCTTTACAAAATATAATTTTGCACTTTTCATCGGTTCTGCAATGATCTTGATAATAATTTTGAAAAATCTTGTGAAAATATTTTTTCCTTCAACAAGTGGTAATACCTGCAATCGCCAGAATCCGGATCCCGAAGGATATCTAACAGGCTCAACATGACTGAAGGCATCTGTATGAACAATCGAACTGATGGCAATACCTTTTGAAAAATCAGCACCATTTGAGGGTGAAGTTATACCGAGCAGACTTTCGGAGTTTGTTCTGATGCCGGTTCCAATCTTCTCTGAGATACGAGGGAAAGTGGTATTTTTAAGTTTAAGAAGGAGCGGAACTGTTCCCAATACACCGCCGGCAAATATTATTCCGCTGCAGCTGACCATATATTTCTTAGATAGTAACTTAGTGCTGCATTTGTAGGTTATTGTATATTTTCTCTCCGCATAATTATTTGTCTCGACATTAATGACTTCAGTTTCCGCTTTTACTTCTGCACCGCGTTTAATAGCTAGATATAAATAGTTTTTATCGAGAGTATTCTTTGCATTATATCTGCATCCTACCATACATCCGCCGCAGAAGTTGCAACCCGATCTATCGGGTCCATCGCCATTAAAGAAAGGATCGGGAACAACTTTATCCGGTTCACCGAAGTAAACGGCGACATCAGTTAACTCGTATTGATCCTTTTTGCCAATATCCTCCGCAACACTGCTTAAAATCTTGTCACCGTACTCTTCCTTTGGATTTTTAGTTACACCCAGCATTGTTCTCGCCGTTTGATAATGAGGCATTAACTCACTTTCCCAATCAGTTAAATTTGACCAAGAATCAGCCACGAAAAACTCTTTCTTTGGTATTGGCAGCGTATTTGCATATACCAGTGATCCGCCTCCAACTCCCACGCCTGAGAGAATACCGATGTGTCTGTAAAAGGTAATTTTGAAAAATCCGAAAAACCTTAATGTGGGTATCCATAACCATCGTTTCAAGTTCCAGTTCGATTTCGGAAAATCGTCAGACTTGTACCATTTCCCTTTTTCAATCACAAGCACTTTGTAACCTTTCTCCGCTAATCGAAGAGCGGATACAGATCCGCCGAAGCCGCTTCCAATCACTATATAATCATAGCCGGAACTTTCTTGCATAAAATGGTCCTTAAATTATTAATTCAATTCTGGTTATCTTTATAACATAAAAAACCATTGTTAAGTCATGAAAATAAAAAAAATATTTTTTGCAGGCGCATTTAGTTTTTATCTTATCTTTATGGTTTCGTGCGATAGAAGCAGTGATAAAGGAAACAGTCATTCAGAGAAAACGGAGGTTGAAAAGCTCGAGGAAGAAAAAATGAAGAAACAGGCTGAAACTGACAGTCTGCAGAAAGCGATTGATTCTTTAAAGACGCAGAGAGACAGTCTTAAGAACGAATTAATGAAACTACAATAATCGTCTATTTAATCCCGTCGGCTTTAAACCAATTTTCATAAAGCACAGGTCGCCGATCCCTCAGGAACAATTTCTTCGCATAAGAGTTATCAACCAGAGAATAATCGATCTCGGCATATGCTATGTCTTCCTCTTCTGATTTACCTCTTGCAATAATTTCCCCTGTTGGATTACACACGAAAGATTCACCTGCAAATGTAAGATTTTCTTCAACTCCCACCCTGTTACAAAGTGCGGTAAAATATCCATTCTGGAAGGACGCAACTCTCATTTCCGCCTCGTAAAGTCCTTCAGTCCATTCGCCTGAAGCACCTGCCTGCGGTACGAATACAATATCCGCCCCATTAAGAGCAAGCGCCCGCATATATTCAGGGTAATGTCTGTCATAACATATAGCTACTCCGATATTTCCGTGTGCTGTTTTGTAAACGGGGGAACCCGAGTCTCCGGGCGTGTAATAGTCTTGTTCGTGAAAAAATTCATAATCCGTTATATGAATCATTCTTGTTACCCCGAGGATTGAACCGTCTGAATCAATCACGGGAGATTAATCGAAAGCCTTATTATCTGCATGCTCATATAAGTTTAGTATTATTACTATTCCGAGTTCTTTTGCTAGTTTAGAAAAGGCATTCGTTGTTGGACCAGGTATCGTTTCAGCGAGTTCAAGTACGTTGAGTCCGGCTTTTTTCTGAGGATAAAATTTTGTGAAAGCAAGCTCGGCAAAGCTAATTATCTTTGCCCCGTTCTCGGCGGCTGTTCTTGCGTTTTTTAAACCTTTCAAGATATTTTTTTCAATATTATCTGATACAGTCTGCTGTATGAGTGATATTTTCATACTAAAAATTTCATCAAGTAAAAGAATAACATAATATATAAAAGTGATTTTATAAGTTCTAGTATCAGACAGACATATCTTACTATGATTTAAAAATGAATTTTCCTCAAATTTTCAAAGTCACCATTCAGCCGAAAAATGTTTTTAAATAAAGTAAAGTTAGGGCACAAATGACTGATAATTTTTGTTAGAGAATAATAAACGGAGACGTAATATTCGTGAAAAGATTATCTCTAACCTTTTTTCTGGTTTTCAGCCTTATACTTAATGCTCAGGTAAGGAGCGGAAATGCCACTGTTGAACTGATTTCAGATTTTAAAACAATTTCAGCAGGTCAGACATTTAAGGCTGCTTTGCGTATTCTTCACGATGAACACTGGCATACATACTGGCGTAATCCCGGAGATACAGGTCTTGAAACCCGTTTCAAGTGGGAATTGCCAGCGGGATTTATTGCTGGTGAAATCGAGTGGCCTTACCCTGAACTGATAATGGTGGGTGATCTTGCCAATTACGGTTATGAAGGCGAATTACTGCTTCCTGTTACGATAAGTGCCCCGAATAACTTAAAAAGTGGTCTGGTAGCAGATCTTAAACTTGAGGCAAGCTGGTTGATTTGTAAAGAAGAATGCGTTCCGGGCAGTGCTGAATTGGTATTAAGCCTGCCTGTAGGCGAGAGCCCCGTTAAAAATGAAAAGTGGGGCGATGCATTTAATCAAGCTGCTGAAAAGTTGCCGGCTGAAAATCACCCATGGAGAGCAAAGATTATATCGAGGGATAAATCTTCAATAACAATCCTGTTGAATAGTACAAAAGGAATAAATGATAAAGTAATAGGCATTCGGTTTTTTCCATACACGGGAGGATTCATAAGCAATTCCACGTTTCAGGAAATAAGTGAGGCGGAAAATGGATATAGAATAAAAATCGGATTGGAGAAGTTTATTTCAAATGAACCTGAAAAACTGGGGGGAATATTTGTCTGCAGCAACAGCTGGACAAAAGGCAACAACGTTAAGGCTATAGAGGTGAGTATCCCGATTAAATAGTCTGTTGAATACAAGTACATTTTAACTCATTTTTTAATATACAGGAGGTTAACATGAAGAAAGCAGGTATTGTAATGCTGCTGTTATTCATTGCATTTTCTATGTCGGACATAACAGCTTCAGAGAAAGCTGAAATTGATAAAACAGCTCCAAATTTTATACTTACGGACAGTAATGGCAATGCTCATTCGTTAACTGATTTCAGAGGAAAAGTAGTTGTTCTCGAATGGGTAAACTTTGGGTGCCCTTTTGTGAAGAAACATTATAACAGTAAAAATATGCAGAACCTGCAAAAGAAGTATACTGATGCAGGAGTTGTTTGGTTGTCAATTTGTTCATCAGCAGAGGGAAAACAAGGCTATTTAGAGAAAGAAGAGATAAACGATAAAATAGCCGGATATGGAGCAGCTATGACAGCCTATCTGGTGGATGAATCCGGTAAGGTTGGAAAAATGTACGATGCCAAAACAACACCGCATATGTATGTTATTAATAAAGATGGCATTCTCGTTTATGCGGGAGGTATTGACGACAAAGCTTCTACTGAAGTATCTGACATAGAAACCGCAGTAAACTATGTTTCTGCTGCTTTGGATGCAGTAATAAACGGAAAAGAAGTAAACACAAAAGTGTCGAAACCTTACGGTTGTTCAGTAAAATATAAATAATATAAAGCGTGACTTATTCAGTCACGCTTTAATCTATCCCATAATTCCGCCAAAAAGAAAAAGCATCCCGAAAGTATTCGGTAAAAGACTAGATAATGAAACTTCGTTACCGGAATTGAACTCAATCATAAGGTCCTCGTCTTCCACAACAACATCGCCAACATCTTCACCTTTATAATATACATCCCCTGCTTTACCAGACGCCGCCTGCATATCAGTAATTACTATCTCAAGGTTCTCACCGGATTTTATTGTTATTTCTTCAACCACAGATTCATTTAATTCATCACCAATAACACCCTGCGATATAATATTACTTCCGGTAGCTGTTACGCTGAATAATGAAATTCCCGCTAACCCTATATTCATCCCGGCATTTGATTCGGTAACATCAATTTCATAAGCATATTGTAAACCGGTCATATCGTAAATACTTCCATTAATATTCACCGAACTTACTGAAGGGTCTGCTGAAGGATTTAAAAAATTGTTTCCGTCAACAGTTAAAAATAGTGTCATTGCCTGATTTCCGTCGCTTGAAACGGCTAACGACATATTAATTTCTTCCATAGTTATGTTGATGCCGAAAAGTCTGATATTTGCAGTATGTGTTGAGTTGTCGTTTAAGTCCGTGAAAGGATAAATTAAAATAACCTCATCGGATGGTTGGTCGGAATAAAACCACTTTAACGAATCGGCATTATATGTATGAGTACCGTATAAACCCTCGAGCTCGGCAATCAGGGAAATTAAACTCGAGTCGGCTTTTATTATGTTAAGATTTTTGATATCCGAATGTTTGGATAAAAACAAATTCTGGAAGCGGCCAGCACTTATATCCTGCAGACCGATATCGCCGAACATTGATCCGCTGATCATCTGCAAACCCAGAATAGCTGATATCACAGGAGAACCCTGCATCATTTCTCCCATTTTTTCATCCATATCCTGTAGTTCTTTTGTAACATTCTCTTCGGTGGCTTTATCGTCGTCAGCCGGGTCATCTTTATCGCAGGCTGTCGTAATCAGTAACATAAGGATTATTAAAAAGAGTGATAAAAGTTTTCTTAACATTTCTACCTCATCCTTTAATTCTGTTATAAATTATAAAAAAGTAGTTTTTATAAAGTAAGACTAAATGTATGAATTTAATTCTGCAATTATAAGACTAAATTTATGAAAATCCATTAAGTGTAATTTTTTTTACAGAACCAAACTGTATTTAATGTGGCCATAAATTTAGGAAAGTTGAGAATTTGTAAAATGCTTTAAATATGACAAAATATTTAATTTGATTACTAGAGTATATCTTAACTGGCAAGCTGAAGGTGATTGGATTCATTATTTTTTTTCGCCTTCGTATGGATTTTTCTTTTTTGATCCCAGCATTTCAAGTGTCTTTTTAATTCTTTTATCCCTTGTGATTTGTTTTTTAGCTTCAATTATCCATAGCACATATTCTTTTTTGTGAGTATACGAAAGTGAATCAAAGAATTTCTTAATCGTCGGATTTTTTTCTAACTCTATTAGTAAATCTGCAGGAGCGGTAACAGTTTTATATTTAACGTCAATGTATTGTTTTTTATTCTCCAGAGACTCACTATTCTTTTTGCTTATTTTACTGTCGGGTCTGAACCTCATACATGACCAATTATCGTTTATTGAAACAAGGCTTACAGGGCTGTATCCGGATTTTGTGAAAGTATCAATACATATATTGCGATTCAGGTCCGTTTCAATACCGGATTCTTTCCTGGGGTATGCTACCCAAAGCACTCCGTCTGATCTGAGCGACCGGATCATTTTATCCGCGGCTTTCATTAGATCTTTTTTAAATTTTACGAATATTATCTCAGCATCGAATGAATCCCTGATTCTCGTCGATAGTACCGATTTATCAGGCAGAGGTTGTATAATCACATCGATATCCTCAGGGCAATTCAGCAACAAAACTTTCTGGTTGGGTTTAAGTAATAGTTTTTTATGGATAATATTCATACCCGCTTCCGACTCTTCTATAAATAAAATATATATTAATAAATCCGGTATTCTTTATTTTACAGCTCAATAATAATACCGATTTATACAAATTACTAACAGTTATTATTAGAATCATTAGCACTTAATCGGTGAAACATGTTCCAGACCGAAATTAATTTATTTCTTCAGTCTTTTGCAAACGATATATTAGTGTGGTTTATGAAAAGCCTCACCAGTCTCGGTAATAAAGAATTCTTTCTTTTATTTCTTATATCAATAATCACAGGTATTAATTTCAGAAAGGGATTTTTATTAATTCAGATTTTGGTATATACCGGGTTATTTACGGAACTGGCTAAAAATTACTTTGCACTGCCGCGTCCGTGGTTTGTTGACAACAGGTTGTCAGGCTTCGGCAAAAATTATTTGAGTGAATTTACAAATATGGATGCAATGACTTTCTGGGGATCATTGCCCGACCTGATAATTGAAAAATACAGGGTAATAGCTCAGGATTCATACGGATTTCCATCAGGACATACAAGCTCCGCAACTGTCCTGTGGGGTTCAATCATGATTTTGTTTAAAAACAAATGGATAACAAGCATTTGTATATTTATGATATTTTTTATTCCCGTATCCCGGATGTTTCTTGCAAGACATTTTCTGGCAGATCTTGCGGGAGGCTATTTATTGGGCTTGGTAATGTTTTCAATTTATTATTTTGTAATATACAGGAAAAATAAAATCAAGAGTTATCTGGATCTTAAGAAATTATCAATTGAGAAAAATATCAATTCCATCCTTTTAATCTTGTACCTGATTGGACTTCCGGTATTACTAATAACCATTACACCTATCAAAATGCTTGAAGCAGGCGGTTACTTATTGGGGATAAATTCTTCCTACTTGATTATAACAAGGCAGTCTTTCCCTGAATATAAGACCGGTATAATTGAGATGGTATTAAGAATACTTGTTGCCTTGTTTGTGTTCGGAGTAACAGCTTCTGCTGGATCAATTCTATTCGACAAAATCGGTTTAATTGACATACGAATAATATTATTCGTAAAAGGCTTTCTCGTAACTTTCCCCGGATTGTTGATCAGTATTTATTTAATAAAAAAATTTAATCTTATTACTGTTCACGAGTAAACTTATCATAGTTTTATGATCCAGTTTTTTATTATTTCCATTGCAGCAGACGAAAATGTTTCTTCCAGCTTGCCGTATTCAGCAATTGCACCCGTACTTGTTTTCTGAAATAAATGATTTAAACCTTCCAGTTCAAGAAGTTTAAAAGAATTATTGCCTCCTTTCTCAAGTGCTTTTTCAATAGCTCCGAGGTTTTCATTGGACGGAACCTGCAAATCCTTTTCTCCGTTCAATGCCAGTAATGGTATGGTTACCTGCTCTAGTGTGGGACGAGGATCATATCGTATAAAAAATCTGAACCAGGGAGACAACAATTGATACGCCTGCTTCAGCATTGTATCCTTACTATTAGGCAGGTTGTCTTTCTCCTCACCGGAAAGACTATTGAAGTAGTCATCAAGCAAAAGTGATATTTTACTTTTAGCAGTTTCATCGTCCTGAGTTGATTCCACAACATTATAAATTTTTTCGGATAGTTCTAATTCTTTAACGATTATTTCTTCCGAAGCACCATCGGCTCTCATTATCAGTTCTAACTGCATTAACAAAATATCTTTACCCGGCAGACCGGGTCCCGCAAGAAGGACAATAAAATCGGTCAGATCGGAATTTACTGCTGCTAGCGAAGCAATAAGCCCTCCCTCGCTGTGTCCGATAATACCTATCATGTCTTTGTTAATTTTATCGTGTGAATTAAGATAATTAACTGCAGAAATTGCATCCAAAGTTAAATCCTCTGTTGTCGCTCTGCTAAAGTCACCCTGCGAAGAAGCTGTGCCTCTGTCATCATACCTGAGAACAGCAATTCCGTTTCTAGTAAGATAATCCGCCAGAACCCAGAAAGGCTTATGATTAAAAATTGTTCCATCCCTGTCCTGAGGACCGGATCCGCTTACCAGAACTACACCCGGGAAATAACCTTCACCCTCAGGAATTGTTAGAGTACCGGCAAGTGTAATATCAGATTCAATACTTTCAAAAAATATTTCTTCCTCCTTGTAAGGGTAAGGTTTTTGGGGATTCTGAGGTCTTATAGCTTCTTCTAACTTATCAACCTTCTTGAAATTCAGTTTCATGTTTTGTCCGGCTTGTTTCCAGGTGCCGGAGAGAGTTGTCCGTTCATTATTAAAAGTTCCTTCAAAACTTCCACCTATTGCATCAGCTGTAAATATTAATCCGGAATCCGATATGTTGATTGAAGAAACCGAGATGTTTTTTACTTCCTGATCAGGACTATCCATAAATGCAGCTAATGAACCGTTAGCATCTGTATATATCTTTAATACGATTCTCAATTCAATTGCCGATACTTTTAATATTCCGTCCCATAGCTCATCAAAAACAATTTCATCTGGATTCATGGCTTTAACCGTCTCTCTCCTGAGATTCAGTGTATATTCAACCGGTCCCTGTTTCCATGTCCCGAATATTGACGTTCCGTCATCGTTGAGTGATCCTGTATAAGCAACCATGATTTTTTTAATTTCAAGAGTGAGTTTGCTGCCATCTATAGTAACTTCATCAATGCTAATTCCGTACGCGCCCTGATCAGGACTGTCCATCGTTGCCTTGTATATTCCGTCATTATCCTTGATGTGGAAAACAAGTTTTAATGATACTCCGCCGGTTCGTAAAAGTCCTTCCCAATCACCAGTAAAGACATTGGACTGGGCGTAAATTGCAATTGTACTAATAAGGCAAGCATATACGATAATGAGTATTCCCGGCTTTAATGACTTTCCCCTTTTCATAATATCCTCGGAAATTTATTGTGAAGTAATTTTTCCCCGTCAAATATTCAGTAATATATATTGAACACTAATCGGGGATTGTAATGAATAAAACTGTAAAAATAATCACTACGGTCCTAACTCGTTTAATGATTCTTGTTGTAGTGTTAGCACATGTTCATTTAAAACCACAGCCTTTTATTAAAAATTTCTTTGATGCAGGAAGATATTAAATTTTTTAAGATGTACACATCACAACCGAATTTATTCAGGCAGTCATGGAAGCGGATTCGAGTATGAGTGGTTCGGAATTATACGATTCGATCTTAATTAAAATGATAGAAACGTTTAGCTTTAACAACAGTAATAAAGATTACACGAATACAATCGTTACGGAGCGAATCCTAATTTTAGTTAAAATTAAAAATATTAATTACAAAATACCTTTTTGAGTATTGTAATCTAACATTAAGTGAATTAAATTAAAACGGAAGTGTCTGAGCTGAAAAAGAAATGCTTTTTTGGCTCGATTCGCTTAAACGGAGTGAATAAAAAAACCGGAGTGCTTTACGGGCTCCGGTTCTCTTGAGGGCATTTGAGGGGTTTGGGATGTTTATGATTTAAGGGCTTTAAATTCTATTTCCTCACTTTCAAATTTTCAATAACAATTGAAAAACACAGTATATGAGAATAACTCTAATATATTATCGACAGTTCCGCTGAAAAGTTTAGGCTTTCGCCGAAAAATTTTTAATAATTTTGTCCGGAAGTTTACAGTAGATATCTGACAAAGGCAGATATTTAAGAATTGTTAATAATTTCTTAATATGGATTAAAAACACCGGGCTATTATTTTTAATTTTTAAATCTTTTACGTTATCCCATATTTGAAGGAGAGAGAAAAATGGGAAGAACTTCCACGAAGTATATTTATTTATGCATTCTTTTAGTTTGTCTGGTTAATTCTTTATTTGCACAGGATGCTGACCCCATCTCTGAAAAATCAGTACTCGACGGACTTAGCATAGGCGGACAGTGGTTTGTGGGATATTTTATCACTGATGAGGGCGGAATAAAAGGAAATGATTTTACTATTAAAAGAGGGTATATAACATTTCAGAAAAAGTTTGATGATCATATTTCGGTAAGATTAACTCAGGATATTACGGTTGACCAGGAAGGCGACGGTATGGGCGATATTGAACTTCGGATTAAATATGCCTATGTAAAATATACTTTTGATAATTATGAGTTCTTTACAAAACCTGCGGTAACTTTCGGTGTGATTCCAAGACCATGGTTGAGCTACGAACAAAAAATAAATAATTACCGCGCACAAGGAAGAATGTATCTTGAAAGAGTTGGTGTAATTAGTTCGGCAGATTATGGTCTGATGATTGAAACTCTTCTGGGCGGACAGATGCCCGAAGATTACCGCGAAAATGTTAATAAAGAATATGCAGGTAAATACGGAAGTATCGCAGTTGGAGTTTACAACGGGGGCGGTTACAATAAGCTGGAATTTAATGAACAGAAAAATGTTGAAGCAAGAATTTCACTGAGACCAATGCCCGAATTGATTCCGGGTCTTCAGTTTAGTTATATCGGTTCATTTGGTACCGGAAATACCGAAGCTGCACCCGATTATAAAATCGATGCCGGTTTTATTTCCTATGAAGACAGACGTGTGGTATTCGGCGGAACATTGTATACAGGCGTGGGGACACAGGACGGTAAGGCTGTTGATGCTTTCGGTAAATCGGTAGAACAGATCGGTTATTCTGCTTTTACGGAAATTAAGCTGTATGAATTAAATATGAGTGTGATAGGCAGATACGATTATTTTAAACAGGATTACAGTCCTAGCGAGCAAGAGTATAAAGGAATAATTTTAGGAGCAGCATACCATTTTCTGAAAGGATCAAAAATATTAGTTTCTTATGATACAACCGATATAATTAACGGAATAACCAACACAACATCAATAATTGAAGCAACTCTTGAATTAAGGTTTTAATACTTTGTGCTGGTGGTTATTTCATCTATTAATTATTATATGTCACCTCATCTCAAAGCGCCATAATAATTTTATTAACAATCACTTAAATTATATTTAAATTGGTTTGTAAATAGATGAAAACATCCCATTTGTTTTTCTCAGAATTATATGATTTTATTAAATACAAAAAGACTTGAGCTGTTTATAATTCTGTTTTATTCTTTCTATACTTTAAATCTGTCTCAGGAAATTCTTATTAACGAATTCATGCCGTCGAATTCTTCTATAATTCTTGATAATAATGGCAATTATTCCGACTGGCTTGAACTTTTTAATTCCTCAGACAATGCTGTTGATTTAAAGGGTTACGGGTTATCGGATAACATTAACGATCCTTTTAAATGGACATTTCCTTCTTGGACCATTCAACCTCATCAATTTTTACTTCTGTTTGCATCCGGAGAATCCGAAAAAGTTTCAACTGTGCACTGGGAAACGATAATTGACCAAGGCGATCAAATGAAATACCAGGCGGGAAATGCTGCAATCCCTGCAGAGTGGAATCAGATAAATTTTGTCGATGCCAGCTGGCAGAACGGAGCGAGCGGTTTTGGATACGGTGACAACGATGATGCGACCGTTATTGCATCCGTCATTTCTGTTTTTACAAGAAAAGTTTTTTATATAGATGATGCTGAAATAATCACTGAAGCAGTCCTGCATATCGACTACGATGATTCATTCGTTGCCTATCTCAACGGTACTGAAATCGCCCGTTCCAATATCGGTGTTCAGGGTGAAGTGCCGTCTTACAATCAAACAGCCTCCAACGGTCATGAAGCAAATATTTACAGAGGCTTACCTCCGGATATGTTTAAGGTGGATTCTGTTGAAACCCTTTTAAAGCAGGGTGCAAATGTACTTGCAATTCAGGTTCATAATTTGTCATCAACTTCTTCCGACTTAACACTCATACCATTCCTGACATTAGGCATGTCGGAAATACCGCCCAATGCAAATGGTACGCCCGAAATACTGAAGTTTAACACCCCTCATCTTCATACGAATTTTAAGATCGATGCAGATGGAGAATCATTGATTTTAACCGCTCCCGACAACACTATAACGGATAGTGTTTCTTTCGGATCAATTCCTGAAAATATTTCCTATGGCAGACTGCCCGATGGTGGTACAAACTGGATGCTTTTCTACCAGACCACACCAGGTTACGGCAACAATAATGTGGGTTATAACGATTTCGCAAATGATCCATTATTTTCTCATTCCGGAGGGTTCTACAACCAGGGAATTAGACTTTCACTGAGCACTAACAGTATTAATGAAAATATAAGGTACACGCTGGACGGTTCCGATCCCGATGCAAATTCATTATTGTATTCAGGTCCGATTCAAATAAATTCAACAACAGTTGTAAAAGCGAAAACTTTCGGACAGGGACTGATTCCGAGCGGAATTGTTGCACAAACCTACTTGGTGAACGAGTATCATGTGCTCCCCGTCTTTTCGATTTCTTCTGATCCCAAAAATTTCTTTGATACTGATAGTGGTATCTATGTAATGGGGAAAAATTATCAGGGCTCTAATCCATACTACGGAGCAAATTTCTGGCAGGACTGGGAACGTCCTGTGCACGTGGAATTTTTTGAACCGGACGGTGAATTCGGTTTTAGTATTAATGCAGGTGCAAAAATACTGGGCGGGTGGAGCAGGGCTCATCCCCAGAAAGCTCTTGGAATTTTTGCCAGAAGTAAATACGGAGATGGGGAAATTGATTATCAGTTATTCCCTGACAGACCCTTTCAGAGTTTCGAGTCATTTGTACTTAGAAACTGCGGCAACGATTGGGGAAGAACATTCTACAGTGATGCTATGATGCAGGGACTGGTCGAGAATATTGGTGTTGATGGGATGGCTTACAGACCTTGTGTCGTTTATATTAATGGAGAATACTGGGGCATACTAAACCTGCGGGAGAAACAGAATGAACATTACATTGCGGACCATTTTGATATCGATCCTGACAGTATCGATCTGCTGGAATTAAACGCCTCTGTTATTCATGGCGATGCACAACATTATAATAATTTAATTAACTATGTCAGTACTCATAATCTAGCTGAAACAGATAGCTATGAATATGTAAAAACTCAAATGGATATGGACAACTATATAGATTATAATGTTGCTGAAATTTATTTTGATAACAGAGACTGGCCCGGTAACAACATAAAATACTGGCGTCCTAAAACCAAATCGGGTAAATGGCGCTGGCTGCTTTATGATACCGACTGGGGTTTCGGAATAAACGCATATGGAAATGGCGGCAATCAGTATGTATACGATTATAATACTTTACAATTTGCTTTGAGTCCTACCAAGACACCAAACCACCATGGCAACGAGCCCTGGTCTACATTGCTGCTCAGAAGGCTTGTTCAGAATCCGGAATTCAGAAATAAATTTATTAACAGGTTTTGTGATTACTTCAACACAATATTCAGTCCCGGTATTGTTGTTGATAAAATTCTGGATATGAAAACCGTTATCGAACCGGAAATGTTAAGACATGCACAGAAATGGAGTGAATACTATCCGGATTATTCGCTGCATAATATGTGGTGGAGCGATATTGAAAGCTGGAATAGTTTTATTGAAATCATGATCGATTTTGGAGAAAACAGAATTCCGCATATGATGCAGCATATAAGGCAGCAATTTAATCTTGATGGGTCTTATTCCCTTACACTTGGTGTGATACCGGAAGGAGCCGGAACAATTAGTTTAAATAGTCTTTATATTGATTCACCGGTGTGGAGCGGGGAATATTTCAGCGGTGTTCCACTCGAGGTGAAAGCCAATCCGAACAATAATTATGAATTTATCGGCTGGCAGGGAATCAGTACCTCCGAAAATGATTCCATATCGGTTGAGTTGGAAGCGAGTGCAAGTCTTACGGCTGTCTTTGGGAAGATAGCGGGTAATTATCAGGATATTGTTATAAATGAAATTAATTATAATTCACATCCGGATTTTGATACGGGGGACTGGTTGGAATTATACAACAACAGCAATTCTTTAATTGATATTTCCAACTGGAAATTAATGGACTCCGATACACAAAATGTATTTATTATTCCGTCAAATGTATCCTTGAATCCCCATAATTATATAGTAATCTGCAGAGACACTTCCGATTTCAGCACTTATTTTCCCAGAGTAACTGATATTCTCGGAGAAATGGATTTCGGATTTGACAGAAAGGGGGATCAGATCAGGCTGTTCAATGATTACGGCGAACTTATTGACTCGCTGAATTTTGGTAACAGATATCCGTGGCCCGCAATGCCGGATGGCGGAGGGTCAACACTGGAATTGAAAAATCCCGGATTGGATAACCTGATACCCCATAACTGGTCATCATCGGGTATAAACGGAACACCGGGAAGCGTAAACAACAATTTTATTGTACTGTCGGAAAGATCATTACCTTTCCAGCCCGAAAAGTTTCTTCTTTTTCAAAACTACCCGAATCCCTTTAACCCGGTTACCAAAATCAGATTCACATTGCCCGAGTCTCAGTATGTAAGTCTGAAGATTTATAATATAATCGGTCAGGAAATAAAAACTCTTATAAACGGGGAGAAGCTTCCAGGCAGTTATGAGGTGCAATTTAATGGATCGGAACTTGCTTCGGGAGTATATATATATAACCTGATTGCCGGTAAATATTCTGCATCGCATAAAATGATTCTTTTAAAATAGATTCTGCTGACTAATAGTATTGTTTTTATTACCTTTGTACGGGCGATTTAATTCTCCCTGATTTTGTACTTACGTTACGGTCGATGTATTGGGTCAAAATATGAGAAGTAATCAGACAGTGGCTAAGTCAAAATAAGGAGATCGCACATGCGAATTGTAAAGCCGTTATATATTTCGGTTGCTGTACTATTATTTTCTCAGATACTTTTATCGCAATCCAACAGAATTAATTATAATAATCAGGAATTATTCCTAAGCGGAACAAATCTTGCATGGCTGCGTTTCGCGAATGATGTTGGTCCGGGTCTTACCGAATATAATCAGTTTGGTGATATCCTTCTCTCCTTTCACGATCATGGCGGAAACTCGGTTCGATGGTGGCTTCACACCGACGGCGCTAACTCACCTGCTTTCGACGGTTCAAACTATGTAACCGGTCCCGGAGAAGGAACTAACGAGGATATAAAAAAGGTGCTGGATCTGGCGTGGGAACGTGAAATGGGATTCAAACTGTGTTTGTGGTCTTTTGATATGCTTAGAAAAACCAAAAGCACGGAAGTGTTAACGCGTAATACATTATTGTTAACTGATACATCTTATACAAACGCCTACATAAAAAACGCTTTAATTCCCATGGTTGAATCTTTAAAAGGACATCCGGCAATAATAGCCTGGGAAATTTTTAATGAGCCGGAAGGAATGAGCAATGAATTCGGCTGGTCAGATATTAACCGAGTGCCAATGTCTGCTATACAAAGATTTGTTAATTTATGCGCAGGGGCAATACATAGAACCGATCCCTCTGCTAAGGTCACAAGCGGAGCATGGAGTATTCAGGTAATGACAGATGTTTCGACTATTACGAAACAAAAGACTGGTACAGATATTTCACGCCTGAGCACGTTAGAAAAAACAGAACTGGAGATTTTGTTCGAAAATAAATACGGATTTCATTTATCTCTTGACGAAATTGCCGATCATTACAGAAAAACTTCAGCTTTAGCTTATCAGAATTATTACTCAGACGAAAGACTTATTAATGCGGGTGGTGACCAGGAAGGCACGCTCGATTTTTATTCTGTTCATTATTACGACTGGGAGGAGGAAACAAATTCGCCATTTATAAGATCTTGCAGTTTCTGGAATTTAGATAAACCCGTGGTGCTTGGTGAATTTCATTTGAAAGATACTGATGGAACACCGAAGGAAATCTTATATGAACGTTTATATCAGTTAGGATATTCTGGAGCAATGGCATGGTCATGGACGGATAATCAGACCACACAGCAGGCAGACATACTGAACAGCATGCAGTATATGTATGATAATTACACTGAGGACGTTGATATTTTGGGTATTGGCGGTGACTGGCCTATTGTTACTATCACTTCTCCCGAAGACAACATTCAGTTTGACGAAGGTGCAGAAATAACTATTACGGCGGCTGCATCCGACAATGACGGACATGTTGTGCTGGTTGAATTCTTCGTTGATGATACCTTAAAAATAGGTGAATCGGCAGAAAAACCTTATACGATTGTCTGGAAAGATATTGAACCCGATGTCTATCGAATATATGCTGTCGCTACTGATAACGATGGACATGCACGAAAGTCAGAATCAATTCAGGTTCAGGTGGGCGCTGCACAATTTACAAGATTTGAAGCTGAGCGGACAATACGGCAGGGGACGGGATTTTCTATATTAAGGAACCAATTCGTCAGCGGCGGTTATTATCTTGAAATGCGGACTAATGTGGGCACAATTACATGGAATATTCCCAATGTAAATGAAGCCGGTAATTATGAGATCAGATTCGGATACAGATTATCGTTCGATACGCCGAAACCTCAGTTTATAAATGTTAACGGGCAGCGCATTACAGAATTGTCATTTGACGGTCCCACAAATGTCTGGGCTGAGAAATCATTAAATGTTGATCTCATTGCCGGTGCTAATGTAATAGTTATGGAATTATCATGGGGTTGGATGGATCTGGATTATCTGGCGCTTCCGGCGAGTATTGTCACCTCGGTTGAGGAAATACCGGCTGAGCTGCCAGTAAATTATTCTTTAAGTCAGAACTATCCCAATCCGTTCAATCCTGAAACTACAATAGAGTTTGCAGTCCCTTATGAACAGCATGTTAAGCTAGTTGTTTATGATTTGCTTGGCAGGCAGATGTCAATTCTTGCAGATGAAATTTATGCTGCCGGCAATTACAGTGTAAAATTTAAACCCCGCAATTATGCAAGCGGAGTGTATGTTTACAGAATTGAATCGGGTAAATTCATAAGTACGAGAAAGATGTTGTTTGTAAAATAGTACGGCTTAAAAGAGTCGTTCGGCAAAATAATTCTGCCGAAGAGAATTTACAGAGATCATGACTGTGTTTCTAATCCTTCAATTTTAAAGATGTGGGAAGCAAAAGGTTTTAACTCAATGTAAAGACCCACATCCAGCAGGCTGTCTGTTTGTCTCTCATATGTTATATTGTTTAAGATATCAATCAGCGATACATTTTTACCTAATGAGGTAAGATCAATTTTAACCCTGCACGATGAAGTTATCTGGGAGAAATTTACTGCGATTAAAATTATCTCATTCTGGTAACTCCATTCAATCACAAGTATGTTTTTGTATAGGAGATTGTCCCGCCAGGATGTTTCTGTATCGGGCAACTTGTATTCTCCGTACTTAAAAATTTTCGTATTTGTTATTTCTAGCAGGTGCTTGTAGAATTTTTGTATTTCAACATTTGCTTTCTCTGTCGGAGCCCTGTTAAGTTGTACTGGAAGTTTCACTTTTCTGCCTTCAAACTGTCCGTCGTAGAAAAGTTTTGCGCCTGGAATCGTATTGATTATAACAGCGGCAGCCATTGATTTATCGACCCCGAATCGATGGACGGCACGTTTCTCATCATGGTTCTCAAGAAAACGAACTGTTTTATGCTGACGGTCTTCGTCCGTCAATAAATGATTCCTGATGCTTTCAGCATTTCCGTTCTCGAAAATATCGAGCAGAGATTTATCATAGGTGAAGTCGAAACCCGAATCCTGAAGCTGCTCTTCAAGATTCCAGTAGACTTCCGCAATAAATAAAAAATCCTTTATTATTTTCTTCACCTCTTTAATGGCAATATCCCAGAATTCCTCCTTCGGTCTGGGCAGCTTGTGTTTCGATAATATTCTGCCCCATGTATTCTGAAAGACATTCAGCAGAGGCAGCATTGCCATATCGCACCTCACACCGTCACATAAGTCTGTTATGCTTTTAAGTATATCGGTTAAATATTTTCTGGCATGTTCGCTGAAAAAATTTATCTGAACTGTGTCCTGCCATGCAGGGAAAAAAGGATCACGTCCGTGCACAAAATATTTATTCCGGTTTTCTATTTTGAAGCAAGTGTGCGGATCGTTATTGTAACTTTCCTGATCCGTTTCCAGGAATATCTCTGCGTTAGTATTGAGTAACTTCGTTTCAGCATGAAAATGATTCGGTATGAAGTCTAGAATTAATTTTAACCCCATCTTGTTGAGTTTAGCTTTAAGTGATTTTATTTCATCATCGCCGCCAAATTCTTCACTTACCCTGTATTCATCTATTGCATATGGCGAACCTGCTACATCCTCATTTCGCCAATCGGGAAGAGCTTTTGCATACTCTTTAATCAGTCCTTCCTCGTAACAGTACTTATCCACGGCTGAAGGAACTGTCTTCCACACGCCCATCAGCCAGATGATATCTATCCCAAGATTCTTCAGATTTCTCCAGTAATCTTCGGGAATGGCTGATAATGTTATTGAAGGATTGTTGTTCTTTAATTGCCGGAAAAAGACCCGGGTGTTTATCTCATATATTTTAGGATTTTGAAGCTTCATTTATATTGAATCCGTGTTGCCGTTACCAGATAAAATAATTTTCTTTTCATTCTGTAATTCTTTGTTTTCTTTCATCAGATTAAAAATTTCATCTTCATTTTTTGATGAAGCTATTCTATCGTTGTTCTTTTTAATCTGTAAATCAATCTTTTTCAGCTTGTATTTTTTTACCACATCCCTGGTATACTGGATTAAATCGAATTCAATTGTGCTGCCGTGATTCAGATCCTCCCACTTTCTGCTTATTACTTCCTGCGCAAGGGAAAGAGATAGCACAAAAGCTTTAACTTCATTGTCCCCGATTTTTTCGATAATAGATGCGGGAGAAACAACATGATTCAGATAAGACTCTTTCACAAGATTTGCAAGTTCGCGGAACGTTGTGTTAACAAAATCTTCGGGAGCAATATTATCGCAGATAATACCGATTACTTCTTCATCACCTTCGAACAGTAGCCTTATGATTTCTTTCTCAAAAGAACTTAACCCGTTTCCGTTTGCCGCCGGTTTGTTTTTTGATTTTTCCTGTGCGGCTATGTTGTTGGATCCTGCAACAACTCTTTGAATTCTGTCGGCGTTCTTCAACAGAAATTTATCGAGCTCACTTTCAATAAGCTTCTCTCTCAATCCGAACTTTTTTGAAATGGTTTTAATCAGTATGTTCCTTTTCAATTCGTCCGATACCAAAGCCACCGTTGCCACGAGTGTCCGTATCGCTTCTGCCTGTTGGACGGGATCGTTAAGCTTACCGCCTTTTCTGAACTGCTCTGTTTGAAATTCCAGAAAGTTCTGTGCACGGTCAATTTGTTCTTCGAACTCATCTTTACCGGATTTATTTATGAAACTGTCGGGATCCTCGTTATTCGGCAGGAGTACAACCCTTACATCAAAATCCTGTTTTAATAAAATTTCAATACTGCGGAGAGCAGCTTTTTGTCCGGCTTCATCAGCATCAAACAAAACGATAATGTTTTTAGTAAACCTCGAAAGAAGTTGTGCCTGCTCCTCTGTTAACGAAGTACCCGATGATGCCACGACATTTTTTACGCCATGCTGATAAAGCGAAATAAGATCCATGTAACCCTCTACGAGAATCACCTTGTTCAGCTTGCGGATTTCTTCCTTTGAGTGATAAAGACCGTAAAGCGAACGTCGCTTGGAATATATTGAGGATTCCGGTGAGTTAAGATATTTGGCAGCTTTTACATCTTTCTCCAGAATTCTTCCTCCGAATGCCACTACTCTGCCGTTCGGTGAAAAGATTGGAAAGATTATCCTGCCGCGGAATTTATCGTATTGTGTTCCGTCATTTCTCTGATCAATTAATCCGAGATGTTTTGCTTTGTCAAGATCTATCTTGTTTTCTTTTAAGAAGAATAACAAATTTTCCCATTCCGGAGACGCATAGCCGAGTCCGAACACTCTCTGTGTCTGGGGTTTGATTCTCCTGTTCTTGAAATATTCTCTTGCAAACTCTCCCTCTGCGGTATTAAGCAACTTGTTCGAGAAAAATTTAGCCGCAGCAACATTTATTTCATAATATTCCTCGAGTTCATTTTCACCTGAAGAAAATTTGTCTTGTTCAAAATTTATTTTTATACCGGTCTGATCTGCTACTTCCTGAACGGCTTCTACAAATGAAATACTTTTAAAATCCATCAGAAATTTATACACGTTTCCGCCGGCACCGCAGCCGAAACAGTGAAATATCTGTTTTTCTTCGCTGACTGTAAAGGAGGGTGTTTTTTCCTGATGAAACGGACATAAACCTATATAGTTTCTGCCGCGTTTTCTTAACTGCACGTATCCGGAAATTATATCTAGGATATTGGCTGAATTTCTTATTTCTTCTATTTGATTTTCGGGTATTCGCATCTGCCGGACATTAAACATATTTGTTCAAAAACTAAAATAATAAAAATGGTGAAGTAAATTATTATATTTCATTACACATATAAACTTTAATGATAAAAGTGAGAAAAAAAAGCGCGCTCATAATAATTTCTAAAGAAAATTTTAATGACTATGAGTTTTTAACCGTTAAAAACCAGCTTGTTAGTGAAGGGATAAATGTATTTATTGCTTCGGATTCAGTTAATACCTGTTTAGGCAATGATGGTACACGTGTTCAGGCAGATATAAATTTTTATAATGTTAATCCGGTCAATTTTACAGCTTTGGTTATAATAGGCGGCAGCGGGATAAAAAGTTATATCGGCAATGAATCTTTACTTAGAATAATTAATAAATTCTACCGTAATAAAAGAATTATTTCAGCAATCTGCAGTGCTCCGCTGATTCTTGCCAAAGCCGGAATTCTGACTGATATTGAATCAACATGTAATGTGACGGACAAAGAATCTTTTATCACGTTTGGTGCTAATTATCTGGACAGACCGACTGTTGTTTCAGGAAATTTACTCACAGCGCAGTCACCCGAAGCAGCCGGAGATTTTGCAGCTCAACTTGTCCGTTTAATCCGCTCCGGGCAGTAAGTTTCAGAACTAAAATTGTTTTTAAAGTGTTTTATGATATATGAATGTTGAATCTAATATTAAATCGTTTAAAAAATACTGCAATAGTCTAACCGAATATTCACGCTATTTAACCCGGGAAGTGCCTATAGGCGCAATTCCTTTGGGTGGCTCAAACCCCATTCGAATTCAGTCTATGACTACTACTGACACTATGAATACAATTGCAACTGTAGAGCAGACTATAAGGATGGTTGAAGCCGGCTGCGAATATGTAAGGATAACCGCCCCATCAATGAATGAAGCTCAGAATCTGGAGAATATTAAAAAAGAACTTAGGTTAAGAGGTTATGAAGTTCCCCTGATCGCCGATATACATTTTACACCTAATGCTGCCGAGCTTGCGGCAAGAATAGTTGATAAAGTAAGAGTAAACCCTGGTAATTATGCGGACAAAAAAAAGTTTCAGCAATTGGAATATTCCGATGCAGATTATGAAGCTGAAATTGAACGCATACGAAAAAAATTCACACCGCTTGTTAAAATCTGTAAAGAATACGGTACAGCAATGCGAATCGGGACAAACCATGGTTCATTATCGGATAGAATTATGAGCCGCTACGGCGATACTCCCGTCGGGATGGTGGAATCGGCGTTGGAATTTGTACGTATTTGCAGAGACCTGGATTATCATCGCATTGTATTGTCGATGAAAGCCAGCAACACACAGGTTATGGTACAGGCTTATCGTCTGCTGATTCAGAAAATGGAAGAGGAGGGTATGAATTACCCAATTCATCTGGGAGTTACTGAAGCGGGGGACGGTGAAGACGCCAGAATAAAATCGGCTGTTGGCATAGGCACTCTACTCGAGGACGGAATCGGAGATACTATACGGGTTTCGCTTACCGAAGAGCCCGAAGCCGAGGCTCCCGTCGCAAAGTCTCTTGCGGAACGTTATGTAAATCGTTCGTCACACGAAACAATTAAACCGCTTGTCAGTATTCCTAAAAGTCCGTACGAATATTCCAAGGTAGTTTCAATTGCGGCAGGAAGTGTAGGCGGTGCAAATCTTCCAAGAGTTTTTGCTGATTTCAGCAGTTCTATAATAAAGGTTTATAATGACCTAAATCCAATCGGTTACTTTTATTCCGAAGAGCTTGATAAATGGAACATGAACGAGCTTGCAGCGGATTTTATATATCTCGGCAGTAACGATTTTTCTTTCGACCCTCCGCAAAGCCTGAAACTTATTTATGAGTATAAAAAATGGCTGCAATTAGAGAAGAAGTCGAAAGGATTCCCGCTTTTTTCATCCGCTGAATCATATAATTCTTCAGAAAAAAAATCATTCGTTATGAACTTCGTTGAAGTTTTCGCCGATGAAATATTTGACGAGAGTTTCGTATCGCTTACGAATGACGACACTGTAATAGTAATCCTTAAAACCAGAAATTTACACGCTATGCCGGACATGCGAAGATCTTTGTTCGAACTTTATGAGAAAAAAATAACGCTTCCTGTTATTATAAGAAGAAACTATACCGGGATTTCGGACGATGAATTCAGATTGTCAGCAGCAACAGATGCAGGCGCGCTTCTGATTGATGGATTCGCCGATGGTATCTGGCTTACTCATGAAAACAACGGCAAAGCAGACTACAATCTTATAAACAGAACCTCTTTCGGGATACTTCAGGCAGCAAGGGTTAGAATTTCTAAAACGGAGTATATTGCATGCCCTTCGTGCGGCAGGACATTATTCGATCTCGTTGAAGTAACCAACAAGATACGTCAACGTACTGAACATCTTAAAGGGGTTAAAATCGGAATAATGGGATGTATTGTTAATGGACCCGGAGAAATGGCTGATGCCGATTACGGTTACGTAGGATCGGGTGTAGGTAAAATAACGCTCTACAGGGGGAAAGAGGTTGTCAGAAAAAATATTAATTCCGAAAATGCAGTTGACGAACTTATTGAACTGATTAAAGAAGACGGAATTTGGACGGAGAAAACATAATTATTCATGAATATCCTGTTTTATTGATTAAAACAGTTATTATTGCTATATTTATAAAATGAAATTTCACAATACGATAGAATTCTTTACTGGTTACAGGAAGATACCCAAAAACGGACATAAGAGTTTTAGAGAATCTAAAATGCACTTCTGAAAAACAGGGGTGCATTTTTTTTTATTTATGCTTTTAAAGGAACTGATCTCACATATTGAAAGCCTGGCGCCGCCTGGAATTGCCTGGGAAAACGATAATATCGGACTGCAAGTCGGGGCGAGTGACACCAAATTAAGCAATATTCTGCTGGCATTAGATATTAACCGGGAAGTGCTTAAACAAGCTATCACTAAAAATTGCAATTTAATTTTCACCCATCATCCATTTCTTTTTAAGCCGTTAAAGAAAATTGATATTTCAAAAGACCCTAAATCTCAGATTGTGGAAGAATTGATTATAAACAAAATCTCGCTTTACTCGGCGCATACGAATTTGGATTTTATCAAAAACGGCGTTAGCTATGAACTTGCAAATCGGCTGAAATTAAACAATATCAGGTTTCTCGAGGTTAGTAAATCCAATCAGTACAAATTAGTTGTATTCGTTCCGGAAAAATTTTTAGATAAAGTGTCTGAAGCTGTTTTCAAATCGGGTGGCGGAATTATCGGTGAATATTCCAATTGCTCCTACAGACTTATAGGTGCCGGAACATTCAGAGGATCTGAAAATTCTAATCCGGCAATCGGGAAGAAAAATAAATTTGAAACAGTCAATGAAATACGACTTGAAACCATAGTTGAAAAATGGAATCTCAGCAAAGTAATTTCGTCTCTTATTAAGGCGCATCCCTACGAAGAACCCGCTTACGATGTTTATCCGCTTGAGAATCACAATGTTAATTTTGGTTTCGGCGCTGTTGGTGAATTGCAGAAGTCAATGACTCAAAAAGAATTTCTGGCTTTTGTCATTGGTCAATTAAAATTAAAAAACCTCAGATTTGCTAACGGTAAACCTGGTAAAGTCAAAAAAGTTGCTGTTTGCGGCGGGAGCGGAAGCGAACTTCTGGGATCGGCGGTATTTACTGGTGCCGATGCTTTTATAACTTCTGATATAAAATACCACACATTCCAGGATGCCGAAAACAAAATTCTTTTAATTGATGCAGGACATTACGAGACCGAGATTCACGTGCTTAACTATGTGAAAAATTACTTAAATAAATTAATTGCCAGTACAGGTGAAAATATTAGTGTTTATAAATATACGGGGACAACAAATCCGGTAAAGTTTTATAATAATTAAAGGAGTATTTAAAATTGATAAACCGACTCACAACACTTTATCAGCTTCAGTTAATTGATGATCAACTGGATTTACTCGAAGAACTCAGAGGTGATCTGCCCCTCGCAGTTAATGATCTTACAAGTCAAATTAATTCCATTAAAGAGCAAATCGATTCCAAAGAAAAAGAAAAAAAAGAATCGCTGGAAAAAAGGAAGCAGAACGATGAGGAAATTGAAAGACTCAAAGCTAATCTGAAAAAATTTAAAGCTCAATTGTATCAGGTGCGAAACAATAAGGAATACGATGCTCTTACAAAGGAAATTGATCATTCGGAAGAGGGGATTGATAAATGTGAAAATGAAAATACAGCGCTTGAGGATTTAGCTGAAAAGTTAAAAAATGAAATTAAGGAACTGAGTCCGCAGCTCGAAGATAAAAACAAGGAATTAAAGGAAAAAGAATCGGAGCTGAAAAAAATAATTAAAGCAAATGAACGTGAAGAAGCAAAATTACGGGAGCAGAGGGAAAAGATAGCTGCACAGGTTAAGAAAAATGATCTCAATACTTATATGAGAATTCGCAAAGCGCTCGGCGGTAAGGCTGTTGCTACAATTAACAGAGGCGCCTGCAGCGGCTGTAATAATGTTGTGCCTCCACAGAGACAGATCGAGATAAGGGCTAATAAAAGGGTGTTTACGTGTGAGTCGTGCGGCAGAATGCTTGTTTCCAATGAAGTTGCTACACAGGCTAGTGAAAGCTTGTAATTAATATTTCCCGGAATTTTTTTGTTAATATCTATCAGTGTGCAAAATCTTGATTTTGATCTTATGTCTTTAATCAATTAACGTGCTTACAAGCCTTCCCGGGGCAGGGCGGAATTAGAGTGGAGAGCAAATTATTTTATTAATAAATCCAAAGCCTCAGATACATCTTTAACATTGATTAATTTAATTTCGTTAAAGTTTTTAAGGACTTTCAGATTTTTATCCGGAAGAATTATTTCTTTGAAGCCAAGCTTAATACTTTCCTGAATTCTTTTGTCAATATTCGCAACCGCTCTTACTTCTCCTCCTAGTCCAACTTCACCCACAACCACGTTCATATTTCTGACCGGTCTGTCTTTGTAGCTCGATGCAATTGCCGTACAAACCGCCAAATCGACTGCGGGTTCTTCAATTCTCAAACCACCAGCCATATTTAAAAACACATTGTAGTTTGATAATCTTAGCTTAGCCCGTTTTTCCAACACTGCCAGAAGGATTGACAATCGTCTGTAATCGAATCCGGTCGCGACTCTCTGAGGGTTGCCGTAATTCGACGGGGTTACAAGCGCCTGTACCTCAAGAAGTACGGCGCGGGTGCCTTCAATACTGGCTGTTACAACCGAGCCGGTAATATTCCTGTTATGCTCGCTCAAAAATATTTCGCTCGGATTTTTAACTTCGTTCAAACCCGTATCGTGCATTTCAAATATTCCAATCTCGTTTGTACTGCCGAATCTGTTCTTTTGTGCACGCAATATTCTGTATGTGTGATTCTTATCGCCTTCAAATTGTAAAACCGTATCAACTACGTGCTCAAGTACTTTTGGTCCTGCAATAAATCCTTCTTTGGTAACGTGCCCTATCAGAATAATCGATACGTTTTTCGATTTTGCAACCTGCATTAAGTGTGAAGCACATTCTCTTATCTGTGTAATAGTACCGGGAGCATTATCAAGATCAGATTTTGAAATTGTCTGAATTGAATCGATTATCACAATTTCAGGCTGAATTTTTTCGATGGAGTTGATAATAACATCAAGGTCGGTTTCTGCCAGCACAAATACATTTTGTGAATTGATCTTTAATCTGAGAGCACGCCCGTTTATCTGGCTGATAGATTCTTCCCCCGTTACATAAAGTACTTTACTATCGGACGTTGAGGCAGCCTGCATTACCAGAGTGGATTTCCCTATTCCCGGATCACCTCCAATAAGAACGACTGAACCAGTAGTGATTCCCCCGCCGAGTACTCTGTCGAACTCGCTGATATTCGTTTTTATTCGTGCTTCACCACCGCTGACTTCATCGGACAGATTTACTATTTTTGAGTCCGGTACAGTTCTTTTTACAGATTTCCCGGTTTCAACAAATTCTTCTGTAAAACTGTTCCATGCTTCGCAAGAAGGACATTTCCCGAGCCATTTTAATGATTCGTAACCACACTCGGTACAGATATATTTTAATTTTACTTTAGACATAGTTTCAGAAGCCTGTTCTTCTGATAAAGTTTTTAATTACTTTGTCGTTGCTCTTTTCTATTTCGCCGGGGGACCCTGTAAAGTATATTTTTCCTTCGTGCATCATCGAAATTTTATCAGCAACATTTCTTACGCTGAACATATCGTGTGTTACAACTATTGTGGTAACGGAGAGATTGTCGTTTAATGTCTTTATCAACTCGTCAATGGAATCCGACGTAACGGGATCTAAACCGGTTGTGGGCTCATCGTATAAAATATATTCGGGGTTAGTAACTAATGATCTTGCGAGGCTGACCCTTTTTTTCATACCACCCGATAACTCCGACGGTTTAAGCTTTTCAATTCCCTGTAGCCCTACAAGTTCAAGCTTCTCGGATACAATTTTTGCCAATTGTTCTCCCGAGAGCTTATTATTATGCTCGACCAGCGGAAGCAAAATATTTTCTTCTACCGTCATTGAATCAAAAAGAGCGGCCCCCTGAAACAAAAAACCGAATTTCTTTCTCACTTCATACAATGCTTTTCGGCTTAATGTATTTATATTCTTATTTTCAACGTACACTTCACCGGAATCAGGCTTTAATAATCCGACAATATGCTTAAGAAGTACACTCTTACCGCACCCGCTGGGTCCTATAATCGCATGCGATTCACCGTTATTTATCCTTAGATCTACGCCTTTCAGAACCTCTTTTGATCCGAAGTTTTTATACAGCTTATTTATCTCAATCATAAAACAAAATTAAATAATAATTAGGATAGTTTCTTGGGGGTGGATTTAATTTATAAAAAAAGGGGGGCACTAAGCCCCCTTATATCAGGCAGCAACTTGTTCCAATGGTGGATTTACAAAACCTTTATCAGCTGCATAATCGTGAAGTTTTGCATATAGCATTTTTCTTGCTCTGTGTAAACGGGATCGTACAGTACCTACAGGACGGTCAATAAACTCTGCAATTTCCTCGTATGTGTATCCTTCAATATCGCTGAGAATAATAACTGTTCTATAATCTTCCTGCAGATTTGAAATAGCATCCGAAATTTCATCGGGCATCATTCTTGAAAATGCGTCATCGGTTGTATGCTCATATTTTACATCCTCGGGAGCAACATCATCATAAAAATTCTGAATATCCTCATAATCTACCTGAGCCGGCTGCTTGCTTACCTTTCTGTAAAGATTAATAAAAGTATTTTTCATAATCATAAACAGCCACGCTTTAATATTGGTGCCTTTTTCAAATTTTTCAAAAAATCTGAATGCCTTCAATAATGTATCCTGAACGAGATCTTCGGCATCAAGCTGGTTTTTTGTCATTTTAAATGCAAAGTTATGCAGTGCTTCTTTGTGAGGAATAACCAATTCTTCAAAATCTCTGTAAATTTGTGTGTTCATTGCCGCTATCATAAAGTTACCCTTTCAGAATGTGTTTAATAGTTGTATAACTTATGTATAAGAACGAAAGTTCCCCAAATTCAGATTTTTTAATATATATCCTAAAAATCTTCTAAAAACAAAGAAAATATTTTGGAATTTTGAACAAATGTTTTGTGTTTAGATAAAAGCTAGACAATAATTAATATTTATTGTTATATTAACATCATTAAAATTTAAAATTATGAAAAACAGAAGTTTATACCCCATTAAAACGGTTTCAGAAAAAACAGGATTAAGTACTTTTATAATTCGTGCATGGGAGAACAGATATAAAGCAATATCACCGTCCAGAACTGATTCCAACAGACGTCTTTATTGTGAGAAAGATATACAGCGTTTGCAATACCTTCATGAAGCGATCAAACAGGGGCACACCATCAGCAGTATTGCCGGTTTAACTACGGTTCAGTTACAGGAACTTTTGCAAATTAATTCTGTTTCGGCTGAAGCAGGTTTTCAGGATATGAGTTCTCTTACAGAATTTCTGAATGGGTGTCTCGAAGCTGTTGAAAATTTGGATAATCAGAAATTAGAATCGGAACTGCTTTCTGCTTCGGTTTCAGCACCTCAGCAGGTTGTTCTCGATAAATTAATTATTCCCCTGATGATTAAAATTGGTGACTACTGGAAATCCGGGAGGTTCCGTGTTACGCATGAACATCTTGCAACACAGGTCGTGAAGAATTATTTGATGAATGTTGTAAACAGTTATCGTCAAATTGAGAATGCACCTGTTCTGGTAGTTAGTACACCGAATGGTCAAAAACATGAAATCGGTGCTTTGCTGGGAGCAGTTGTTGGTGCATCGGAAGGCTGGAAACCGGTATATCTTGGTCCGGACCTGCCGGCAGAGGAAATTGCATTTGCAGCACAAAAATTAAATGCGAAAGCGATTATGCTTAATGTTGTCTATCCGGAAGACGATCCCAGGTTAATTGAAGAAGTTAGGAAAATTATAAAGTGCGATTCAGTTAATGCGGGTGTTATACTAACTGGCAAAGGAATAAATTTTTATTCGGATAAGTTTACTGAAGCCGGAGCATTTTTGGTCAATACCCCGGCTGAATTACGAACCACTCTCGAAAATATCAGGAAGTAAATTCTATTTCATTTTCTTGATAATTATTTGTTTTTGTTTTTCCTTAACTTCAACATTTATATCTTCAGAATGTTTTAGGTTCTCCAAATAGTTTTCTGCTTCTTTCCCTTCATACATCTCCGTTGTTTCTTTACCGTCTTCTATTTTGGTAACCCATACCTTCTTTACTCCGTTCTCAATCTCAACCTTTATTTTCTTTCCGCTTTTCAACTCATCCTCGAGAACCCATTCAAAATCATCATTACCAGTCTTATTCATGAATATATTCATATCGCTGTCTTCATCATCAATGATTACCCTGATAATTTTTGAAGCCGAATCCGAGTCCGAACCTTCAAAGAGCATTACATCATCGTCATCTATCCAGTTAAGTTTTTTATTACCATCCATTTTAATTATAAAGATATTACCGTCATCAATCTCGGCATTAAATCTCTCTAAAGCCTTCAACTCCTTTATTTTATCTTCTGCTTCTTTACCCTCAAGAATTTCAGTCGTTTCATTTCCGCTTTCATCCCTGGTTGTAATCGTTACTTTTTTATTACCGTTATTATCTTCGATCTCTATCCTTTTACTTTCGGACAATGAATCTTTATCTTGCAGAAATTCCATCGCTTTTTTCTTATCAGATGAGGAACGTTTTATTTTCTTAATAGTTTTACCTTGTATATCCTCCCATTCGTTTACATCGCAAAGTTTTGTTGAATCACCAGACTCACTAATAATAACAACTTCCTTTCCCTTACCCTCAGAAGAAATGAAGAACATCTTACTTCCTTTAAGTCTGTTAAACAGCTGCTCGGCTTCGCTGCCTGTAACGGTTACTTCGTCCTGGTCTGTTTTAATCGTTATTTCCTGCACCGTGCCCTTCAGATTTTTAAGTTTATTTGATGTGTACTTTTCAGAAGACGTTTGAGCGGAAATTAACGCTGTAAAGTAAAGCAGAAATAATACTGCCGGAAATATTTTTTTTGATTCTTTCATGAGTTCTCCTATTATTGCTGATTATTTGAAACAAAACTAATACATTGATTATAATCATTTTGTTAAACAGCTGTTAAAAACTGTTAAAAATTGTTAAAATTAATTTATTTATACTCTTTAGGATTATTTTTACACCGATGAAAGAAACGAAAGTAAGATTAGTAATAATAATTATGACGGCGGCGGTAATCGGCTTAATTGCAATTCAGCTGTACTGGATTAATCATGCATACGCAATTGAAAAAATCAGATTCGATTCGAATGTTAAAACCGCTATGTCCAATGTGGTAAAGGCGATTGAAAAAAATAAAACAGCATCTCTGGTGCTGAATAAGGTTATTAATAAGGGGGGAGATATAGTATTTTTACAGGATTCAAACAGCAGTGGTAATATTGATTATATAATTGAGAGGCAAAGGGATAAAAGAATCCGGACCATTATAACACCGGCAGTGAAAGATGCTCATAAGATGTCATGGAAGTATAAACGGGAGAATAACACAGACACAGCAAAAACTTCGGTGGAAGTGGTATTGTTAGATGATGATAGTCTAAGCATTGAAGTTTTAAACGAAAATTTCAATTTACGTGCTGACACTGTTAAATTTAAGAAAACCGCTCTCGTAGAAGAAGTGGTAGATGAGTTAATTCTAAATGAAACTCTTCGTTTTGTTGGAGAGAGTATTGATTCATCCGCATTGGATTCATTAATTTCTATTGAACTTGCCGAAAAGGGGATAACTGCTGAATATTCATTTGCGCTATTTGAAAACGACACAAAGTTAATCACATCCGGTAATCCGTCGGATGCGGATAAATTGCTGGCGTCCTATCATACTGTCCGGTTGAACCCCTCCAGCATTTTCGCAACGGAGAGTTTTATATCGCTTTATTTCCCGGGTGAAAAATCATATCTGATCAAGTCAATATCGTTAGTGCTGATTTTATCGGTTATTTTAATCATTATTATTTCACTCGTATTCTACAATACTGTGCGCATGCTGATTAGGCAGAAAAAAATAACGAGTGTTAAAAACGATTTGATAAATAATATTACGCATGAGTTCAAAACTCCGATTTCGACAATTTCACTTGCATGCGAAGCTTTAAACGAACCGGTTCTGATCGGTAATCCCGATTCATTAAGCAAGTATACGAGAATGATCAACGAGGAGAATTTACGGCTATCGCACTTAGTGGAGAATTTACTGGACGCTGCTGTAATGGAACGGGGAGAGATTGTCCTCGCAAAAGAAATATTTAACATTCATGAAACTATAGAACGCTGTATTGATAAATATCGTCTGAAAGTCGAACAGAAGGGAGGAGCGATAATAACCGGATTCAGTTCTTCTGACCCGGATATTTTTGCCGATGAATTTCATATCTCAAACTGCATTAATAATATTCTTGACAATGCCTTCAAATATTCGAAAGAAAAACCGACGATTATTGTAAACACATTTTCGGATAAGGACTATTTTAATATTGAAATTGCAGACAAGGGAATAGGTATTAAAAAAAATAATCATGAAAAAATATTTGAAACTTTTTTCAGGGTGCCCACGGGCAATATTCATGACGTCAAGGGCAATGGAATAGGTTTAAGTTATGCAAAAAAAATTATCGGGTTGCACGGCGGGACTATCAGAGTTGAAAGTAAATTAAACGAAGGCAGCAAGTTTATAATAAATATACCTTATGAAAAAAAGCAAAATACTTCTGGCGGAAGATGATGTAAATCTGGGTACTATTTTAAAGGAGTATCTGGAAGCCAAGAATTATCTGATTGATCATAAACCTGACGGTGCAGAAGCACTTAATAGTTTTATGAACAGTCACTATAACCTGTGTCTGATTGACATTATGATGCCTAAAATGGATGGCTTTACACTTGCCAGAAAAATACGGGAAAAAGACGAAAAGATTCCAATCATATTTTTAACTGCAAAATCGTTGCAGACTGATAAAGCAGAAGGTTTTAATATCGGTGCCGATGATTATATTACCAAGCCCTTTAGCACCGAAGAACTATTGCTAAGAATTAATGCTGTTCTGAGAAGGACCGAATATTTATCAAATGTGAACGAAGATATTCAGATATTTAAAATAGGCAATTCAGTATTCGAGCCTTTAAAGCAGTTATTAACAATTAATAATAAGAAAATTAGACTTACGACAAAGGAAAATGATCTCCTTCATTTATTGGCTTTAAACAAAAACCGCATTGTTGACAGATCAGTTGCATTAAATAAAATATGGGGTGCGGATAATTATTTCAATTCGAGAAGTATGGATGTTTATATCTCCAGGTTAAGGAATCATCTTAAGGGAGATAAAAATCTGGTGGTTATAAATATTCACGGAAAAGGATTCAAGCTTTCAGTCGAAGAATCAATTAAGTAAATTTATAATCATTATAATCCGGGAATAGTATGAATATTCAGATATTCGGCAGTAAAAAATGTCAGGACACTAAGAAAGCCGAACGTTTTTTTAAAGAAAGAAATATTCAATATCATTACCGGGAGCTTGCCGAGAAAGGAATAAGTAAAGGCGAACTTGAAAATATAAAAAGAGTGTTTGATGTTGAGTCTTTAATAGATAAAGAAGGTAAACAATACAGGAAAAGAAATCTGCAGTATTTATTACATGATATTGAAGAGGAACTGCTGGAAGATCCTCTGCTGTTTAAGACTCCGATAGTGCGCAATGGCAGCAACGTAACGGTGGGTTTTGACCCGGACGTATGGAAGTCCTGGATATAATAACGGTGTGCCGTAATGTTATTTAGATTTTCACTTTACGGATTTCTAAAGAACCAGAGATATTTTGAACCGTTCTTTATACTTTTTCTGTTAGAAAAGGGACTCTCTTTTTCACAAATTGGATTTCTCATTTCCTCCCGGGAACTCTTCATAAATTTAATTGAGGTTCCCAGCGGTGCGTTTGCAGATTTGTACGGAAGAAGATACTCAATGATCCTTTCATTTTCTTCATACATTCTTTCGTTTCTGATTTTTGCAGCAGGAGTTAAATACTTCCACTTTTTTATAGCAATGTTTTTCTTCGCTATTGGGGATGGTTTCAGGACAGGCACACACAAAGCTATTATTTTCAGCTGGCTGAGGACACAGAACAGAATAAATGAAAAAACCAAGATATATGGAATTACAAGGTCATGGTCGAAAACTGGCTCCGCTGTTTCGATTATAATTGCAACTGTAATTATGCTGACAGCCGAAAACTACAGCAACCTGTTTTATTTTGCTTTGATACCATATGCCGTTGGTCTTATAAACTTCGCAACATATCCAAAATCTCTTGATGCAGATAATAAAAGTCCGGTAACATTTATCAAGGTCTATAAGCATTTTAAGAACCTTCTGAAAAAATCATTTACATTGAAACCACTTAGAAGATTGATATCTGAAACGATGGGCTACGAAGGCGTATTCACAGCGGGGAAGGACTATATACAGCCCGTTATCCAGAGCTTTGCAGTATCTGTACCCATATTTATTACATTGGAAAAAGACAATCGAACAGCGGTTATGGTGGGCATTGTCTATCTGATATTATACATCTTGTCAGCTTATGCGAGTAGAAAATCACATTTAATTTCGTTGAAACTTGGAAGTGAAAGAAAGGGAATTAAATTTATCTGGAAAGTGACATCTCTTTGCTATTTGTTTCTTATACCTCTGTTTTATTTTGAAATATATCTTGCGGCAATACTGTTGTTTGCAATTCTATTTCTGATGCAGAATTTATGGAGACCAGTACAAATCAGCAGGTTCGATGAATTCGCCACAGAACAGGAGGGAGCGACTATTCTGTCTATCGAAAGTCAGGCAAAGTCATTTGCAACGATGATTATAGCTCCGGTTATCGGAGTGCTCGTTGATCTGGCAATAAAATATAATTTGGGAGGAGAGTTCTGGGTTATTGCATTTTTAGGATCTGTCGTATCAATATACTTTGCTTTCAGAAAATAATATTTCTCGATTTAAATTCGTTTACCAAATCTGCATATCCTGTAAACTGTACAGCGTCCCATCCCATCCTTTTCGCCCCATTCACATAATCCTGAATATCATCAATGAATAAATGAGCTCCGGGAAGTTCGTTCGAGAACTCTTCCACAGCTTTATAAATTTTTGCTTCGGGTTTTACCGCACCAACTTCATGAGATAATATCAGTTTATCGAAATTGTAGAAGAAACCGTATTTTTCCCATCCGTATTTTTGATGAATATAGTTTGTATTGGATAGAAGCACCAGTTTGTAATTTAATTTTAATTTCGGGAGTAAAGATATTGTTTCTTCATTAAGTGTAAAAATATCGGAATATAAACTGCAGAATTCCTCGGAGCTTATTAAGTGATCAAGCCAACCGAGCATGATTGAAATAAAATTATCGGTTGATAATTCCCACTTTTCAAAGCTGCGGTGCAGATGATAATTATCATTATATTTTTTTACAAAATGGTCTCCGAGACCTTCGCGTATTAAATTCAACTTCTTAATTATTATAGAATAATCGAAGGGTATTAATACATTTCCGAGGTCAAATACAATTACCCTTGTCTCTTTATTTTTCATTATGTTTCCATGTGAAGAAGTGCCCGGCAAAAGCCGGGCAGTAAATATTATTGAACTGAAAAAACACTGTTATCAAGTCCTATGTTAATTTCAATCTTTTCGAGAGTCAGTGTTATGCTTTGAGGACCGAATGAATTCGTTATAACATGCGGATACATTACCCCCTCGACTTCTTTATAGTCCGAGAATTGAGAAGTAACTGTAATGGAGCCCTGAGGAGAATCCATTGTTCTGACCTGTTTTAACAGCAGCCCCGAATTAACGTCATAATACTGAGACCAGTACTTTCCGCTTGGCAGATTCAGATTGATTACATATGCATCTTTACCATCTACCTGTTCCATTGAAGTCAATTCGGGAGTAATTCCGAGTTCAGCCAGCTTCAGCGGCAGATTTAATGTCGCTTCGACTTTCATTTCATTCAGTTGATCACCCTCGAGAGGGACCTCACGACCCATTGCTACGGTCTTGCCTTTTTCTCCGTCGAACCAGGTTTCCTGTTTCATCATACCCATATCAAATTTCTGATAATATTTGTCAGGTGCTTTCTGATATATTTCAAGGATTATACTCATTCCCTGAATCTCCCCTTTCAAAGTACTTTTCTTATCAATCACTTTTTCAAGATTTTCTTTTCCGCCTAATGCAACAATGGCTTTTTCAATTACTGATTCGGCAGTCAAGCCTTCGGGCAGAGCTTTTTTGGTAGGGTCATATTCATTTCCGAACATATCATAATAATCTAATTTACCACTTATGCTGAAGGGCTTTAGTTTATCTGCAACCTCATCAGCTTTTCCTACCACAAGTACATACGCATTATTCGGCTTAATATATTTTTTCGCCATTTGCTGTAAATCTTCGGCGGTGACTGCCTGTACATTTTTAAGATAATTCTTATAATAATCTTTTGGAAGATTATATCGAGCAATATTCAATGCAAAACTCGCAACAGTCTGAGGACTTTCCAGTGAGCGCGCAAAGCTGCCTATCAAATAATTCTTAGCCGCCTCAAGTTCATCGGCATCAACTTTTTCATCGCGGATTTTTCTCATTTCATTCAGAAACTCGGTTACGGCACTGTCAGTCACGGAATTACGAGCCTCGCAATATGCTCTGAAACTGCCCACCAATCTGTCGGAAGCAAATGCCGAATAAGCTCCGTATGTGAAAGCTTTATCCTCGCGGAGATTCCTGAAAAGTCTTGAAGACATACCGCCGCCAAGTATTCTGTTCAACACGCTTACTTTAATATCGTCTTCACTGAAGTTTTTCAGATTGATCGGGTACGTTACATTAATGACCGACTGAACCGAATTAGGACGATTAACGAGGGCTACCTTTCTTATCAGAGGTGCACGCGGATTTTTATATTCAAATGAAGGAACATCTTTTTTCTCCCAGGCGGAGAAATATTTTTCAATTAAGCTCTCTGCTTCACCACTGGTTATATCACCCACAACAGCCAGGTAAGCAATATTAGGTTTGAAGAAAGTATCATAATACTTTTTGCAAAGTTCAATTGTAATAGAGTTAACTGATTCTTCAGTTTCAATTTCACCGTACGGGTGATCCTTACCATAAAGCAATGCCTTTCTTACATTATTCGCTATTGCATTCGGATCATCCTGCGATGCTTTAATTCCGGAGATAGTCTGTTTTTTAATTTTATCGAGTTCTTCCTGTTTGAAAACTGCGTTAAGAACCACATCAGACATTAGATCAAGGAGTTTTTCTGTATGCTTGCTCAGTGAAGATGCGAACACGCCGGCAGGTGAAGTACTGATGCTTGCACCAATGAAGTCTATTTCTTCATCTAACTGATCCTTAGTCCGGGTCTTGGTTGCGGTACGTAGTAACTGACCTGTAATTGATATATAGCCTGCATTTTCATTTTCGAGAACCGGATCTCTGTGAAGTACAAGTGAAAATGCAACGCGCGGTAATTTATGATTTTCTACTACGAATACCTGGAGCCCGTTAGAAAGCGTAAAAGATTCATAATCGCCGATCTGGATTTCTGGAGCCGGACCCGGCTCGGGCACCTTGCTTCTGTCGATTTGCGAGTAAACAGTAACAGAAAGCAGTATAATTAAGATAAAAGATAGTTTTCGTATCATTGTATTCCCTTAAATTTTTCTATTAATTTTGTGATGATTTTGGCAAATAGTAAAGTACAACCCGTGCATCTTCCGTCAGGTATTCGTTAGCAACGCGTTTAATATCTTCCTTTGATACTTCCATATAATTATCAAGTTCTGTATTTATAAGATTTGTATTACCGTAATATACATAGTATTCAGCAAGGCTTTGAGCTATGCCTGCAACCCTTGAATTGCTTGATACGAACCGGTTTTCCATTTGGTTTCTTAATTTTTGAAACTCGGCATCAGATATTAATTCACTTTTGGTTTTATCCAGTTCAGCCTGCATAGATTTTTCAAGATCAGCCGGATCGACACCCGCATTACAAATTGCATAGCTCAAAAATAATCCCGGATCTTCCAGAGTTAACGGAAACGAACCTGCAGCAACCGCCTTCTGCTGATTATCTACGAGTTCTTTATAAATTCTTGAACTTTGTCCCGTCGATAATAATGTAGTCAGCATATCGATTGCATACATATCTTTACTCGTCATTTCCGGTATATGATATGCCTGTATTACAGCCGGAAGCTGAATATTATCAAAAACAGTATCTCTTACTTCTGATGTCATTTCAGGTTCAATAATATCAGGTCTTGGAATTTCAAGTGTTCCACGCGGAATATCGCCGAAATATTTTTCAATTAATTCTTTGGTCTGATCAATACTCAGATCACCTGCTATTGATAATACCGCATTGTTGGGTACGTAAAAAGTCCTATAGAAGTCCATGAATTCATCGTAAGATGCCATATCGATATACTGTACAGAACCAATCGGAATCCATCGATATGGGTGCTCCGAATAGGCTCGCTCGAAAGTCTCTTCAAGCAGTGAGCCGTAAGGCTGGTTTTCATAATTTTGTTTTTTTTCTTCTTTAACTACTTTTCGCTGTGTTTCAATTCCAACGCTGTCGACCATAAGGTGCAGCATTCTTTCCGATTCAAGCCATAATCCGAGTTCCAGCTGATTTGAAGGAAGCAGATCGAAATAGAAAGTCTGATCGAAACTTGTAAAAGCATTTAACGCTCCGCCATTGCTTTCAACAATTTCAGAATACTTGCCACGCGGAATATTTTTACTTCCTTCAAACATCAGGTGTTCAAAGAAATGTGCAAATCCGGTTCTTTCCGGATCCTCATTTTTCGATCCGACATGGTAAAGTACCGAAACAGCAACAATAGGAGTACTGTTATCCTGATGAAGAATAACATGCAGCCCATTCTCCAAATCGTATTCAATAAATTCAATAGTCTTCGATTGGGCGTAAATAATCGATATAAACAGCAATAAAACTGCTGTAATCATAGAAGATTTCATAGTTAATTCCTTAGATGATTTAAAAGAAAATTATAATTCAATTTCAGGTTATCGGTAATTATTTAATTAAGCCATAAGTTTGCTCGGTAAAAAATTTGTTTCTGGAATTACCGGGGTTGGAGGTTGCCTGTCGGTTAGTCGCTAGCCGGCAATTTTAATTCCTGACCGACATAAATGGTGTCGTACCAATCAATGTTTGCTTCGTTAGCCAGAAATATGTCGAACCATTTGCTTTTGTCCCCATATAGTTTCTCTGCAATGCTCTGAAGTGTCTCCCCCTCCTTAACTACGTAAATATCATAATCTTTCGATTCCTGAGAAGAAACCATTTTCTTGACGGGTTTTTGGGTTTCAGATTTGGTTTCCACTGTAGTATTCATACTATCCGGTTGAGAGGATTGCGGTTGCTGAGGGATTTGATCAGTCACTGCCGGAGGTTTAGATTCAAACGGATTAAAAACAAATAATAAGATTAAAATAATTATTACAGCGAAGCCTATTATCGAGAATAGTACAATATTCTTTTTATTCATAGTTCCCTCTGATGTGCACAACCAAAAATATAATAATTGTATCATTAATGCACAGAATTATTATCCCGAAAAGTTGTAAGTAACATTTAAATTACTTTTCGGACATTGCAATTATAATCTCATACTCATTTTTATCGATGGGGAACAGCGATAATCTGTTGCCCCTGTGAACCAGCCTTATGTTTTTTAGTTTTGAATTATTTTTGATTTCCTGCAAAGTAACAGGTTTTTTGAATTTGAACTTGAATTTTACATCAACCATGAACCAGGTTGGTTCTTCATTTTTGCTTTTAGGATCATAATATTTTGACTCGGGGTCAAATGCCGTATTATCGGGATATGCTTCCTTAATAATTTCACAAACACCAACAACTGCATTCGGGTCTGCATTACTGTGATAAAACAGCACCAAATCACCTTTTTTTATATTATCCCGTATGAAATTGCGAGCTTGATAATTTCTGATTCCATCCCAGAATGTCTTTTTATCTCTCTTAAGATCATCGATAGAATAAGATTCTGGTTCAGATTTGAACAACCAGTATTTCATTTATGAAATCCCTCCAATTTTATTTTAAATATTTCTTAAACCATTGTTTTCTTTGAATATCAACTTCGGAGCGGTGTGATTTCAAAAAGTGATCACCTCCTTCCAGAATAACAAGTCTGAAAGGGATTTTGTTCGCGAGCAATTTATATGATAGGTCTAATGAATCATGGGGTAAAACCCTTTCATCATTTGAACCGTGTATTATCAGCAGGGGAGTGGAGCCTGGTAATTTTTCCGTGATATTAATAATTGAGCGGGACTGGCAATTATGATTGAAATTGTCAGAACCGTATTTACCCATTGTAAGCTCGTATAATTTCCGCATGAACCTGCTTTCCTCCGAATTACATCTCAGGTTAGCTATACCGCCTGTTACCACAGCAGCTTTGAACAATTTGCTTTTAGTTAAAGTAAGATATGTCATCATTCCGCCTCTGCTCCAACCTTCAATTCCCCAAATTTTTTCGTCTGCCTGAGGAATGTGTTTTGCGAGTTTAACAAGGTTCAATACGTCGTTAATATCGCTGCCGCCGAACTCGTCATTACCTTCACCGCCGTCGTTGCCTCTGTACTGAGTAGAAAAAACCACATAGCCCCAGGCAGCCAGCTGACCGAATATACCTCTTGCAGTAAAACTATCTATGGCACCGGCATTTCCGATACCTCCCCGGCACCATATAATACACGGATACTTCTTACTGTAATCTTTTGGATATGCGATATAACCTTTTACTCTCAGTCCGTCTGATAAATATGTTATCTTTTCAACTGTTGTGTTGTCAACAGTTTCAGCTCCCCAGCCGCTTCGGATCATTTTTTCCTGAGTGCTGTTTAAGGTTATAATATTTCTCTCTGTTATTTCTGACATCCGGATTTATATATTTTATTGTAAATTTGAACGAGTGCAAATTAAATATTTATATAATCAGCCTTAAAATAACATGTCGAAAAAGAATAATCAAAAAGATGGTAACAAGAAATCACTTCGAACAAGGAAACAAAAAATATTTCAGATTGCCGCCGGGTTTGTGTTCGTTATAATTATTCTCTTTTTTGTGTTTTCAACTTTTTTACGGGAAACTGCAAACAGTAACGGAAATAACATTGTGAAGGATTATACAGCATTCATTTTTAAGAAACAGGGAGAGTTAACATTTGTCTCGTCCGACGGTAAGTTTTATTCAAAGATAGACATCGAGATTGCGGATAATGATGATTCACGTTCGCAAGGACTAATGTACAGAAACAAGATGACTGATACGCAGGGCATGTTTTTCATTTTTCCGAATGAGTCTTATCAGTCCTTCTGGATGAAAAACACTGTAATTCCGTTAGATATAATATTTGTTAATAAAAAAAACGAGATCGTTAAGATCCATAAAAATGCTGTACCATTTGATGAGAGCTCATACGCTTCCGGTGCACCCGCAATATATGTTGTTGAGGTAAACGCAGGTTATACTGACAGGTATAAAATTAAGGTGGGCGATAAAATAGTCTGGCGAAGAATGTAATTTCCGGTTTTGAATCTGAAGCAGCTGATAATAAAACAGTGACAGCTGAATAGCTGTCACTGTTTGTTATGATTATTTTTGTTGCTGGGCGGCAATCAGATTAAGAGCGCTGCCTGCTTTAAACCATTTTATTTGATTTTCATTAAAGGTATGATTAAGCAAAGCTTCATCGGTTGATCCATCAGAATGCCTGATAATAAGTTTCAACTGTTTCCCCGGAGCGAATTCGGTTAAACCGGTTATGCTTAATTTGTCATCTTCCTGAACTTTATCATAATCAGAAGGATTGTCGAAAGTAAGCGGCAGCATACCTTGTTTCTTGAGATTTGTTTCATGGATTCTTGCAAAACTCTTCACTATTATAGCCTTGCCTCCCAAATGTCGTGGTTCCATAGCTGCATGCTCGCGGCTTGATCCTTCACCGTAATTTTCATCACCGATAACTACCCAGCCGATACCTCTTGATTTATAATCGCGTGCAACCTCGTGCACAACTTTTATTTCACCCGTGAACTGGTTTTTAACTTTGCCTGCTTCATCGGTAAAAGCATTAATTGCGCCGAGCAGAAGGTTATCTGAAATATTATCGAGGTGACCTCTGAATCGCAGCCATGGTCCAGCCATCGATATATGGTCTGTAGTACATTTACCTTTAGCTTTTATAAGTACCGGCATATCAACAAAGTCTTTACCGTCCCATGGTTTAAATCTGTCAAGGAACTGAAGACGCTTACTTTCAGGATTGATTATAACTTCTACGCCCGAGCCGTCTTTCAGCGGTGCCTGATAGCCCGATAAATCAGGAACGAATCCGTTCTCTGGCAGTTCATCACCGGTGGGAGCATCAAGTTTAACTTTTTCGCCGCTGTCATTTTCCAATTCATCCGTAAGTGGATTAAACGTGAGCTTTCCTGCAAGCGCGATTGCAGTAGTAATTTCAGGCGATGCAACAAAAGCAAGTGTATTCGGATTGCCATCGTTTCTCTTTGCAAAATTCCTGTTGAACGATGTAACAATTGTATTTCTTTCACCCGACGGATTATCCATACGCTGCCACATTCCGATACAGGGACCGCATGCATTTGCAAGTACGATACCGCCGAAATCGGTTAATGTTTTTAATTGCCCGTCTCGTTCTATTGTAGCTCTAACCTGTTCCGAACCAGGCGTAATTGTAAACTGTGATTTTGCCTTTAACCCCATTGCCATCGCCTGCTCAGCAATGCTGGCTGATCTATCTATATCTTCATAACTGGAATTTGTACAGCTTCCTATTAAAGCCACGCTAACATTTTCGGGGAAGTCGTTTTCTTTAACAGCCTCTTTCATTTTTGAGATAGGCCATGATTTGTCGGGAGTAAACGGACCATTCAAATGAGGTTCGAGCACATCTAGATTTATTTCAATCAACTGATCGAAGTACTTTTCCGGATTCTCCAGCACATCGTCATCAGCTTTAAGTGCATCTGCATTTTGTTTTGCAAGATCGGCTACATCAGCTCGTGCAGTTTTACGTAAATAAACATCCATCTTTTCATCGTATGCGAAAAGAGAAGTCGTAGCGCCAATTTCAGCACCCATATTACAGATGGTCGCTTTACCTGTACATGAAATTGAGCCTGATCCTTCACCGAAATATTCAACGATGGCACCGGTACCGCCTTTTACAGTAAGAATGCCGGCGACTTTTAATATGACATCCTTCGGTGTAGTCCACCCGCTCAATTTCCCGCTCAATTTCACGCCGATCAGTTTTGGCCATTTTAATTCCCATGCCATTTCCGACATTACATCCACTGCATCAGCACCGCCAACGCCGATTGCTATCATTCCCAGTCCACCTGCATTAGGAGTGTGGCTGTCTGTTCCAATCATCATTCCACCCGGGAAAGCATAATTCTCAAGAACTACCTGATGAATAATTCCCGCCCCCGGTTTCCAGAATCCAACGCCGTAACGCCTGGAAACGCTTGATATAAAATCATAAACTTCCTTGTTCTCATCAAATGCACGATTAAGATCTTCCTTAGCACCGATTTTAGCCTGAATTAAATGGTCTGCATGAGCAGTTGACGGAACAGCAACTTTATCCCTGCCGGAATGCATGAACTGCAGAAGTGCCATCTGAGCAGTAGCATCCTGCATCGCTACACGGTCGGGAGCAAGTTCAACGTAATCTTTTCCTCGTACAAAAGGTTTATCTGTTTCTTCCCAGAGATGCGAGTAGAGAATTTTTTCAGCGTAAGTCATCGGTCTGTTCAATATTTTACGGGCTTTGTCAACCTTAGAAGCAAAATTCCCGTAAACTTTTTGAATCATATCAAAGTTTTCAGCCATAATTTCACCTTTCAACTAAATTATTAAGTTCATAAAATTAATTAAAAATGATGAGATTTGCCGGAGTGTATATTCACTTTCAATTGAAAGTGTAAAATAAATAAAGAGACTCCAAATGATTTCAAAATTGTCAATGGGAATAACAGAGAAAACAAAAGTAGTCTCCCTGACAATAAATATCAAAATGTAAGAATTATATCGCGAATGATTGTTAAGTCAGGTAATAAATCTGTTATTTTGGATTTTGTAGTTGCAGCAAATTGCATTACATTCGAATTGCTGAAGAGGATACAAAACCGGATGCAGGTTGAAAATAAGCTCAAGATTATTGTGAAAAGAAATATAAACAGCTTAGCTTTAATGAATAATGGAGAATAAAATGTACGGATTTAATCTCAGGACTAATTTTGTTTCTGCGGTTTTGCTGTTAGTTCTGTTTATTCCAAATCTTTTTGCCCAAAACAGTATAATTATACGGATCTGGGAAGGTAAACCCTCCTATAATTTCACATCGGAAAATTTAATCAGAGAAGAAACAGATTCAGCCGGGATAACACGTTATTACGATATTACAATACCTGAACTGGAATTTATAAAACCCGGAAAGCCAAATGGTACAGCAGTTATTATTTGTCCGGGCGGCGGTTATCACAGAATGGCTTACACCACGGAAGGTTATAAGATGGGACAATGGTTTGCATCAATGGGTATTTCAGCTTTTATACTTAAGTACAGGATTCCAAGTGATCTATTCATGGACCAAAAGGAATTAGTTCCTCTCGCTGATGCACAGCAGTCGATTTTGCATTTAAGAGAAAATGCATCGAAGTATGGGATTAACGCTGATAAAATTGGTATAATTGGTTTCTCAGCCGGAGGACATGTTGCCTCAACACTTTCGACACATTTCGGGGAAATTGTAATTCCAAACCCAAATGATATCTCCTTCCGTCCCGATTTCAGTATTTTAATTTACCCTGTGATATCAATGCTCAATGGAATTACTCACAACGGTTCAAGGAATAATCTGCTTGGTGATAATCCTTCCGGTTTGCTTGTTGATCAGTTTTCTAATGAGAAACATGTGACAGATAAAACTCCTCCTACTTTTCTTATGCACGCAAGCGATGATACTACAGTGCCTGTTCAGAACAGTCTTTTATATTATGAAGCGTTGAAAAAAAACAGCGTTATTGCAGCTCTGCATATATTTCAGCAGGGGGGACACGGTTTTGCTATGCGCAACAAATATCTCGATAAACAATGGCTTTATTTGCTTAGCAACTGGCTGGTTGAGAATGATTTTATAGCGGATTGAACTTAAATCCAATAGAATCCGTAATGTTATAATAACTTTTATAATATGATTAATTTAAGATTCTTATTTTCTTGTAATTATAAACGCAGCTGTTCTTTGTTATTAATGCTTTCAAGGTATTCTTTTAAGTTCAAAAGTGCCTTGGGCCATCCTTCCTTAACTGCAGCATAATACCAATCCCAATCATTACCATTCTGGTATCCACTTTGTACAATTGTCAATTCTGTAGAACCATTTTGCTCTTTAAACTTAATCGCCAATTCCATTGGTCCCAGAATTGATTTTGATGGATTAATATAAACGCTGTTTACTATCGTTATTTGTTTTGAAGGTATTATTTTTTCAATTATACCGGAAGAAACATAGCTCACGCTTTTATTATCTTTTTGCCACGTTAATGTGTAGAGTCCGCCCGGTTTTTCTTCGATTAATACCTTTGATACATCCCACCATTTTCTTAAATGTTCAGGCTTCGTGAAAGCATCATATACTTTTGATGAGTTAGTTTTTATTATTATTTGTGTTGAAATATTTTTCATTTAGTTACTTCAATACACACGAAAAATAAAGTAATGGTTTACGGGTAATTATTACTTAATTGAATCTGAAGTTGACTTGAACCATCCGACAAGTTTTTCCTTTGTTTCACCCGTCAGATTTGCATCATGGTGTAGCCACAGATATTGGGGAAGCGGCATTTCACCCTCGCTTACAGCCTCGGTGCAACCTCCGAGTTTGCGTTTTTGCCTTTGAGTATCGTAATCATTCCAGGTCGAAAAATTTACGCGTTTTCGACCCTCGTCTATATGACCTTTTACTATCCATGATACAGGTGCTATATATGAATACCACGGATAACGCGTGTGATAAGAATGGCAATCGTAACATGATGTCTTAATTATGTGAGCGATTTTGGTCGGTGGTTTATAGATAGTAATAAAATCATCTGCAGGATCTGATTCAGGATTGGTTTTGTCTGTTTGAAACAACTGCGCGATTAAAAATAAGACAATCAGACTTATTAAAATCCGTTTTAATGTAAATATCTCATTCAGCTTCATAGTTTTTCACTTGATTTAATGGAAAGAATTTTAATTAACCGTATAGCTCGCGTTCAACCAGCTCACATAAAATATGCCCGACAGTAATATGTCCTTCCTGTATTCTCTGAGTATTATCAGTGGGTATAAGTACTGCAACATCAACGATATTAAGAAGTTTTCCTCCGGTACCGCCCAGGAAACCAATAATCTTTAAATCAATATCTTTTGCTTTATTTACTGCACGAACAACATTTTCAGAGTTGCCGCTTGTAGATATTGCAACGAGCACATCACCTTTTTTGCCAAGTCCTTCAATTCCGCGCGCAAAAACATTGTCGAATCCTATATCATTACCGCCAGCAGTTAAAAAGGAACTATCAGTAGTTAATGAAATTGCGGGTATTGCAGGACGATCAAGATCATGACTTAATCTTACAACAAATTCCGTTGCGAGATGCTGGCTATCGGCGGCACTTCCACCGTTTCCGCAAAACAGTATTTTACCGCCCGATTTAATAGAACTGACAATGATTAAAACCGATTTTAAAATGTCATCCGAACATTTTTCAATAATATCCAGTTTTACTCTGGAGCTTTCTTCCAGCGATTCTTTTATAAATGCATATTTTTCCATAATAGTATTTTTTTAATTTTTGAAATGAACTGCTTCGGCAAAATCTTTCAACTTGTTCCAGTTATTTTCATTCTCAAAGTAATTACCTGTTACAATCACCCCGGCTCCGTGTTCCACCTTTTTCCGGGCATCATCGGGTGTCTTTATCCCGCCGCCTGCAATCACGGGAATCGAAACGATTTCAGATACCTTCTTTATCATATCATTCGGTACAGATAATTCCGCACCTGAACCCGCCTCAAGGTATACGAATTTCATTCCCAAATACTCAGCAGCCAGAGCCGTAGCCGCAGCGATTTCAGGCTTATCTCTGGGAATAGGCTTGCTCGAACTCATATATTCGGCAGTCGTACTTTTCCCCGATTCAACCAGCATATATCCGGTTGATATTGGTTCAATTCCCATTTTTTTTATTATCGGTGCAGCAGTTACATGATGTCCGATAATCTGCTCAGCATTTCTACCGCTTATCAATGATATAAACAGCAAAGCGTCGGCGTCCGGAAATAACTGAGTAACACTGCCTGGAAAAATAATAACCGGAATATTTGTTTTTGATTTTATTAATTTGATGTCGTCTCTTAAATTTGTTCCCAGCATAAGACTCCCACCGATTAAAAAACCATCCACGCCCGATTCAGCACATATATTTACAAACAGAGAGAGCTTGTCACCATTTATCTTATCAGGGTCAATCAGAACGAGATAAGCAGCGCCTTTATCTGTAATAGTTCTCAGAATTTGTTTGTAAATTTTCATACATCTGCTATGGAATGAATAAGGTTGTCTAAAATAACAAAGTTTGCTATTATTCTCTGAAAAAAATGATAAAGGTTAAATTATGGCAAAAAAGAAAAAAACCGGTAGCATGAAATTTTCATTCCCGAACTATTGTGATTATTCGTGTAAGTTTGCCGGTTTTTCGGATCCCGAGTCGATTGGCGCCTGCAGAAAAGACCTAGCTGTATGGTGTAAACACTTCAAAAGATATAATAATAAAAATAACAGGTGCCTTGGTCTTAATAAATAAGTAATTGTCAAAAAAGTACAAGAGAGGAATATGTTTGCTGAAAATGAAGATATAATTTGGAAAGAACCTTTCCCCGGAGTTACGTTAAAGAAACCTGTTTATGGTGAAAAGACGTTATTGAGCGAGTTCCGATTGAAGAAAGGCATCACAATACCTATGCATAGCCATCCTCATGAACAGACAGGCTATATGGTATCGGGGCACTGTATTTTCATTATCGACGGTGAAAGATTCGATACCAGACCAGGTGATACCTGGAATATTCCCTCCAATATTGAAAATAGTGCTGAGGTTATAGAGGAATCAATTGTCGTGGAAACATTTTACCCGGTAAGTGATAATTATTTGTAGTAAAAAGAAAAGATTTTGAGAATTAATCGGGTCAATTTAAATGACTAATTTTTCATACTTAGTCCGATTCTTCCTTTCTCAGTATCAATCGATGTAATTTTTACATTAATGATGTCGCCTACGCTTAGAACCTCCAACGGATTCTTAATGAACCTGTCTGCAATCTGAGAGATGTGAAGCAGACCGTCCTGCTTAACACCAATATCTACAAAGGCTCCGAAGTCTACAACATTTCTTACAGTACCTTTCAATGACATACCTATCCGTAAATCTTCCATAGTAAGCACATCGCTTCTTAGAATCGGCCTGGGCATTTCTTCTCTCGGGTCGCGTCCCGGTTTCCGGAGATTCACGATTATATCAGTCAATGTTGGCTCGCCAATGCCTATCATCTTTGCAGTTTCAGATAATCCCTTTTGATTAACGAATAAACTTACCGGTTCACCCGACTTATTCACTTCATATAAAGGAATGTTGCAATGTTTAAGTAATTGTTCAACCGCACCATATGACTCGGGGTGAATAAATGTATTATCAAGAGGATTTTCACCCTTTGTTATTTTCAGGAATCCCGCGCATTGTTCGAATAGTTTGTCTCCGACACCGGTTACTTCAAGAAATTCTTTTCTCGATTTGAAACTTCCCCTGCTCTCTTTATACTTTATAAAATTCTTTGCAATACGTTTATTCATTCCGGAGACATAGGTCAGAAGAGAGGCAGAAGCGGTGTTTACATCTACACCTACATAGTTTACACAGCTTTCAACAACATCATCCAGTTTTTTGGACAGATATTTTTGATCCACATCGTGCTGATATAATCCCACACCAATAGATTTCGGATCAATCTTTACAAGCTCGGCGAGAGGATCGAGCAGCCGCCTTGCAATTGAAATATTTCCGCGCTGACTTGCTTCAAGTTCCGGAAATTCTTCTTTTGCGACCGGGGAGGCAGAGTAAACAGATGCTCCGGACTCGTTTACAATAATATAATGACATCCAAGACTATTCTCTTTTATAATTTCGGCTACAAGCGATTCAGTTTCGCGGCTGGCTGTACCGTTTCCTATTGCAATGACATTTACGCTGTGTTTTTTAATCAATTCCAGTAATATTTTTTCTGCATTTGTTATATCGGATTGAGGGGGATGAGGATAAATTGTTTTCCCCTCTAAATATTTCCCGGTCGAATCGATTACCGCAACCTTTGAACCTGAAAAAAATCCGGGATCGATACCCATTATAATTTTACCTGAAATGGGCGGTTGAAGAAGGAGCTGTCTTAAATTTGATGCAAAGACATCAATTGCATGTATATCGGCGGTTTCAGTTAAATGGTTCCGTACCTCTCGTTCGATTGAAGGGAATATCAGCCTGGTGAAAGAATCATCAACAACATTGCTGAGCAAATCATTAAAAAATGAATCTTTCATGTTGAAAAACTGTTTTTTTATTGATAACAGTAAACCGTCCTTTTCAAATCCCAGACTTATTTTAAGAAATTTTTCGCGCTCACCTCTGTTAAGAGCCAGAATTTGATAAGGCTTTATCTTCTTTATTTCAATTTTGAAGTCATGATAAACTTCGTAGACGTCCTTCACGTTTGCTGCCCGCGATACCTTCTTTGCACTTGTCTTTTGAGAGTGTATTGTGGAGTTGTGCAGAAGGTACTCTCTTACAATTTTTCTTACATCCGCATCATCACTGATCATCTCGGCTATTATATCTTTAGCACCCTGCAAAGCATCTTCAACAGTATAAATTTCTTTTTCTTTGTCAACATATTTCATCAACACTTTTTCGAAATCACCAACGAAATCGGGATTCTCAATAATAAATAACGCGAGCGGTTCAAGACCTTTTGCCTTTGCAATGGTTGCTCTTGTTTTTCGCTTCGGACGAAAGGGAAGATAGAGATCCTCGACCTCCTGAAGTTTAACGGAGTTAATTATTTTATGTTTAAGTTGCTCTGTAAGTTTTCCCTGTTCATCAATACTTTTAAGGACTGCTTCTTTTCTTTCTTCAAGAATAGTAAGGTAGTTAAGTTTTTCATCTATTGTTCTAAGTTGTTCTTCATCAAGTCCGTTTGTTCTTTCTTTCCGGTAACGGGCAATAAACGGTATTGTTGCTCCTTCCTGCAGCAACCCTATTGCTGCAAGAACCTGTTGTTCGGTCAGGCTAATTTCTTTTGATATATGGAGAGGAATATTCAATGGATAAACATGTTTAAATTGTTGTTAAAAAATTATTTGTAAGTTACAAAACATAATTATTCTTTATAATTTATCCACTGAAAAAAGTCTGTTTTATCAACGAAGGAGCTTATGGAAAAAATAACCGTTTATGAAAAGCCAACATGTACTACCTGCAGAAAAACCGTAAAATTTTTACAGGAAAAAGGTTACAATTTTAACAGGATAAACTATTACGTAAAACCGTTCTCTAAGACCAAAATAAGAACACTATTAAGAAAAATGGGGATAAAACCAGGAGAACTACTCAGAAAAAGCGAGCCGGCATATAAAAAATTATACCTGAAGAAAAAAGATTATACAGACGAACAGCTTTTAGAGATTATGATAAAGGATCATAATCTTATTCAAAGACCCATCGTTGAATTGGGAGATAAAGCCGTACTGGCAAGACCAATTGATAAAATTGATGAACTCTTTAAATAGGCTTGATCTCTTACTGAATTAAACTTTGAATGGAATTTGTGGGATATTAAACGTAATTTCTGCATTACTTTTAACACAAGAATTATTATTGTTTATGAGTTCATTTTCATGTCCGCATATTGATATAAAACTGAATTTCTGCAACAGAATAAAAACCGACTGCATTCCGGGGAGAAAGGGCTGTATTCTTTCTGGAAAATTCACTTTCATAATTCCCGCCGAAGAGAGAATCAAAGAGAGGGAAGAAACTAAATTGCCTGCCGGAAAAAAATTCACACACAATAAGTAATTAGTATTCATTTACTTCAGAAATCTTCGATAATAGTAACAAATACATTATAAAAATCGGAGATTTTATGGCGCAATTATTACCCTGGAAACAGGAATATTCGGTCAGTGTATCAAAATTTGATAATCAGCATAAAACACTTGTACAACTCATAAATGATCTGCATATGGCAATGAGTACGGGAAACGGGAAAGCTTCTCTGCAACTGATACTCGAAAAATTAATGAATTACACTGCGATTCATTTTGCTGATGAGGAAAAAGAAATGCAGAGGACTAAATTCCCCGGCTACCTGACTCACAAAATGGAACATGATAAACTTACTGCCCAGGTAAAGGATTTATACAGAAAAATTACCAACAAGCAGGTTGTAATTACAATGGAAGTAATGAATTTTTTAAAGGATTGGCTTACGAATCATATATTGAAAGTTGATAAAAAGTATTCAGATCATCTCACCTCACAAGGTGTGAGATAATTGCAGGGACGGTTATCAGCCGTCCTTTTTTTAATGCTCGTAAATACTGCCGCCTATAAATTCACGTAAAACAGAACTTTTTGGCACGGGAGAATTATCTACAATTCCATCCACTGCTTCCAGTATTTTAGCAACTCTTGCGGCTCGTTTATACGCATCTTCACGAAGCGGGTTATCCCTGTACAATGCCTCCCATTCTTTGAATTTTTCGTACATCAAAGGTTTGTATAAAGCTATTTCATAAGGCATGCCGCTGCTTATAATGTAATCTGCATTATTACCGTAAGGGATTATGTGCCTCAATTCGCTCGACCTTACATAGTGCCAGTGTTCAAGCGTTTGCTGAGGATTGTACGCACGGTGAACGGAATCGCGCAGCATTCTCCTGATAAGTCTTAAATCAGTCCACTGCACATATTTATTATCGGGACCTTTGAGCTGAACAAGCGGTTCCAGATAAACCTTGAATGTCATGGAACTATCTATTCCTTCGCTGAACCTGGGGAACAGAGCATGGAGGCTGTCGATCAGAAGAACTTCTCCTTCCTTCAATTGAAGCGGGGTTCTATCAAGATATCTTTTACCCGCTTTGAAATCGTAATATGGAATTTTAACTTCTTCACCCTGGCTCAATAAATGAAGGTGTTTATTAATCAGATCGAGATCAAGAGCTTGTGGCGTCTCAAAATCGTAATCGCCGAACTCGTCTTTAGGATGTATTTCGAGGTCGAAAAAGTAGTTGTCTACAACAAGAGGTTTGAAACTCATCCCTTTCGATTTAAGTTTTTCTTCCATCTTAAATGTTGTTGTTGTTTTTCCTGATGAAGAAGGACCGGTAATCATAACCATTTTTAAACTGGATGCCTTTTCCGCTATTAATTTTGCAGCCTGATCAACATCATGCTCGTATAATTTTTCAGATATATTAACAACTTCGCTGAAACCGTTATTTCTTATTCTTTCATTCAGGAGATCGATGGTATGTAAATTATTGGATACCGACCAGTCCAGTATCTGCCATATTTTCGGCCAGGGAATATTTTCCGATGGACGTGTTCCCTGAGTTGCATTCTGAGCCCGCCGTTTCTTTTGTTCATCTCTGTAAAGAATGTATTCTTTGGCTACCTTTGCATGTCCGTTTTCAATCAGGACTTTCTCAACTATATCCTGAATTTCCTCGATATGAGGTTTATCGTTCTTGTTGAATTTTCTTTCAATTTCTTCGACTACTTTATCGCGCAATCTTTCAGCAGTTTCCTTATCCCGTCCTCCGACAGCAACTGCTGCTCTGTAAATAGCATTGCTTATTCTGTCGGGATTAAACTTAACAATTGCTCCATTTCTCTTTACAACAAATTGAATTTTAGCCATTACATCCCCGGTAATTCTTGTTTAATCGATACTTTCAAAATTAAAGCAAATAAATAATAGAATAAAGGTTTTGGCGGTTTACCTAATATCTAATTCAATCTCAGCTTTTTGATATTCTCTTTGAAAAAAAGGCACTAAAAGTGCGACAATTATAGCAACAAGAGCGAGAATAAAGAAAAATAATTTCACACTTTGGTCGTATTGGAGAATGCCCAGTTCCGCAAGCAGATAGTTCCAGTCGTGGTATACTTTATTACCTCCGAGCAGAGGTAATTTACGGGCGACGGCGTCTCCGGCATAAACGCTTATGTTAAGCAGGTTTTCTGCGAGATAAAGGATTGACAATTGAAGAGCGAAAAATCTGCGGGTTTTTAGGAAGTAAAAAATAAAGAGTGAAGGAATTATGATCTGCATTAAAGAACCGCCGAGGGTATATATAAACTTTCCGAAAAACTTAAATACTCCGTGTCCCCCTTCATGAAAAAGCAAATTCACGTGATCTAGTATTGGAATAAATCTGCCGTTATTTATCAGGAGAAAAGCAGCAACAGGTAATAGCAGAATTGAACCGGTCCATTTTTTAAAATCATTGCTTATATTCAATTTATTCTTCTATTAATTCCCTGAGTCGTTTAATGTCTTTTGTCAATCCCAGACAAAGCATTAATTTTATTCTGGCTTTTTGTCCATTCAGATAATCGGTAAATATTACGCCGGCTTTTTTAAGCCACTTGCCTGCACCGGGGTAACCGTATATGTCGAGGGTTTCACCCGCAGGGCAGCGTGAAACCAGAACTACAGGTATATTTTTTGAAACAACATACTTAATACCTTCGAATGCCTTAGGCGGCACATTTCCCACACCCATAGCTTCTATAACCAAGCCGTCAATTCCCTGATCGGCGGCATAAATAAAATACTTTTCGTCCATCCCCGCATATACTTTAATCAGATGCACATTGGAATTAATCTCATTTGTTTCAATAGCCTCGAGTTTTCTCGGAGCGCGGTTAAAAAATACTACATCTCTGTCAACAAATCCCAAGGCTCCGAAATCAAGACTATGAAATGTCTCGATATCTTCAGTATGTGTTTTTGTAACTTCGCTCGCTGCGTTTATCTCACCGTTCAGACAAACGAGCACACCAAGGTTTTCACTGTTTTTGTTATTTATAATATGTATAGCATCAGTCAGATTTTTCGGTCCATCCCAATCGGGTTCAGAGCTTGTTTTCATCGCACCGATTACAACAATTGGTTTATAAGTTTTGATTGTTAAATCAAGCAGATAGGCTGTTTCCTCAAGAGTATCGGTGCCGTGAGTAATTACTATCCCGTCAACATCATCCCGATTTATAAATTCCTTTACTTTCTTCGATAGTTCCATCATAAGTTCAGGGGTCATATGCGGACCGGGATACATGCCGAACTCGTACATAGAAATATTTGCAATTTCATTAATACCTGGGATCAGTTTTAATAATTCATCACCATGATAATGAGGTACAGCGCCGCCCGTTTCTTTATCGATTTTCATTGAAAAGGTACCACCGCAAAAAATGATTAGTATGTTCTTCATCGTCCGGAATATTATTTAGTTTTTGTTGAATAAATTTACATGTACCTGAGCCGAATTTAAAGATCAATTTACATGTAAAGCCATCATAAATAAAAATATTTTTTAAATCTGTCTGCAACTAATAAAGGTAGTTATTAGGATAAAAATTTATCTCTATGTTTATTAACAACTTATAAAAAATTGTAATATTTAATTTGCGCAACAGCAGAAATAATCATATTTTCATCCCGCTTCAGAAATGCAAAAGCCATGTTGATAACTTGTTAATAAACTTTTTTTGTGAAACGTTTCACGCTCTTTTAATTATTGTTGGATATATAATAAACACAGCATGTCTGTTTACAAGAATTTAAACAGATTCTCTAAGTCGTTTATATATAACAACTTAAAAAAAATACTTAATGTTGATAAATTGTGGAAAAATTGTTCTTGATTTTTTAAATGGAAATAAAAACTAATTAAAACTCCTGCATTTTCAGAACTCTTAATTTGTGGATAACTATAAAATGAAGGATTCCTTTACTGTTGATGTAACTGAAACAGAGCATAATAAAGTTTGGAAGCAATGTCTCGAATTTATTAAAGGTAATGTACCTCCCTTAACATACAACACATGGTTTCTACCGATAAAACCTGTTGAGTATACGGATAACTCCTTAAAGATTCAGGTGCCCAACAACTTTTTTGTTGAATGGATTGATGAACATTATAATACATTAATCAATAGGACAATTAATCAGGTTCTTGGACCCGAAGGTGAACTGGTTTATGTAATTGTAGAAGAAAGCGAACCGGAAATTAATGAAGATGAACCGACTCTGTTTAATCAACCCAAAGAGGAATTGAAAGCTGCAGTTACTGAGGACAAACAGGACTTTGAAAATTATCTTAATCCCAGGTATAAGTTCGAAAATTTTATTAAAGGAGAAGGGAATCAGCTTGCCAGAGCAGCTTCCTATGCAATAAGTGAAAATCCCGGTGAAACTTCATTCAATCCGTTTTTCATATACGGCGGTGTAGGGCTGGGTAAAACGCATCTAATTCAGGCTATTGGCAACAGAATAATTGAAAAGTTTCCTTCAAAGAAAGTTATTTACCTCTCGAGTGAACATTTTACGGTTGAGTTCGTTGATGCTATACAGAACAATACTGTAAACGAATTTTCAAACTTTTATAAGAATATGGATGTCCTTATTATTGATGATATACAGTTTCTGATAGGAAAAGAAAAAACTCAGGATTTGTTTTTCCATATATTTAACACGCTGCATCAGTCAGGAAAACAAATTATACTTTCCTCCGATAAACCTCCGAAAGATCTTAAGGGGTTGAATGAAAGATTAATATCGCGTTTCCAGTGGGGTCTGGCAGCAGACATTCAGCCGCCTGATTTTGAAACACGTATAGCGATATTGAAAAATAAAGCAAACAGCTACGGAATAGAAATATCCAACGAAATTCTCGAGTTTATTGCATTGAATATTACAAGCAATATAAGAGAACTTGAAGGCTGCCTCATAAAACTGCTGGCAAGTTCATCGCTGAGCGAAAAAGAAATTGACCTTAATCTTGCAAAGAAAACCGTAAATGAAATCTCGACAACGAGACAGGTTAACATATCAATAGAGTATATTACACAGATTGTATGCAATCATTTTAGGGTTGATGAAAACAAAGTTCGCGAGAAGAACAGAAAGAAAGAAGTTGTATTGGCAAGACAGGTTGCAATGTATCTTTCGAAAAAGCTTACAAAATCGTCTCTTAAAACAATAGGACTGCATTTCGGCGGCAGAGATCATTCTACGGTCATACACGCTTATAATACGGTTGACGAAATGCTGGGTCAGGATTTACATATCAAGGATATTATTGATGGCTTAAAGAATAAAATTGAACTTGGCGCAGCTTAGCCGGTACTTATTCTTCCCGCCCCCGCAAAGTAATTTCTAAACGCATATCAATGTACCTGATTATTTTTTAAATTATATTTGCTTCCCTAATGTGACACAGATGAATTTTATAATGCTCGAAAAACGAATTAAAAGTGAGAACAATCGCAATTATGAAAATGGTCCTGTCGTATACTGGATGCAACGCGACCAGCGGGTAAATGACAACTGGGCTCTTATATATGCGCAGCAGCAGGCGGTTAAAAATAAAACTTATGTGATAGTAGCATTCTGCCTGGTAAACGAATTTCTTGAAGCTGCATTCCGTCATTATGATTTCATGCTGAAAGGATTAAGGGAAGTTCAAAATAGTCTAGAACAATTTAATATACCCTTTAAACTGCTGATCGGAAATCCGGAGGAGAAAATTCCGAACTTCGTGTCAGAGTTAAATGCAGGAATGCTTATTTCCGATTTTAATCCATTGAAAATAATCACCGGATGGAAAAAGAAAATATCATCAAAAGTATCAATTCCGTTTATTACAGTCGATGCGCATAACATTATACCGGCATGGGTGGTTTCGGAGAAAGAAGAATTTGCTGCATACACAATAAGACCAAAAATAAACAGATTGGTGGATGAATATCTTTGTGACTATCCTCTGATTGAAAAGCAAAGTTATAAAAAGAACAGATTAATAGAAAATGACTGGAATACAGCCCAAAATTCATTAAGGATAGATTTTAGTATTAAACAAGCCGATTGGATCAAACCGGGAGAAGCGGCAGCTCTTGAAATGCTTCAGATTTTTTTAAATGATAAGCTAGATGCATATAATACAGAACGTAACGATCCAACAAAGGATGCGGTTTCGAACCTGTCACCGTATTTGCATTTCGGACAAATCTCTGCTCAAAGAATAGCGTTAGATACTCAGGCATTTATAGAGTACCCGGAATCGCAGCGTAGTTTTCTCGAGGAACTGATTGTAAGAAGAGAATTGTCCGATAATTACTGTTATTACAACGAGCATTACGACTCATTTGAAGGCTTTAAAGAATGGGCAAAAGACACGTTGAATAAGCACCGCAATGACAAGCGTGAGTATCTCTACACGCGGGAAGAGTTCGAGAACGCTGCTACGCATGATGATCTGTGGAATGCTGCACAGATTCAAATGGTTACTTCGGGAAAGATGCACGGATATATGAGGATGTACTGGGCAAAAAAAATTCTCGAATGGACTAATAGTCCTGAGGAAGCCCTGGCGGTTGCTATTTATTTAAACGATAAGTATCAGCTTGACGGTAGGGATCCGAACGGTTATGTGGGTGCTGCATGGTCGATAGGGGGCATTCATGACCGTGCATGGACCGAACGTCCTGTATTTGGAAAGATCAGATATATGAATTACAACGGTTGTAAAAGAAAATTTGATGTAAATAAATATATTAATAGCTGGCTTAAATTTTAATTACAGCCTGGCAACGAAACTGTTCATTTTGTGTTTAACGAGTAAGTTTATTCTCGGAACGTTCGGAATATATTTTAGTAATTTTAAGATTACTGGTTATCGAACCGTTTCTTTTGTTCCGGGTGTATAGTATACCATAGTATATAGTTATTATCCCGAAGGATAAAAGTATTGATAATAATTCGGTCATCGTACCAATTAAATTCATCCCCGCTGAAACTACACACACAATAATTAAAAGAGGAATACCATAGAGCAGCAATGATATTTTCACCAGTAAATTTCCGGTAATAGAAACGCTTACCTCGTCTCCCGGAAGTAATTCATGTTTGTAGGGAATCCGGAAAATTCTACTATTATTTTCAGCAGGCTTGCAGAAGAGTTTAGCCGTACATTCCCCGCATTCCTTATCCGGCTTGATTAAGACCTCGGCTATACCGTTTTCGTTCTTTACAACAATTCCTCTTTCAGAAATCTCTTCGTTTATCATTTGCAATACAATTATTTTGTTTCAGCGTTGTCTGTATATACTTTCCCGACGGGTTCCCGCAAATATCCTATTGCACCGGTTCTGCATTTATCGAAGGGGATCAATTCCTCTTTAAGTTTATCGTAACTTATTATTGGAAGAAAACCGTTCATTTCAATTCCGCCTTCCGATTTCCTTGCGCATATTCCGCATCCAATGCAGGCTACGGAACAAACATTTTTTGATGTTTTGGGATCGTCCTGGTTTTTACAAAATACGAATACATTTCTGTCGATGGGATGCATTTCAATAATATTTCTCGGGCAGGCATTCACGCACATTTTGCAGCCTGTACACAAATCTTCTATCACCTCCGGCAAGCCGTCGTCATTCATAAACATTGCTCCGAAAGTACAAGCCTCCACACAATCACCGCCGCCAAGGCAGCCATAATAGCATAATTTATCACCACCCGAAACAATTTCCATAACGCTGCAGCTCATCGGTCCTTTATAGCCTGCTGCTTTTTTTACCGCTTCTATATTACCCCCGCGGCATAAAATTCTCGGTACCATTTTAACTGTTGAACCTACATCTACTCCCATTATCTCTGCAATCAGCCTGGCTGTTTCCTCACCCCCTACCGGGCAACCATTTACCGGAGCTCCTGCTTCAACTATGTTTACCGCATAATCATAACATCCGGCTTTTCCGCAGGCGCCGCAATTAGCACCTGGCAGCACATCATTTATTCTCCCGATCAAAGGATTCTCTTCAACTCTTAATTTTTTATCAGCAATAGCCAAACCGCCGGCGAAGATAAATCCAAGCCCACCCATGGTAGCAATCGCAATTAGTAAAGCGGTATCCATTTATTTATTATCTCCTTTTAAACGCGCGATGAAAAATAATTTCATCGATATTATATTTAAAGCATTCCTGAAAATCCCATAAATGCAAGTGCAAGTATTCCTGCAACTATCAATGTGATAGGCGCCCCCCGCAGTGATTCAGGAACTTCAGCCAGCTCAAGCTCCTCGCGTATCCCTGCCATAATGGTTATAGCCAGTGTAAAGCCTGCTCCGGCGCCGGCTCCGAAAATTATTCCTTCAATCAGATTGTACTCCCGTAAAACAATAAACAGTGCCAATCCCAGTATAGCGCAATTAGTAGTAATCAGCGGTAAAAATATTCCAAGTGCTCTGTATAAAGGCTGGCTTACTTTTTTAATAAACATTTCAACGAACTGAACAAGTGAGGCTATAACAAGAATGAATGAAACATATTGTAAAAACTCGAGTCCTGACGGAACAAGTATTAAATGATAAATCAACCAAGTTACGACGGAAGTAATGACCATAACAAAGGTTGTTGCAAGCCCCATTGAGAATGCCGACGAAATTTTATTTGATACTCCGATAAACGGACAGATCCCAAGAAAGTATGAAAGAACGAAGTTGTTTACTATTGCCGATGAGAAGAAAATTAGAAACAGTTCCATTATTGGTTCCCTCCCTCAGTTGAAACAGCACTACTTCGATCCTGTAAATATTTTTCGATGATGATATCTCTTGCAGCTTGTTTTCTTCTCGCGGTAATGTTGTTCAAATATCCCATAATAAGTCCGAGTGTTAAAAAAGCACCTGCGGGAAGAATCATTACAAGCCATGGTTCATAAGCACCCGGCATTACCTGCATACCGAGCAAAGTACGCGACCCCAGTATTTCTCTGATTCCTCCTAACATAAATAAAGCCAGTATAAATCCGGTCCCCATTCCCAGTGCATCCAATACCGATCTTCCAACATTATTTTTTGAAGAAAACGCTTCCTGTCTTCCCAGGATAAGACAATTAACAACAATCAACGGAATATACGGACCAAGTGATTTGCTGAGATCCGGAAACTGCGCTTTCATTATTAAATCTACGATAGTTACAAATGTTGCTATTACAACAATATACGATGCAATCCTAACCTGTGCCGGTATTAGTTTTCTTATGGTTGAAATTATAAGACTTGAAAAAACAAGTACGAATGTTGTTGCAAGACCCATCGCTATTCCGTTAACAGCGCTGACGGTTACAGCCAGAGTAGGGCACATTCCCAGTACTTGTTTAAATACGGCATTATTTTCCCAAAGCCCTTTTGTAAATTCTTTTATTAGTGATACTTCCTTTTTCATTCGCCGCCTCCTGACTGTACTGATCTGCGGAGTTTTTTCAAACCGTCGTTAATGATATTAACAACTGCTTTTGAAGATATAGTAGCGCCTGTTATTGCCTGAATCTCGTTGTTCTTCTCAGGCGGCACACCCTTAACCCAGTTTACCTGAGGGACGGACAATAATCCATTAAATTGTCCGGTAAAAGCTTCCTCCGTAACCTTTGTTCCAAGACCCGGAGTTTCAACCTGCTCAAGCACCTGCAGTCCTGTAATTATTTTCAGACTGCTGTCGATGCCGACCATTAATCTTACCTTGCCCTGGAATCCGTTTCCCTCGTACGGCAAAGCATAGCCAATAAACTTCTGATTTACAGAATCGATAAAAACCTTGTAGCATTCAAAATCGACAGAACCGATGTTCGAGTATGATTTTGCTTCTGGCTGGACAAGAAAAATCGCTTTCTCCGTGTCCGCTTTCCGGTGCATTTCTATTTTGGGAGCAGCCCACCCGGCTATTTGTGACAACATACTTCCGGAGACGATTCCTATAAAAGACAATGTTACAATCATTTTAATTACAGTATTCATTTTGCTGCCTCACCGAAAACTCTGGGGCGTGTAAATTTATTAATCATTGGTACAAATGCATTCATAAAAAGTATAGCGTACATCACTCCTTCCGGAAGACCGCCGAAGAGTCTTATCGCCACAACCATTAAAGAAATCAAGATGCCGTAAATCCACATACCTTTTGAAGTTAACGGAGAAGTTACCCAGTCGGTTGCCATGAAAAAAGAACCGAAAAGAAATCCGCCCGCAAATACCTGGAATAACGGATCCGGGTACTTCAACGGATCGATTAGCCAGAATATGCCGCTGAATAAAATCATACCGGTTAACATTGCTGTCGGAATCCTCCAGTTTATAATTCCTGCCGCAATCAGGAATAAGCCTCCTATCAGGATAGCCAGTGCACTTGTTTCTCCAATGGAGCCGCCTATATTTCCGAGAAACATATTTAACGGTTTTGTAATAACATTATCAAACTTCATTGCTGCAAGCGGTGTTGCACTTGACAACGAATCTATTGTATTTTCCGGCAGTGTCCATGTGGTCATCGGAACCGGGAATGCAGCCTGCAAAAATGCTCTGCCGACTAAAGCGGGATTAAAAATATTGTAGCCGATTCCTCCAAAAACCTCCTTGCCGATTCCGATTGCGATAACAGCGCCGATAGCCGTTGATGAAAGAGAAAAATTTGGCGGAAGAATTAGCGACAGAAGCAAGCCTGTAATTACAGCACTACCGTCGTCTATAATTATTTTTCTTTTCCTTATTTTTTTAATCAATACCTCAGTGACTAAACAGGCAGCTACCGACACAATAATTATTACTATCTGGTATATCCCGAAAAAAATAACTGATGCAATAACGGCAGGCAGCAATGCCAGTACAACCATCCACATTGCCTGTCGGGTATTCCATCGTGAATGAATATGCGGTGAACTTGCTAGTTCAAGTTTGTAGTCAGTATTTTCTGTAATTGAATTCATTCTCACTCTAAGATTTTATAGCATTAGTCAGATGTATTTTATTGTTTATAATTTATTCCACCGTGAAATTTTAATCTTATCATTCAATATCAAGCAGACATTTTTTCTTTCTGCATTCTTATTACTTTTTTCTTTCCCAGCCTTATCCATTGAACTAAAGGAATATTTGCCGGACAATTATAAGTACATGTACCGCATTCCATGCAAGTGGTTATACTGAATTCATCCGCCTTCTCATACATGTTGAGTTTCGAAAATCTTGTAAGTTTTGTCGGTACTAATCCAAGCGGACATACCTCAATACATTTTCCGCAATTAAGGCAAGGGGTTTCTGTATGTGCATTTGCTTCTTTTTTTGTCAGAACCAGAATCCCCGAAGTGGCTTTAGTAACCGGAGCATTTACGTCGAATTGTGACACACCCATCATCGGTCCACCAACAACAATTTTAGCAGCATCGTCTTTCAAACCGCCGCAATAATTCAGTATTTCATTCAAAGGGGTGCCTACACGGACTATAATATTTTTAGGATTATTTATTCCTTTCCCCGAAACTGTCAGCGCAGCGGTTATTTGAGGCTCACCTTTTGTAACGGCATCATTAACAGCAATAGCCGTACCTATATTCTGGATTACGCATCCAACGTCCATTGGTAATTTTCCCGGCGGTACTTCCCGGTTCAGCACAGCCTTTATTAACATTTTCTCCGCACCCTGCGGATATTTTGTTTTGAGTATCTCAACCTCTATATCCGGTTCGGAGCGAACAATCTCCCGCATTGCTTTTATTGCCTGGTTTTTATTGTCCTCGATACCTATGACACCTTTTTTTACACCAAGTGCTTTCATTATCAGTTTTAAACCGTTAAGAACATCGGTGCTTCTTTCTATCATATACCTGTCGTCCCGGGTAAGGTAAGGTTCACATTCACATCCGTTAAGAATTACGTAATCGATTTTAGTATCCGCCGGCGGAGATAACTTTACATATGTCGGGAATGCTGCACCCCCCTGTCCTACTATACCTGCATCTCTTACGCGTGAAATAATATCATCCGGTGAAACTGTTTCAATGTCCAGCTGAGGCATTAAATCTATATCACTGTTATCATTCGATTGAATTATGATGCATTCGTTGGGGAAGCCGGAAATTGTCGGTTCAAGATGTATATCTTTTACTATACCTGACACGGGACTGTGAATAACCGACGAAATAAACCCGCTTGATTCGGCAATTACCTGTCCTGCTTTAACTTCATCTTTTTTCTTAACTACAGGATTAGCAGGTTTGCCTATATGCTGAGTTAAGGGAATTATAACAATGGCAGGTGCTGGCATTATTTCGAAAGGGAGATTTTGGGTAAATTCCTTGAATTCAGAAGGATGAACTCCTCCTTTAAAAGTTTTAAAACTTGAAAAAAACGACATAATGTTTAACCGGTAAATTGAAATTATCCATGAAATGTGTGAATTTCATAAACTATGCCAGCTTTTCACTTTCCCGGTTAATATGAATAATGCATTTATCCTTTCTAAACGGGGATTATTTTATTATCAGATATTGAAATGAATGAGTAAACAGTTTTCATTTTCAGATTTGGAAATGAAATAAGTATTATGAGAAATAAAAGATATTTGGTGTTTTAATTTGATGGTTGAGTTAATAATTTCGGTACAAAAAAATCAGGTAATTTAACTGGTATCGGATTAAAAGTTTTTTGTGGAACTTCATCTTGTTTTATGAATAACGATTCGTCTTTATAGTCAATTAAAAATATGCTGGAATCATCTCCGCCATTTTCTATAGACGCTCCCGCATTAAGGAATCTGACTCCTCCCCTGTTGTAATCTCTCATTTCGTGACTATGACCGTGAAGAACTAATTTAATCCCTGCGTTATGAAAATGACTTACAAGCCTTTTTTTCCCTCTCAACTTCATTGTAAATGATTCTATTTTATTCCAGGTTTCATTTGCACTAGCTGTTGATTTGGCTTTGTTTTTATAAAAATGATGGTGTATAAGAACAATCTTTTCTTTTATTTTAATACTTTCCTGATTCATGATTTTATTAAAATTTTCCATCTGATCTTTATACACTTTACCGTTGGAAGCAAATGGATTTTTTAATCTACTATACCTGTCGATTGAATTTAGACCGATCAGTATTTTATCTTTAATTGTTTTTGCATATGGAAAACAACTGTCGGCACCGGGCATATATGCATCCCGAAATAATTCCCTGAAGTATTCATAGAACTCTTTAATCTTTTGATCATAATCGATTGAGGAACACTTCCTGGGAAAATCTATTACATCAAGTGCCGTTTGAACTCCCCCGAAGATATCATGATTACCAATAACAATACTGACAAGTTTAGAATTCAATAGGTCATATTGCGCAAGGAGTTTTCGCAGTATGATAAAGTCTTTTTCGTTAGCATTATCTGTAAGATCTCCGGTTATGACCAGATGATCAAACCCTGTTTTAATTGCATGCTTAAGTGTTCTTTTAAACTTTTTAATATTGCTTCTTTTGTGTACGGAATTAAGATGAAGGTCTGACAGGTGAATTAATCGCATAATCGTTAATAAAATTAGTTGTTCTAAAATAGGCAGCCAGTATTAACAGATGGTCAAGCAAATGTTAAGGAATTATTAACAAATACTGCTTTGTATAAAAAATTTCTATCCTTAACATTTATTTAATTCACTAGTAACAATCGCTTAACACATCTGATCAACTAATTTAGGATTTTATCGGCGGTAATAATTCTTAAGTAGAACAGATATGAGAAAACATAACATACTATTCATCGGCGGATCATTAAACCAGACAACAATGATGTACGAGATCTCAAAATACTTTGACGGTTGTAATTGTTATTTTTCTCCATTTTATTCCGACGGTTATATTGAGTTCTTCAGAAATTCGGGTCTTTTGGAGTTTACAGTTTTAGGAGGACAATTTAAAAGAAAGACTGAAAAATTCCTTATAGAAAAAAAATTAGAAATCGATTATCAGGGTAAGGAGCGTAATTACGATTTAATTTTCACGTGTTCAGATCTTATTGTTCCTGAGAATATTAAAAAATCCAGTCTGATTCTAGTTCAGGAAGGGATGACAGATCCAGAAAACTTAATGTATTATCTGGTCAAATGGCTGGGGCTGCCTAGATACCTGGCCAGCACATCAACAACCGGATTGTCCGATGCATACGACAAATTCTGTGTTGCCTCAGAAGGTTACAGGGATTTATTTATAAGTAAAGGTGTTAATCCCGCAAAAATTGAAGTAACCGGGATACCGAATTTTGACGATTGTAAACAATATCTGAACAATAAATTCCCTTTCAAAAATTATGTATTAGTCGCAACTTCCGATGCAAGAGAAACATTTAAATACGAGAACAGAAAGAAATTTATTTTCGAAGCTCTTGAACTGGCAGGAAATAAACCTCTTATCTTTAAACTTCATCCGAATGAAAACTCCCACAGAGCTATCAATGAAATCAAGAAATACGCGCCGGCAGCACTTGTATTCACTGACGGCAACATTAATGAAATGATTGCCAACTGTGATGTTTTGGTTACCAAATATTCATCGGTTGTTTATGTAGGATTAGCGCTGGGCAAACAGGTCTATTCTTATTTTAATCTGGAAGACCTTAAGAAAATGACACCCATTCAGAACGGCGGCAGATCTGCAGCTAATATTGCAGCAGTCGGAAGAAATCTTCTTGAACAGAACAGAGAAGCTATTTATAGTCCGAACACGTTTTATCAATTATCCGGGGCATAAAGATGAAGGTAGTAACTCTTATACAGGCTCGAATGTCTTCTTCAAGACTCCCGCAAAAAATTATGCTGTCTTTAGCGGGTAAGCCTCTTTTATTGAGAATGTACGAACGTGTTAAACAGTCTGAATATGCAGGGGAAATTGTGGTGATTACATCACGCAGAAAAGAAGACGACCAGATAGCTGAGCTTTGCAGGGAAGAAAACATTTCAATTTACCGCGGTCATTTAACGGATTTGCTGGACAGACATTACAAGGCAGCAAAAAAGTTTAACGCTGATGCTGTCGTTAAAATACCGTCGGACTGCCCGCTTATTGATCCGCAGGTTATTGATAGGGTTATAAAGTACTATTCAGATCAGCATTATCTGTACGATTATGTGAGTAATCTTCATCCGGCTACTTATCCTGACGGGAACGATGTGGAAATCATGAGTTTTAAAGCACTTGAAAAAGCATGGCAGCATGCGCACAAGGATTTTGAGCGCGAGCATACTACACCGTATATATGGGAAAGACCTGAATTGTTCAGGATAGGCAACATCGAATGGGAAACGGAGTTAGATTATTCATCCACTTATCGATGGACGATAGATTATGAAGAGGACTATATTTTTATAAGAACAGTCTTTGAAGAATTATACGAAGAAAAACCATGGTTCGGACTTCATGAGATTCTTGAACTTCTGGAATCGAAGCCTTTCCTGAAATCCATTAATAGAAAATACGCCGGACAGTACTGGTACGATAATCATCTAGACGAACTCTCACACATAGATCACTTTAAGAACAAATATAAAAAAGCGGGCAATGAATAAAATTGAATTAACAGAACTTGCGGATATTTCCCTAAAAGTGAGGGAACACATAATAAGATTAACAGCAAGAGGCGGATGTTTTATAGGTGCATCTCTTTCCTGTACCGATCTGATAGTCTATCTGTACAAAAGGTTTCTCCGGATCAGCTACTCAAAACTTGATAATCCGGATAGGGATTATCTTTTTTTATCCAAGGGACATGATGTACCGGCTCTTTACGGGACTTTCGCCGAGCTCGGCTGGCTTGATGCCGTACGACTCGAAAACCATTGCTCGGTTAATGACAATATTTACTGGCATCCCAACAGGAAAATTCCAGGTGTCGAATTCCACAGCGGATCGCTTGGTCATCTGCTGGCAGTTTCCGCAGGAGTCGCTATAGACTGCAAAATGAAAAAGAAAAAAAATAAGGTTGTGACAATTCTGGGAGACGGTGAATTAAATGAAGGATCCGTATGGGAGTCAATTCTAGTTACGTCATCATTAAAACTCGACAACCTTGTAATTGTAATCGACAGAAATATGTTACAGGCAAATATGCCTACCGAAAGATTAATTCCGCTTGAACCTCTTGAAAGAAAATTTGAATCCTTTAACTGTGCTGTGAAAACCGTAAATGGTCATGATTTTAACGATATGGAAAACGTTTTTGATCAGTTCCCGTTTGAGAAGAAACGAGTTTCAGTTGTAATTGCTGAAACCGAGAGAGGCAAGGGTCTTCCAAGTATTACAAACAAAGCCGACAGGTGGTTCTGTAAGTTTACCGATGAAGAAGTAGATGGTTTACTTCAAGAACTCCATGGAAACAATAAAGCAGAACTCAAATCAAATACAATGATGGTTAGATAATATGAATTATGAAGAAATGTTAACCGAGCTCGTCCTGAAAAATGAACGGTTTATTGTGCTCACTGCCGAAAACAGAGCAGCGATAAGAAACCTGCCGAATAAAATAAAAAATAATTTTATTGATACCGGAATTACGGAACAGACGTTGGTAGGCATCTCTGCAGGTCTTGCACTGAGAGGCAGATACCCGATTGTACATGCACTTGCATCATTTTTAACTATGAGAGCTTTTGAGTTTATCAGAACAGATGTCGGCATTTCTAATCTGCCCGTCAAATTAGTCGGAAGTTTTGCCGGTTTTCTCTCCGAAGCAAATGGGCCTACCCACCAAGCCATTGAAGACGTATCCTTGATGAGAGGTATTCCTAATGTCAATGTTTTCTGTCCCGCTGACGAGTCCGATATGATGAAAGGTCTGCCCCGAATTTTACAATGTAGTGATCCTTTTTATATACGCTATAATAATCTTAAGTCGCAGGTAATACATTCAAACTTTGAAATGGGAAGTGCCGAAGTTTTCGGCTCCGGTAATAACGTTGCGATTCTTACTTACGGGACACTTTTCGGTAATGCACTGCATGCAAAAGATCTGCTGGAAGCTAATGGAATAAGCGTCCGTCTGCTGAATCTGCGTACACTAAAACCGATTGATGAAACAAAAATTCTTGAAGCAGCCCGTGACTGTGAACTGATTGTTACGATAGAAGATCACTTTCTTACAGGCGGTTTGTTCTCTATTCTTTCAGAACTTCTTGTTAAATATAAAATTACAGCAAATGTATTACCACTGGCGCTCAATGAAAGATGGTTTAAACCGGGCTTGCTCGAAAATGTAATTGAGCATGAAGGATTTACTGGTCCGCAGCTTGCCCGTAGAATACAGGAAAAACTTTTTTCAAATAAAAATACGGAATACTATGCCGAATGGAGTAATATTTAACAGGGATTACCCTGGTATAACAAATTCTAATAACCTTTATAAAAGGGCTAAGGATTTAATTCCCTCAGCAACACAGACATTAGCCAAAGGACCATCTCAATTCGTGGACGGAGTGGCTCCCAAATATCTGGTAAAAGGCAAAGGATCGCATGTCTGGGATGCGGACGGTAACGAATTCATTGATTACAACATGGGTGTTGGACCCCTTTCTCTTGGCTATGCGTATTCTAAGGTTGATGAAGCTATTAAGCGACAGCTTGAAGACGGTATAACGTTTTCATTAATGCATCCGCTAGAGGTTGAGGTTGCCGAGCTTCTCAATGAACTGGTACCTAACTGCGAAGCGGTAAGATACAGTAAAACCGGCGCAGATGTTGCCAGTGCGGCTGTAAGACTTGCAAGAGCATATACAGGTAAAAATAAAGTATTATGCTGCGGTTATCATGGCTGGCACGACTGGTATGTCTCGGTTACCAGCCGTAACAAAGGTATACCGGAATCAGCTGCCGGTTTAACCTATACTTTCGATTATAATGACATTAACTCTCTTGTAAATGCAGCTGATAATGACATTGCAGCGGTTATACTTGAACCGGTTGTGTTTGACGAACCGAAAGAAAATTTTCTTCAGCAAGTAAGAGAATTTTGCAGCAGCAACAACATAGTTTTAATATTCGACGAAATGTGGACGGGATTCAGAATGTCAGTCGGTGGTGCACAGGAATATTTTGGAGTTAAAGCTGATCTGGCTACTTTCTCAAAAGCAGTTGCAAACGGTATGCCTGTGTCAGTTTTATGCGGCAAAAAAGAAATAATGAATCTGGCTGAGGATGATGTTTTCTTTTACACCACCTTCGGGGGCGAAGCACTATCATTAGCCGCTGCCAAAGCAACGATTGAAATAATAAGAGACAATGGCGTTACATCGTATCTGGCGTTGCAGGGTAAGAAATTAAAAGACGGTTATAATCATATCGCGGCTAATCTCGGTTTAAATTACTCCGGATGTAAAGGTTATAATTTCCGCTCCATAGTTACTTTTGACCAGTCTGCCGGTGATCCGCTGATACTTAAGTCCTTCGTACAACAGGAAATGATTAAACGCGGAATTTTATGGTCTGGCTTCCATAATATGTCATACTCCCATTCAGATGTTGATGTTGACTACACGCTTTATGTTTACGAGGAAGTTCTTTCGCTACTGAAGCAAGCTGTTAATAAAGGTACTGTTGAAAAATTATTAATGGGGAAACCGGTGCAGCCGGTATTCAGAAAAACAGAGAATTTTAATATGAAACCTCTTATAAAGGTTTAGAAAAATGACTGTTCAATTATTCTCACTTGAGAACAAGGTAGCTGTTGTAACGGGAGCAACTGGATTAATCGGCAAATATCACTGTAAAGCTCTTTCGGATGCAGGCGCCAAGGTTGTTGTCGCAGATACTGATGAAGATAATTGCAGTCAGTTTGCAGATGTACTTCCAACTGATTCAATAGGTATTTTCCTGGATGTAACGGATAGAAATTCGATAGCCGCCCTGAAAGATAAAGTGCTTAATGAGTTCGGCAGAATTGATATTCTGGTTAATAATGCCGCGATAAATGATATGGTCGAAGAACCAAAGTCTTCCCTGCAACACTCTATGTTCGAAAATTATTCGCTGGAACTCTGGCAGCGTTCTATAAATGTTAATCTGACAGGTGTTTTTCTTTGCTCGCAGATTATAGGATCACATTTTGCGAAGCAGGAAAGCGGCAGCATTATTAACATAGCATCTACATACGGAATAGTGGCACCTGTGCAATCTTTGTATAAGGATGAAAAGGGCGACCAGAAATTTTATAAACCTCCAGCCTATTCTGCAACTAAAGGAGGAGTGATTGCTTTTACAAGATACCTCGCCGCATACTGGGGGAACCGGAATGTACGAGTGAATGCTTTATCACCGGGAGGTGTGGAAAATTCACAGGGCGACTATTTTATAAAGCAATACTCGGATAGAACTCCGCTTGGAAGAATGGCTGCCCCGTCAGATTATCAGGGAGCGTTGGTATTTCTTTCCAGTGACGCATCAAGGTACATGACTGGAGCTAATCTTGTAGTTGACGGAGGCTGGACGATTTGGTAAAAAGGAGAAAAATTAAATGAGAGTTATCTGGTTACGCTAGAGGAATTAAAGTATAAAGCACGGAAAATCAAATTTGTATTAACCGATTGCGACGGAGTATTAACTGACACGGGTATTTATTACTCCGGGAATGGTGAAGAGTTGAAGAGGTTTTCATACAGGGATGGAATGGGCGTTGAAAGATTACGTACTGTTCGCGGGATAGAGACCGGAATAATTACGGGTGAAGATTCCGTAATAGTCAAAAGAAGAGCTGAAAAATTAAAAATAACAGAGATTCATATGGGAGTGAAGGATAAGAAAAAAGTACTAAATCATATAATGGAGAAATACAATTTTAATAATGATGAAATAGCTTATATAGGTGATGATACAAATGATATCGAGGTAATGAATACGGTTGGTCTTTCAGCTTGTCCGGCAGATGCAACAATTTTTGCGAGGGAAACTGCAGACGTTATTGTCGAAAATCGCGGCGGTTACGGAGCTTTCAGGGATTTTGCAGAACTTATAATAAAATTAAAATATTAGTAAACTATAAAATTGGTTAGGAGTATTAAGATGGGAGCAAAAATTAAAGTTGGTAACCGATATATAGGTGACGGCGAGCCGGTTTATATAATTGCTGAAATTGGTATAAATCATAATGGTTCACTCGAAATTGCAAAAAAGTTGATCGACGGTGCTGTTTTTGCGGGTTGTGACGCCGTTAAATTTCAGAAGCGAACACCCGAATTATGCGTACCGAAGGATCAATGGAATGTCGAACGAGACACGCCGTGGGGACGCATGACTTATTTAGAGTACAGACATAAAGTCGAATTTGGTTTCGGCGAATACGATTTAATTGATAGGTACTGCAAGTCCAAAGGGATTGATTGGTTTGCTTCATGCTGGGATGAAGAATCCGTTGATTTTATAGAGCAGTTTGATCCGGTGATGTATAAACTGGCTTCTGCCTCATTAACAGATCATTTACTGCTGCTGCATACACAGAAAACGGGTAAACCGATGATGCTGTCGACCGGAATGTCATCATTGGAAGAAGTTGATGCAGCGATTAATCTTCTGGGAACTGAAAAAATTATGCTTGCACAATCTACATCATCGTATCCATGCAAGCTCGAGGAGCTGAACATAAACGTTATTAAATCATTTAAGGACTCATACCCCGGTATTCCCATAGGTTACTCGGGACACGAAACCGGCTTGGCTCCCACTTATGCGGCGGTTGCCAACGGGGCTACATTTGTCGAGCGACATATAACCCTTGACAGAGCCATGTGGGGAAGCGATCAGGCAGCTTCGGTTGAAATTAACGGTATGTTCCGACTAGTTAAGGATATACGCGACATTGAAAAAGCCTTAGGCGACGGCATGAAAAAAGTTTATGAAAGCGAAAAGAAATCGATCCAGAAATTAAGAAGAGAAAAAAGATCGCTCTCACTGGTTAAATAATCTGAAATGAGCATTACTGAAATTAGATATATATCCTTTTTGATTATAGCAATTGCTGCTTTAATAATTTTTTTCCTGGAGAGGTTATTTCCATACACACCAAACCAAAAAATTTTAAGACAAGGTTTCTGGAATGATATTATATTCTACAATTTTCTGCAAACCTTCTTACTCGGAATTATTATCTCATACATTATTGAATTTATCGACAATTCAACAGGCGTTTCCAGACTAAAAATCTTAGAAGGAATACCCGTCTGGGTTCAGCTTGTCATCTTCACAGTTTCTCACGATTTGTATATTTATTTTTTTCACAAATGGCAGCATAAAAATAAATTCCTTTGGCGATTACACGAAGCTCATCATTCAACCAAAGAAGTTGATTGGTTGTCAGGGGTAAGATCGCATGCGCTGGAAATATTAATAAATCAAACCGTGGAGTTTCTTCCCATTGTGCTTCTGGGAGCATCTCCCGAAGTTGCAGTTTACAAGGGTGTAATAAGCGCGGTATGGGGGATGTACATTCATTCTAATATCGATGTAAAGTCAGGGCGGTTGCAGTTACTGATAAATGGTCCTGAAATGCACCGCTGGCACCATTCTATCGGTAAGGGAAGGAACAGGAATTTTGCAACAAAACTTGCCGTCTGGGATTGGGTTTTTCATACTGATTATCTGCCGGAAAATAAACCGGATCAGTACGGATTAAAAACTGATTTCCCCAACGACTATTTCTCTCAATTGATATATGCTTTCAGAAGTTTCAAAAGGAAATAAGGGAACAATAAAATGAACTGGATAGCACTTCTTGTAGCAGGAATAATGGAAATCGGTTGGGTTATAAGTCTTAAACATACCGAAGGATTTACAAAATTTATTCCGATACTTTTTTACGGATTCTTCGGCTTTACAAGTGCATTCTTTTTTTCGCAGTCTTTAAAATCCATTCCCATGGGGATTGCTTATGCAATCTGGATGGGAATTGCCGTTATCGGTATAACCGTTTTCGAGTCAGTTGTCTACCAGAAACCTTACGATCTGATCAAACTGTTTTTCCTTTCATTAATCGCGATCGGGATCATTGGATTGAAACTCATCGGAGGAAATCTGGAATAGTCTGAAATTTATGTTGGAGAAAAAATGATAGATCTTAAAGAGTTACTTAACAGCCGATATCCGGGTTTACTCAACAAACCGGTATTTATTCAATCAATAATTCTGAAGAGTCTTGCAAAAATATTACATATAAATCAGATCAACGATTTTTTAACAGAACATAAGTACGATTATGGAATACAATTCATTGATGAGATTTTCGAACACCTTAATTTTTCATACAGGATTTCGAACAGGGATGTGAAAAAAATACCGGCTGAAGGCAGACTGATTATAGTGGCTAATCATCCTATCGGCAGTCTTGATAGTTTAGCGCTTATAAGTGCGATATACAATGTAAGACAGGACGTTAAAATTGTTGCAAATGATATACTGAGTGTTTTCAGTAATCTAAACGAATTTCTGCTGCCCTTTAATCTGGAATCAAAGTCAATTCAGAGGGAGAACTTAAACGCAATTGGCGATGCACTTCAGAAAGAACAAGCGGTTATACTTTTCCCTGCAGGTGAAGTATCGAGGTTGCGATTTTACAAAGTTGTTGACGGTAAGTGGAATAAAGGAGCGGTACACTTTGCGATAAAATTTCACTCACCCATTTTACCCGTCTGTATTAAAGCAAAAAATTCACTTTTATTCTATCTGACTTCGGCGGTTAGCAAAAAATTTTCAAGACTGATGCTGTCGCATGAACTTTTTAATAAAAGGAATAAGCTTATTAATTTAAAAATAGGCGATCCCATCCCCGCAAAAGCATTCTCATCAAATTTCATAAATATCAGAACACAGACTAAGTTGCTGAGAAAACATCTGTACAAATTAACAAGACGCGAAGAGGGAATTTATATTACCGAAAAAAATATAATTCATCCGGTTGATGTTAAATTACTGCGCAGGGAAATTGATGAAGCAGAAATTCTCGGTATTACAAAAGATAACAAAAAGATTCTGCTTCTTGATATCTGGGAAGCGCCTAATGTACTGAAGGAAATTGCGAGGCTTAGAGAAATCACTTTCAGAAGTGTCGGTGAGGGAAGCGGAAAAAAACTTGACCTTGATAAATTCGACAGACACTATAAGCATATTGTTGTGTGGGATGATAAAGATTTGGAGATAGTCGGCTCTTACCGGATCGGAATAGGGAAGCGTATTCTGGAAGATCACGGTGAAGCAGGTTTTTATACTTCCACCCTGTTTGGTTTTAAGAAACATTTCAGAGATACAATTCTACCCAATTCAATTGAACTGGGAAGAAGTTTTGTTCAAAAGAAATACTGGAATTCCAATGCACTGAATTATCTTTGGCTGGGTATTGGTGCATTCATCTCCGGAAATCCTGAAATCAAATTTCTGTTCGGACCAGTCAGTATCAGCAACAGTTATCCTGAGGAATCGAAAAAAATGCTGGTTTATTTTTATAATAAATGGTTCGGATCAATTAATGATTATGCAAATTCTAAAAACAGATTTAAGATTCCCGATAAAACAATATCCGAATACCAGAAAATATTCAACGGAAGTAATTATAAGTCAGATTATCTGATACTAAAAAAAATGATGAAGGGATTCGGTGTAACTGTTCCTGTGCTGTACAAGCACTATACCGAATTATGTTTCGAGGACGGTGTTAGATTTCTTGATTTCGGCGTTGACAAAGATTTTGAAAACTGTATAGACGGATTGATTCTTGTGGATGTGGATAAAATAAAACAGGAAAAACGTCGTAAGTATATCGATTGTTTTGCCGGGATGGATTTGGTTTCGCAGTAAATTATTGATATTTCTCACCTTCTTACATCTATGATTGAACTTCATTGGTTTACTAATTTCTTTTAATTAAGACAATCTATAGTTATTTTATAATTCTCAGTTTTAAGAAAGGTTGTACCTTTGCTTTTAATAGAAATACTTCCGGGGAAATGCGATTTTTGCGGATGCTGTGTGGGAGTTTGTCCCGAAGATGCCATTGAACTAAAAGAAGCCGAAATATCCATCATTGAAAGCCTTTGCACTAATTGTTCAAAATGTGTTTGGTCTTGCCCCGTAGAGGCACTTAAGTTTAATAAGGATCTTTTGGAAAAAGATGATTAAAAATGAATACGACATTGTAGTTGTAGGTGCCGGACCGGCAGGTTCCACCGCTGCGAAATTTGCCTCTGAGCAAGGTGCTTCTGTATTGATGCTGGAGAAGGACAGGGATGTAGGGTATCCGGTGCGATGCGGGGAGGCGGTCAGCCGAAAAGGACTGGAGGAATTTGTTGAACCGGATGAGAAATTTATCGCATCCGTCATAAACAATTTTTCGATGAATGCACCTGATGGTAACGAGGTAATAATACCGCTGGAGCAGAACGGTTATGTGCTCGAAAGAAGAATATTTGATTACGAATTGGCTAATCTGGCTGCGGACCGCGGTACTCAGATTCTGACACGAGCCTACGTAAACGGATTGTTATTCGACGGGGATAAAGTTTCGGGTGTAAGATACGAGTACAACGGAGAGCAGAAAGAAGTTAAATGTAAAATTGTTATCGCTGCAGACGGTGTGGAGTCGAGGGTAGGCAGATGGGCGGGATTGAAAACATATACAGATTTCAGGGACATGGAATGCTGTGTGCAAATCACTGCTGCCAACATACCTGTAGATCAATCAACATGTTATTTTTATTTTGGGGAGGAATTTGCGCCGAACGGATATTTTTGGATTTTCCCTAAAGGGAAAAACAAAGCTAACATCGGTTTAGGAATAAGCGGTATGATCGGTAAAAAACGTTCTGCACTTTCATATCTGAATAATTTCATGCAGAAACATTATCCGGAAGCATCAATATTAACCCAGGTAGCCGGCGGTGTTCCATCTTCTGTAACTCTTGATAAAATTTCAGCGCCGGGAATTATTCTGGTTGGAGATGCTGCACGACAGGTAAATCCTCTTTCCGGAGGAGGTATAACAAGCGGAATGCGGGGAGGAAGGATTGGCGGTACGATTGCGGGGGTATCGGTTATTCGGAACAAACCAGATCATTTATTAAGTTATGATGAAGCATGGCACAGTAGTCAGGGGAAGAAACACGAAATATTCGACAGAATCAAAAGAGGTATTTATAATTTCAGCGACAAAAAATTTAACGGAATTGCGTCTTCATTCCTTAATGTACCATATGAAAAAAGAACTCTTGGGAATTTATTTAAGACAGCTTTGTTTAATAACCCGGCGTTAATGATTGATATTGCTAAAGTATTTGTTGTAAAATGAAAAAACTTATATTGAAATTATTAAGAAAATTTTACGACCAGATTGTTTCAACCTGGGAATCGAAACTAGTTGCAGATTACGGAAGTAAATTATCCGGAGTGCAGATACAGACATTCGTTGAAAGCAGTGTGAACTCTCTGATAGATATAATTGAACAAAGTGACTATCAGATTGCCGACCAGTATCTTATCGATACACACAATTTATTTTCTAAAGCAGATCTGAACTTACTCGAAATCAGCCAGATATTTCATGCCGGAAGAAATGCTCTCATGAATAACCTCCAGAACAATAGTGAAAATGAATTTGATCCTGTTATTCTTCTCGGGTTTCTTGATGAACTTGTTGAACATATTTATGCAAGATACGTTATGCTTCATAAGAATGTTGAATTGAAAGAAATGGAATCCGATAGGAACAGGCTTGCTAACAAACTTGAACTTAATCAGAAATATTTAAGCAGCATTCTTCACACGTCAGAATCGGCTATAGTGGTTATTGACGACAGTGAAAAGTTTCAGTCCTGGAATAAAGGAGCGGAAAATATTTTCGGTTACAAAGAGGCGGAAGTAATCGGTCAGCCCTCTTCACTTCTTCTGCCGAAGGAAGATAAATATTTTTCGGAGCTGGAATCGATAATAGATTCTGCCAAATCATCAAGCGATGTGCGTATACTTGATACTGAAAGAAGAACAAAAGACGGCAGAATACTTCCGGTTCAGCTTAGCGTTGCGAGACTTCATACCGATAACGGTGAATATACGGGCAGAACCGTTATTATACGCGATCAGTCGCATATAAAAAATTTGCAGCTGCAGATTGACCAGTCCGAAAAGCTTGCAGTTATAGGTCAGCTTGCAGCGGGAGTCGCCCATGAAATCGGCAACCCTCTTGCATCTATTTCATCGCTTGTACAGTTGATGCAGAGAAAGAATGATAATGATGTATTAAAAGACCAGCTGCTATTAATCAAGGAAAACATCGACCGTATCTCAAAAATTGTCCGTGAGCTTGTTGATTTCTCAAGACCCCCGAGTTACGAGAAGGTTTTTATACAAATCACAGATGTTGTAAAAACAGCCGTCGGTATAGTAAAATACGATAAACGTGTTAAAAAGGTAAATTTTGAAACGGAACTAGATCCTGATATTCCTCTGGTTAGAATCGTACCCGATCAGATACTGCAGGTGTTCGTTAACATTCTGATCAATGCGCTTGATGCAATTGAAGGAAAGGGGACAATTCGGGTCAAATCTCATCATGATGATAATAATATATTTGTTGAAATAGAAGATAACGGCTGCGGCATGGATAAGGAAACGCTCGATAAAATATTTAATCCCTTTTTCACTACCAAGGAAGTGGGTAAGGGAACCGGACTGGGTTTATCTGTAAGTTACAGTATTGTAAAAAAATTCAATGGCGAGATAAATGCCGAAAGCATATTAAACAAGGGCAGCAAGTTTGTTATAAAGCTGCCTGTATTGGAAAATTAATTTGGAGTATAAATGTCGTCGAAAATATTAATTGTGGATGATGAAAAGGCAATAAGGGACTCGCTGAAAGTTGTCCTAGAAGATGAAGGATATATTACCGCTATTGCACAGGATGGACTAGAAGCCCTCGAAAAAATAGAGAAGGACGATTATGATGTTGTTCTTACAGACATTAAAATGCCGAATCTCGACGGAATGGAACTGCTAGACAAGGCTTCAAAACTTAGCCCTAATTCCTTCTTTATTGTAATGACAGCATACGCATCGGTTAAAACAGCTGTTGAAGCAATGCGTATTGGTGCATACGATTATTTAATTAAACCCATTGAATTTGACGATCTTCTTCTAAGAATAAAAAGGCTTGTCGACTTTAAGAAGGTTTCGATGGAAAATAAATCTCTTCGGCAGAGAGTATCGGCGGAAGCAGGTTATCAGAATATAATCGGCGAAAGCGATGCAATGAAACGAGTATTCGGTTTAATTACTCAAGTCGCACCGACAAACAGCAATGTACTTATTTACGGTAAGAGCGGAACCGGAAAAGAACTGGCTGCAAAAGCAATCCATTATAACAGTCTGCGTAAAGATAAAATCTTTCTTCCGGTTAACTGCGGTGCAATTTCGGAAAATCTGATTGAGAGTGAATTATTCGGGCATAAAAAAGGTTCGTTTACTGGCGCGACTGAAGAGAAAGCCGGGCTTTTCAAAGTTGCCGACGGAGGTACGCTGTTTCTCGATGAAATAGGTGACCTTCCGTTAAACCTGCAGGTTAAACTGCTTAGAGCGATTGAGGACAAACAGTTTTTACCGGTGGGCGGAACAAAACCGGTTAACAGCAACGTTCGGATAATAGCAGCTACTAATCAGAATCTTTTTGAAAAAACAAAATCGGGTGAGTTTCGGGAAGATTTATACTACAGGCTGAATGTTATTGAGATTAAACTGCCGAGCTTAAATGAAAGGAAAGAAGATATTCCTCTGCTGGTAAATCATTTTATTGAAAAATACTGTAATGAAATGGGCAAGAGAGTACTAGGTGTAGACAATGAAACAATGAAAGTATTAATGAGTCATAACTGGAGAGGTGGTGTAAGAGAGCTTGAAAATGTTATTGAAAGGGCGGTTATATTCGCCAAAGAGGATTATATAACCTTAGATGATCTTTCAGAAAACGTAAAGGGGAGCACAACCACACATGCCTTTCCTGATTCGTTAAAGGAAGCAATTAAGAATTTTGAAAAAGATCATATACTGCGTGTAATAAAAAAATTCGACTACAACAAAGAGGAGGCTGCAAAAGTGTTGTCAATCGGGCTTTCTTCGTTATACAGAAAAATGGAAGAACTTGGTATTCCGACTAAGGGACCGAGAGAAAATGAGTAGTCTGACATTGCTTACAGCCAAAGCAATCAAAATTCTATATTAATTCCTATGGAGGGCAATATACCTATACTGGCATTAGTATCGGCTTTCTTTTCCTTGTAGTTCCAGGTTATATTGGTTACGTTTTTGTTGTTGTAAATATTTTGTATATCCAAATATGTTATCATCGACCAGCCGTTGAAATCCCATCGCCTATCGACTCTGAGATCGAGACTATGAGACGGTTCAAACCGCTCGGTAAGGTAATTTTTTATACTTTGGGTACCGTCGTTATTATAAGGTGTGAACGGATTACCCGTTGAAGCTCTGAATTTCAATGAAGCCTCCCAGTTAGCGTCAAAAATATACCCGCCGCTAATACTCAGAATCCAGGTTTGATCGTAAGCCCCTGTCCGCTCAATGTTATCTAATCCTTCAAATTGACTTACACTGTAAGTCGCAGACAAGATTCCATAATACGGAAGTTCAGAAGATTTTTTCTGTAACGAAAGTTCAAGTCCCTGCACCGTTCCGCTGCCAGCACTTGTTAAAGGCTCAAGACCAAGTGATTCGAAATTCTTCGACGCACCGCCGTATCCCGCACCTGTATTAGCAAGCACCAGGTAAGGACGAATTAAACTAGCCGGGTAATCGGAATAATCCTTGTAAAAAGCCTCGAGCTTAATTCTTGTATCACTCCGGAGTCTTCTTTCTATGCCTGCTATGTACTGTATCACCTTAACAGCCGTTAAATTTTTATTGTTTTGTCCGGCTGCCAGCCATATATAAGATGGGAACTGGCTGTATAGTCCTGTACTTAAGTTTAACGATGTGTTTTCATCCAGCATATAAGACGCAGAAAAACGGGGATTAAGAGTCAGCGGTTGTTCGATTGCACTAAAATAATCTGCCCTTAATCCTAAATTCACCCTTAACCTGCTGAACATCATATTGCTATACTGTGCAAACGCACCATATTTCATAAATCTTTTTTCAGTGCTAAAACTTGTTACGGGCAGCACTTCGCCGAAAGATGTTCTGAAATTATCAGGGAATAGTATATCTGAGGAAAATTTTATTGCTTTTACTGAAGCACCCAGATTTATTTCAGAAACGCCCGATAGTTTGTAAACAAGTTCGGCTTTAAGTTCATTTTCGCCTTCCCTCGAATTATTTCTGAAAAGAGGCTGAAGCAGGGTATCATTCTGAAAAGAATCGTAGTCAACGAAATTTCTGCTCAGGCTTAAACGATAATATCCATTATCGATTAATCTTCTGTAAGAAATACCTGTAACATACTGAATCTGATTACTACCCAGTATATTAGCGTTATCGTAGATGTCTTCCTCATCTTTATTATTGAAATTCACATGGTCAAAGGCGGAAACGAAAAGGTAACTTATTTTATTTTTTGTGTCGATATTGTAATCGATTTTCGCCAGTACGTCATAGTATTCAGGCACAAAATTAAAACCAGCTGCATTAAATATAAAATCAAGATAACTTCTTCTAGCCGAAAATATAAAGTTTGCATTATCACTTATCGGACCCTCGCTGTTGAATCCGAACTGTGTAGCGGAAATAAGAGCTTTACCACCTATATGATCGGATCTGCCTTGTCGCAGGTCTATTTTTAACACCGAGGAAAGTTTATCTCCGTACATTGCGGAGAATCCGCCGGTGGAGAAAGTTGTTTTATCTACGAAATCAAGGTTAATAAAACTTAACGGACCGCCTGTTGCTCCCTGTGTTCCGAAGTGATTAATGTTCGGCACTGTAAATCCGTCTACAATAAAAAGATTCTCAGACGGAGCGCCGCCCCTTACTACAAGATCATTTCTGCCCGCGCTTGCCTGAGCAACACCTGGTAAAACCGATAATGCCCGGACAACATCCTCAAATCCACCGGGGGCACGCCGAATTTCTTCATAACTAAAACTCTTTATACTGTTTACTTCGGTTGGATTAAAATCGAAGTAATCGGATGTAACTGTAATTCCCTCAAGCTCAATCGAGGTTTCTGCAAGTTCGAAATTTATTACTGCCGGTCTTGCGCTATTAACTGTAACGTCAGATTTAGTTACAGTATCGAAGCCAATAAATGAAGCGCGAACCTGGTATAATCCTACAGGCACCGCCCGGATTAAATAATTACCGTCAAGATCACTTGATGCACCAAGAAGAGTTCCCAGAATTTGAATATTCACACCTGGAAGCGGCTGCTTTGAAATTTTATCTATAATTGTGCCTGAAATAATCCCTGTGTTCGATTGCGGATATAATAATGTAGTGCAGCTCAAAACCAATAAAACCATTATATACTTCAATATTTCCTCGTATTTTTGTAGTTAAACACAACGACTTTGTTGTTAGTTCTAATTGCTCATGAAAACCTGGTGTTGAATTCAGTACTATTTTATTATATTAAATATTTAGCTAAATAAAATACTTGTTTCTATGAAAAAAACCAGCTTTTTACTGGAGAAATTGCGCGATTTATCGAAGGATGAAAATTCTTTTAATGAACTTTTGGACCTGTTCGCCGATTTAACTAACGATGCGGAAAACATTTTTAATATTGGTGCGAACAAGAACGGGGAGTGTTGTTTTGAGGGATACTTCAGGACATCGTTTGATCCCGATGATATTTCAAAAATAAAGTATTCAGATTCCGTAAAATCAATAACCGGTTTTTCCAACGAAGAATTATCAGCAATGCCGGGAAAATTATTATCTATCATTCATCACGATGATTTTGAAAATGTTAAAAAAAAATATACACATCTTCTTACCGGGTCCGTAGACGAAAAATGTGAGATACGTTACAGGGTAATCTCAAAACAAAAGAGAGTTGTATACCTCCACGAATCATTCTTTATACAGAGCGATGAAAGCGGCAATGTAGTAAGATGTGAAAGTATAACATCCAATATTACGGAGTTCATGTCGAGACAGGTAGAACTTGAATCATTATATAAATCCATCGAAGCATCACTTGACGAAAGGGATAAATTTATAAATATAATATCTCATGATTTAAGATCGCCGTTTACGAGTCTTCTTGGTTTTTCTGAAATACTTCTGAATGAGCCAGATCTTGTTGAAAAGGAGCGTCTGGAGTACCTCGAATATATTCATACAGCAAGCAGTTTGCAGCTTCAGTTTATAAATAATTTGCTCGACTGGTCGAGGCTTAAAACAGGTAAAACAAGACTTGAAATAAAAAGGGTATCGATAAGGGATATTATCAGCAATCAGGTGTCGCTTTTAACACGCAATGCAGTTCAGAAGGATATTGAAATTGTAGTTCAGGTAGGCAGCGAGTTATATGTCAGCGCCGATGAACGGTTGGTAGGCGAAGCTGTTCATAACCTGCTGAAGAACGCAATCATTTTCAGTGAGAGGAGAAAAAAGGTATATATAAGTGCAAACAGGTTTAAGGAAGGTATGATTGAAGTGATAATTAAGGATGAAGGCGTTGGAATAAGCGAGGAGAATCAGGAAAAGCTGTTCAAGATTGATCAGAAATTTATCGAGAAAGGTACAGCTAAGGAAAAAGGAAGCGGAATGGGATTAAATCTCGTAAAAGAGATTATAACAAAACATGGCGGTGAAATTTGGTTTTATTCGAAAATTGCAGAGGGAAGCGAATTTCATTTTACACTGCCTGAAGCACAAAATATAATTTTAATAATTGAAGATGATCATGAAATAAGGCATTTGTACAAAGAGATTATTGATTCCTGCAGTCTAAATTATCGTGTGGTTGAAGCCAGAAACGGTTATCAGGCGATGAGCAGCATTATGGGAGAGCTGCCCTCTTTGATCATTACAGATCATGATATGCCTCTGATGAACGGCATACAACTGATTGAAGCCGTACGTAAAAGGGACAAGAGATTTGTCGTACCGATTGTGGTAATATCTGCCAAGTTTGATGATGAGTTGATTCAGAAGTACAAGGATCTGGGAGTTGAACATTTAATTCCGAAACCTTTTGAAGAGCAACAATTGATTGATGTAGTTAATTCTACTTTAACTGCATGAAACAAGTTTATATATGATCAGCGATACAAATGACAGAAATTAAAAAATGGTATGCTTTATACACCAAACCGAGGAGTGAATTCAAAGCTGAACTTCAGCTGAATTCAATAGATATTGAAAGTTACCTTCCCAAAGTACAGCTGTTAAAAAAGTGGAGCGATCGCAAAAAAAAAGTAACAGAACCACTTTTCAGAGGTTATATTTTTATAAGAGCCGATGAAAGAGAACGGCTGCTTGCCCTGGAACAAAATGCAATCGTTAAAACAATATTTTTTAACGGTAAACCCAGTGCTGTTCCGCAATCGCAAATCGATAGTCTGAAGAAAATGCTAAGTAATACAAACGACATTCAGGTGTTTAACAACATTATAAAAGGCAACATCGTTAAAATAGTGGAAGGACCTTTCAGCGGAACAGAAGGTGTTGTTTACAACGTAAGCAAGAATGAATCTATGCTTGCTGTTAATATCGATATTATTAACAGATCGGTAGTCGTGAAACTGCCTTCGGGCAGCGTCGTAAAAAAGTAAACAAATTCATGTAACGCTGGTCAATTTTTCTTATTTTATATAAATAATATTAATTGTTGGCGAAATATGCTTCATCAGACAGGGCTCGGTAAACTTGGGGTTGGAGAGAATGTGAATCATTTCCTGCTGGTCTCAAAAATGGAAATGAAGACGGCAAGGAATAATAAGAACTATCTTAGTATGGAGTTGAGAGATCAGTCTTTAAGTCTGCAGGCTAAGATGTGGGATAATTTTGACGATGTTGTGAATACAATCTCAGAAGGTGATATCGTAAAGGTTGAAGGGAAGATTGACGAGTATCAGGGACTACTTCAGATAAAGATTAATAACATAAATAAAGCAGCCGGTTTGGATTCGGTCAGCATGCACGATTTTCTTCCTAAATCCGATTATGACCCCGATGCAATGATTAAAAGTCTTAATAAGCAGATCGACTCAATAGAGAATTCCTATTTAAGAAATTTGCTTCGTAATGTACTTAAAGGCGATAAGCTTGAAAAATTTACCACTGTACCCGCAGGCAAATCATGGCACCACTCATATATTCATGGATTATTAGAGCACACACTCGAAATTATACAGATCTGTGATTTAATTGCAAAGTTTCATAAAGAAGTGAACAGGGATTTACTGATTTCGGGCGCCGTACTTCATGACTTTGGGAAAACTGAGGAACTGAAAATAGATTCGTCATTCGACTACACTGATAAAGGAAGACTTATCGGGCATATTGTTATTGCTGCAAATATAGTTGAGAAGGAAATTGAAAAGATAGATGGCTTCCCTGAAAACTTAAAAATCCAATTAATTCATCTGATACTTAGTCACCAGGGAAAGTTAGAGTTTGCCTCCCCCGTTGAACCAAAAACTCTGGAGGCTATAATACTATATCATGCCGACGAGTTGAGTGCCAAAGCTAATGCATATAAAAACGCTATTAAATCGGATGAGTTCAGAACCGGCAATTGGACTAAATACTTGCCTTTGGCAAATACAGCGCTGTATATCCCGCCGGATTCGGGAAATAATGAAAAGGAAACATTATTCGACATATAAAGAGGAAAATAAAATGAAAAGAGCATTGTTGTTTCTATCAATTAATATTTTATTTTTTATACTGCCTTCCATTTCCACGGTTTCGCAGGATCTCCAAACAATGCTTGAAGAAGGAGACAGACTTTACAGCGAGTTTAATAACGAGGCTGCTTTAGATGTATATAAAAAGGCTGATCTACAATTTCCCGACAATTGGGAAGTGTTATGGAGAATTAGTCGTGCATATGTTGATATCGGCGAGCACATGCCCGCCAGTACGAGTGAACAGGAGGAGGAACAACTTAAAAAATATGACCTGGCTTTTGATTACGCAGATAAAGCCGTGCAACTCGCTCCCGATCAGTCCATTCCCTATCTCAGAAGGGCTATTGCCAGTGGTCGTATAGCGTTATTTAAAGGAGTTTTCTCTGTAGCGGGGGTGGTGAATTCGGTAAGGGACGATTGTCAAAAAGCGATTGAGTTAAATAACGGGGGAACAGATCAGCAGGCTGTTGCGCATTATGTGCTTGCAAGAACGCATTCAAAGATTAGTGATAAATGGGCACCCGCAAGGTCTGTTTTAGGTTTGGGCTGGGCTGATCTTGACAGCGCCTTTGTACATTTCAAAAAGGCTATCAGCTTAAAACCAAACTACGTAATGTTCCATCTCGATTATGCCAAGGCTTTAATCAAAGATGATTTTTACGAAGAGGCACGTGAGAATTTAAATCTGGTTCTTTCCAGTCCGATTGAGGATGAAGATGATTCGATTAAAAAAGAAGAAGCAAAAGCTTTATTGAAAGAAATTGAAAATGAATAAATGAATTTTACTGACTCTTTTCTGAAAAGAATTACCAATGCGGAAAAAATTGTCGTCTTTACGGGAGCGGGAATATCAGCTGAGAGCGGTATTCCCACATTCCGGGGGAAAGACGGGATATGGAACAAACTAAAACCGGAGGAACTGGCTAGTTTCAATGCCTTTCTTAAAAATCCCGATATGGTCTGGGAGTGGTACCAGCACCGAAGATCAATCATACACGAAAAAAGCCCTAACGCTGCCCATTATTCGATAACAGAAATGGAAAAGTATTTTGATAAAGTAAGTGTTGTAACACAGAATGTTGACAACCTCCACAGGAGAGCCGGGAATAACAACGTTTATGAGCTCCATGGAAATATTGAGAGAAACTACTGTATTGAATGTAAACGACCTTATAATGATTCCGGTCTGGAATTGGAAAACAAGCAGGTTCCCAAATGTGATTACTGCGGCGGGCTAATTCGTCCGGATGTAGTTTGGTTCGGTGAGGTTCTGCCTCAGGATGTTTTCGCTGAAAGTGAACGCCTTGCAGCGGAAAGCGATATATGTTTTGTGATTGGGACCTCGGCAGTTGTTTATCCTGCTGCCTATATTCCGCTCGGTGCCAAGCAGGCAGGTTCGTGTCTCGTGGAAATTAATATTGAAGAAACAGAACTCTCGCAGATTGCGGATTATTCATATTTCGGGGCTGCAGGTAAAATTATGCCGAAGATTTTAGATGAAATAAAGAAACTTAAGACCTCTATCTGATAATCAATTCCTCTTCTGCGTATGTATTCTCGGTCTCCAGTATTTTTACCTTTATCCCTTTAATATTTGAAGGAAGGGGGGAGGATTTAATTTTATCAATAAAGTAATATACCAGGTTTTCAGCGGTGCTGTGAAAATCCACAACCACATAATTTGAATTCAATTTTCTCAGCATATCAATCAGCTCTGTATCGTCGTTCTTAACCATAAAGGTATGATCGAGTTCGTCGACTAGTGGGGCAATTATTTCTTTTACTGAATAGTAATCGAGTACCATCCCGTTTTGATCCGGATCGCCTGAAAACTCTACCATCATCTTATAACTATGACCATGTAAATTCCTGCATTTACCGTCATGGAATGGTAATCTGTGTCCCATTTCCCATCGAAACTCCTTTGCTATGCGCATTCTATCCTCTTTAATTGTTAAACTCCCTTTTGATCAGGCTTCCAGATGTACTTGTGCAACTGAAGCTGAAATCTCACATTTAATTTGTCTTCCAGCACCCAATTTACCAATTCTAACGGACTTAATTTGCCGAACACGACCGAGAAAAGTATATTGCATTTATCATTCAGCTTATACTTTTCAATTATATTAACACTCCAATCGTAATCCGCCCGAGTACCAATAACAAACTTAATCTCATCGTTTTTCTTTAGATAGTCTATGTTGGCATAATTATTTTTTTGTTCCATCTTACTCGAGGGACACTTTAAATCCATAATTATAATTACCCGATTGTCTATTTTAGTAATTGGAAGACTACCTCCTGTTTCGAGAAGGACTTGATATCCTTCATCGCAAAGTTTTTTCATCAGCAGAAGTGATTCATCCTGAACCAGCGGTTCCCCGCCTGTAACTTCAACCAGGTCGCAGTTATATTTTTTCACTTCGCTTAAAATCGATTCGATTGATCTGTCGGTTCCTTCATAAAATGCATATTCTGTATCACAATATGAACACCTCAGATTACAAAATGTAAGTCTTATAAATACGCAGGGCAAACCGGCAAATGTACTTTCTCCCTGAATTGAATAGTATATTTCATTTATTTTTAACATTCAAAAATTCTTTTATTGGCAGGCAAAAATAGCAAAGATATGCGATATTAACCAAATTTGAGATGTTTGTCCAAAAATAATTGACATAATTTCCAATTACAGGTATATTTGTAATCTTGAAAATAATCAAAAAAGGGATAATATGGCTCATCATAAGTCAGCGAAAAAAAGAATTCGATCAAATGAACGAAAGCGTGTAAACAATCAAGCAGCGCTTTCAAAAGTAAGGACATTGATTAAAAAAGTATACAGCGCAGAAAATAAAACCGATGCCGAAAAATACTTGAAAGAAACAGTAGCTTTTCTTGATAAAACAGCCGGGAATGGAAGAATACATAAAAACACAGCCGCCAGAAAAAAATCCTCACTGACAAAATATGTTAATAAATTAGAAGCTTAATAGTTTCCTTACAACTAAGTTTAATAAGCGGTGTAATTTACATCGCTTTTTTTATTCCAGAGTTGAAATAGTATCGGTTCCTTCGGGTATCGGCAGATAAAATTTTACTGTATTAATTTCCTTGCCGTTTTCTTTTATTTTTCTGATTCTCTTCTTTATAAGGACGCTATGCTCAATGTACATTCCATCGTCTATCAAACTTCCGAAAATATAACTGGTTCCTTTTATCACAACCTTTTCACCAACTCTTAAGGGATATTCATCGCTGCCTGTCATATTTACACTAGATTCTATTCTAGAATTTTTTCCGATAATTATATTCCCCTTAATTATATCACCCCATAGAATTTCTACATTGTCATTTATAACGAATTTCTGATTTGCAAACGTTGAAAGGTAAGCATTCTCCCATATAATAACATTTCTTCCAAATATAATGTTGCCCTCTATAAAAACATTTTTCTTGAGTGTAAGATTATAATTCAATTCCACACCCTTGCCGATGTAAACACCTTTCCCGATTTTAATATCCAGCGGTACATTATCATTATCCATTTTAAGAATCTTATTTACCACCTGTTCGTCAATAAAGAAATCGTCCGGGTCTTCAATATCAATAATATTTTTGAGCAGATCATAGGTCCTGTGTCTTGCTATTTTTTCCATTTCTTTGAGGACCGATTTGTTGTTGAAGCCCATCAAAACATGCTGGTCATCCGGGTGAACTGCCCCCACGGACAGTTTGTTTTTATTGAAAATTGATATAAGATCGGTTATATAGATTTCATTCTGAACATTATCGTTTTTTATTTCACCGATTAATTTGGATAATGCTTTGAATTTAAAGGCGTAAACTCCGGAATTAAATTCGTTATTCTCGAGTAATTCCTCTTTCGTATAACTGTAAAGTCTTCCTTTAAATTCAACCTGATAGGGAATATCTGCATCCAATTTGAGTATATCTTTGTGCTCCAGTATCTCAATCACCTTACCTTCGTCATCTCTGGATTTTTTATTATTAACATCGGCATGCTTTACTCTTATAATTCTCCCGTAGTTATTTCCCTCCGAAGGTCCGTCGTACAAACCGGTAAGGACCATCATATCGTTTTCAGATTCAAGAAATGTCTTTTTAAATTTGCTCAGAGTTTTTTTATCAATCAGCCCCATGTCTCCCGGGAGAATATAAATAACGCCCTCGTATCGCTGGGAATCAATATTATCCAAAGCTACCTGAACAGCATGTCCGGTTCCGTTCTGCTCCTCCTGGTAAGCGAAAGAGGTAAATGGTCTCTCACCAATCGATTGAATCACGTCCAAAGCTTTTATCCCGACAACAACTATTATGTTGGCTTTCTGAAGTCCTTCTCTGCAAGCATCAAATACACGTTCAACTGTTGGTTTTCCCCAAATCTGATGAAGCATTTTGGAGGTTTGCGACTTTATTCTTTTTCCGTGACCGGCGGCAAGTATTATAGCAGTTTCACTGTTATTGTAATCAAATTTCGCTAAAGATTTTTGCACTTCGTTTTTGATTACAGTTTTTGTATCCTGCATCTGATTCCTCTGGCATATTTTAAAACAAAATTTAATAATATTCGTACTAATAATTGATATTATTGCAGAAATTAAATTAAACGCTTAAAAGGGATATGATTCTACTTCCGAACTCATTTATTTTACTTTTTTTGTTAAATATTTACATGAGAACAACTATGAATACTAATACCAAACTACTCGTTTTGATTTTTATCTTAATGTTTAACTATAACTACTTTGCCCAAAACAGAAATCTCGGACTTGGTGTTATTCTTGGAGAACCTACGGGCTTAAGCGGTAAATACTGGCTGAATGAAAACAATGCGTTTGATTTTGCATTCGGTTATACCGTTTTCGGTACCAGTAATTATGTTGCTCTGCATGCTGATTATTTATACCACAGTAAGGATTTAATTAAATCCGAGATTATCATTCCCGTCTATTATGGATTCGGTATAAGATTACGTTCACATTCCGGACATGAAGATAGTTTTGGCGTACGCGGGGTTGCGGGTATTTCACACACCCTGTCTGAGACGCCTCTGGGTTTTTTTATAGAAGCAGCCCCTGTCTTCCAGCTTTTTCCCGAAACGAAATTAAAATTTGATGCTGCACTCGGAGCGAGATATTATTTTAAATTATAAAATGATTTTCATACTATGAAATTATTATTATTTGTTTGTCAGTTTGGTTCTTATTTCAAAAATGTTCACAGATTAACACACAATATTTTTTTTTCTGACAAGTAGTGTATAGTACACTATTTTAGGATCAGATAAATACTTGGGAATAAACTGGAAACGTTTATCCGCCTCAGGATTTTAATTATAGACGTTTCGTTACAGAAGGCATCCCCAAATGTTTTATCACGACTTCGTTTTAAATCCTTCTTAACGAAATCGGAACTGATTGGTTTATAATTTTTTAATTATTCCTATAAGTGATTTACTTAAAGTCTATTACAAGCGAATTGATCTTAATTCTTTGATATATTTAATTAAATTATAATTTGGTTTCTAACATTTTTATTCCCGGATAGGATTGAATAAAAAAGCTTTAATAATATTAGTAATTGCAGCGTTGTGCCTCGCCTTTGTTCAAATGTGCCTCAACATTAAATTTATTCAGGATGATGCTTTTACAAGTTTCCGATATGCAAAAAATCTGATAGAAGGAAAGGGACTGGTTTTTAACAGTGGTGAGTATGTAGAAGGTTATACGAATTTTTTATGGGTAATGATTATTTCTTTGCTGTCGTTATTTAATATTGACATCATAACTGCTTCCCAACTTTTATCCGTTTTATTAAGCGTGCTTATCCTGCCGGTCGTTTATTTTATTTCAAAGCAATTCCGAATAAAATCCGGCTCCGTATTCTTTGATGAACTGGTTAACATAGTCCCTATAATTTTACTATGCTTCACGGGCGGGTTTCAGTACTGGTCGGTGAGCGCTATGGAAACAAGTTTATTTTCTTTATTGATTCTGACATCAGTATTTAGTTATTTAAAAAAAATTAAAAATAATTCCAACAGCATTACCTATGTTCTGCTTCTTCTTGTAGCCTCATTTACAAGACCAGAGGGTCTTGCAGTATTTATGCTGATTTTTATTCACCGGGCAGGTTCTTATCTATTTAATAATAAGGAACGCAATTTCTTTTTCAGGCTTTCGGGATTGATAACCTCAAATCTGAAAAATGAATTTTTCTTATACTTTATCCCGCTGACTTTATATATCCTGTTCAGATTATTCTATTACGGATACTTGTTCCCGAATACGTATTACGCAAAAACTTCGTATGAACCTTATTATTTTATAAGAGGACTTGAATACTTATGGAAAAGTATCAGCAGTTATTTTTTATTCGGGCTGATGCTTCTGCTTCCATTTGTGCTTTTAACGAGCAGATCACAACGGAAATTAGTAATGCCCGTTCTTTATTTATCTTTTACCTATTTAGCCCTGGTGGCTTTTATAGGGGGCGATGTTCTGCCGTTTCATAGATTTGTGTTGCCCGTTTTGCCGTTGGTTTATATACTTTTCCTTAAAAGTTTTTACTACCTGTTCATCAAGTCATTCGGAGTACCCTGCAAATTATCAGGAAAACTGACAATAGGTTTTTTATTAATCCTGGTCACTGCGTATTCTGTTCAGTCATACTACACGGAACTTCCTGAGATTAACAACAGGCGAGAATATGAAATAGGTCTTGTTGCTAAAATGAAATTCTACGCCGAATGGGTTAATGAAAGAATGGCAGGCAGCGACAGGGAGTTAACCGTGTGCCTCTCGACAATTGGTGCATTTTCGTATTACAGCGATGCAAATGTGATTGATTTAATTGGACTTACAGACGAGTTCATTGCACATAATCCGGTTGAAGTTAGAGGTATTGCTGAAAATGTATCCGTCCTCTGGACTGAGCGCAGGTATAATGTTGATTATGTTCTAAGCAGGGAGCCCGATTATTTCATCTTTCCCGCCGGAGCAAAACCGAGTGCATACCCTGAATCCGCTCTTTTCTCTAAGGAAAAATTTATAAAGAATTATTATCCTCTACTGGTTTACTCTCAGGAATTAAACCAGTTCCTTCCCGTTTTTTCAAAAAGACCCGCCGAATATACTTCACCTGAAAGCAGTGAAAACGACTCATGCAGTGTTAAGTTCGTAGGACATTTCGTTCAGGCAACAACCGATTTCATGAGGTTTCTCAGAACGGGAAGATTAAGTCTTCTTGACAAAATTGAAGATGACTGCAGTAAAGTAATTGATTATTGCCCTGCAGTCGAAACGTATGCATTAACAACGCTAGGTTACGCTTATTATCATTCCGGCAGAATTGATGAAGCCGAAGCCATGTTCGATAGGGCTGTTGCACTTGATGATTATAATTGCCCGGCACATCTTTATCTTATTAAAATAAGCCAGCTCAATCTGGAATGGGAAAAACGTAAAATTCATTTCGATGCACTGAAAAAATATTCGCCTTATGCTTTCCCAACGGTGGTCGAAGCAGACTCGTTAAAATTTTAACCCGTACCAGACCACGTTGGGGTAAACTTTTACAGCGGGTGCAGGTAAATGGTAATAATTCAAATAATTTTCAATAAAATTAATTAACCAGCATTTGCCTTTTATTGATTTCAGATCCCAGTCCAAGCTAAGATAAATTTCATGCCTGCCTCCGTAGTCCAAAGCTTTTACATTATGACCAACTGCTATATTTATAAAATCCGGAATTATTAAACTAAGACTGGAAGGCAGCATTTTCTCCAAATCAATCGATATCCAGTTATAGGTGCTTTCATAATCGTCTATAATAAAATTATGAGATCCTTCATTAAACCTTTTTGAGGGATAATAACTGATTTTAAAATCAAAGTTGCCGAGGAAAGAATAATAATATTCAAGAACCGGCTGGCACGAACCAAGAATATTAAAAAAATGATCACTGAAACTGAAACCATATTCTTTCGAAAATCCGTCCCGTATCTCTGTAAATGTCTGATGCAATAATGAAATTCCCATCCCGAGGTACCGGCTCTCCAGATTTGAGTATCCTGCCCAGTTAAATGCCTCACTATAGGCGCGGGCTAGCAAGCGACTGAAAAAGAAGTGTCCGAATTTATCGGAGCCTTTACTTTCAATCCAGTCTTTTCTCCAGTTGAAGTGGAATGCGCTCTTCTCACCCTTCCACCAGATGTTATCCTGCAGACCGTAACTTAAGCCGAAAAAAACTACCGATAACCCGCTTATTGCTATCAATTTTGAACTGGATGGCGAAACCGAAGAATCACAAATTTGTTTAACATTATTATCAATACCCTGCGCTGAAAGACTCTTCGATAAAATCAGAATTAAATAAACAATAAATATTTTCCGCGGTTTGATGCTACTCATTGACATTATTTATTCTAAAAATTACATTTCTTTCGGACTTCGATGGAGGCTAAAATGACTCTTTTTAAGAGAGGTATTCAATTCATTGATACTGTGAGAAAGTTTCATCACACTCTTCGCGAATTCTATTCCAATCTAAGTAATGAAACTCAAAAAGAAAAAATAAAAATAGCCCTCGGATATCTGTCCGAACACGAAAGGCATATGGAAGAAACATTCGGGTTTATTGAGGAAAATTTATCAAGAAAGATTGAGGAGACATGGTTCAGCTATATTGATGATTCCAAAGCGGAGAAATGTCTGAAGTCGTTCGATCTTAGTTTTAAGGATGATATTAATGAAATTGTTTCCGCAGTAATCATTATGGATGACTGTCTTATTAAATTATACAAGGAACTGGCAGATCATTCAAATTCTGATGAGGTAAGAGCAGTATTTGAAAATCTGGCAGAGTTCGAGTCTCACGAAATGAGACGCACCGTACGCAATATTAAGCGTTATGAAAAGTTGTAATTAATATTATCGCACCTTGCCGGATAGTGAATATTATCGTATATTTACGATATACGATTAAGGAAATCGACTAATGGTGCATTCAAAGGAAGAATTATACACTCAGCAGGAAATCGAACTTTCAAAAATAGCAAAAGCTCTTTCTCACCCTGCCAGAGTCAAAATTATTAATATTTTAAACAAAAGGGGTATTTGCATCACGGGTGAACTCGTTGATCTTCTGCCGCTTGCTCAGGCTACTGTATCGCAGCACCTCAGGGAATTGAAGGAAAGCGGTATCATTAAAGGTGAAATTGAAGGACCGAGGACGTGCTATTGTATTGAACCCAAGATGATGAAAAAAGCCAAGGAAGCATTTACTAAATTGTTCTCAAAACTAAATTGCTGCTAGGAGGAAACAATGAAACACTCTGAAGAATTAAAGGATATTGTTAAAAATAAATACTCTCAAATTGCCCTCAATCCGGGTAAAAGGCAGAAATGCGGTTGCTGTGATAGCAAAAACGATTATTCAATTATCAGCGATGAATACAGTGGTTTGGAAGGTTACGTAAAAGAAGCGGATTTAAACCTGGGTTGTGGAATCCCGACAAAGTACGCCGGAATCAGCAGCGGTGACACTGTTGTCGATCTAGGTTCAGGTGCCGGAAATGATGCATTTGTTGCCAGAGCGCTTGTAGGTGAAAACGGCAGGGTAATAGGGATTGATTTCACTGAAGAAATGATAGCAAAAGCAGAACTGAACAATACGAAACTGGGTTATTCAAACGTCGAATTTAAATTAGGTGAAATAGAAAATCTACCTCTGGATGAGAAAACCGCTGATGTTGTGATAAGTAATTGTGTCCTGAATCTTGTCCCGGATAAGAATAAAGCATTCAATGAAATATTCAGAATATTAAAAACCGGCGGGCACTTTTGTGTATCGGATATCGTTTTATTTGGTAAGCTGCCGGAAGGATTGAAAGAGTCTGCAACTGCTTATGCAGGCTGCGTATCGGGTGCCATACCTCAGGAAGAATATTTGAGAATTATAAGTAGTGCCGGATTTAACGAAATTGAAGTAAAAATCTCGAAAGATGTTGATCTTCCTGAAGATTTATTATGCGGATATCTTTCTGAACAGGAAAAGAAAGAATATGATAATAAAGAATTCGGCATCATCAGCATTACTGTAACAGGTAATAAATTAATGAGCCGGTAGATGAACCCATTACTTAAAACAGCATTTTACCTTGGCATATTTACTATTATCTATAATATTATTGAAGGCAGTGTATCGGTTGGGTTTGGACTCGAAGATGATACTCTTGCACTTCTGGGATTCGGAGTCGACAGTTTTGTAGAAGTAATTTCGGGATTAGGTATTACACATATGATCTGGCGAATGAATAAGTCGGAAGTTTTAAGCCGCGATTCATTCGAAAGAACAGCGCTTAAAATTACAGGTACGGCTTTTTATATTTTAGCTGCAGGTCTTGTAACGGGTTCGATTATAAATATACTGAAAGATGTGGAGCCAGAAACAACAATTATCGGAATAATAGTATCGGTAATATCACTTGCAACAATGTATTATCTGATGAAAGCAAAACTGAAGGTCGGGCGGCAATTAAATTCCGATGCAATTATTGCAGATGCCAATTGCACAAAAACATGTTTCTATCTCTCGATTATTCTGCTGCTGTCAAGCGGTCTGTACGAACTTTTCAAAGTCGGATATCTGGATATTCTCGGGTCGCTTGGAATTGCATACTATGCAGTCAAAGAAGGCAGAGAGGCATTTGAAAAATCCAAAAGCAATAACCTTTTATGCTGCTGTGATGATAACTGCAGGGATTAAATTAAAAAATCGGAATCGTATTCATCATTGAAAAAATGCAATAAATATTATAAACCGATCACACTCCGGTTTAATAAGTAAATCGTTGCTTTACGGATTTCTGTATATTGGATCCAGCCCGAGTGTTCCTTCCAGCGATTTCAGGTATTTGGCAGATTTATAATACTTCAGCTTCTTTTCAACATTTTCCAATTTAATTTCTATTTCATCCCTTGTTTCTTTTGAAAGATTCTCCGATTCAGCTAAGTAGCCGGTTAAATACTTTTTATGTCTTTGATAAAGAGCTATATCATTAAGCTGTTTGTTTATAAGACGTTCTTTATACCAGTCACTGTTGAACAAATATTCTTTTGTGAACATGTTTCTTAATTCACTTGATTCAATACCCCAGCCGTTGAATTCTTCGTATATCATTATGTTCAGAAGAGCTTTTAATGGAGGACAGGCTGCCGAAATACTTCCGTCGTTAAAGAACTGCATCGCGACTTTTTTTTGAGCTTCAACAATATTATTTATACCATCCACGAAGCATTCCATATCCTGAAGTTCAGGTTTAAGCATTTCGTCGCTGAAAACGGTATCGGGATTTTCAAATACCCTTCCGAAAAATGTTCTTACGAATTTACCGGTTACTCTGTATCCGAGCCTGCCCGCAAGCACTTTTTGCCCTTTGTATTCGAAGTCGCTGAGTTTCTCCAGATATCCATGATCAACCAGAAATTGCGGTTTACGCTCCTCGCTTCTGAGCCTGCTCCATATTTCAGGTATTAATATACTGATATCGTGGTCGACCTTATATTTCGGTCCGACATAACCGGCGGCGGTTGTAAAACCGTCATGACCCGTAAGAATAAACGAGACCAGTGCATTGTTTAAATCTGTAATCGGGCACAACGCATTGAAAGGCGATTTGGTTAATGCACCTTCGCTGCCTGCGCCGGTAGTTGAAGGAGACTTACCAGTAAGGCTGCAAATAAAATCCATGAACAGTTCGGGAAGTTCCTGATAATGTATCGGATTATAAACAGCAAGAGGACGAATACCTTTATCTGGCGGATTATTTCTTCTTCCCGGAAGAACCGCATTAACTGGAAAATATACGGGTTTATTCAATGGTACTTTTCTGTAAAGTCTTACACCTATTTCTGCCAGATATTTATCTCTCGGATTAACAATATCTGGTCTGTTTTGCAGGTACCGCATATTTTTTGATGGACTTCCATCTACCATTCTCGGATGTGAGGATGAAACAAAGTATTTGCTGTTCTTACTCATAAGCACATCCTCAATCAGCTGTTTTATTGGAGCGCTGTACTTGTCAAATTCTATAGCATCCTCAACAATTGTCTTCGCATCTTCTATTGTTAAAGGTGCGAAATTTGAAATAAATGTATTTGGCGATGCAATATCAGCCTCTGCCTGTTTATCGAAGCCGCGGTGTATTGCTTCATCAGGTCTCTGGAAGAACCTGTATTCGCAATTGTCGGTAAATTTAACATATTCGTCATCGTAATCATTGCTAAGGAAATTCAAGTCTTTTGCCGGCAGAACGGTTGAAACGGTTATATCGTCTTCCATCTGAAGTTTATCCGAAGCCCTGAAATCCTGTCTTAATTTATAAGTTCTCCAGGTCAGATCGTTGAATAAACCTACTCTTAGATAACTGGCAACAAGTTTCCTATCGGCAAACTTCAATTCGTTACCGTACTTGCCGTCGATTATATCAACCTTAAAATGATTTCTCCAGTTATTACCCCATTCGGGTTTATAGAACCGTTTGATAATATATACAATCCCCTTAATATAGTGGGGAATTGATTCCAGCCACTTATTGTATTCCTCAGTGTATTTGGTAGGAGAAGGCGTTAACAGTTTAATTACGGAACCAAGTGATCTCTCTCTGCTTAAGATCGGTCTGCTGGAACCATATTCTTTATACCGTTCCTTATATCTATTACTGTAATCTTTAGCAAGTATTTCATCAACTTTAGACATATCCTTTTCATAATCCGCAATAAAGAAAGGACCGTAGATAATCGAGTCAGTTATTGATTTTGATATTTCGGACTTTCCTCCTCCGGATACTGTACTCGGCTTATGGCAGAATGTACCTTCGGCAACCGTTCCGATTAATCTCCAGGAAGGTATGTATAGATTTTTTTCCATTCTGATTTTATAACCGGCAGGGTAAATATATGTTTTTGAAGGATGCATCTTCAGTGTTATTTCTTTTTTGTTTTTATGCCATTTAATCGTTTGTTCGATCAACTCGAATCTTGAGTCCTCCGGTATGTAAATTATATCGTTATAATTTTTATCGATTGCATAACCTTCCGGTTGCACATCCATAATATCCTTAAACAAGGGTATATTCTTTTTAAAAGTGTGATTATCCTTTCTTACCTGGTTATCATCATGGAACTCATCACCAAGATTATAACTGGGGAAAGCAATAGCGCCGCCCGCATGCTCCTCCTCAGCATTGCCCAGTAAATTAGCGGCATAACTGATTTGAGTCTTTATCTCTTTTTTAGAATAACCAAAATAATTATCAGCTATGATAGTTAATATAATCCCTTCATCGGTTCTTGCGGTGATCTTAAAAGCCTGTCCGTCGTTGTAGATTTCTTTTTCGCTTTTCCAGCACATACCGTCGCGTTTTTGCTGTTCAGTAGCTGTTTCATAGGAAGGAAGCCCCAAGTCTTTCTTTGTGAATTTTACCAGATGCGGAGCAAGAATAACGCAACCTGTATGACCTGACCAATGATCAGTATCAAGCGCCGCATCATTCTCCGGCAGATACGGATCGCCCGCGTTACCGAAAATTGATTCTACAAAATCAAGATTGCTAACCAGACTGCCAGGCGCAAAAAACCTTATTTCCATTGACCTTTCCGGACTCACATTTTTCACTTCCGGACTGACTTTCGGGCGCAATAAAAGGCTCACGAATAATTCTGCACTCTGAGTCTGATTGGATGTATATGGCAGGTTCAGCAACTCTTTCGTAGGCTGCAAAGCTTCAGCCAGAAGCCGGGCGAAAACATTTTTAGGTACTGTCTTTTTATCATCAGGAACAGGCAAGCCGCCTTCAACTATGTGAAATACTCCCTTAGTAGTTCGTCTGTCGTTTTTAGGATTATGCAGAATACCTTGTTTTATCCTGTAGGAACTTATAATATCGGAAATGTATTCATCCTTATCAGGAGGAAGCGAAAGTACCCGGGCAATTCCGTGGCTGTCAAGGACAAATGTATTTGAAGGCAAACGTAAATTGTATCTATCCTTGAAATCGCGCAGATATGAATCTATAAAACTTTGTATCCGGTTGTCCGCAGGGCACTGATAGTTTGATAAAAGCCTGTTCTTCTCCTTATGGTTTCTGATCAAATCCTGAGCCAGATCCAGGAATTTCGTCTCGTTTTTAATATCAACATAAGGCTGACCGAGCGAAGCAAGCTTTAAATTAATATACTGTAAATGTCTTTTGATTTTGTTTTGAGTTCTACCATCATTGGTAAAGCCTAAAGATTTTTTTAAATCCATAACTACTTCCGATTTTGTCCCAAATTTCTTTGTATAAATTATATCAAATTCAAATAATCCGCTGTTATGAAAGTGTGAATTTTTTGCCTGGGACAGGATTATTTTAATGTACCGTTGTTTTTAATAACTTCAGCAGACTCTCAGCTGCCGAAGTGGGCAGTAATTCACCATTTTTTATTTTTTGTTTAATAGCAGAAATATTGTTCTTTACAATTTCATTATTATAGAAATTGTCCAGAAGTTCATTTTCAACCATTCTCATCGTCCAGTCAATTTTTTGTTCATTCCTTCTACTTTCAAAAAATCCTGATGACATTGTTGTCACTTTAAATTTTTCTACCGTACTCCACAATTCCTTTATACCGGTTCCCGATTGTGCTGAACATGTGAACACTTCCGGTGTCCATCCCGCGCTGACTGGTTTGAGATAATTCATAACATTTAACAACTCCGTTTTTGCCAGTTCAGCTTTTTTAATATTGTCTCCATCCGCTTTGTTGATCGCGATTGCATCTGCAATTTCAACAACACCTTTCTTCATTCCCTGAAGTTCGTCACCAGCACCTGCAATTTGAACGAGGAGAAAAAAATCAACCATCGATCTTACCGTAATTTCATTCTGCCCTATTCCAACAGTTTCGATAAGTATAACATCGTAACCGGCGGCTTCACATACGATAATTGTTTCACGACTTTTACGCGTTACACCCCCCAATGTACCACCCGAGGGTGAAGGGCGTATAAAGCAGTTTTCTTCACGCGATAATTTTTCCATTCTCGTTTTATCGCCCAGTATGCTTCCCTTAGTCAGCGAACTGCTCGGATCTACTGTTAGTACGGCAACTTTATGTCCCCGACCAATCAGATACATACCCAGTGATTCGATAAGAGTACTTTTTCCTGCGCCGGGCACACCGGATATACCAATTCTTACCGACTTCCCGGAACTGGGGAGCAATTGCTGAAGAACTTGCTGAGCTTTCTCATAATGCGGGCGCGCATTACTTTCAACAAGTGTTATCGTTTTCGCAAGCAATACTCTGTCATTATTTAAAACCCCCCGGATAAGTTCATCGACACTATTATTTTTTTTATCTGCGTTATTTTGCCTTACGCTACCGCGTTTATCGGTACCTTTAACGACTCTTACTGCAAATTCTTCTCCTGCATTTTCCGGCGTCCAGTCCGGTTTGTATTTGTTCGCGTCTTCTTTCATTTTTGGAATTCTTCTTTTAATATTCCGTAATAAACAGCATCTGCAAATTCTCCGTTTTTCTTTATATGCTCCCTTAAACGAACTTCCATTTTCATACCGTTTTTCAGCATCACTTTACCGGAAGCCGGATTGCTGATCATATGATGTGCATGAATTCTGTGTAATTTAAGCTGTTCAAAACCATACTTTATTATTTCGTGCAATGCTTCGGTCGCATAACCCTTGCTCCAGTAAGGAACCCCGATCCAATAACCAACATCGGCATTGTTAAAATCTTTGTTAACCCTAAGTCCTATTGACCCGATTAATTCTCCTGACAATTTCTCCGTAACCGCAAATATAATCTCAACCATATCACTGAATAAAACCTTGTTCGATTTTATCCACTCTTCAGCTAATCCGTCGGAATATGGATGCGGTATCATTAATGTAGTATCGGAAATTTTCCTGTCACCCGCAAGCCTCTTGACATCAACTGCATCCTCAACCGTAAATGGTCTTAGAATTAACCTTTCACTTGGTAATGTTGGTTGTTCACGTATCACATAAATTCCCTGGCATTGCAAAAATGCTAATAATAAAAAAAATAAAGATAGTAAATATTACAGTTTGATTCGGTGCTATTCGTAGGATAAATGGGTTATTAATTTATTCACGATATTTTAAGTAAACTAATCGGGAATTTTCATAAATATGATTTTTATCTATAAATAATTAATTTTATTTTTCAATTTATTACACCTAATTGAATCTTCTGAGTCGTTTCATTTCAAAGCGGAAGTTAAAGGGAAAAATTCATGAATATAAAAAGAATTTTTGTTGAGAAGAAGCCGGGATATAACGTTGAAGCCCAGGTTCTTTTGAATGAGTTGAAAGACCACCTGCTTATTGAATCACTGGAAAATGTAAGAGTAATACATAGATACGACGTTGAAAGTGTTGATGAAAAAATTTTCAGGCAGGCTTTGACAACTGTTTTTTCCGAACCTCCTTTGGATACTGTTTTTGAGGAAGAAATAAGTGTTGAAAACAATAATAAATATTTTGCAGTTGAGTATCTGCCAGGTCAATACGATCAGCGGGCAGATTCCGCATCACAGTGTATTCAGATTCTTACACAGGATGAAAAACCTAAAGTAAAATATGCAAAGGTAATAATATTATCAGGGCAAATTTCAGACAGTGATTTTGATTCTATCAGGAGATATATAATCAATCCTGTTGATTCCCGCGAAGCTTCACTTGAAAAACCTTCTACACTAGATGATCAGTTGACTGAACCGGCTGACGTAGAAACGATTAAATATTTTACTGAAATGGATGATAATGATTTGGAAAAACTGTTGCACGAGATGGGACTTGCAATGGATTTAGATGATCTTCAATTTTGTCAGGATTATTTTAGAGATGAAGAATTAAGAAATCCTACAGTTACTGAACTGAGGATACTTGATACTTACTGGTCCGATCACTGCAGACACACAACCTTTCTTACTAAGATTGATGAAGTGGAATTTGACGATGGTCCGATTTCAGGAAAGATTAAAGAAACATACACCGATTATCTGAAAAGCCGTGAATTTGTTTATGGCGACAGTCCGGCTGAAAAAGATATATGTCTTATGGATATAGCTACGATTGCAATGAAGGAGTTGAAGAAAAAGGGAATGTTAAAAGGTCTTGATGAGTCGGAAGAAATAAATGCATGCAGTATCGAGGTAAAGGTTGATGTCGCCGGCAGGGAAGAGGATTGGCTGGTAATGTTCAAAAATGAAACGCATAACCATCCCACGGAAATCGAACCTTTCGGCGGTGCAGCAACTTGTTTAGGCGGTGCTATTCGCGATCCGCTTTCAGGACGTGCTTATGTTTATCAAGCCATGAGAGTAAGCGGTTCCGGCGATCCAAGGATACCGATTAATGATACAATAGAAGGTAAACTTCCGCAGCGTAAGATAACGACGGAAGCTGCCCACGGATACAGCTCTTATGGAAATCAGATTGGATTAAGTACAGGTCTGGTAGATGAAATTTATCATGAGGGTTATGTCGCAAAACGTATGGAAATAGGCGCTGTTATTGCGGCGGTACCCAGATATAATGTAGTGAGAGTACGTCCATCCAAAGGTGATGTTATCATTTTACTTGGAGGAAGAACCGGCAGAGACGGTTGCGGCGGTGCGACTGGCTCATCAAAAGCACATACCGAGGATTCAATAATTACATGCGGTGCCGAAGTACAAAAGGGAAATGCTCCTGAGGAAAGAAAAATACAAAGACTTTTCCGGGATCCGAAAGTTACAAGAATGATTAAACGCTGTAACGACTTCGGTGCCGGTGGTGTGTCGGTTGCAATCGGCGAACTGGCTGATGGTCTTGAAATATTTCTCGACAGAATTCCCAAAAAGTATGATGGTCTTGACGGCACAGAGCTTGCGATTTCGGAATCACAGGAACGGATGGCTTGTTTGGTTAGCCCCGCCAACGAAATAGCATTTAAGAAGGCTGCTGAGAGAGAAAATCTTGAGGCAACAACAGTTGCGTATGTGAACGATGAGTCGCGTATAAAAATGTACTGGCGCGGTAAAACAATAGTGAACATTTCAAGAGAGTTTCTGAACAGTAACGGCGCCAAGAAACATACAAAGGTAAGAGTATCGGAACCGGAAACAGATTATAAACCGCCACATCGAGTTCAATCGGATATTAAAAGTCAATGGCTTGACATGCTTTCCGATTTAAATGTATGCAGCAAAAAAGGATTAGTTGAAAGATTCGACAACTGCGTGGGTGCTGCAACAGTAAATTATCCGTTCGGAGGAAAGTATCAGTTAACCCCAACCGAGTCAATGTGTGCAAAAATTCCTGTTCTCAATGAAGAAACAACCACCGGCACCTTAATGAGTTACGGATTTGACCCGGGTTTGTCCAGCTGGAGTCCATTTCACGGTGCAATGTATGCAGTGATTGAATCATTATCAAAAATTGTCACATCAGGGGGAGACTACCGGACGACATGGTTCACTTTCCAGGAATATTTTGAACGACTGGGAACTTATGCCGAAAAATGGGGGAAACCTTTCAGTGCTCTCCTCGGAGCTTATTACGCACAGCTGCAATTTAAGCGTGCGGCAATAGGGGGCAAAGATAGTATGTCCGGTTCGTTCAAGAATCTCGATGTACCTCCCACTCTGGTGTCCTTTGCCGTTGATACAGTTGATCTTTATAATATATTATCACCTGAATTTAAGCAAGCTGATTCAAAGGTTATCTATCTCGAAGTTATTAAAGATGATTTGATGATCCCCGATTTTTCATTGCTGAAATCAACTTATGAGCGCATAACTGAATTGATTAAAGCCGACAAAATTATTGCTGCGCATACCGTAGGGGAAAACGGACCGGCTGAGGCTATAAGTAAGATGTGTTTTGGAAATATGCTTGGATTTGAACTTGGGAGTCATATTAATCCCCCGGAATTATTTGAACCCGGGACAGGCGGAGTTATTGTCGAAATATCGAAATCGGAAATTCCCCAAGAGCTGTTCGCTGATTTACAATATTCGGAACTTGGCAGAACTACAGCTCAAAAAAACATTGTTATAGATAATATTACTATTAGTCTGGATGAAGCAATCAATTCCTGGAAATTGCCGCTTGAAGATATATTCCCGACACAGGTTGCATTGAACGATATAGATATTCCCGACTATAAATTCACCAATGGTAAAATTATATCCTCGGAATTAAAATATGCCAAGCCACGTGTGCTGATACCTGCGTTTCCTGGAACGAATAGTGAATATGATTCAATGAAGGCTTTTAATCAAGCTGGTGCCGAAGTAAATATTTTACCGATACGAAATTTAACTTCTAGGATGATTGATGAAACAATACATGAGCTTGCCGGGCAAATTAAAAATTCGCAAATAGTATTCATCCCCGGAGGATTCAGTGCGGGTGACGAACCGGAAGGATCGGGTAAATTTATTGCCGCAATGTTCAGGAATCCAATGGTAAAAGATGCGGTGAATGATTTGCTGGAAAACCGTGACGGACTTATGCTGGGGATTTGCAACGGCTTCCAGGCATTAATAAAATTAGGTCTTGTTCCATACGGCGAGATTATGGATATCAATGAGGATTCACCAACATTAACATTCAATAAAATTGGCAGACACATCTCGAAAATTATTTATACCAAAGTCGTGTCAGACCTTTCGCCGTGGCTTGCAAATGTTGAATTGGATACGGTGCAGGCGGTTCCGGTATCTCATGGTGAAGGAAGATTCGTCGCTAATGATCAATGGATTGAAAAGTTGAGAAACAGCGGTCAGATTGCCACACAGTATGTTGATTTTAACGGTAACCCATCAATGGATATCTTCTTTAATCCGAACAGTTCGTATTTTGCGGTTGAAGGAATTACCAGCCCCGACGGCAGAATCTTCGGGAAGATGGGTCATAACGAAAGACTCGGCAACTTTGTTGGTAACAACATTCCCGGTAATAAGGAAATAAAATTATTCAAAGCTGGTGTTGAATATTTTCAGTAAAAATTTTTCTGTCTGGTTTAGGTAATTTTTCGGTCTTAAAATCTTCTGTTGATTTCTTCCATTATTTTTATTCCCGCTTCCGGAATTTTTGTGCCCGGACCGAAAATAGCAGAAGCGCCGTGTTCATAAAGATATTCGTAATCCTGAACCGGAATCACACCACCAGCAATAATAATTATATCTTCTCTTCCAAGTTTTTGTAATTCATTATAGAGTTGCGGTAATAGTGTTTTATGTCCGGCAGCAAGTGAACTCATTCCGACTACGTGCACATCATTTTCAACAGCCTGTTTAGCTGTTTCTTCAGGTGTCTGGAAAAGCGGTCCTACATCCACATCAAATCCCATATCGGCATACGCAGTTGCCACAACTTTTGCCCCGCGGTCATGACCATCCTGTCCCATTTTGGCAATCATTATTCGAGGGCGTCGTCCTTCCTTTTCTGCGAACTCATCCGTCATTCTTCTTACTTTTTCGAGCAACTGATCGTCTTCGTTTTTATACTCACTGCTGTATATGCCCGATATTGTTCTGGTCACAGCTTTATATCTCCCGCTTACTTTTTCTATTGCATCGGAAATTTCGCCAAGGGTAGCACGCGCCCGGGCAGCTTTAATTGACAAATCTAATAAATTTCCGACTCCGGATTCTGCACATTTTGTAATATCGTTAAGTGTTTTTTGAACAAGCGTATCGTCACGTTCAGATTTAACTCTATTAATTCTTTTAATTTGTGATTGTCTGACCGCTGTGTTGTCTACTTCAAGAATTTCGATCGGATCTTCTTTATCGGGTTTGAATTTGTTCACTCCCAAAATTATTTCTTTGCCGGAATCGATCCTTGCTTGTCTGCGCGCTGCAGCTTCTTCAATGCGCATTTTAGGTATTCCGGCTTCAATTGCTTTAGTCATTCCACCGTACGATTCTATTTCCAATATATGCTTCCATCCTTTTTTCATTAATGCATCCGTTAAATACTCAACATAATATGAACCACCCCAGGGATCGATAACCTTTGTAATCATTGTTTCGTCCTGCAGATACAGTTGTGTGTTTCGTGCGATACGGGCTGAAAAATCTGTAGGAAGTGCTATAGCTTCGTCTAGTGAATTTGTATGAAGCGACTGTGTATGCCCCATTATGGCAGCCATTGCCTCAATACAGGTTCTTACAACATTGTTGAACGGGTCCTGTTCAGTCAGGCTCCATCCCGAGGTCTGCGAATGAGTTCTGAGAGACATTGACTTGGGGTTTTGAGGATTAAATTGCTTGATAAGTTTAGCCCAGATCACTCGCGCAGCTCTCATCTTTGCGATCTCCATAAAGTAATTCATTCCCTGTGCCCAGAAGAAGGATAATCTGGGTGCAAAGGCATCAATATCCAATCCGGTATTAACACCTGTCCGTACGTATTCAAGTCCGTCCGCAAGAGTGTATGCCATTTCCAGATCGGCGGTTGCACCGGCTTCCTGCATATGATAACCTGATATACTAATGCTGTTGAATTTCGGCATTTGTTCGGATGTAAACCTGAAAATATCTGCAATGATTTTCATCGACATTTCGGGAGGATATATATATGTATTTCTAACCATGTATTCTTTGAGAATATCATTCTGGATAGTACCGGTTAGTTGTTCATGACTGGCACCCTGTTCTTCTGCTGCAACAATATAAAATGCCATTACCGGCAGTACTGCTCCGTTCATTGTCATAGATACCGACATTTTATCAAGCGGAATACCATCGAATAAAATCTTCATATCTTCCACAGTATCTATTGCAACGCCTGCTTTTCCCACGTCACCAACCACACGCTGATGATCGGAATCATAACCGCGGTGGGTTGCAAGATCGAAAGCCACCGATAATCCCATTTGACCCTGAGACAGGTTTCTCCTGTAAAAAGCATTACTTTCTTCGGCAGTTGAAAAACCTGCGTACTGTCTTACTGTCCAGGGTCGTGTAACATACATAGTAGTGTACGGACCTCTCAGGAAAGGTGGAATACCGGACATGTATTCGAGGTGTTCAAATTTTTCCAAATTATTTTTAGTGTACAGCGGATCAACATTTATCTGTTCCAAGGTTTCCCAGACGAAGTCCGCAGCATCCTTACCGGTTGCTTCCTTCAGATTTTCTTTCCATTTCCCGAAGGTTGTTTTGTCAGATTCAAATTTCAATTCTCTTTTTGTAAAATCAATTTTTTTCATTTTATCCCCGCAAGGTACACTATGTGTTTTTTCATAAAGTTATAATTCCATACTGATCGTTAAAAGGTCCTGCCTGAAATTGATTCAATCAATCTCGATAAAATATCATAAGCATCACAGCCGAGATAAATGAATTCATCTACTCCGGCATCCTTATACATCTGTATTTGATCAACCGGATATCCGGCAAGAATAATTTTAACACCCGGTTTAAGTTTTTTAATTTCGGCTGCCAATTCCGGTACAGTACCGGGATATTTGTCATCGGAAGAACATACAACAACGAACTCTGCATTTTCATTTAACAAAGCTTCCGCGGCTTCACCGGCTGTATTAAATCCCTTAGAAGAGATTACGTTGAACATTGCGACTTCAAAAAATGAACGCGCAAAATCAGCCCGGGCTTTGTATTGTTTTAATACTCCCATATTGGCAAGAAAAACCGATGGTTTTCTGCCAAGCATTTCTTCAAGTTGTAATGAAGCGTACTTTAGAGATTCAAATTGATCTGCCGCACGATGGAAATGGAGCGTTTCAATCGAAACCGCTTCAGAAGAATATTTCGGTGATGCTTTATAAATTTCTGCAATTTCAGCTCCCGCACTCAAAGCCCTTGCACCTGCTTCAATAACCGAAGGATCGTTTAAATTCTGGAAGTCTTTAAATTCCTTAATTGCCTTATTAACCTTGTTCTGATCTCTTGTGGATTTAATCTGCACCGATTTGTCCTTATGTTTTTGCGATTTATCGGGTTTAAAATCTGCTTTTAGTACTGGTCTGTTTTCCTTTGAATTGGAATACATGTTTATTCCAACAATAACTTTTTTACGTTTTCTTAAATCCTTATTCTTTAATCCAACAACACTATCGATTTCCTTTTGAGGATAATTATCCTGAAGCGCTTTTAACATGCCCCCAAATTCTTCAATTTTCTGAAATTCTTTCCAGGCGTTGGAAGCTAATTCTTCGGTTAACTTTTCAACAAAGTATGAACCTCCTGCGGGATCTATCAAACGATCCAGATGGGTTTCTTCTTTTAATATGATTTGAGTATTACGTGCTATGCGCCGTGAGAACTCATCGGGTACCGAGTATGTTTCATCAAATGACCCGGTATGCAGACTATCAATCCCCCCAACCACTGCAGACAGAGCTTCCGTAGTTGCACGTAGGATGTTTACGTGAGGATCAAAAACAGTTTTGTTATAAACGGAAGTTCTGCCGTGAACCGTTAATTTCCTAGATGTATCGTTTCCGCCATACGCATCGATAATATTTGACCATAATACTCTTAGCGATCTTAACTTTGCAATTTCCATAAAATAATTGGAACCGATTCCTACCGTAATCCTTATCATGGGAGCGATCTGATCGATGGTCAGACCACGGTCAATTAATTTATTTATGTAATCAACCGATGTAGCAAGAATATATGCCAGTTCCTGCGCAGTGCTGCATCCTGCATTGTTGTAAGCCAGTCCGGATATTCCTATTACTTTAATCCCCGGAGCATTCTTATCTGCCCATTGAATCGAAGTTTTCATGTCATAAAAAACTCGTGAAAGAGAAACAGGCAGTTTCCCGGATTTAATCAGGTAATTGTAAGGATCAGCTTCGAATGCACCGCTCAGCGTATTCATTTGTATATTATTTAAATCAGCATACGCCGTAATCATCATAAGCAACGGAATGGAGGTGAAACCGCAATGAATGTAAAGCGGATATTTCGAAATATCAATATTCCTGAATATCACTTCAAAACTGTGATAATCAGATACTGCAAGCCCTTCGTTACTGAAGTTCATACTATTATTTGAACAGGTATCACTGCAAAATTGAGATGCAGGATTGAGTATAATGTTGATTGCCGTCTGACCCCTTTTAAGATTATCAAGCAGAGCTATATTGTATTCCGAGGTATCAGTGTATGGCAGTTCCTGTGCAATGTCCCATGATTTAAACAAATATCCTGCAACAGAGCTGCCTCTGACATAATTTACAAAACCCGGCAGGTTTGAAATATGCTTTAGATCCTTTATATCATCTGATGTATATATGGGTTTTATTTTTATTTGTTCATATGTATCTGTAAGAAGTTTTTTATTGAAATCGGCTCCTTTAAGATCGGTAATCGCCTGATTTTTCCAATCCTCAAATTTTACGGGTGGGAAATCATTCTTTAACTTCAAATTATCTTCAAGCTTTATGTTATCTTTCATAAAATTAAGCTCCGGGCTTACGATTTGATGAATAAAAGAAACAGGTCAAATATTTATCATTCAAAAGCTTTGCCAAAACAACATCTGTTTTTTAACTAAAATTTAAGCTTTTAAGCAGCAGTCTGATTTTCAATTTTAATTATTAAGAAGTAATGAAGCCTGATTCTCATTTTCAAAAATATTCAGCATTACGATTAACTAATAAATCAGAATTGAAATGATATGCGATTATTAAATGCGATATTAAAGACTTTTTAAAATATTTTAGTTATTTTCAGTATTCCTATAAAGGGTGAGAGGGTGCCAAAAATAATAGCGGTTGCAATTCCGAAGGGAGGAGTCGGGAAAACAACGACTTCTGTGAATCTGGCAGTCGGCTTAGCAATCCTTGAAAAAAAAACTTTATTAATTGACCTTGATCCATCAGGATCATGTTCGGTAAACCTGAATTTCGACAAAAATAAAATTACCGGCGGCTCAATGAGCCTGCTTAGTTTTACAAAATCACTCGGGCAAATAATTCATAAAACCGAGCTTGATAATCTGGATTTCGTCCCGTCCAACGCATTTACTTTTGATGATGAAGAGAAACTGACGAAAATTACATCGAATCCGTTGCTGCTCCGCAATATTCTTAGTCAGCAGACTATAAACTACGAATATGTAATCATCGATTGTCCGCCATATTTGCATGGAATGACTAATCTGGGATTAACAGCATCCGATTCAGTTATAATTCCTGTTAAATCCTCAAATTTTTCTATAAAGGCTCTTCAAAAGCTGCTTGATCATATAAACCTGATCAGAAAGAATTATAACAATACACTTACCATTGAAGGAATATTGCTTACAATGTATGAAGTGCGTACTAATGCATCGTTGTTAACCGAAACCCAGCTGCTGAAGATTATTGGCAAGTATTTATTCAATACGAAAATACCAAAGAGTGCTTCAATAGCAGAATCGACTTTTTATGGAAAGCCGGCAATTCTTTACAATATATATTCCTCCGGGGCTAAAGCTTATCTGCAGTTTACAAAAGAATTATTAATAAGAAATAAAATCTGTCCGGTTATTGAACTCGAAAAATCTTTGCCTCTTAAACGTGTTTCCTCAATTGTTCCCAACAAGAATTCGCTGGATAAAAATCTCGATTCTTTTTTCAGAAAGGAAGTTACCATTGCTTTCAGTGTTATGGTAAATTCGAGGGTTGTGCTTGAAGTTTTTCGCAATGACAGCCGCCGCGTAGACACACTGTTAAACATCAATCTCGAACCGGGTATTTATGAATACAACTGGATGCCGAACGGGCTTCCGGGGGGAGTTTACAAGTGTCAGATAGCAATAAACGATTTTAAAGCCTCAGTGAAAGTCTATTATGATAAATTAACCGCCTAATGAGTTGAATCTTTTCATAAATGAGTTAACTCTCTGTCTGTCAATGCCGTTGCTCCACAATCCGTTTTTCTTAAAATATGAACCAACAATAAAGCCTGCAGCGTGGGAAAAATATTTTTCGATATTATTTTCGTTTATACCTGAACCGATAAGTACCGGGAGATTTATTGTACGGAATACAGGTTCAATTTCGGATAAGACAGGAGCATCCCCCGTTGTATTACCACTTAGAACTACTCCGTCGCTCAGGAAGAATTCAGCAGCCTTTGCCGTTTCTAAAAGGGAAGTATCGCCTGTAATAGAATGAGATGAATGTTTCTTCTTAATGTCGGTAAATATCGAAACATCAGCGGCACCAATCATTTTTCTGTAGCGGAGAAGTTCGCCGGCATCGGAATTGATTATACCTTCATCGGCAATATGAGTATATACAAATCCCTCGCTGCGTATGAAATCGAGTCCCGATGCATGTGCTGCAGCAAGGGCTTCTTTATTTGCCGCGGCTAGAATCTGAATTCCGCATATCATACCTGTTGAATTCTTTATTTCATAACCTATGTTGGACATAATCGCGACAACCTCCGGACCAACAGACTTGTTTAGATAGGGAATATCGTGCATGTTTTCTATTGCAACTGCATGCACGCCGGTATCTTTATATAACCTGGCTTCTGTTAAACAATGACCGATTATCTCTTTAGGTGAAAGTGTACTTGTCGGTGTGCCGGGCAGTGCCGGTACATGTATCATACCGATAACCTGCTTTGAATTTCTTAACATATCAGAGTATTTCATTCTTATGCCGTTTCATTCAGTAAATAGTTTTTTATATTTTTTCTTATCCTGTACGTAAAAAACAAAGCCGCAAGAACCAATCCCAGGGAAAGACTGAACCATACGCCATTAGCTTTATAATCCAGATTGACGCCCAGAAAATATGCTAACGGAATTCCAACTATCCAGTAAGCAATAAAAGCGGTTATCATTGGATTTTTAACATCTGTCATACCGCGTAAAATTCCCAATCCGGTTGCCTGCGTACCGTCGAAAATCTGGAAGAACGCGGCAAAAATTAATAATACAGATGCAATTTCCGTTACTTCAGGATCCTGAATAAACAGTGTCGGTAAAAAATTATTCAATGCAATAAATATTACTCCGAATGATGCCATCACAATAACTGCGATCAAAAGTGAACTGTTCGATGCTTTATTCAATTCCACGAAATCTTTTTTCCCCAGGTAGTTTCCAACTCTGATTGTCGCTGCGGAGGCTATACCAAGTATAATCATAAATGTTATCGATGCAAGACTGATCGCAATTTGATGTGCTGCCAGATAATCAGTTCCTATCCAACCGATCATAATTGCGGCAAACGAAAAAGCGCCGACCTCAAAAAACATCTGCATACCTGTCGGAAGTCCTATGTTTATAATTTTTTTAATCATTTTGTAATTAATACTTTTAAATCTCAGAGAAGGATCGTAACGGGAGTATTTCGGAGATTTAATAACATAATATGCCATTGCAACTGCAATAAACACTCTTGTAGTAAGACTTGCATACCCGGCGCCGTCGAGTTCAAGTCTGGGCATACCGAGGTTGCCGTAAATAAGCACCCAATTTCCGAACGCGTTAACAAAATTTGCAATTATATTAATATACATTGCGGGACGCGTGTTCTCCAACCCTTCTATAAACTGCCGATACGTTTGAAATACCAGGAAAGGAATGATGGAGAAGCTTAAAATTTTCATATAGGATGACGCGAGTTCAACAACTTCTTCCGGCTGCTCCATAAATTTAAGCAAGTCTGCAATATAATAGACAGCAACTGCTAGCAGAACGGCAAAAACAATATTGGTAAGTAGTCCTTGTCGCAATATTACTCCGCATTCTTCGTGGTTGCCGGAACCGTTAGCAATTGCGGTTAAGGGTGTCATAGCTACCGTCATGCCTATACCCAGAACTAAAATAAGAAACAATACACTGTTAACGAGCGCTGATGCGGCAAGATAAGATGCCCCGATTTTCCCGATCATTAGACTGTCAACTACTCCCAGCATAACGTGTCCCAAAAATCCGATTGAAACAGGGATAGCCAGTTTAATTGTTTCCGAGATATGTTGCTTGTACGTCAAATTATAAGGTTTATTGATTTATTAAAATGATTAGATTAAAATACAGTTTTAATTCATCGTTAAGATATAAATTTTATGCGATTTACTTCATTGAAATTTGTATTCATCTTTTTAATACTAGCCACTTCTACGGATTTTTCTCAAACGAAAAAGTGTTCCGAATGCGGTAAAGTTCTTGGTTCTACATATGTTGAAGTAGAAGGGAAATATTATCACAAGCATCATTTTCTGTGCAGTTTCTGTAAAAAACCGATTGAAGGAGTGTTTACAAAGTATGATGGCAAATATTATCATCGTAACTGCTATTTGGAAAATGTGCTTCCGAAATGTGATGTTTGCGGTGAACCGCTCGAAGGCTCCTACATAAGGGATTCATACGGAAATCAGTATCATTCCGATCACTTAACCGAACTTGAGAAATGCGATAACTGCGACAGACTAATTTGCGATAATATTACTTCCGGGGGCAGGCGCTTTTCAGATGGAAGAAGTCTTTGTAATATTTGTTTAAAGGATGCTGTATGGGATGAAGTTACTATCAGACATCTATTAAGAATGGTTGATTCCCGACTCAGAAATTTTGGGCTTTATGTGGATTTAAGGAATGTGTCGATTACGGGAACCGACAAAAAAAAGTTGTTAGAGGTAGCGGGAAATTCCTTTTCTACAAAATCAAGAGGATTTTGTAAAATAACTACTGAAACGATTCGTTACAACGGACGAACAACAGAAACCGACAATTATGAAATTTTCGTTCTGGATCATGTGCCTGCATTATATATTGAGGCAACAATCGCTCATGAACTGATGCACGTATGGATTCATCAGAATACAGAAATTGATCATTCGAATATTTTGGAGGAAGGCAGCTGCCAGTATATCTCGTACTTATACCTTAGTGAATTGAAAAACAATACAGCTGAAAAAATTATTGAATTTATGATGAACGACCAAAACGAAATTTACGGCAACGGATTCAGGAATGTATACGGAAAATTTAAAGAAAAGTATCTGATTGAACTGCTTAATTATCTGAAGCAAAATGAAGATATGTGAGTTTTTTCTCTTGTATGTTTTTAGTTCCTGCCAGATATTGAATTGCTGAAGACCCGGAGGGTAAATTCAATAAGAATACCGTGTTTATAAAATCAGTCGCAAATATTCGACCAGGCAAAATTCTATATGTCATTAATTGGCGAAGAATTTTTCCAGGTTTGAGCGTACATTTCAAAAATTTTTCACTATTTTTGAGTGGGGAACTAAACTATTTGCCGATGACTTACTACTTATTTCTAGTTGTATTCTTGTATAATTTTATTCAGACTGCGGGTCAGTCGAAACTCGACAGCCTATCCTCTCTGGTTAACAATCTTGACGGCGAGCAGAAAGGTGTTGCCTTATTGAGTCTTTCAAATGAGTACATTAAATTTTCCAAGTCTGAGGAAGCGGTAAACAAAAGTAAACAAGCATTACAGGTATTCCTCAAAAGCGGCAATCAGAAACGTATAATAGATTCCTACAATACTATTGCCTCTTCATTCATAATTCAAAGAAACCGGGATAGTATATATAGTTATGCAAATTCAGCTTTAATATTATCTGATTCGATAAATTATATGGTGGGTAAAGGAAATGCTTTGAAAAACATAAGCGCCAGTTTTGTGTATGGCGGTAACACAGATGAAGCTCTCAAATTCAGTGACGAAGCGACTTCCATTCTCGAAAACTCGAACAATAAAATAAGCTATGCAGCTGCGCTTATTATAAAGGGTGTTGTTCAAATGTATAAGGGACAAACCAATGATGCGGTTGAAACCTATAATAAAGCTGGTGAAATTTACAGAGAGCTCGGTGACTCCATAAGCTATGCCAATACATTGATTAATATAGGATCGATTAATGCAAACGTGCTTGGAGAATACGAAAAAGCTATGGATGCAACTCTGAGAGCGCAAAAAATTTATGAAGAATTAAACTATAGCGCCAAACTTGCGTATTGTAAAATGATTATTGGAACCGTGTATGAGTTCACCGATAGAATTCCGATGGCAATTGAAAATTACCAGGAAGCCTTAAGAATGCACGAGGTCGGGAATAATACTCATTTGCAGGGAGTTACTTTAAACTATATTGGAGAAGCATATAATAAAATAGGAGAGTATAAAAGAGCTCTTGTATATTACAAAAAGTCACTCGAGTTGAATGAAAAAATAGGTCATGACGAAGGAATAGCAATTGCACTTCATAATATCGGTTCATGCTATCAAAAAATGAATGATTACGAAGAAGCCCTTGCATATTATTTAAGAACTCACAAATATTTTGAAAAGTCGGACGATAAAGCAAAGATAGCGGAATCGCTAAACGGCATAGCTGATGTGCAGCTCAGGATGAACAGTATCGAAGATGCAGTTGCAAATTATTTAAAATCAATCAGGTTTGCAAAAGAAGCTGATGCAAAGGTACAATTAAGGGATAATTATGCTGATTTGTCGCAGTTGTATATCAGCAGCAACGATTACAGGAATGCATACAAATATCTGGCAATGTACAATGAGGTAAAAGATTCACTGTTCGACGAACAGATATCCCGCAACATGGCAGAATTGGAAAAGAAATATGAGGCTGAAAAGAAATCCAGGGAAATAGAAATTCTTAAACGCGATTCAGAACTTAAAGAGTTAAGTAATCAAAGACAGAATATAATTATCATTTCTTTAATAAGTATATCACTCGTACTAATTATTGCTATGATTTCATATTACAGAAAATACAAAGAAAATATAAGGATGAATATCCAACTCGAGAAAAGTCTGAAAGAACTTAACTTGAAGAGTAAAGATTTACAGATAATAAATGAGAAAATGCAAATTGCCAATAAACAGCTGGAGGATTCGGAAAACGACCTGAAAAAATTGAATGCGACTAAAGACAAATTCTTCTCAATCATCGCACATGATCTGCGTTCTCCCTTTAATACTTTGAACAGCTATATTGCGTATATTTCCGAAAATATTAAAGAGTTAAGCAACGAGGAGATCAATGCACTGTTTTTTGATTTGAGAAAGCATTCGAACAGAGTAGATAACCTGCTTGAAAACCTCTTGAACTGGTCTTTAACGCAGTTCAAAGATTCCAAGCTGTCTGATGAAATATTTAATCTAAACGATATTATACTGAAAAACTATGAACTATTTGAAAAGAATATCCGCGAGAAGGGATTAAAAGTAAGATTCAAATTAAACGAGAAAGCCGATGTTAAAGCCGACAGTAATATGATTGACGTGGTTGTTCGGAATATTTTAAAGAATGCCATAAAGTATACTGAAGCCGGAGGGAAAATTGAGATAGAGACTTCAAGCAATCCGCAAGAGTCTCAATGTATTGTACGAGACTCAGGGATAGGAATGGACGAGAGTAAGGTAAAACAATTGTTTAGCATTAAGGACGGCAACGGAGACTCCGCCTCAAAAGGCGTAGGTTTGGGCATGGTGATCTGTAAAGAGTTTATAGATAAAAATAGCGGCAGGATCGAAGTTGCCAGTGAATTAAATCATGGTACTGAAATTAAATTTTCTCTGCCTAAGGAATAAAGTTTTATTCAGTGTAATGTTTTATTACCTTTCTGATTGCTGCCTCGCAGACAACACAGAAAGGTTTTTCACCTTTTGAAAACATGATACAATCCAGCATGGGTCTGTATAATCCTTTCGACGAATATCCGGCTCCTTCAAAAACTCCCACCTTGTTCCAATACCTGCTGGATTTTAAGTATTTATCTACAATTTCAGAATGTTCCTTATCCTTAACCGCATAGTCTTTTTCGGCATCAACAATTTTCTGAGACGGAGCTTTATTACGTTTTAATTCAGCGATTTTATTGTTGAGCTCTGTTCTTTCTTTCTGCCATTTCATATCCATATCGTCAAAATCTTGCTTCTCCCATGGAGTGGGAATTTCAATGCCCTCTGTCAAATACTCGCTCCATTTAACCCTGTTCTTACTCAATAATGCTGTAATATTCGGCTCAACCGGTTCAACCCCCCTGGGGTAAAAATCGTTATATGCTGTTGATGAAGTATAATATTCGTCTGCCAATCCACCGAACGAGTGTCCGAACTCATGTATAAAAAGATATTTGCTGAACTGTGCGTCTGCCGTAAACGTACAGTAAAGATTATAAATACCCCCGCCTCCGTACCTATTATGATTTACCATAATATAAACAGCATCATATGGGACATATGCAGCCAAATCTCTCATTGTTTTGTTATCTTCAGTAAGCAAATATCTTTCTGAGCCCAGTGAGTTAAAAGTTGCATTCAGTGTTGTTTCTTTAAATATACCAGCTCTGGGTTCATCAACTCCGCTTTCTGTTGAGAATTTCAGAACTCCGTATAAGTTGAACTTATTCTTTAAGGATTTATAAGGCTCCACGTCAAAAAAGATTGATGTAAATCTATTAATGTCAGTAACGAACTTTTCATATTCGCTTTCACTATATCCTTCTCCAAGTATTACTACATCAACGCACTCTTCTGATGGACCATTCATGCTGCATTTATAAACTGAAACATTCTTATCTGCCGGATTGGCTTGAATAATATCAACATGCTTTGGATCAATCACCGTGGTATAGATTTCGTGTAACAATTTTTCACGATTTCTTTTCTCAATTGTAAACTTTATATTTTTGTGCGGATAAGGAATAATCGCGGACTCATGAAAAGTTTTTCTTATTCCCTTAAGTGCATCCGAACTTGTCTGATATTCTCCAAAGTATGAATCCATTCCTTTTGAATAGATAAGAACGCCTGTCTGTTCGTCGTAAATCTTAATATAATATCTTCCATTATTGAAGTTATCAATGAGTTTGTTCCTATTTCTTCCCCAGTCACGGTATTTGTATATTCTGTCGATAGTAAATATTTCTGTATCAGAGTCGCCCGTGTGGTAATAATCAATACGCATTACGGCATCTTCGAAATATGAATCGAAACTTATACCCTGAGCCTGAGTAGTAATTGCGGCAAGAAAAAAGAAAAATATAATTCTCATGTTATATTACCCGGTTATTTTCAAATACATCCGTTGCTGAAAAATATTATTATAATGTTTTATTTCAAACACAGATCTGATTATAAGTTCTGATTTTATTTGCACAATTATTTTATTATTATTTCATCGTTTTTTTAATTCATTTATTGGATAAACGATATGAAATATATACGTGGAATATTACTAAACATCTTATTTTTAATAGCCGGTAACGGTTTCTCTCAAAGCGTCGAAATTATAGGTGAATATAAACAGGGGAATTTATTGTACGGTGTTGGCGAAGGAATTGAATACGCCTTTCTGGACTCAACAGATCTGCAGGTATTTGAAAACAAGTATTTCGTTTTTGCGTTTGACAGGGATGACCGTAGAGAACATCTGCTGAAAATAAAATTATCCGATGGTCGCTTGATTCTGAAAAAAATTCTGCCTGAAGAAAGTGACTATAAGATTCAGAGAATCAATAATATTAAACAGAAACACGTTACACCGCCCAGAGAAGAACTGGATAGAATCTCAAAAGAACGGGAAGTATCCCGGCAGGCGAGATCAACGATTGGAAAGATAGATACGGCATACTACATCAAAGGTATAGTAAGACCAGTAAAAGGCGGAAGGATCTCTGGTGTGTTCGGAAGTCAGCGCATACTTAACGGAAAGCCGAGAAACATTCACAACGGATTGGATATTGCAGTTCCCCGAGGCACGCCTGTATATGCAATGACAGACGGCGTTGTTAAATTAGCCGCCGATACATTTTATTACGCGGGCAATAATATCTTAATTGATCACGGGCAGGGTCTTAACAGTTTCTACCTTCACCTGAATGAGATCGATGTGGAAGAAGGTGAGTTCGTAAAAAAGGGTCAGAAGATAGGTGAGGTTGGATCTACAGGCAGATCAACGGGACCGCATTTGCACTGGGGCGTTCAGTGGTACGATAAGCGTATTGATCCGGCAATACTATTAAAATTAAAGATTGGTAACCAGGAATCTTTGCAGTGATTTAATTAAAATCTCTCTGTTAATTTTTTGCTTTAAAGTACCATTCGCAATACTTTTTTATACCATTAGTAATATCGGTTCCGGGATTGTATTGAAGAACACGGCGTGCTTTGTCAATATCAGCGAATGTAATATCGACATCACCCGGCTGTTTGTTCCCAAATATTATTTCAGCATTTCTTCCCAGTTCTTTTTCGATTATTCTTACAAGATCAATTAATTTAATAACCTGGGATTCACCAAGATTAAAAATCTCGAATCCTTTGATTTTGTCAACCGAATAATATAAGCCTTGAATTATATCATCGATGTACGTATAGTCCCGTCCGGTTAGTCCCTTTCCGTCAAACAAGGTAACCGGTTTGCCGTTGTAGATGAGATCGGTAAATTTTGCAATTGCCATCTCAGGTCTTTGCGCGGGACCGTAAACAGTAAAAAATCTGAATGCAAATATGTCAATCGCGTGAAGGCTGTTATAGGTTGAACAGATTAGTTCACAAGCCTTTTTGGATGCAGCGTAAGGAGAAACGGGATTATCAACATTATCCGACTCGGAAAACGGGACTTTCCTGTTGTTGCCGTACACAGAAGACGATGAAGCAAATATCATTTTGCCGACATTAAACTTTTTCATTGCTTCGAGAATATTGATAGTTCCCTGAACATTTACATCAAAATACTCTATTGGGTTGATAATTGAAGGGCGGACACCTGCCTTGGCGGCAAAATGAGCAACCAGGTCTATAACATTATTTGAAAAAATTGTATTAATAAACTTCCTATCCCTGATGTCTCCGGTAAAATGCTTAAACAGTTCATGTTTATTTAATATGGATAAATTTTCCTTTTTAATCTGAACATCGTAAAAATCATCCAGATTATCGATGCTTATTACCCGGTAATTATTTTCAAGCATTTTTTTTGCGAAGTGCGAGCCGATAAACCCTGCAGCTCCGGTAACCAGTACTGTCTGCATAATATCCCTTAAAAGTGGCTTTAAATATAGCACAAAAGATATTAATAATTTGAATTGACTCTTTTGCCATTAAGGAGGAAGGATAGTTATAAAAATATTCTATAAATACTTCTAATCGCCGAAAATAATTTCCCACAAATTTTTTCTTTTCTGACTATTCCAGTACTTTTTATATTTTGATTGTGTAATCAAACCGATAGGACCCTCATATATTCCGCCACCTATGTATCCGTCGTAAACCCGGACAGCCAGAACATTTGTACCGGAATTAAGTAATTCCTGAGGAATGAAATATCCCCTTGACTCGCTGTACTCACTGCTGAAAGAAATGAAGAAGGGATCGTCGTACATATTTCCGGTTGCACCAATAAGTTCACCGTTTAGGTAAGCTTCGTCTATATCGTCAATTTTTCCGAGAAGCAGCACTAATTTTTCATCTGACAGACTTCTGTTAACATCGAAAGTGATTCTGTACCATGCAAAACCATTGTAGTCTTTATATCCCTGCGGTTCCCATAGTCCGGGAACATTAATTGTGGTCCATTCCGAATCATCAAATTCAGGGGAAGCCCATTCCTTGTCATCGTTGATATGAAATTTCCATTCTCCTTCAAGGCTGTAATCGGGTTGCAGTTCATATTCCTTAACATATAATCCGATATCACCGGAGACTATACCGCCGGCAAGGTGTGTATCATATACTCTTACGGCAATTACATTTTTACCCGAAATACTAAGTTTTGAAGCGGGTATCGGATATTTTCTGAAAGCATTGTAGGCAGTGTTAAAGTCGGGGGGAAAACTGCCTGAAGATCCGATCATCTGACCATTAAGATATACCTCGTCAACATCATCGATGTAACCAAGCTGAAGATAAATGGTTGAGCTGTTGATATCATCATCTATCATGAAGCTTTTCCGGTACCATGCGTATCCGTTATAACCATGGTAACCTTCGTTTTCCCAGGAGGAGGGCACCCTTATATCTTCCCAGTTCGAATCATCAAAATCAGTCAACGACCAATCAGGATCATCGCCAATTGAAAACTTCCAATACCCGTTCAATCTTTCTATTCTACTCCACTCCTGTGCGCTGATGTGCATGGAGAGTAATAAAAAAACTGTCATCGCCAATAGAACCGAAATTTTAATGTTGCCGTGTGATGTCATAATTTTGTACCGTGAAAAAACTTATTTAATATAATGCTTTTAAAAAATTACCGGGTAAAATTGGTGTAATACTTTGTCATTAATTGTCACCGGATAACTGATCACTGGATGCAATAAACTCATCCTTTGTCAGTTTTTCCAGAAAATAAGTATCATAAAGCGATGCGGCAATCTTCCTTACGTTCTCATCCGGATCTTTCTGTGATAATTCAAGTACTTCATTCATTCCCCGTTCATTACCAATTTTGTATAAAGCCTGAGCGATTAATGTTCTTGTAGCGGGATCCGGTTCCGTTTCGAGAACTTCCAGAATGCAGTCCAGAGTTTGGTTAAGTGAATACATCCCGGCAAAGTAAATACAAGATCTCTTTAATCCTTCGTTTTCCGAATTCATTCCGATAATCAGATTTACTATATGTTTCTGCTGGGAACCTGGAAGAGACTGCCCACATACTGAAATCGATGCTAATAAGAATAAAGCCGCCGTAAAGTATTTAGTGCTTCTTGTTAAACCTGACATTTGATCCTCCCGTTAAATAATTATTTGAATCTACATGTTAAAAGACGCTAATACTGTCATCATTGTTGTCATCATATCGTTAAGTATTGTCATGAATTGTCACATATCGGAGTAATCTGTTTAACTTACAATGTAGAGTTATTATTGCGGCACTTATTAATTTGGCACTTCATTCAGGATTCAGTTAAATTGTCAGCCTAAAAGGCTATTTCTTACGCGAGGATATATGAAAGCATTAAAGCATCCGGTAATTACAGTGGTTATGTTTGTATTGGTTTATTCCTGTGGTCCTGGAGAGAAGACTGTTGATAAGGGATTGAATGAATCCGGGTTACCGCAGGGTGTCTGGAGTGAAAATGATTCCAGAACTACTGCGAGTCTGATCTCTGATGAATTGGTCACTGATGAATGGGCTGTTAATTATTTTAACTCAAAGAAGAAAAAACCAGTGCTCTCGATAGGCAGAATAAGCAATAAAAGCAAATACGAGATAGATGTTGAATCGCTCACAGCGGATATTGAACTCGAATTGGTTAATTCAGGTCAGATTACATTTGCATCCTCGAAGAAGAACAGAGAGGAACTTAGAGAGAACAGAAAAAATCCTGGTGATTTTAGCACACCTGCCGAATTAAAAAAATATTATAGCAAACTTGGAGTGGAATTTTTATTTTCAGGCGATCTTACTGCTGAAGAGAAAAATTTCGGTAATGAAAAGATTATAACTTACATTATAAATTATGAAGTAACAGATATTAAAAACAGCAGGACTGTCTGGGCGGGAACTGAAGAAATCAAAAAATCAGGCGGTTGATTTATTCTAAAAATTAATAAAGATTTATTTTACAAGTCTTATTTCAACCTCGTCGGATGAATCAATTCCGCCGTCCGGCAGAATTTCGAAGATTATATCATTACGTTTGGTTCTTAGTTTTAATGCTTCAAGTTGCACTTTATCTAATGTTATCCTGTACATACCCGGCTTTAATCCGAAGTGGTAGAACGATCCATTCGTATAAGTAGAAGTATTTATCCGTTCGTTCGATTCAATATTTGTAATTGTTAGTTTTATTCCCGGCAGAAAAATTTTTGTATTGTTTACAGATTCAAAAACCGATCCGCTAATCTCACCTGCAATATAAAAAGGTATGTCTATTATTTTAAATGGTTCAGCACCGGTTTTGAATGCAAACTGTTTATATTTTGGTACAAGCAACGGATTTTTGATGCTTTCCTCATTTATACGGGCTGTGTACACAGTATAAGGATTCAATTCCCTGGCTTTTATTTCGCCCGATTCGGATTTTTCGAGTATCGATGTGCCGAGCGATATTCCGCCATCTTTAATCATTATTTCATCGTCATCAAATAACCCGTTACCGTTATCATCAACGAAAAGCCTGAAAATAGCACTCGACTTGCCAATCTGGTTTCTGTTGAAAGCAGTTATCTCACCAGTTTCCCGGACGTACCCGATTGAGCCGAGAATGTTTTGTGAAAAATAATTTGATGTTGCCGAAGCTGAATATTGTACTGCCGGGAAATAGATGACTAACTGAGCATGAAGGTTTGATTCCTCAATCAGAAAATTCCGGCTGTACCTGAGCTGCAGCCTGCTGTTTGAAAAAATACCTGCCGAATAATCAAGCGACATCGTTTCGAACTGATTGTCTGTTATGTTGAAAACGGCGCGCCCTAATATAAGATTACCTTTAAGAAAACCGAGTAACTCGGGCATCCTGTAAATTGAATAAGACATGCCGAGTTCAATTGTTTCTCTTGTAAAATTATTACCTGAACCGTTAACCATAGAATATTCGTATTCCGCAAACGGACGAAAACCCGATGTGTTCCAGCTCAGACCCAATATATAATTCTTTACTCTGACAGATGATTCCGAATAATCGGCTGAAGCATTAATATTAAGCTGGCTGTAACCGAACCTGATGGGTAAAAAAAGATTACTTCTTAATTCATGCTTGTATTTCGCCGGGTTGAAAAAACCGCTTGAAAAATATCTTGTATATTCAACGTCAATAGAAGTCTGTGAATAATATGTAATCCCGGACGCTATAGTATAAAATGAACCGGGCGCAACAGTTAAATTAACCAGATATGAATCAAACAGCCTTGCTGATGTTGAATTATATATTACATGATTATCTTCATTAAAATTCTGAATGTAATCCACTCCAAACTTAGTTGTGATATTTTCGGTGAACCCATAGCCGGCGTCAATGTTAAAAAGTTTCTGATCTGTAATTCTCAGCTTACCGTAATTCAGATTGTATGTGAATTCATCCGGCTGGTAAAAACTGAAGGGGGTTTGATATAACCTGGAGACCGAGTAATATTCACCATTCATACCGTAAAACTTCAACTCCACAAGTGTACTCCCGTAATTCAGAGGCAGGTTAAAAATATACTTGCCCGATTCGTCAGCCTTTACGATCTCGTGTAATCTGTTATTTATATATAATTCAACTGTGTTGTTGGGCTCGGTTTTATCAACAATCTTTATGGTGGTGAATTTCTTCCGTGGCTCAGTGGGAGCATTAGTTACTGAGATCCCACGAAATCTAGATGGCTGTAATCCGTTAGAATTTATATCACCAATCGAAACTGCAGATAAGTAATCGGAATCATCGACTACATAACGCCACCTGAAATCTGACCGATCGTTATAAAACATTTTATCCGAATAAAATCCTCTGGTGGAGAATTCAGTTTCTCCATACAGGAGTTCACCTCCCAGACCGATGGAATAGCTTCCGTATGGGGGTGAGATTTTGGAAACGGAATAACTCGCCTGATAGTCGAGTATCCCGACATTCATAATCGACTGTTCCCGTTTGAATGCAAGACTTGCATCTTCATTTTTGTGCGATTTGGAGTAATTGAAATTCTTTTCTCTCTGAATTCGGGAATAAACAGGCAGCGTATATTTCGAGTATGTTCTGACGGTCAGACTTCTAAAATCAATTTGAAATACAAGATCAAAAACTTTCGAATAAAAGTCGCTGTCGAAATAATAGTCGAAGCCATCTGTGATGAAACTTTCAGAATTAATTGTAAAGGATTCAGCTCCGATTGTCGCGATTGAATTCTTCATATCGATAGTGTAGCGTTCGCCTTCATATATAAAAAAACCGCTGATCAACTTTTCATCTTTATTTAGTTCGTTGTTTATTTCCAGACTGGAAAACAGTTCAATTACAGGGAGAAACAGTTTTCGGTTAAAATAATAGGCTGTTAAAGGCAGATCTATGATGCCTCCGTACTTAAAAGATAAAAAGATTTCTTCTGGGTCACTACTGTTCTCAAGTCCTGGTAAAGGAGTTTCTGTTTCATTGACTACCTGTGTATAAAAATATTTGTAATCAGAAAATCCTGACCAACCGTTACTTGAATGTGATCTGATTTTCCATCTGTAATACTGATTATTCTTCAGCAGTTTGCCGGGAAGTGTAAAATTTGGTTGTGATATTACCTTTCCGTCTGTTGAAAAAATTGTGTTGAAAACTTCTCCGGGTTCAATAAGTTCTATTAATAATTCGTAATTATCTGCGCCTTCAATGTTGCTCCATCTCAGGGAAGGCTGGAGTGTATTTACAGCCGTGCCGGGACTAGTATCACTTCCAGGTGACATCGATATTGATTGAACAGTCTTCTTATTTTTAATCCTAAAATATCTTCTGTCGCTGTATTCGCTCCACCCGGCATTGTTATATGCACGCATGTTCCATCTAAAAACATCGTTCTCGTTGTATTCGGAGATACCGATTGTTATTGAAGTGTCGGTGATAAGTTTTTGTTTTTCAGAGCTGTAAATCAAATCAAACGTTCCACTTTTATTTTGCCTGCTTATATAAATCGCGTAATTATCTGCCCGGGCAGTTTTATTCCAGATAAAATTTATTTCCGGATTTGTATTTAAAAGTATATCAGGGTTTAAACTACCGGGACTTTCAGTCAAAGGTTTGCCGGGAATAATTTCCCCCTCTCCTATTTGTATATATACAAAATGACTAAAGTCACCCCAACCGGCAAGACTGTATGGTCTTATACACCACCTGTAGTTACCATTTAAATCAAAAATGTCCGACCCGACCGATATCGATGTATCACGTATAAGTCCTGTGGATTCAGTGTTATAAATATCACGATATTCGCCGCTTTCAGTCCGCCGGGAGATGTAAACTGCATATCCCCTTGTATTTTCTGATTTGTTCCAGCTTAGAACAACGGGTATGCTTTCTATATTTTCGCCGGGTTCATTAAGCAAACCAGGTTTGAGCAATAAAGGCACCTCAGCCTGCTTGTAAATGTTCGTGTTGAAAAAATATTCTCCGGAAGAAACTATGCCTCTCTTGGTATCCGTCGCAATAACTTTCCATTTATAATTTCTCCCGAAATGGAGATATTTATCGTGTAAAATAAGATAGTCGGAATTAATTTTGTACAGAGATGAAGAGTTGAAAATCTGTTCGTCTTTTTCATTTGATATTTCATAAATCAGAATTTGGTAATTGATTGCATCAGGCAAAGCTTCCCAAGAGAGCCTGGGCGAAAGGTCCGTAATAGTTGTGCCGGGAAAATTATTTGTACCCGGAGAAATCAGTTTAAAACTTTCAGAACCAGTCTCCCCGGGAATGTTAAAGTATAGCCTTTGAGAATAGATCTGACTTTTATTTTTGTATACAGCTTTAAAATTCCATCTGTATAAACCGGGACCTGGCAGCCGGTTTGTATTCACCAGAATTGCTGTATCGGTAATTCTTAATTCATCTGATGAATTAAATATTAACTTGAACTTATTATCATCCTGCTTTTTGCTGATGAAAAGAACATATTGTTCAGCATCGTTAACTTTATTCCACTTAAATATCAGGCTTTCTGAAAATATATTTTCTCCCTGACTATGTGGCACACCCGGTGAAAGAGGAAGCAAACCATTCTGCGCTGTTATCAGTCTGGTAAAAATGAAAATATACGGAATGATTATACTGCTACGGAATCTCAAATTTAATTGATTTTATTATTGGGGGAATTTGTGTCAATTTACTGTCGGGAATATCATCCTTTTCATTATGAGTTATAGTAAGTTCAGCTTTATAATTTCCCGCCCTCAATGAATCGGTGGGAAAAGTATACTTTTTAATCATATCGAAATACAGATTTATATATTCCTTTTTAGTATCAACCATAATTGAGTCGTTGTTTAAAAGAACAACATCTACATCCCCGAAGAAAGGCGTGTTCCCTTCTCTTTTGATTGAAGCAATTATCTGCAGACCTGTTGTATCCAGTACAGCAAACAACGTATCAACCGCAACACTCGTTTCTGCAACACCTGTACGGTATAAAACAGTTGTCGCCTGATTTATCACGAAATTTATTTTTGCTGATACTCCGGAAGTCTGCGTATCAACTGACCTGGCACGAGGAACCGAGGAAGTAATGATACGAGCCCAGTATGTTCCCGGGTCAATGTCTGATGGCGGACGAACCGTCATCCTGATTATCTGACGTTCCCTCGGCGGCAGAATAAACTTTCTCGGAAAAGCTCTTATCCAATCAACTATCGAAGGTAATGTATCCGGAATTTCTTCATAATATTTCATCGAAGCATTGCCGGCAGAATCTGATACAGGATGACCGAATTTGAAGTACACAGATATTTCATATTCCTGATTGGACTCATTCTGAACCAAATAGCTGCCGAATTTGTCCTGCTCATCTATATAAACCACATAAGGGGAAATAATAACTTGCGCCATTGAAAGTGAGCAAAAATAAAACAACAAAACTAAAATATATTTGAACATATTCATTACCGGAATATTTAATAGTCGATTGTTAATATAATATCTCCTGTGTACAATCCATGTGAAATTCCTGCTGGTGTTGTTATCAAACCGCCGAGCCAGATGAAAACGTACTTGTTTGCTCCTAATTTCCCGAGTTTATATCTTGACTGCGGATCAAAACTTGTTCTGCCCGAAATCTGGTCATTGTAAGACCATGAAGCATGGTTCAGATTAAATTCAATCAAAACCTGGTCGGTTCCATTTTGTAAGACAGAGGGAAGTGTAAAATTAAAAAATACATTTTTACTTTTAGCATTTGTGTGATAAAAACTGAACTTCGCAGCACCCTGGTCCGTATGAAGTATTTCTTTCGAATATCCTATGAAAACATCACCGAAATTCAAACCCTGAAAATTTGAAATGTAGCCTTCCTGAGCCTTTAAATCACTTGCCGCGAATAAGATCAGGATAAGAGCAAGTAAAGAACCTGATGTAGAAATTGGAATTTTCACATAATGAAATTAGAAAAATAAGAAAAGATTAACAACGGACTTGATAAACGATTAAATTAAGTTTTAATAGTTGATTGTAAGAGTGAAGTTACCGGAGTAATCGCCTTGCGGAGTACCGGAATTCAACTGCAGTTCACCACCGACCCATAAATATTTTTTGCCGCTTCCGTTTTCAAGTTTAACCGATTGCCCGGCAGATACTATTGCGGTTTCATTATAGTTTTCCGTATTACCGGTTTCTACGGAAGGGGAGAAATGTATTTGATTCAGTGTACCACCGTTACGTTCCACCCAGGATGAGTTGCTCAGTAAAGTCTGGTCGAATTCAACAATCACTTCACGACCCGGATGCCCTGCGATCTGAAGAAGTACACCGTTCTGCGGATCTTTTGCAACAGCATTGAGAGACTGGTTGGAAATGATTTCACCGAAATCCAGATCACCTTTAATGGTTGAGAGATTAAGACCTTTTGTAAGCTTTAAACTAATCGGAATAGATGCTTCACTTCTGTATTGGGCATGAACAGATGAGAAACACAATAACACGGCTGGCAGGATAGTATAGATTTTAAATAATTTCATTTATTTTTTAGCAAATCGCTTAAAATATAGTTCAATGTCTTCTAAGTGTCAATAAAATTGTATGATTTAAATCACACTACTATAATAAATTATCGTAAATAAAATTAGTGTGTTTAATAGGAAACAGTGATTGTAAAGGTGCCTACATAATCCCCTTGAGCCTGATCGGATGCTATGGAAATAGAACCTCCCACCCACAACTCCAGTTCGCCTGTACTACCGTTTGAGATTAGAATTTTTGTATCACCGCTCGCGATTATTCCCCCGCCTGATTGCTTAACTTCGGGAGAAAATAGTAAGGTTTCGTCTGGGTAATAAGGTGAATTGTTAACCAGTGCGATAGGATTGAAAACGATGGAAATATTCCTGTCGGGGTGACCTGTAATTACAAACCTCTTTCCGTTTAGTGGGTCAATCGATTCAGTGAAAGTTGAACCGGTAAGAATGATCTCACCAAAATCCAGATCACCTTCCATCGAAGTTATTGAAATCGGGATAATCAGGTTTGCAGTTGCTGCTGCTGACTGGGTTGCCTGTGCTTTTATGGATGTTGAAATAAAAACGACATAAAAAACAGTTGTTAAAATTTTCATGTACGAACATATAAAAGAACGGTTTAAAAATACAGCGGTGCAGGATAAAAGTAGTTGCCCGCACCGCATTCTGAGGACCAACTCAGTACTAAACTTTTAGGTCCTCTGGGTTCAATATACAATTATTTCAATATTCAACTGTCATAGTGAATGTTCCGGTGTAATCACCATGTGCCTGATCGGAAGCAATAGCGATGGAACCACCGACCCACAGGTACAATGCACCGTCGCCGGAAACATTTGTTAATGTAAAACTGTCGTTATTGCTTACTGCACCTGCACCTGAATATGTTGAACTTGCACCGGTTTCCTCCACAGAAGGAGTAAAAATTAGATCATCATTAGTTCCGCCGTTGACACCAACCCAATCGTTATTTGTTAATGTAACGCTGGAAAAACTGACTGCAACACTTTTGTTCGGATGTCCGATAACCTGCAGCTTTGCTCCGAATTCTTCTTCGATTGTGGCGCTTGAAGAGGTTCCTGAAGTAAGAACAATTTCCGAAAAATCGATGTCGCCCGAAACATGACTAAGGGATAATCCCCTGGAAAGTTGTGCACTAACAGTTACATTGGCATTTGCCGAACTTTGTGCAAATATGGAAGATGATAGCATTATTGTTAACACTATCAATATGGCTGTTCTGGGTAATGTTTTCATTTTGGTCCTCATTATATTTAGTTTTGGCTGATTACTTTGTCGCATTTAACTTAACAACAGGCATGCCAGAGTCTAAGATTAAAGATTAAATAGATGCCTTAACATATTGTAATAAAATGGGTTAGAGGTTTTTAATGGGTTGTTTTGCATTGTGATTTAAAGCAATAAAAATATGTCTGGAAATTAGCGGGTGTATCATAATGAGAGAAAAATTGCGGCGCCGGTTAAATTAGTGACAAAGTAATTTTCGACGCCGCTGAGGACCAAAACTAAGCTGTTTCCAGCTACAGTCCATTATCGAAAATGAAATGAGCTTTTCTAGTGATTTTTAAAATTTTATTAGAGGATTAAAACCAACTACGTGTAACTTTGATAAAATAATTAACAAAAATTTTTATCTTCTGATAAAAATCAGTAGAGATCAGATGTAGTTCAAAACCGGACCGAGCCACCTTTCCATTTCAATCTGACTAATTCCTTTACGACGGGCATAGTCCGAAACCTGATCTTTACTTATTTTGCCGGTTGTAAAATATTTTGCTTCGGGGTTAGCAAAATATAAACCGCAGACCGAAGCTGCGGGTTGCATCGCCATGTTTTCAGTCAGACTTATTCCTGTATTTTTTTCAGCACTCAACAAATTCCAGATTGTAATCTTTTCAGTATGATCGGGCTGGGCGGGATAACCCGGTGCAGGTCTTATACCAATGAATTTCTCTTGTATAAGTTCGTCAGGCGAATAAGATTCGTTTTGTGCATATCCCCAGTATTCCGTTCTTAGCTTTTGATGAAGTAATTCAGTGAAAGCTTCGGCAAGCCTGTCAGCAATGGCTTTCACCATTATAGCGTTGTAATCATCATTCCTGATTTCATATTCCTTTACAAGTTCATTCGCCCCGATTCCTGCGGTGACTGCGAACATACCTATATAGTCAAGCTTCCCAGATGATTTGGGAAGAATATAATCCGCAAGAGCAACATTAGGAATGCTTCCGGATTTTCTGGTCTGTTGTCTTATTGTATGCAAAGTGGCAAGAAGACCTTTTAAATTATCAGTGGTATAGATTTCAATATCATCACCAATTGAATTTGCAGGAAACAATCCTATTACTCCGTTTGCTGTAAGCAACTTCTCGTGAATAATTTTATCAAGTATTTCGTTGGCGTCTTCGAACAGCTTCTTTGCCTCCAAACCATACTTTTCGTTATTAAATATTGAAGGATATTTACCCTTTAATTCCCATGCAGAGAAGAAAGGCGTCCAGTCTATGTAATTTCTTATCTCCTCCAGAGAGAATTGCGGAAATAATTTTACTCCGAGATTTTTAGGAACAACAGGCTCAAACGATTTCCAATCCAGCAAAAGCTTATTTGACCTGGCTTCTTGTATTGATATAAATTCCTTGGTGTTTTGCTTTTTTGAATGTGCATCCCGGATTTGATCGTATTCATTGCGAGTACTATTTATAAATATACTGTGTTGTTCGGGATTTAAGAGATTCGTAGCCACATTAACACTTTTAGAGGCATCGAGTACATGCACCGTAGCACCGCTATAGGCAGGCGCTATTTTAACTGCAGTATGGACTCTCGATGTTGTTGCACCTCCTATCAGCAGCGGAATGTTCAGTTTTAATCTTTCCATTTCTTTGGCAACATGAACCATTTCATCGAGAGAGGGGGTTATTAGTCCGCTTAATCCAATGATATCGACCTTTTTTTCGATAGCGGTCGAAAGAATCTTATCGGAAGGGACCATAACGCCGAGATCGATGATATGATAATTGTTACATCCTAAAACAACGCCTACTATATTTTTGCCAATATCGTGAACGTCACCCTTCACCGTTGCAAGAAGTATGGTTCCGGCAATTTGTCCGCTCCCGGCTGCCTTTTCCTTTTCTATATAAGGAATCAAATATGCAACCGACTTTTTCATAACCCTTGCACTTTTTACAACTTGCGGCAGGAACATCTTCCCTGAACTGAAAAGGTCTCCTATCGTATTCATACCGTCCATAAGCGGACCTTCAATAACATTCAAAGGTGATGGATATTTTTGCCGCGCTTCCTCCGTATCGCTTTCTATAAAATCAACAATGCCCTTAATCAGAGCATGTTTTAGTCTTTCTTCAACGGGAGCATTTCTCCATTCCTGTATCTGCTTGTCCGACTTACCCTTCTGTTTAACCGATTCTGCAAATTCAACGAGTCTTTCCGTTGCATCGCTGCGACGGTTTAGAATTACATCTTCTACGCGTTCGAGCAAGTCTTTGGGAATTTGCTCATAAACTTCAAGCTGACCTGCATTAACAATTCCCATGTCCATCCCGGCTTCTATAGCATGATATAGAAATGCCGAGTGCATAGCTTCCCTCACTATGTTATTGCCTCTGAATGAAAATGAGATATTGCTAACTCCTCCGGAAATTTTTACGAAGGGAAGATTAGTTTTTATAAACTTAACAGCTTCAATATAATTTAACGCATAGGTGTTATGCTCTTCGATTCCCGTTGCGATTGCGAATATATTTGGGTCAAAAATTATATCTTCAGGCGGAAAGCCTATAGCTCCTGTAAGAATATCATAAGCACGTTTACAAATGTTTATTTTCCGTTCATAGGTATCGGCTTGTCCCTTTTCATCGAAAGCCATAACAATTACTGCTGCACCGTACATTAAAGCTTTACGGGCGTAAACCTTAAAAACCTCTTCTCCCTCTTTCAGAGATATGGAATTAATAATACCTTTGCCTTGCAGATTTTTTAACCCTTCCTCTATCACTTCCCACCTGGAGGAATCAATCATTATAGGAAGTTTTGCAATGTCGGGCTCGGAAGCAATTAACTTTAAAAATTTCGACATAGCAGCTTTCGAATCGATCATCGCTTCATCCATATTTACATCTAATATCTGTGCACCGCCTTCAACCTGATCTCGTGCAATAGAAAGCGCCTCTTCATAATTCTCTTCTTTTATTAATCTTGCGAACTTAGCGGAACCGGTTACATTTGTTCTTTCGCCGATGTTCACAAAATTTGTTTCAGGTCTTAATACCAATGGCTCCAGACCGCTAAGTCTCGTATATTTTTCCGGCGAAGGAATTGTTCTTGGTCGGTACTTATCAGCAATGCGGCTGAAAGCTTTAATATGGTCCGGAGTGGTACCGCAGCATCCGCCGACAATGTTAATAAAACCTTCAGCAGCAAAATCTTCAAGCACTTTCAGCATTGAATCGGGGGATTCGTCGTACCCTCCGAATTCGTTAGGCAAGCCTGCGTTGGGATATAAACTTATATTCACATCGGCAAGCGAGGATAGTTCCTCCAGAAAAGGTCGCATCTGTTTTGGTCCAAGCGAACAGTTTAATCCGACGCTTAGCAGGTTTTTAACATGACGCACCGAATACCAGAATGCTTCTGTTGTCTGACCGGACAATGTTCTGCCGCTCATATCTACTATAGTCCCTGATATCATTATCGGCAGCTGTTTTTTCTTCTCGAACATCAATTCCTGAATTGCGTATAATGCTGCTTTCGCATTGAGTGTATCAAAAATTGTTTCAACGAGCAGTATATCAGCGCCACCGTCAATAAGACCACTCGCGGCAATTTTATATGAATCCTTGATTTCATCAAAGGTTACAGACCGGAAACCGGGATCGTTAACATCGGGGGAGAGGGAGAGGGTCTTGTTCATCGGACCCAATGCACCGGCAACATACCTTGGCTTATCGGGTGTATTAACCTCATTAACAGCCTGCTTTGCCAATTTAGCAGATTCAAAATTTATCTCGTAAGAATATTCTTCTAATGCATAGTCGGATTGCGAAACCGATGTTGCATTGAATGTATTAGTCTCTATAATATCTGCGCCTGCGTTCAGATACTCTAAATGTATTTGTTTGATAACCGTGGGCTTGGTAAGAGATAATATATCGTTATTGCCTTTAAGATCTTTAGGATGAGTCCTAAACCTTTCTCCCTTAAAATCGTTTTCAGATAGATTGTATCTCTGAATCATAGTGCCCATTGCACCATCAAGAATCAGAATTCTCTCGCATAGGATTTTTCTTAGTTCATTCAGTAACATGAATTATCTTTCTAAAGAAAACAAATGATTGTGGTAATATGCCAATATACTTAAATTAGAGTTCAAGTAAAATTATATGAATGAGGCAATCAAGATGATAGTTGTTACCGGCGGTGCAGGCTTTATCGGGAGTGCGATTGTATGGAGATTAAATCAGCTTGGCGAACAGGAAATTGTAATTGTTGATGAACTCGGCAGAGATGAGAAGTGGAAAAATCTTTCGGGACTCAAGTTCATTGATATTTATCATAAACAGGAGTTTATTCAGCTTATAATCGAGGATGCTGTACCGTTTGATATAGATGTTGTAATTCATATGGGAGCCTGTTCATCCACCACTGAACATGATGCTGACTATCTGCTTCAGAATAATTACCATTATTCTCAGGACCTTGCGAAGTATTGCATTACTCATAAAGCCCGATTCATATATGCTTCTTCAGCTGCTACTTACGGCGACGGCTCAAACGGTTATTTCGATGATCATCAGTCAATGCAAGGACTAAGACCTTTGAACATGTACGGATATTCAAAACATCTGTTCGATTTGTGGCTGCATAAAACGGGAATGATTGAAGAGGTGGTGGGATTGAAGTATTTCAATGTCTACGGTCCCAACGAATATCATAAAGGTGAGATGAGAAGCGTTGTCCACAAAGCTTATGAGCAGATTCGTGATACGGGTAAGGTAAAGTTATTCAAATCTTATAAGGACAAATATAAAGACGGGGAACAGGTCAGGGATTTTATATATATTAAAGATGCAGTCGAAATGACACTATTCTTTCTGAACAACAGAAATAAAAACGGTATATATAATGTCGGAACCGGAAATGCAAGAACCTGGAATGATCTGGTATCGGCTGTATTTAATGCCTTAAATAAAAATGTAAATGTGGAATTTATTGAGATGCCGGAAGACGTAAGGGGAAAGTACCAGTACCATACGGAAGCTAACCTGAATAAACTAAGAAATGCCGGCTACGAAAAAGAGATTACAAGCCTTGAGGATGGGATAGAAGATTATATTAAAAACTATCTTATTTCGGAAAAATACCTCGGATAAAGTTTTATGATTGATAATAATTTAGAATAATTTTTTATATGTAATTGTCTTATGAAGTTAGCTACACTTTGTTATGTTCAGCATGAAGGTAAGACGCTGATGCTTTACCGCAATAAAAAAGAAAATGATTACCATGAAGGTAAATGGAACGGGCTTGGCGGTAAATTCGATCCCGGGGAATCACCAGAGGAATGTGCAGTCAGAGAAGTGCTCGAGGAGTCGGGTTTGTTTGTGACCAATCCGGTTATGAAGGGATTTATTACTTTCCCCTTATTCGATGGAAAAGATGACTGGTACGTTTTCGTGTTTGTCTTCAAAGGTTTTACAGGACAACTGATTGATTCTCCGGAAGGTAAACTTGAATGGATACCTGATGATAAATTAACTGAAATTAATCTTTGGGAAGGGGATAAGCAATTTATTCCCTGGTTGTTTGATGACAGGTTCTTCAGTGCTAAATTCAATTATAAAGACGGCAGGTTTATAGATTATTCGGTGGAGTTTTATTGAATTGTCTTTATTAGCTTCAGTATGTCTTTGTAATACTAAAAACCGTATCTGTCCGAATTCTTCAATCTTACAGTCGCTGATTAAATTAATTGTTTAAAGACACATATTATCATCTGTTTCATAATCGCCGGTTATTGTTTAATTTATCAGCATTCAGAGGGTGTTTCACATTACTTTATAACAATAATTTGTCCGGATTTCCCTCTTTAAATTTTTATCCTTCTCTTTAAAAATCCTGCGATCATATCATTAATAAACGCCGGATTTTCAAGAGGAGTTAAGTGCCCGGCTCTGGGAGCTATACCGAATTCCGATTCTTTAATTTTATCTGCCATTTTTCTCATGCTCACGGGTGGTGTCAGCTTATCTTCACACCCGGACAATACCAGTGTCGGTATTTTAATCTTCCTTAGAAATTTTGTGGTATCGGTTCGGCTCAGCATTGCTATTAAAGCTCCTTTAACACCTATAGGACTCTGCTGATAACAGCGCAATAAAATTTGTTGATAAAGCTTCTTCTTCTCCTTAATTGTTTCTTCGGCAAATAAACCGGGAACAAATCCGTTTACAAACGCTTCAACGCCCTCAGTATTCACCTGATTTATTTTAGCAGCTCGAATCAATTTGCCTTTGTCGTCATCAGCTTCAGATTTTGTATCTAAAAGTATTAAACCCGAAAAATATTCCTGGTATTTTTCAATTGTACGCAAAGATATATAACCGCCCATAGATAAGCCGCATAATACGGGTTTGTTAAGATTAAGTCCCCTTACAACAGAAATTAAATCCTCAACAAATGCTTCCATTGTATATTGTCCGTCGCCCACATAGCTTTCACCTAATCCTCTTATATCATAAGTAACGCAGTAATAATCTTTCTTCAGGAACTCTGTCTGATTATTCCACATCCAGCTGTCGAAAGGGAATCCGTGAACAAATAGTATTGACTGATTATTTTTACTACCGACAGTGCTGACAAGCATACTATTAATTACTTTTTGCATATCAAGCCTCAACTGATTTAGAATTACACAAATGATCTTTTATAAATTGAACAGGTTTAAATTATTTGCTAAAATAAATCCAATATGAATAACTTCCAAAAAGTAATGAACCCTTTTGCAATTATTACGAAGTCTTAAGTTATTAACCCTTTATGACTCCGAACGGTTTTAGTTTTGCTACCTTTGTACTGATGCCTGACTTATGCATCACTTCAACGACTTCCGAAACATCTTTATAAGCCTGTGGCATTTCCTCGGCAATTGTTTTGTGACCTTTAGCCTGAATTGTTAATCCCTGTCCGGCAAGTTCCTCAATCAGGTTTCTGCCCTTTGCAGATTTTAATGCCTGGTGCCTGCTTTTTACTCTTCCAGCGCCATGGCACGAACTGCCGAAAGTCTCACGCATCGCAGTATCAGTGCCAACTGCGATAAACGAGTATCTACCCATGTCTCCGGGAATTAAAACAGGCTGACCAATTGATCTGTAAAGTGCAGGTATATTTTTATCTTCGGGAGGGAATGCTCTGGTCGCTCCTTTACGGTGAACACAAAGTTGTTTCACCTCACCATCTATTTCATGCTCTTCGATTTTTGCAATGTTATGACACACATCATAAATCAATTTGAATTGCAGTTCGGCTTCCGGAATACCCAAAGTACTTTTAATGGAATTTTTTGCAAGATGCATTATTACCTGTCTGTTGTTCCATGCAAAGTTGGCAGCGCATTTCATTGCACTTAAATAATCCTGACCCTCTTCTGATTTTACAGGTGCACAGGTGAGCTGCCGGTCCGGGAGTTTGTAACCGTATTTCTTTTCAGCATTAATTAATACCTTCAGGTAATCGTCGCAGATCTGGTACCCGAGACCGCGCGAGCCTGTATGTATCATCACAACAACCTGCCCTATAAACAAACCCATTACATCAGCAGCGCGCTGGTTATAAATTTCTTCGACCACATCGAGTTCTAGAAAGTGATTGCCGGAGCCAAGTGTTCCCGCCTGATCAAGTCCTCTTTCCAGTGCACGCTCACTTACAGATGACGGATCTGCACCATCAAGTTTGCCGTTCTCTTCAGTATTAATTATATCTTCATCAGTTCCAAAATTGTTTTCAACTGCCCAGTGGCTGCCTCTGTGAAGAATGTTCTTCAGTTCTTTTTGATTCAGTTTGTGAATGGCACCGCTTGCACCGACACCCGTGGGAACGTTCCTGAATAAATTTTCAACAAGTCTCTTTACATGCCTGCTTATTTTTTCGTACCTGAGTGAGGTTGAAGCAAGCCGTACTCCACAGTTTATATCGTAACCGACACCGCCGGGAGATATTACGCCATCATTAATATCCGTTGCTGCAACTCCGCCGATTGGGAAACCATATCCCCAGTGAATATCGGGCATGGCAAGACTGTATTTCTGAATTCCGGGCAGATGAGCGACATTTATTACCTGTTTAACAGCTTCATCATTCTGGAGACTGGTTTCTATCATTTTGCGCGAGGTATAAATCCTGCCGGGCACATTCATGCCGTCATGTTTTGGAATTTCCCATAGGTAATCGTGTATTTTATTCAGTTCTATATTGCCGGCATGCATTTTAGTTTACCGTATTCGTTTTAATTAATTATACATCAAAAACCAGGTCTATGCAATACCTGCCCCCTTCAATCTTCAGTTCCGCGTTATGATGAGTGACCGATTTAATCTCTTCCTTCAGAGGGATTTGCTTATCCAAATTGTAAGCGCAATTTAATTCACTGCTTAGCTTGTACTTTTTGTTTTCAATATCAATTGAAATATTATCGATATCCGATACAATAATTTTTTTTGCAATCAGCATATAATTTATTTCGTTGAGAAAGCTAATGAGCAGCACTTCAATCGATACTGCTGAGAGTTTTAACTTAATTTTCTGCTTAAACATTTTCTGGAATTTGTTTTCTTCGATTACGATTTTGTTGAAAGCCGTTAATGCAGTTTTGAATAAATCCTTTTCATCATCGCATTCCAGTCTGATTGCTATATCAGCCGGATGATCTATTATACTGTAACTACCCATTATTATTATATGATGATTAGTGCATAAGTAAATATGAGGAAGTAAATGCTAAAAGGAAAGTCGATAAGGATGACATGGTTAAATAAAGTAATTTACGGAGACGCATCGCGATGCGTCTCCTACGATAGGTTTTTATAGGTAATATAAATATTTCAGTTTTAGCACTGCCGCTCTGTTTATCGTGTGCATTCTGTTCGGAAGCAGATTGCCGAAGTCATCGTAACGGCTGCTTCTGTCCTGTACTTCGTTGAATGCAAAATAAATCCATGACTTAGGAGAGAAATTGTACGCAAAGAAGAAACCTGCGATTATCTGTTCCATCCTGTCGGTCGATTTTACATAAACATTATCTATATACATTTTAATGTTCAGATCGTTAACCGGTGTAAGTGAGAAGAACGGTCTTGCGTTGTAAGTTATGTCCTCAACCTCACCGTCAGGGTTGCCTTCTATGTACATATTGTAGTCTGTTCCGATGTCCAGGTAATCCAGAACTTTATAACTCAAACTTGCTCCCATCCATGAATAAAATGCCAGGTACTCTCTTGAGAAATTATAAGTACGCTGATAGCCTCCCCAGAGATTTCCGTGTAAGGTTGGAGTAGGGTTGAACCATGAACTTATATTGGTTGAGAATGAAGAATAATTAACATCAAGGTCTTTAGATTTACCGCCATCTATATTAATCTCAAATCCCCAGTCGCTTCTGAAATTCATATTGTAGCCGATCAGTCCGCCGTAATCCCAGAATTCATCTTCTTTCTGCCATCCGGTATATCCGCCGAAGTATAGAAGTATCGCGCGTAGTTCGCCTGTTTCATAATAAAATCTCGGACCGGTTAAGGCCACTATGTTTACGTCGCCCTTCCATGGAACGTATCCAACCTGATCGATATCGAAATTTTCGCCTATATATCTTGCGCGTGCAAGTGTCATCCAGTTCTGTTTAAACTGTGTAAAACCTGCACTTAAAGCGTAATCGCCTTTCGAATTCCTGAACGATCTTGCAAACTGATATGCCAGCTGCCAGTCGCTATCTCTTAGTGCGCCGTCAATATCAAGCACACCGCTGCTGCCGTCCTCATCATGCTTGCCGACGAATAAAAATCCTATTGATGAATTCTCGAATATTTGTTTTTTAACCCGTGCACTGCCGAAGTAAGCGCGTTTCTCAACTTTTTTCTCATTACCGTCCATATAAGTTCGCTCACCGGTCAGTGCTGCAAAGCCGCCATATTCCCATTCTCCGAGCCGACCGAATGCTTTTGTACCGAAAATTAAAGGTACTTCTGTTCCGTCGGGTAATTTTTTCCCGATTCGTCTGGAATAGAACAATTCAAGCGGGCTGTAAAAACCAGTATTTCTTTGTTTCCCAGATGCCTGAAACACTTCCTGACCTTCGGTAAAGAAAGGTCTTCTTTCGGAAAAATACGATTCATATCGTGATATATTGAAATCGAAAGGATCGGCTTCGATTTGAGCGAAATCGGGATTGGCAGTAAATTGAAACGACAGTTTAGGAGATGGATTATAGAAAATATCCAGCCCGGCATCAGGATCAACTTTATAATTTCCGTTACTGAGCTCGGTAATTTTTGAAATGCCGACCGGATAAATTTCGAGATTTAATCCCTTTACTTCAGGTTTGAAATCATTGAATATTACTTTACCGAATTTAGATATACGCTGCCCCTCGTTCTCGTCGTATGCACACCAGTAAATATCCTCTTTCAGGTGCGGTATCCACCTGTCGAAATCAAGTCCCCAATCCGTCAGTTCACTATCGTATTGAATAGATTTATACGGTATTTCAATTTCAACTACAAAGCCCCAGTCGTATATTCTGGAATCAGCAAACCATATACCGTCCCAGCTGTAATCTCTGTTTCTCGCATCGTCGAGCATTCTCGAATCCATCCTTACTCCCGATGCTGAGACAGCGAATTTGTAAGCCGTTCTTCTATCGTTGAAAGTATCCAGCATTAAAGAAACAACGTCACCGGAAAAATCGTCAAGCGTGCCTGTATGAGCCTCAATATTTTTTTTGTCGTCGTAACAGATTATAAGGCAGTAGAATGAATTTTCATCGGTAAGTATTTTTGCAACGGTTCTTCGCGAGGGATCCTGATTGTGCATAGGTGAATGCTGCATAAATTTTGTTGTTGAATCAGCCAAACTCCATGCCGGGTCAATTTTCCCGTCTATGTTCACAGGTCTGTCTGTTATTTTCAGTATTAGTTTTTTTCCGTCGTTTAATGATTTGGCTGTGACGCTGATTGTGAAGATTATTAATAAGAGTATAGAAATCAACTTCATGAAGGTCCCCCTAATTTTTCAATGAGGCTGTTTTTTAGACGAAAGATTTCGTATGTAGTTGTATGAAATAATAAAAAAAATACGATATCTTTTAAAATCAGGAATTGATAAATATTTTCGCATTTTGTCCTGAATTATCCCTGTTGAAACTCAATGCTGTTCACAAGTAACTCATGGAGCGTATGGAGTACGTACTGATATCAATTATCGCAATCCCTGTAATCGCTGCACTTGTACTGGTAGTTTACAATTATTTAACTGCTCCCGTTCTGATTAATGAGGTACACGATCTGGAATATACTCCTCTCGTATCGATTCTGGTTAAAAGCAGGAACAACGAGAAAAGTATTGGCGGATTTATAGAATCTGTTATAAACCAGAATTACAATAATTACGAATTATTAATTCTGGATGATAATTCGAAAGACGGAACTCATGATATAATAAAAAAATACGAGCAGAAGACCGATAAAATTAAATTGATTGAAGGTAAGTCTTTACCGAAAGAATGGAACAGGAAGAACTGGATCAGACACCAGCTTGTTTCAATCGCTGCAGGGGATATTCTGATGTTTGCCGATCCGGATATCAGGATAGGGGACAATGCGATAAATTCGTCACTCTATCACATGCAAAAGCATAATCCTGGTTTGATGACTGTATTTCCCAATCATGATATGAATGCATTCGGGGATTACATCTTGTATCCGATAATTAGTTGGATACTATTTACTTTCATACCGTTAAACAGAATGGGAGTATGTACTAAAATAAATTTTGTAAACGATAAACTGATTTTAATTGCGGGTAAAGTACTAGAACAAACCGGAGGATATGAAAAATTCAAATCACACCACATGGCTGAAATTGAAATATTTAAAGCGATGAAAACGCAGGATATTAAGCTGCAGATTCTGCTCAGCTTTAATACATTCCGGCTGATTCATACAAAGAATTTTGATGAATCGTATGACGAAATATCCGATGAAATCTATTCAGCTCTTGATTTCAACAGGAACAGAATTATTGGTATTACTATTTTAGCACTGGTCTTTTTTATATTGCCAGTATTACTCAGCTTGTTTAGTCTCAAATATATATCATTGGTTTTTTTAATATTGTTTATGAGAATTCTTATCTCGATTAAGATGCATGAAAAAATGTATGTTGTTTTTCTCCACCCTCTCCACCTTATATTTTTCGCTGTTATTGGATTCTCGATAATTAACTATACGAATAAGACTTATTAAGGGGCAAATAGACAAGCGTCTTACCGTATTTCGGGTGTAGTTTTAAAAATTTAATAATTGAATTGAATATGATTCATAATGGTCCTTACAAACTTATAAACACGATTCAGAATTATGAATGGGGGGAGCGGGGTAAGAATGCATTTATCCCACGTCTTTTAAGTATACATCCTCAGGAGTATATTCCTTACGCTGAGTTGTGGATCGGTGCACATCCCAAATCACCTTCTAAAGTATTTATCGGGGATGATGAAATATCATTGAATAAACTGATTGAAAAATACCCTCTGGAAATGCTGGGAGAAAAAACTGTCACAAAGTTTGGTAATAAACTTCCTTTTCTTTTGAAGGTTTTATCTGCAGCAGAACCGCTTTCTATTCAGACTCATCCAAATAAAGAGCAGGCAGCAGAACTGCATAAATCAGATCCTGTAAATTATCCTGATGATAATCACAAGCCCGAGATTGCAATAGCAATTGACGGATTAACCGCTCTTGCCGGCTTCAGGTCGTCGGAAGAAATAGTGGAAATGATACATAAATACAAATCATTTCAAGAGTTTGTAAGTGCATCAAAATCTGATGTAACAAAAAGTAAAAATTTTATTGAGGTGCTATATAAGGAGATCGTAAATAAGTTTCATAATAAATCTGAAGCCGAAAAATTTGTTCTGAGTCTGAAAAATGAAATCGGGCTTAAATCTGAAATTAGCAGATCGGAGGCTGAAAGTCTGTTTTTGAAAATGTACTCAGTTTACGGCGTGGATATCGGACTGGTAAGCATAATGTTACTGAATCATATTAAACTTGAAAGCGGCGATGCTTTATTTACCTCCGCCGGCATCCCTCATGCTTATATAAAGGGGAACATTGTTGAATGTATGGCAAACTCCGACAATGTGATAAGAGCGGGACTGACACCGAAAAAAAAGGATATAAAAAACTTAACAAAAATTCTGAAATATGAAGGGGGCAAGCCCGGACTTGTTAAGACCAGGGCTCGCGAATTTTTAACCGAATATCTTGTAGATGCTGCCGAATTCAAACCAGTATGTATTGATCTTAAAGAGAATGATTCGCTGGAATTAGCAGGAAACAACAAACCTTACATCTTATTGAATCTTGAAGGTATCAGTTATATATATGCCGGTGAAATGGAAAGGATGAGTCTGGAGAGGGGAGAATCAATTTTTATCCCTGCTGTTGTGAACAATATTAAAATGATATGCGGTAAATCATCGAAGATAATTTCAGTTACAGTAAATTTATAACTTTACCTTTCTCGATTCATTTTCAATCAGGGTTTTTACAGCGTTCTCGACACTCATTACGGTTGTCATTTTCCTGACGCAGGAAAGCACATACGCAGTATTGACAACTATTCTTCTTTCTGCATCAATAAAATTGTATCCATCCCGCTTCAAGCCCTGTCGTTCCACCTCATCAAATACGACATGCCTTTCTAACAACTAAATATACCCCACTTATTAATTGCTTCCTAAAGTGCAACAAGTTAGTAAAAAGAAAATTTATAGTAAAATTAAATAGTAATTTTTGTTTATGTTAATCAGAATTATTGCTTCTGTTTATAGTCCGGCTGAAATGGGAAAGGAATATTACATAAGCTTTATTTTACTTTTAGACAAGCTTAAAATAAACTGGTTGTTGTTTAATCAGGAAAGCCCGTATCGGAATTGTAATATACGGGCTCTCACTACCTCACCTTTAATTTCCTGATAAAATTTATCTGAACGATATTGGGTTTGAATCATTTATTTTAAGATCGGCATTATTGTTCTGATGGTATAAGTGAAAATGAGATTGTGGAAATCTTAACTCAGACGATAATTCTGTATTACCTGTTAGGTGCTCGTGCCGGCTGATTCTGCGTTGCATTTGTCTGAAATTGTGGTTAAAACTTTCCTGTCTTTTACTCTCCTCTGAATTGTAACTTTGATGTTTACTGTCAATCTGTGTTGTAATTGATGCCATATGATTGCGCGGCTTATTGTTTTCGTCCATTCTGATTTTATTTCTTTTAATCTTATTAGATAAGTATGAGACAATAACAATGATTACCGTAGCAATAAAGAAATACAGAAGCGCCTGGTAAACAATTAATGATAGTCCCATTTCTTATCCTTTCAATTTTATATTCTTGCTTGCCAAAAGTTATGCCATGCAAAATTGTGGAAATTATTCGGTTTGATTGATATCGGCAGAAAGGAGTTGTATCAAAACTGGATAACTCAGTTTTTTGAGCCATTAAATGTGTCCGGAAACGAGATAAAAAAAACTATCGCTTTACAACAGCCGTCCAATTATTGTCCCATCGATTTAAAAATTCTTTTATATTCATCGAGTTCAGAAGATTAAGTTTATTAGAATCCAGCACGAAAATTCTATCATCGCTGTAACCGTAAATTACTATCCAGTGTTCCCACTCATCCACCGTTATTATCATCAAATTATTTTCATTTATGTTGTTCCTGATAGATTCCAAATTACTTTTTTCATTGATTTCAACCTTTAACTTCATCGAACTCAGATATTCTAAAATAGGTTCCGTATCAGTGCCTTCTTTGTCTGTTCCCAAAGAGTTTTTAATTTCGGCTATCGGTCTGAAGATATTGTGATGATGCAGAATTGAATAAACGACATGCACTGCGCATGAGTAGCTGTCTGTCTGAATAGACCTGTAAGTATCAGGAATCAGCCGTACATTCTTTCTGACTCTCTCCTCAATACTTTTTATTTGATTATAAAAATAATCCAGAAATTTTTTCATTTACAGAATTTAGTAAGGTTAATCAACGTTAAAAGATATGAACTTTAGAGGAAAATTAAGAATTGACAGATAATTTAATTTTTCTTATAAAAGTTTTTATTTCTCCGGGGCGGGACCGTTATATATTAGCTCAGTATTTAAACTGCCAAATATACTCTTCAACTTCATAATTTGTTCTTTTAGATTTGCAATTTCCCGCTTGTTTATTTCCGGCAAATTAATCCTGAAACCATTCTCGCTGAATTTAACGCTAAGATTTTTAATATCATCTGGAAATTCCTGGAGCTCACCATGCTTTTCCAATTCTTTATTGGAGAAACTTTCCAGTTCAGCAGATTTATTTAATCCGAAATTAAAATCTTTTAGAATAACTGTAAGCGTATCGGAAAATTTATTGGCTGTTTGTCTGTGAAAATTGCTCGGATCAAGATCGCCTGTTGTAAGATATTCCGGGTTTGATTTACCGCTACCTGTATTGCTTGTCCCGGTTTTATAAGAGTATTTATTTTCAAATAATTCATGAAGATGATTGAGATCAATCTTATTGCTTAAACTGTAAGGGATCTGATTTGAATTATTATGGTTGTAATCTGCGGTTAATATATTTAACAAGAAAAAACCGGATATAACTGTGAGTAATAATCCGACAGGGAATAACGGATTGTTTTTATTAACTTCATCGATACCCGCAATCCTCTTTATTCGTCTCATTAATTGTGAAGTTCTTGATACCGCCGCAATTCCGGGGGCAAAAGCAAATATTTTCAATTCAGCCAGAATCGTTAAAGCCTTTATATATTCCATTCTGTTATCCATATAACGAAGTACAAAATCGTCACATGACTTTTCCCTTTGCTCATCTGTTATTTTTGAAATCAGCCAGACAAAAGGATTAAAAAATAAAACCACTTCAATAAGACTCTGAATTGTTTTCATTAAAGGATCAAACCTTTTAATGTGTGCAATTTCGTGAATAATAATCGAATTTACCTGTTCAACAGTTAAATGAGAAATTGCACTTACCGGGAATAATATTAGCGGCTTAAACAGACCGATCACCATTGGCGTACCGGTTTTATCGGATGCATAAATCTGCAGGGATTTAATACCGCTTAAAGATTTTTTAATTTCGACCAGAATCTTTTCAAGTTTTATATCTGTGAATTTCCCGATGCCGGTAGATATTTTAACGGAGAAAACAGTAGACAGAATAAATTTTGACCACACGAAAAGCGAACCCGTAAGCCAAAGAGCAGCAAAATAATCTCTGTAATCAAGTATCCTGGAAGCAATTTTTGTAAAAATTGCAGCGAACAATCCCAGATTATTACTACCGGTATTTTTATACACAACCTGATTTGTCCCTGCTTTTATCATGATGAAATTGTTTAAAGAGGAATGATTTGCGAAGTAAACATCAAAAAACATTTTCAGCGAGAGAGTCAACAACACTATCATAGAGGAGAAAGCGATAAGATATTTTAGTTGAGAATTGTTGCTGCGGATAGTAATAAAAACCGACTTTAGAATTAAATAGATTCCGGCTCCGAGCAAAGCGGAGTAAAACATTGCAAATGACAGGGCAGCGGTAAAATCGGCATTAAAGATTTCCGGCAGGTTGCTCATTATGATCCCTTTTCGAGTCTAATTATCAACTTTTTTATCTCTTCAAGTTCTTCACGGCTGGTTTTATGATTTCCAAGAGCTTGCAAAACCAGTTTTGAGGTTGAGCCGGCATATGCAGTTTCCATCAATTTCCGAAGCAGACCTTTTTGAATGTCATCTTCCGAGAAAACCGGGCAGTAAATATGACTTTTGTTATTCGAATTTCTACGGAGAAGTCCCTTCCCCAGCATTATCTGCATCAATTTTAAAGTTGTTGTATAAGCCGATTCCTTTACTTTACTTAGTTCGTTATGGACTTCTCTTACTGTAGATTCCCCCTTAGTCCATAAAATATGTAAGATTTCCAGTTCAGCATCCGTTGGTTTGTTCAATTTTTTATCCAAAATTCTTTCCTGTTTTAATGTTTTTGACGGTAAAAAATACGAATTGTTTCGTAAAGGCACTAATAAAGGTAATTGTTGCGGAGTTATTAATAATTTTATGGGGATTGACATAATGTAAAACTAAACTTGATAAGCATTTAGTTAAGACGATATTAATTTTAAGCTTAATTGGAATATACTCTAAGTGTCAATAATTGTTGAGACGTAAAAAATAATGCACAAAATTATTAAAGTCTCTGCCCGAAGTTTCGATAATTGACTGCGTAGAAGAACCTTTAAAAGTAAGGAAACGAGTAAAAGGTATTATGTATTTGGAAAACAACACACTTGCGTCCAGTCATTTGGATCATGAGATAGTAAAGGAGCAAAAAAAAGCTCAGCTTAATGAATTCTTCAAAAAATACATTAAGTACTCGAGAAAAATTAAGCACGATTACTATTCGACTCTTAAAGACAATTCGTTTTTGTCGTCTACACAAATAAATTACGAATTATCCGAACATTTTGTGTATTATGATGATGCGCCTATGTTCTGGGTATATGAGAACCCCGCTACTAATTTCCTGCATAAAATTTACAATCTGAATGTCAAAAAACTTGCAAGTAATAATCCGCAAAAACTCATAATAGACTATTATTCCAAATGGGTTCTTTCAAATAACAATTCAGACTCCAAATACTTTGCATTGTCAGTCATCAAATTGGTAAGAGACTCCAGGAAGAATGCATTTAATCTTTTACTGCACGCAACAATTCTTGCTTATGATAAAGACCTGTTCGATCCTGAAACAGCTTTGCTGATTCTTGATGAAGCTGAAGAAGTTTTCCATTCCAAAGGTATTGAGGATTCGGAGTCGTTTGAACTCCTCTATATTACAAAGTTATTTAAAGGATTTGTTTATTATAAAATAATGGATTTTACGAATGCAAGAGCTCAATTCGAAGAGGCGTTAAACTTTAAGGGTGACGGGGTTTCGGGGCAATTCCACCTGGCTCTGTCGAACATTAACCTTGGTCAGCTGAACGAGGCTTTCAATCTGGTCAGGAAGATTTACCATTTCGACCTGGCAAGGATTGGTTGGGCAATATCAACCAATTCACGTCAACTTTTCGAATACTTCCTTGAAGAAGCTGTTTGCAGATATTTTTTCCTCGAGGAAGTAGGTTATGAAATCCTTCCGATCTTCGAAAGAAGTATAAACGATTTAATTGGTTCGGGTCAGGTAAGATGTGATAAACTGAGAGAAGATATTATAATGCTTAAGGATATGAAATGGTACAAAGAAAAGGGCGAGATGATCGGCAGCAGTATCGTTTACATTGAGAATTTCCTGAAGTACTACTCGAAATCTGAAAATATATTTATTCTGGAATCGATTAAAATGTTCGAGGAAAAGTTCGTTGGTTCAATCAGGATAATTCTCGACACAATAGAGAACGAGTACAACGAGAAGTTGAACTACCAGCTAAGAATATATGATCTGAAAATACAAGAGGACAAGGAACTAAAAAATCGCCTAACCATGGATTTAGAAAATTCGAAGGCAAGGCTCGAAGAAAAGAAAGAGATGACTATAAAGAACTTTGAATATTCAATGGACGAAAAAATAAAAATTGCCGAGGAAAGGATAAAACATATTGATCTTAAAAACGATCTGAATCCGACGAATTCATTCAAAAATTCAATGATGTACACACTTATGCTTGCATTACTCGTGCTGCTGCTTGGCGGATTCGCTGAATATTCAAACAGTTATGTTCAGGATTTAGCCAGCTTCCAGAAAGTAATTTCTGTTGTTCTTGTCAGCGGTTCCAAATGGGGCGTACTCACATTTTTCGTAGGTATTTTCATTTCAATGTTTTTATCCGCTTCAACCAGTCTGGAAAAGAACAGAATCAAGCAGAGCTTGGTTAGAGATTTTAACAATTTGAAGGATGAAAAACAGCGCGGTTTAAAGAGAATTAAAGAAGACTCCGAACAGGCAGTAAAAACATTAATTGACAGAAATAAAAATAAACTGGAGTCCTGCGATCTTCAAATTAAAGAACTTCAAGAAAAGCGCTCCCAGGACGAAGCAGAATTCAGAAATAGTATATCTTCCAAAATAAAAGCAGAGACTCAGAAATTGATTGAGTTGGCGAACCACTACAAATAAAATTGGTTAATATTAGCCAAATGACAAATATTGGCTCAGTAAACACTCCGAAAACCTCATTTTTAATTCAAATTATAATGGTACAGTTTTAGCTTCAGGCAGGTCAACAACTGTAAAAGAATTTGAGTATTCATGAACATTGTGACTATAACGGGAATAAGACCTGATTTTATCAGGATGAGTAAAATATTTGAAAAACTTGACTCCTCATTTGATCATACTATGATTCATACTGGTCAGCATTATGATGACGAATTAAGTAAAATCTTTTTTGATGAATTAAAAATAAGAAAACCGGATTACACGCTGTCAGCCGGTGCCAGCAGCACAACTCATTACGAGCAGTTATCTTACCTTTCAAAAGAGCTTATATATCTCCTTCGCGATAAGAAAATTCATCCTGACATTATATTATTTCTGGGTGATTCACACTCAGCTGCAGTAAGTCTTCCACTTTTTAAAGAAGGTTATAAAATAGGACATATAGAAGGCGGTATGCGCTCTTACGACAGAAGAATGCCGGAGGAAGTAAACAGAGTTGTATGTGATTACTGTTCCGATCAGATTTTTGTTTATACCCCCTTGTATAAAGAGAGGCTGCTGAAAGAAAATAAACCTTCAGATGCTATTCATGTAGTGGGAAATACAATTGTTGAAGTTGTAAAACCTTACCTGCCCGGCGGTAAAAAGTCGCGTGATTATATAGTTGCTGATATACACAGGAATGAAAATTTAAAAACCGTTGAGCAGTATAATCATATTCTTTCATACCTGAATGCTCTTGGCGAAAGACTGAAGCTTCCGGTTAAACTTGTAAGATTCAGACGAGCTGAGAAACATATTGAGGCTAACAACCTTCTGCGTGATAAAAAGAATATTGAGCTGGTTGGTCCATACGGATTCCTGAAATACCTTGAGTTTCAGTACAATGCATACGGGGTTGTTTCGGATTCAGGTACTAGTCAGGAAGAATGTCCGCTGCTGAAGGTACCTGTTGCGGTTCCGCGTCTGCATACCGAAAGACCCGAATCTATGGAAAACGGCAACAGTATACTGATCGGTGAGACAAATCCGGTAGAACAGATGGTTGGCGAAACGGCAAATTTTTTCGAGGATTATACGATTGATGATGATAAAATTAAATGGCTGGGTGACGGAACAACATCTCAAAAAATTATAGAAATACTTTCCAAGGAGTCTAATAGATGAAAAATGTATTAATTGTCGGCGGTGCTGGTTATGTGGGTGGAGCCATCACGGATTTAATCCAGGATTCAAGTTATAATGTTCGTGTTTATGATGCGCTTTTGTATGAAGATTCATTCAGAAAACCCGTTGATTTTGTTTATGGCGATATACGGGATCATGAAAAACTGAAACCACAGCTGGAATGGGCAGACGCGGTTGTCTGGCTTGCCGCTATTGTAGGCGACGGTGCCTGTCAGCTAAATCCCGAATTAACAAGGGAAGTTAATGAAGATTCAGTTTGCTGGCTTGCCGATAATTATAACGGCAGAATTGTATTTATGTCCACATGCTCAGTTTATGGTGCTCAGGACAAAGAACTTGATGAGAATTCGCCCACTAATCCGTTGTCCCTTTATGCGGAAACAAAATTAAATGCTGAGAAATGTCTTAAACATAAAAATGCAATTATTTTCAGACTTGGTACTTTGTTTGGCGTGGGCGATCTGTATTCGAGAATCAGGCTTGATCTAGTTGTTAATATCTTAACCGTAAAAGCATATACCGAAGGAGAAATTAAAGTTTTCGGCGGCGATCAGTTCCGTCCTTTGCTTCATGTTAAGGATGTTGCTCGCGCGGTGCTTATGAATCTTGAAAGTGATCACACAGGTATTTTTAATCTTCAGCGCCAGAATGTGAGAATTATGGATCTCGCATATCAGGTACGGAATCATTTTCCTGATATGAAAATTGAGCACACCGATATGCCGTTCCAGGACACAAGAAATTACAGAGTATCGAGCAATAAAGCTTTTGGAACATTCGGGTATAAATCAATTCATTCAATAGATGAAGGCATTGAACAGCTTAAATTCCTGGTCGAAACAAGAAGAATAAAGGATTTATCAAGTCCGAGGTATTCTAATCAGGCGTACCTGAAGCAAAATGCAGATCAGCTTGTTCTTGCCAAGCCGGAAAACGTGGAGGCTGCTTAAATATGGAAGAAGGACCAAAACTATTTAAAGGCGGATTAGCAGTTGACGACCGGGGGAGTGTCAGCTTTGTAAATGATTTCGACTTTAAAAATGTAAAGAGATTTTATGCTGTTGAAAATCATAAACAGGGTTTTGTACGTGCCTGGCACGGGCATAAAAACGAAGTTAAGTATGTACTGCCTGCAAAAGGATCCGCGCTGGTTTGTGCTGTTGAAATAGATAATTGGGAAAATCCATCGAAGAACCTTAAAGTACATCGGTACGTGCTTAGTGAAAAAAATCCTTCCGTACTGTTTATCCCCAAAGGTTATGCGAACGGATTCATGTCTTTGACCGAAGATGCGAAACTGATATTCTTTTCTACCTCCTCTTTGCAGGATAGTATGAATGATGATATTCGGTTTGATTCACGGTACTGGAATCCGTGGGATGTTGAAGAAAGGTAGAGGAAAAAATATGGAAAAAATTCTTGTTATTGGTGCAAATGGGATGCTCGGTTATGCCGTCTCAGAATATTTTAAAAGAAAAAACTATCCTGTAAAAGCGTTAACCCGAACAGAATTTGATATAGCTAAAGATGATATCGGCAGGTTAGAAACTGTTGTATCTGAAATGGATGTTGTAATTAACTGCGCCGGGGTTATAAAACCCCGCATTGCGGAAATGCCGGTTGAGGATGTGTTAACGGTTAATTCTTTATTTCCACGTAATCTTGCCAGAATGTGTAACAGACTGGATAAAAAATGTTTTCATATAACTACCGATTGTGTTTATACAGGTAAAAAGGGAAACTATGACGAAAACGATTATTTCGATGCAGATGATGTTTATGGTTTATCGAAAAGCGGAGGCGATACCGCCGAATGCATGGTATTGAGAACATCAATTATCGGCGAAGAGAAAGGTGAAAAACGTTCGCTCCTCGAATGGGCTCGCAGTCAGACCGGCAAGGAAATTAATGGGTTTCTTAATCACGATTGGAACGGAGTAACAACGCTGTATCTGGCTGAAATAATTGAAAAAATTCTTGATGAGAGTTTATATAAAAAAGAACTATACCACATTCATTCAGCACAGCCGTTAACAAAATATGAGCTGGTCTCGTGCTTTAATGACGTATATAATCTAAATATGAAAATAAATGCTGTGAATGCTCCAACTGTAATTAACAGGACCATGAAGAGTGTTAAGGATCTTTCAGGAAAAGTCTGTACTAAAAGTATTCCGCAGCAGGTTGAAGAAATGGAAAAATTTTTTGCCGGTTAATACCGCTAATATTCTAAAGGAGAAGGGATGAGTTTTGAAAATACCTTTGGCGAAGCCATTGTATTATTTAACGAGAGGCAATATAAAAAGGCAATTCAAAAAGCACAGGAAACAGATCAATATATACAGACAATTACAGAAAGGGCAGAACTGCTCACCAGAACAGCTAATCTGGAGAATTTTAAAGGGCATGTCTATATCGGGCTTAACGATTATAAATCCGCTAAAGCAAGTTTTGAAAAAGCCATATCAATTATTCCCAATTTGCCGGATGCCCTGGCCGGATACAGCAAAGCATTAGTTGAATTAAATGATAAACAAACAGCCCTGACAGCAGCCTCCAGAGCTTTTGACCTTGATCCCGGCAACAGGATAGTTCAATTTTATTTAAGTGAGGTGCTGCACGGAGTAGGAAAAACCAATGAAGCTAAAACCATTCTTTTGCGATATCTGCAGCAGCAGCCTAAAGATATTGATGCAATGGAAACACTATTGAAAGTGTCCGGAACTGAAGAGAAGAAAAAGAATGGAGTAAAAACAGAACTAACTCTCGTTACAGGAGTTTATGGATCGGGCAAATCAACTTTTGCAGAAAGTCTTGGCTTCCCGGTTTTTCAGATTGATTCATATTTTAATTACGCTGATCAAAAATTGAACTATCGGGCACTTAAGACAAACATCGATTTCGTTAATTATTTTTTGAATGACACGCTGGAGCAGATAGTACTGGATGGGTACCTGCTTCATATAGATGACAACTTAAGTAAACTAAAGCAGGTTATTGCACCAATTAGTAAGATAACAGTAAAATTCATATATACTGATCCCGAGGAATTATACGCATCACAACGATCAACACCTGAACGAATCGCGAATCGTGAAAAGGAAAAACTCAGTAAAGAAGAAGACATGAGATGGAATCAGAAGAATCAACATATGCTCAGAGAAAGATTTGTGGAGTATTTAAATAAAGGAATAATTTCTAATATCGAATACATATTCAGGGAGGGTGATAATTATTCTATTCAAAATGCAGATCACTTTATGGAGACAGTCGGCGAAGTTATTG
>JAFGMI010000054.1 GCA_016927595.1 Melioribacteraceae bacterium | reverse complement strand
CCTGTTTTTGTAATATCACTTAATATGACCTCAAAACTTCTGTCATTGAAGATTACACACTGGACCCTGAAAAACCGCCCATCCTTGCTGACCTGGTATTCTTTTACCGGCAGCTCATTTTGTGTTGTGCTTAATTCGGAATTTTTATCAACGAAATCAATGATCTCACTGAATTCCGGGATCTCGAAGAAATTAGCAGAGAAGATCTTCAGATCACCTGATATCATGTTCATTAGATGGATGAAATGGTCGTTATTGAAACTTATCTTCTTATCGGGTGAGAAGAATGCAATACCTTCATTCAGAGCATTCAGATGACTGGACAGCTTATTTTTTTCTGTGGCAAGATCATTCTTTGCCGCAAGCAGGTTATTATAAATTTCGAGTATCCTTGAACCAATAACCCCAAGTTCATTCCCGGGAAATTCCGATTCGAAAGGTTCATCATGTGTGATACTTATCGCAAAATCTTTCAGACGGGTGACCGATTCCCCAAACTTATTTGTAACAAGCAGTAATACTATTCCTATAATAATGAAGAAGAGAAGCAGGAAAAGCAGGAATCTGAGATTAGCTTTCAGAAAATTTGCAACATTGATATCATACAGAAGTGCAGCCCTTACATAGTATTTGTCATAATGGGTCGCGAAATAATAAAATTTCTGTCCAGTAGTGGCGGACTGCCTTATGGCGGTCCCAAAGCCGGAACCTGCAGATTCTATTATTTCAGGCCTCGACCTGTGATTATCCATACTTCCATATTCTTCAACGGCACTGTCATAAAGAACGCTGCCTGATGTATCGATGATCGAGATACGCAGATTCGGCTGCGGCAATAGTTTTTTAAGCGAATCTATCAGAAAGTAATCGCCTGAATCGTAAATGGAATTAATATTTATATAATTATCTACAATGCCGGAAATATTTTTCAGCTCTTCATTAAGGGTTGAGATCTTGTATTCTTTTTCCCTCCTGAACAGGTAGACAATGATAAGCAGAGCAACAGCCAGAAAGATTGCTGAATAAAAGGTGAGAAGGTTATTCCTGAATTGATTCTTTGAAAACATCTTCTGAACGAATTTTGTTACAATTCAAAATAGTAACCATAGCCTGATTTGTTCTTCAGATATTGTCCGTATTGCCCCAGTTTCGTTCTCAATCGGGTTATATTAACATCAACAGTCCTGTCGGAGACAATAACTTCATTTCCCCAGACTCTTTGCAGTATATCATCCCGCGAAAATACCCTGGTCTGGTTTTCGATAAGGAGCTTAAAGATCTCATATTCTTTTTTGGTGAGCTCTATCTTTTCGTCATTTATTATTAGTCTTTTCCTGACTGTATCGAGCTCTATTTCACCGGCTTTAATAAGTGACTGGCTTTTCCCTTTTTCCTTCTGCGATCTTTTCAGTACGGCTTTCACTCTTGCAGTTAATTCATTTACTGAAAACGGTTTTGGAATATAATCATCCGCGCCGAGGCTGAATCCTGTAAGGATATCATTTTCGGTGTCTTTTGCTGTCAGAAAGATAATCGGAACAGTGATTTCCATCTCATTTCTGAGCTTGTCTGCGAATTTGAAACCCGACATAGCACCCATCATAACGTCAAGAAGTATCAGGTCGAAAGTGCCAATCTGCCTCTTTATAGCTTCTTCTGCTGAATGTGCAACTTCGGTTATATAACCGGCATTGCCAAGGTTATATTGCAGTATTTCACACAGATCCTCTTCATCATCCACTATGAGGATCCTTTTGTTTTTAAGGTCCATAGGCTCAAGATTTATGAAAGAGCGTTATTATTATGTAAAAATTCAACTTTTGTAAAGCTAAGTTTAATTTCTATACTAATTTTTTCGATGGTTAATAAAATTTTCAAAATCCTTTATTCACTTTAGTAATTTTTCCGCAGCTGACTGTGGAATTTGTGGCCGGATCACTTCTGAAAAGAAATGCCCGCTGAAACCGGTAAGCAACAGTCCAACGGGCATTTACAGTCAATTATACGCAAAATTACCAACTTAAAACAAGTTATAGCTCAGTTTAAAGTGGTAGGTGGTTCCCGGTTCAAGTTTGGTAAAGAACTGATCCGTCGGATTGAAAGATCTGAATATGGATTCTTTTTTATCATTAAGGATGTTGTCTATTTTAAATCCTATCTGCATTCTTTTTTCTTTTCCTATGGTTTTACTTGCAGTAAAATTAAGGCTGTGGAAAGGCAAGGTATAGATATCCGGGCGGTCGGCTATACCAACATACTGTAATGTTGTGCCCTGTACATTATAGTAGAGGCCGGCTTCAAATCCTGACCAGAATCTTTTGTCACTGCCGGAATAAGTCAGGCCGCTGTTTATTATCCAGGGAGCCTGTCCTGCCATTTCACGATGAGTGTTAATTGTCTCCCCCAACCGGGCATTTTCAATTCTCGAGAAATACTCTGTGGGGCTCAGCTCGATTCTCGATTTTGTAACGGATATATTCGATGTTATACTCAGATTTTTTAATGCTTCCGCTATTCTTTCAAAGTTCTGGCGGAATTCGACTTCAATACCGAGAACCTT
>JAFGMI010000006.1 GCA_016927595.1 Melioribacteraceae bacterium | reverse complement strand
TCCGGTTCTTCGGCAGATGATTCGATAACTGCGATGCTGGAGTCCAGCGGACTGCTTCTAAGCTTTATAATAGTTTTTCTCGGAGGGTTAGCTTTAAACCTGACTCCCTGCGTTTATCCTCTTATCCCTATAACAGTAGGTTACTTCGGAGGTCAAAGTGAAGGGAAAACCAGCAGACTCTTTTTGCTCGGAATTGTTTATGTGCTGGGCATGGCTCTTACATATTCTATTATTGGTGTTGTAACAGCAATGAGCGGTGCCGTATTCGGAGCATTACTTCAGAACCCTCTTGTGATTATAGCAATTTCTCTGGTGCTGGTAGTATTGTCTCTCAGCATGTTCGGAGTCTATGAATTTAAACTGCCCGATTCGCTGGTTGCAAAAGCAGGCGGTGCAAAGACGGGTATATTCGGTGCGTTTTTCATGGGTTTAACATTGGGTATAGTTGCAGCACCTTGTATCGGTCCCTTCGTAATTGGTTTACTTACTGTCGTAGCGGCTAAGGGTGATGCATTATACGGATTTCTGATGTTCTTCTTTCTGGCATTGGGACTCGGAGCGCCATATCTTATACTCGCAATGTTCTCAGGAAAAATTAAGAACCTTCCGCGTGCAGGTTTCTGGATGGATGGAGTAAAGCATATATTCGGATTTCTTCTTCTTGGTATGGCTTTGTATTTTATCGGACCCCTGATACCTAAGGAAATCAATTATTATCTTCTTCCGGTATTCATAATAGTAGCTGGGCTTTACCTGATCTTTTTTGATAAAAATGGTAATGATGTAAAAGGTTTTAAAATATTTAAATATGTGTTCTCTATAATCATTATAACGGTCGCAGGTTATTTCCTGTACCCTTCGGAGGCGAAATCTCCCGAATGGAAATATTTCACCGATCAAATATTCGAGGATGCAATTGATGCAAATCAAAGAATAGTGATAGATTTTTATGCAGATTGGTGCATCCCTTGCAAGGAACTGGATGCGTTAACCTTTTCCGATGAAAGAGTTATTGAAGAAAGTGAAGAGTTTGTTATGATTAAAGTTGATATGACTAAAACAATGTCGGATGAGACTGAAAGGATCAGGAACAAGTTTAATATAATCGGTATGCCTACAGTTCTTGTTTTCAATTCAGACGGCAGAGAGGTGGAAAGAATAACAGGTTTTGTTAACGCTGAAGAATTTTTAAAAATAATTCGTGAAGTAAAATAGTTTGTTTAACTTTGTAATGAGTGAAATTAGTTCATAAAATTAATATCGAATTAAAAATCAAAGAGTAAGATTATGTCTAAATTAGTACAAGTAGTTGAAGATGTTACTGTAAGATTTGCGGGTGATTCAGGTGACGGAATGCAGCTTACCGGAACGCAGTTCACTGACACAACAGCATTGGCGGGTAATGATTTAAGTACACTTCCCGATTTTCCTGCTGAAATTAGAGCTCCCGCCGGTTCCTTATCCGGTGTAAGCGGATTCCAGCTTCATTTCAGCAGCAGTGATATTCAAACACCCGGCGATGCTCCCGATGTGCTCGTTGCAATGAATCCCGCAGCGCTCAAAGTTAATCTCAAAGATCTTAAACCGAATGCAACCATAATTGTTAATACAAATACATTCGAGCTTAAAAATCTGAAACTGGCAAAGTATGATTCAAATCCGCTGGAAGACGGCTCACTCTCAAAATATAATGTGATACCGATTCCTCTCACCTTGCTTACAATGAATACGCTTGAAAAGGTTAATCTTTCGGTTAAGGATAAAGAAAAATGTAAAAACTTTTTCGCACTTGGTTTGATGTACTGGATGTATAACAGACCAATTCAGGTTACAGAAAAATGGCTCGAAACAAAGTTCAGAAATAAACCGGAAGTACTCGAAGCCAACCAGATGGTACTTAAAGCTGGTTACTATTACGGTGAAACAACAGAGATATTTACGACAAGGTACGAAGTAAAACCTGCTAAACTACCGGCGGGTAGATACAAAAATATATCGGGTAATGAAGCAATTGCATTGGGATTTATAACCGCTTCGTTAAAATCAGGAGCACAATTATTTCTCGGTTCATATCCTATCACACCGGCATCCGAAATCTTGCAGGAATTAAGCAAGTACAAGGATTATGGTGTAATTACATTTCAGGCGGAAGATGAAATTGCGGGAATTTGTGCTGCAATTGGGGCTTCATTTTCCGGTAAACTTGCTATAACAAGTACCTCCGGACCCGGACTTTCACTTAAAATGGAAGCTGCAGGATTAGCTGTAATTACAGAACTTCCACTTGTTATTGTTGATGTTCAGAGAGGTGGTCCAAGTACCGGTTTGCCTACAAAGACTGAACAGGCTGACTTATTCCAGGCGATTTACGGACGGCACGGTGAAGCACCTCTGGTTGTAATGGCTGCACAAAGTCCGGCTGACTGTTTCTGCATGTCTATTGAAGCAGCAAGAATTGCCATAAAATATATGACACCGGTCATATTATTATCTGATGGTTACCTTGCATTCGGCTCTGAACCCATGAAGGTACCCGCTTTTGAAGATCTGCCCGATATTCATGTGGAGTACAGGACTGATCCGGAAGGATTTTATCCCTATCTGCGTAATGAAAATCTTGTCCGTCCCTGGGCAATCCCGGGTACACCTGGATTGGAGCATCGGATAGGGGGACTTGAGAAGAAAGATATTTACGGAAACATAAGTTACGAGCCTGAAAATCATGAAATTATGGTTCGTAATAGGAAACAGAAAATCCAGAATGTTCAAAACGATATACCGGAACTTGAAATCGATGGTGATGGTGACGATGAATTACTCGTTTTAAGCTGGGGAAGTACTTATGGGGCAATTAAGGAAGGTATAAGAAAGGCTAGAATGCAAGGAGCAAATGTTTCTCATGCTCACTTAAAATTCCTGAACCCGTTCCCTAAAAATTTAGAAGATGTACTTAACAGATTTAAGAAAGTAATGATACCGGAGTTAAATACTGGTCAGCTTGCGTTCATCATCAAGGGGATGTTCATGAAAGATATTGTTCAGTTTAATAAGGTTCAGGGACAGCCGTTCAAAGTACAGGAAGTGGCAAATAAAATACTAGAAGTGTTAGGAGGCAGCAATGGAAAATAATATAATTGAAACCTCACAAATAAAATATACTGCGAAGGATTTTTCATCAGGTATAGATGTAAAATGGTGTCCGGGTTGCGGTGATTATTCTATACTAGCTCAGGTTCAGCGTACATCGCCGGATTTTGGCAAGAAAAAAGAGGACATAGTCTGGATCTCAGGTATCGGTTGTTCCAGCCGATTTCCTTATTACATGAATACATATGGCATCCACGGCATTCACGGAAGAGCTGCTGCAGTAGCAACAGGTGTTAAACTGGCTAATCCCGATCTTCAGGTCTGGGTAGCTACCGGTGACGGTGATTCGCTAAGTATCGGTGGTAATCATTTCATCCATGCCTGCCGTAGAAACATCGATATCAAAATTCTTTTATTCAACAACCGAATATATGGATTAACCAAAGGACAGTATTCGCCGACTTCTGAAAAAGGTAAGATAACCAAATCATCTCCCTACGGTACAGTCGATTTCCCGTTTAATGCTATTAAGGTGGCTACAGGTTCCGGAGCAACTTTCGTTGCTCGTTCATTGGACAGGGATCCTAAGCACTTACAGGAAATGATTATGAGAGCTTCCAGGCACAAAGGTCTTGCATTTATAGAAATATATCAGAATTGTCCGATCTTTAACGACGGTGCTTTTTCCGTTCTTACTGAAAAAGAAACACGTGCCGATAATGTACTTTACCTTGAACACGGAAAACCAATGGTATTTGGTGCAAATCAGGATAAGGGTATTAAACTGGACGGGCTTAATCCCGTGGTTATTGATCTTAATGACGGTAAACATTCAATCGATGACTGCTGGGTACATGACGAAAACGACCCTAATCCGACCAGAGTCTTTTTAATGGCACGGTTTACCGATATTGAAAACTTCCCGACTCCGGTAGGTGTATTCAGAAGATACGATAAACCAACTTACGATAGTGATTATCATGAGCAAATTAAAAATGTTATATCAAAGAAAGGAACTGGCACATACGAAAAGCTGATGTTTGGTAAAGGTTCCTGGGAAGTGAAATAATTCTTCTAAATAATAATCTATACTATCCCCGAATCTGCTGGCAGCGGATCGGGGATTTTTTTATGATATCTCGTTAAAAAATTGCAAATTGCAATCTTCTTTTTGAGGAGATATGTTAAATTTTTCAGGACTTCATAAAATAATTGAAGAGAACAAGTCATTTCTGATTACAACTCATGTAAATCCCGATGGTGATGCGATTGGATCACAGATAGCGCTGTACAAATATTTGAATAGACTTGGGAAAGAGTTAAGACTAATAAATTTTTCGGAAACACCTTCAAACCTGCAATTCCTTGATCCGGAATCGATTATTGAAAATTATCAGACTTCATCAATGCTGAACATCTTTGAACAATACGATGTATTAATTGCTGTTGATTTTAACAGACTCGACAGAATAATTGATATGGAAGACGGCTTCAGAAAAAGTTCAAAAATAAAAGTATGCATTGATCATCATGAGGATTCTGAACAGTTCACGGAATTCATGTTCGTGGATACCAGTTACGGTTCTACTGGTGAAATTCTATTTGATCTGATTGATTCGTACAAGGAAATTAATATTGATTACGAAATCGCGTTGCCTCTCTATGTTGCCATTATGACAGACAGCGGTTCATTCAAATACGAGCGGACTCTGCCTGCTACACATTTAAAAGCCGCCAGACTTCTCGGCGCAGGTGTGGACCCGAAAGAAACACACAGGCTTGTATTTGAGAATGTTAAACCAGGGAAAATAAAGCTTCTCGGGAAAGCGCTTAATTCCTTAACTCTTTATCACGATGGCAGAGTTGCATTGATGAAAATTAATAGAGCTGATCTGAATGAGACAGGAACTGGTGAGGAAGATACGGATGGTTTTGTTAATTATGCATTATCCGTCGAAGATGTTAAGATTGCTTTGTTGTTATATGAATTGCAGGAAGGACTAAAAGTCAGTTTCCGTTCAGTTGGCGATATACCTGTAAACAAACTTGCCGAGGAGTTTGGAGGCGGCGGTCACTTTCATGCAGCAGGTGCAAGAATAACTGACAACACAGCGGAAGCTGTGCTTCCCAAAATAATTGAACTGTCAAAAAAGTATCTGGATTAGAGGTATTAAGATGATTTATAAATCAATTCGTTTTAGTAATGGTGGGAAAAAAGTTCCGACAAAACATGTTTCTGCCGTTCTGTATTTTATACCTGATTCAAAATTATTGAAAAATAATATTCGGAAAATCATTAAGAATGACGGTCTTATTCTTACCGATTGTGAACTTGACCTTTTCCAGGATGAAAAAGAAAAGGAATTATTTACTGCCGTTAAGTCCGGGATTTATAATTATGTGATATTAAGTAAGTTCGAAAAGCATAAACTGACACTTGATAGTTTCAGGAATTATTTATCCGGCATAATTAAAAAGCTGAATGATAAAAAAGTAACCAGACTCGAATTGCATCAGCCTGAATTCAGTGATGTAAAATCTGTATTCCAAACTGAAGCAGCTTTGGTGGAGACAATTCTTGAGGGACTTTTACTTGGAAATTATTCATTCGATAAATATAAATCTGAGAAGAAACAGAAATACGATCTTCGTGTTTTATTTCATACAAAAATAAAAATTACTTCTCTGTCTGAAAAGGTTGAGTCCTTAATTGATTCCGTCGCCTTTGCCCGTGACCTTGTAAATGAACCTGCAAATGTTTTAACACCTCTCGAACTGATTAAAAGAACTAAGAAGGCATTTCAGAATGAAGTAGTATCTGTTTCAGCTATTGACCAGAAAGGTCTTGTTAAAAACAAAATGGGTGGGATACTGGCGGTCGGCGGCGCTAGTTCGAATCCGCCATATCTTTTGATTTTAAAATACAAACCCAAAGCACGTGTTAAACGAAAAATAGCCTTAGTAGGGAAAGGGGTTACGTACGATTCGGGAGGACTTTCAATTAAACCAACCAACGGCATGCTCGAAATGAAAGCTGATATGGCAGGGGCAGCAACTGTGATCGGAACAGTTTTATCTGCTGCACGCCATAAGCTTCCTGTTGAAATTACGGGAATTATTCCGGCTGTCGAAAACATGATATCCGGTTCGAGTTACAAACCAGGTGATATTGTAAAAAGCTATTCGGGTAAATCGATAGAAGTTAAAGATACTGATGCGGAAGGAAGAATTGTGCTTGCCGATGCCCTGCACTATGCCAGCCGTCTGAAACCTGATTTAATAATTGACTTTGCTACGCTTACAGGTGCTGTTGCAGTTGCACTCGGTCTTTTTACGGCAGGTCTGATGACAAAGAACGACGAGCTTGCTAAAGAAATACTCTCAGCTTCGGAAGAGGTGGATGAACCGTTGTGGCGATTACCATTTAATGATGACTTCAAGCCATTAATTGAAAGCGACATAGCGGATATAAGCAACCTTGGTCCGAGATGGGGAGGGGCAATTACAGCAGGGAAGTTCCTTGAGTATTTTGTTGATGATAAAATTCCTTATGCGCATATTGATCTCGCTGGTCCGGCACTCGAACATAAGTACAGAAATTACACTGAAAAATTTCACACCGGTTTCGGTGTAAGATTAATGAGTTGTTATTTGAAAAAACTCAGCTCTTGATAATTATTCCGTCTTTCATTTCAATAACACGGTCGGCAATTTCCACCAGAGCCGGATTATGAGTAACAATCAGCAATGTTTGTTTAAGCTCGGTTTTTAGTTTAAGAAACAGCTGATGAATAAGTTCGCTGTTCATTGTATCCAGATTGCCTGTCGGTTCATCTGCAAGAATAATCTCGGGTGAATTTGCAAGCGCTCTAGCAACAGCAACCCTCTGTTGCTCACCCCCCGACAGCTCAGCGGGTTTGTGATCAGCTCTATCTTCAAGTCCGACAACAGTCAGTAATTCCATGCTTTTCCCGGATGCTTTATCGTAACTTAATCCGGCAATTAATTGCGGTATATTGATGTTTTCCATCGCAGTGAATTCCGGGAGTAAATGATGGAACTGGAACACAAATCCGATATTTTTATTTCTTATCTCGGATAATTCTTTGTCAGAGAGTTTGTAAATGTCGCGGTCATTCAGCAAAACCCTGCCGCTTGTTGGATAATCTAAACCACCCAGAAGATGGAGAAGAGTACTTTTACCAGCACCCGAGGCACCAATTATTACCGTAATATTGTTCTTTTTAATTTCCAGATCAATTCCACGTATTATTTTCAATACGGTTCTGTCACTTTTCCGAAATTCTCGGGACAAATTACTGCATTTTAAAATTGTGGTCATATTTTACCCGTCATTCATACTTTATTGATTCAATCAGATTCAGCTTCGCAGCCCTTCTAGCCGGATAAAGAGAAGCAAAAAATGTCAGCAGAAAAGATGCTGTGAACACTGCTGCAATATCCGAAAAATAAACTTTAACCGGGATTGCATCAATAATATATTTGGAAGGATCAAGGGCATATAATTTATATTCTACCTGCAAATAACAGATTGCTAATCCGAGGAACAAGCCTAAAACTGACCCAATCAACCCTATAAGCAGTCCTTCGAGCATAAAAATTTTTATTACCGATCGGATTCTGACACCCATAGATCTTAGCACGCCGATATCTCTCTTCTTCTCAATCACAGACATTGTGAGCGAACCAAGTATGTTAAAAGTTGCAACCGAAATTATAAGTGACAACAATATAAAAGCCGACCACCTCTCAATCTGCATTACATTGTATAAATCCTTGTGAAGATCATACCACGAGTTAATGATTAAATTGCCTGTATCGAATCTGCTCATTAATTCAGCTTTAAAATCGTTTGAATTATCTATATCCTTTAATCGTACTTCAATACCGTTTAATCTGCCTTTTGAACCGAACAATTTACCGGCTGACGAGAAAGCTGTAAATGCATAGATCACATCGTAGTCTTTGTTGTCAGTTGCAAAAAGTCCAGATACTATAAACGGCATTATCTGAGGGACATGAGTTATATCAATCGCCAGGTTTTTGAGATTTTCGAAGCTGCTTATATAAATTGTATCGCCCACGGAACATGAAAGTCTGATCGCCATCCGCTGACTTACAAGCAGTTCAGGTGTAAAATCCGAAGTATTGTCGAAATTAATATCACCCTTTAATAATGCTGTTTTAATACCCCAGCTGCGCGACGTGTCCTGTTCTGTTATACCTTTGAGTGACAGAGCCTGATAATGACGTCCGTTCTGAATAAGGACTTTGCCTTCAATTATATAATAATAAGACTCCACTTTATCACTGCTGTTAAGGAATGCACCTATTTCTTTAATCAATTCCGGTGAAGTGTCTGCAACGGCATGAATTGAAACATGAGGGTCGAAATTTATAAGAATAGATTTAACGAGTGAACCGAATCCGTTGAATACCGAAATTACTACTATTAACGCTGCCACTCCGATTGTAATTCCAATTGTAGATATAAGAGAGATAATCGAGATTAAATTAATCTTGTGCTTCGATCTCAGGTATCTTTTTGAAATAAAAAATTCAAACATTATTGAAACCTTATTGCATTAATAATGTTCAGACGTCCTGCAATAAAACTGGGAATAACTGTCGTTATCATGCAGATTGTTAAAGTAATCAACGATACCGAAGCATATACTATCGGTTGAACCGATACCGGTACGGAAGATAAAAAATATACCGAACCCGGCAGTGTTATCAGATTAAAATTTTGCTGCAGAAAAGTAATAGCGAGAGCAAGAATATTCCCAGAAATTATTCCCATTATTGATAGGTAAAGTCCGTGATACATGAAAACCTTTAAAATTTCCAGCCTGTTCATACCGAGCGATTTCAAAATCCCAATATCACCGGTTCGTTCAAGTATAATCATTAATATAGTTCCGATAATATTAAATGCTGCAACAATTATTATTATTCCCAGTATTATGGGTATCGGTTTTTTCTGAAGATCAATCCATGTGAATATGTTCTGATGCTTTTTATATATGGACTGAACATAATACGGATAGCTTAATTTCTGTTTAAGTACTTCTTCAAGTGAATCAAGTTTGGATATCTCCTTTAGTTGAATATTATATCCCGAAATTTCATGGTTAAATCCAAGGAATACTTTTGCCGCATGAATACTTGAATAAATACGCAAATCATCGTATTGAGCCATGCCGCTCTCATAAATTCCGTTTACATTAAACTGTTTAATCATTGGCGGATTTAACAATGAAGGCAACTCATCTTTCTGAAGTGCAAACAGTGTGACTACATCATTAATATTTATATTTAATCTTCTGCGGAGCTTTTCACCTACAAATACTTTATTTACCGAAGATTTTGCGGAATCCGACGAAATAATTAAATATGGACTTATCCGGCTGATACCTGTTGAATCCAGACCGATAAATTCCACCCCATCTGTAACGTTTTTTGATGATATTATAACATTCTTCGATATAAATGGTGATATATCCTGCAGGTAAAATCCCAGGCTGCTCTTAATGGTTTCCTCAACCTGTTCGCTTTCAGGAAGGTTTCTGTTGCCGAAACCTGTTATAACGATATGCTCATTAAAGTTCACAATTTTTTCTTCGATCGCTTCCTCAAAGCTGTTTAAGACCGTGATTGACAGAATTAATACAGTAACACCGACTGTAATTCCGAGTATAGTAATTACAGAAATGAGAGAAATCAGCTGTGAATTTTTATTCGAACGTAAATATTTTCCTGCTATGAAAAGTGGTAGCGACATGAGACTTAATGCAAATAAATTAAAGAACTTAAGTTATGATAAAAATACCAGAATTACACAGTTAAAAATTGACATTCTTGGATTTATACTATATTTTAACAAGCCGTATTTGAATATGTTTTTAATATACTGTTTTTGTTAACCGGGGCGTAGCGTAGTCCGGTTAGCGCGCCTGCTTTGGGAGCAGGAGGTCGCAGGTTCGAATCCTGCCGCCCCGACAATTGTTGGGAACGGTTTACTGAACTGTAAAAACCAAGACTACATCTCAGGAATTACAAACCGCCCCAGTATAGTTCTTAAATTTAATGAAGCTACATGCGCCAGTAGCTCAATTGGATAGAGCAACAGCCTTCTAAGCTGTAGGTTAGTGGTTCGAGTCCACTCTGGCGTACTCATCAAAAAATTTTCTCAGAATATCTGTGAATTATTTTTGTACATGGTGGGTATAGCTCAGTTGGTTAGAGCGTCTGGTTGTGGCCCAGAAGGTCAAGGGTTCAAATCCCTTTACTCACCCCAAAGCTTTTTTAGTTTTGGCCCCATGGTGTAACTGGTTAACACATCACCCTTTCAAGGTGGAGAGTACGGGTTCGAGCCCCGTTGGGGTCACAAAGCCCCGAATTTGAATTCGGGGCTTTTTTATTTTAAATTCGTCTGCCTTTTCAAACTTTTTTGAATCTTTTATGAATCTTGAAGATTATAAGAAAATTTTAGCTTTAGAGGATTCTTATAAAACTCCCGAAAATTTTCGTGTGCCGAAAAAAATCTGGGGGTCTGCGGCTCATATTTTTTTGTCTCTTGCCCGCGTAGTTTTATACAGCAATAAATGGGTAAGAAACGGATTATATGATGATCACAATTGGATTCATGCCTCGGTGGATTTATTTAAAAGTTTTGAAGATGCCGGCGTAAAGTACGATGTGAAGGGTATGAAGAATATTAACTCCGCCGACGGTCCTGTAATTTTTATTTCAAACCATATGAGTACACTCGAAACAGTTTTACTTCCGGGAATGATTCATCCAAGGAAAAAAGTTGTTTTCATAACGAAGAAGGAGCTCACAAGTTATCCCGTGTTCGGTCCTGTAAATTCTGCCCGCGATCCGATAATCGTCGGAAGGGAAAATGCAAGGGAAGATTTAAAGAAGGTTATGATAGAAGGGGCAGAAAGACTGAATAACGGCAAATCTATAATAATTTTTCCGCAGAAAACGAGAAGCAAATATTTCAGTCCGCAGAATTTCAACAGCCTCGGTATTAAGCTTGCCCGGCAGAACAATGTTCATATTGTCCCTGTTGCACTACTTACCGATGCATGGGATAACGGTAAATACATCAAAGAACTGGGACGCATCGATTTATCAAGAACCGTCCATTTTGAGTTCGGCAAACCATTCAGGGTTGAAGGTAAGGGCACGGAAGAACAGCAAAAAATTGTTGATTTTATTTCCGCGAAACTAAAAGAATGGGGACGTGAAGAATATATTATCGAATAAATATAATCCACACTGAAACAATAAAATACTTCTTATCCTTATTTTTAGTCCATTTCCGCAATTGTTAACAGTAAATTAACATTACCTTTAAAATCATTTAACACTGCCGTAACCTCCTGTTAATATTCAAAACCTATCTTTGAGCCATAAAATTTATTTCATTTTGATTGCAAAGAAGGAGAGAGAAAATGCAAATCAATTTAATCGAATTATTAGGTATGGTTCAAAAGAAATTTCTGATGATTTTTTTAATAATGACTTCAATTGTCTTAACTGCACAGCAGACAGGTAATATTACAGGTACGGTTGTAGACGAAGAATTCGGTGATGCTCTTATTGGTGCAAACATTCTTCTCGAAGGAACGGCAATCGGTGCTGCTACAGATATTGAAGGTAAGTATTTAATAGAAAATGTTCCGGAAGGTAAATACAATATAATTTTCTCCAGTATTGGTTTTGCAAGACAAATAGTAACTGATGTTGTTGTTACAGCAGGCGGTTTGGTTAAAATTGACATTGCTATGAAGACAGAATCTTTTGAGACCGATGATGTTGTTATAACAGCTAAAGCAGCAGTAGATTCTGAAGCAGGCTTACTGATAAACAGGCAGAAAGCTTCTTCGATTAGTGATGCAATAAGTGCCGAAGCAATATCCAGATCTGCCAGCAGCGACGCAGCAGCAGCGATGACTAAAGTAACAGGGGCTTCGGTTGTTGGAGGAAAGTACGTTTATATACGCGGCTTAGGCGACCGTTACAGTTCTACTCAGTTAAACGGTGCCGAACTGCCCAGTGCTGATCCCGATAAAAAATCTTTTCAACTTGACTTATTCCCATCCAGTTTACTTGATAATATTACGACAATAAAAACATTCACACCCGACAAACCAGGGACTTTCACAGGTGGACTGGTCGATGTTACAATGAAAAATTTTCCTGAAAAGTTTACTGCGAATGTTTCTGTTTCATCAGGATACAATACACAGGCAAGTCTGAAGGATATTATACTTCCTAATCAAGGTGGTCATGACTGGCTTGGCATGGATGACGGTACGAGGAATATACCTGCAATTTTGCGTGATCCGGATATAGAGATTCCCAGGTATACAGCAGTTAAAACAAAAGAAGAAGCCGTTAGACTCGATAAAATTTCAAGATCTTTCAATACTCACATGACTCCCATATCTGCGGGCACAGGTTTGAATAGCGGCTTATCTATGTCGATAGGCAATCAGTTTGAAATTGGCGATAAAGTTTTCGGCTTACTCGGTTCCTTAACATGGAGCCAGAATTATTCATATTACGGTAATGGCGAGATAGGCAGATGGAAACTTCCGGGTACTGTCGATGATATTGAAGCACTTGATTTTGAAAGAGACTTCCGGGATGAAAAGGGAGTTCATGAAGCAAACTGGGGAGCAATACTTTCGCTTTCAATGAAAGATAATACTTTCGGGCAGATAAAAGCATCATATTTAAGAACTCAAAGCGGTGAATCATCAGCCCGTTATATCACAGGCAAATGGACCGATATTCCATCTTCTGCCACATACGAAACAAGGGTTCTTCAATATACTGAAAGATCTTTAGATACTTACCAATTCGAAGGTTTGCATGTCGTTAATCCTTTGGCAGATTTGAAAATCGACTGGAAAATTTCTTACTCATTGAACGAACAGGATGAGCCTGACCTTAGATATTTTTCAAATCACTGGACGGTTAAAAAGTCTACGGGTGATACTATTTATCAGAGTCCATCATCGCTTTATCCGCCTGGAATAAGATATTTCAGAAATCTCCAGGAAGACAATCTTACCGGGAACCTGAATTTCGAGCTACCTATCAAAGTATGGAACGGACACTCTGCAAAACTTAAATTCGGCGGCGCTTATACTGCAATTGACAGAACTTATGATCAAAGAAGATTTGAATACGATGCAGACGGCGAGGGAATAAATTTCAGTCAGTTTAACGGCGATATCGACGAATATTTCGGTACCGTGGGAATAATAGACTCAGCTCAATCCTATTTTGTATTTGGTAACGTTATAGGCGAAGCGAAATCTCCCAAAAACAGATTCCGTGGCAACCAGACGACAGCAGCTGGTTTCTTAATGATTGATCTTCCGGTTACCGATCAATTAAGGTTAATAGGCGGGGTAAGAGCCGAAAGTACTGAAATGAACGCTTTCAGTGATGATACAACTGCAGCTAAGGGTTATCTGGACAATACGGATTTTCTGCCTTCATTAAACCTTGTTTACCAGCTTCAAAACAATATGAACCTTCGTTTTGCTTATTCAAATACGGTAGCTAGACCCACATTCAGGGAACTTGCACCATATACAAATTTTGAGTTTTACGGCGACTATCTTTTCACCGGGAACGCAAACCTTAAGAGAACTTTTATAACCAACTATGATTTAAGGTGGGAATGGTTCGTTAATCCGGGTGAACTGATAGCAGTAAGTGCCTTCTATAAGGATTTTAAGGACCCGATTGAGAAGTTCCAAAATAACAGTATACCAAATGGACTGCTCTCAGTGCAGAATGTAGACAATGCGTCTTTGTACGGTATTGAATTCGAGTTAAGGAAAAATCTGGGTATAATTCATTCATTCCTGGGTAATTTCAATATCGGTACCAATGTATCATTTGTCGAATCGGAAACCAAAATCCCCGCAACAGAATTGTTCCTTATAAGAATTTCTGACCCGAAAGCTCCTGACACAAGACCATTTATTGGTCAGTCACCTCACCTCATTAATGTAAATTTATCTTATGATAATTATGATGAGGATATCTACGCAGGACTATTCTACAATATATTCGGAGACAGACTTGCTATCGTAACAGAAGGTGCCAGTCCTGATGTATTTGAAAGGGGTTATGGCAGTTTAGACATGAAAGTCACAAAAGGATTGTTTGATATCCTCAGCGTGTCCTTTACTGCAAAAAATCTTCTCGATCCGGATATAGAGTTTACCCAGGAATTTAAAGGAGAACACTTTATATATCATAAATACAGTAAGGGTCGAACGTTTTCAATGTCATTAAATCTAAAAATATAAATTAATTGGGAGATACTATGTCAAAGAGATTCACCATTTTTCTATCATCACTGTTTTTGCTAAGCCTGACATTACATGCTCAGGAATTAGTAACAATCACTGATTCTGATATACC
>JAFGMI010000053.1 GCA_016927595.1 Melioribacteraceae bacterium | reverse complement strand
CTTTTTATATCTACTGCATTATTCGCAGCAGAGGCTGAAATATGGATGTTTATAAAAAACGGTACATCATGGATGTCCGCCCAGGTAAATGTCTATAAAGCAATACCAGAAGGAGGATATTATTATTATGGCGGGAAGCAGGTGCCTAGCTATCCAGATGGAGAAAATTGCAATGTATAAGGGAGGCAAGTAGTCCATAAATGGAAAGATTGAGAAAGATAGAATTATGATTAGATTTGGATTGAGTTATTTAGCTTATTGTTGAGCAATTTCTTTTTTTTATAATTGTTTTAATCAGAACGCGCTAACATTTTGATTGGTAAAAACTTTTAACGGAACCTGAAATGATTCTAGTAGAAATACTTCTTTTTATTGTTGGATTTGTATTCCTTATTAAAGGAGCCGATCTTCTGGTAAAAGGCGCATCTTCAATAGCCCTTCAGAAGAATGTTCCTCAAATAGTTATCGGTCTTACAATAGTGTCATTTGGTACTTCAACGCCCGAACTGGTTGTAAATGTGCTTGCTTCTTTAGGAGGTAATTCGGAAATAACCATTGGGAATGTAGTAGGGAGTAATATTGCCAATATCCTATTAATATTGGGAATCTCTGGTTTAATCTATCCGCTTCATACAAAGAAGAATACTGTCTGGAAAGAAATACCAATTGCTTTGTTATCTTCTTTAGTACTACTCGTCTTGGCAAACGACGCGTTTCTTCTTTCAGGCGTAAATTTAATTTCTGCCGGCGATGGATTAATTCTGCTCCTGTTTTTTTGCGTATTCATGGGATATGTATTTGCTATTATGAAAGAGAATAATGATCCGGTGACAGAAATCGAATCATTACCGGTTAAGAAATCGACTATATTTATTATTGCGGGAATAGCAGGACTGACTTTTGGTGGGAAACTAATCGTAGATTCTGCTGTATCAATTGCTCAAATGCTAAAAGTCAGCGAAGCTGTAATCGGGTTTACACTAGTGGCTGTAGGAACATCATTACCGGAATTAGCTACATCTGCAGTAGCCGCTTATCGTAAAAACTCAGATATTGCCATCGGCAACGTGGTCGGTTCAAATATTTTTAATGTTTTTCTCATTCTCGGAATAAGTTCCGTAATAAACCCGATTCAGTTTAATAATAACCTGAACATCGACTTGCTTTTTCTGGTATTCATATCCCTGTTATTGTTTTTCTTCATGTTTACCGGTAAAAAGAGAATTCTTGACCGATGGGAAGGCGCATTGTTTGTAGTTCTTTACTTCGGTTATCTGTTAAGGTTTTTTCTGCTGGAAACTTAGTTTAAAATATTATTTCATAAATAAAAGGAGATGCTATGAATTGTCCTGTTTGTAAAGATGTAAAGCTTGTTATTTCCGATAAAAACGGAATAGAAATAGATTACTGTCCTGAATGCAGAGGTATATGGCTGGACAGAGGGGAACTTGATAAAATAATTGAACGATCCACACAGTCATTCAGTTCTGGTAATGAGAAAAGAGAATATAACAGTGGTTATTCTGATGATTATAACAAGTATGGTTATAAGAAAAAAAGAAGAGGCGGGTTTCTGGAAGACCTTTTCGATTTTTAATTGTTCAGAAGTACAACTTCTTCCAGAAGTTGAACTTATCTGTCAGTAAGATGAATTACTGCAATCTCAGGAGGAATAAAGGTGCGTACAGGCGGACCCCATGTCCCCAGTCCGGTACTTACGAAAAGTGAAAAACTACCTTCTCGGTGCAGTCCTTTATCGTAACCATTATTCAGAGCGGGGGTGATCAGCGAAAAAGGAAAGAACTGTCCCCCGTGGGTATGTCCCGATAATTGAATATCGATACCAGCGTTTTTAACAATGGAAAAGTCTGTGTTCGGCGAAACATACCTGTCTCCCATATTATCCTTATCAATTGTAGTGGGGGTATGGTATAATAATATCGTCGGCTTATCCGGATTCAGCGGGATATCATTGGCTAAAATATCAGCCGGGTTTCTGTCATCCCGATGCGGGTAACCGAGACCAATAATCTGCAAACCTTCTTTCACGTATAATTCATTGTGCAATATCTTTATATAATTTATCTTTAATTCTTCGAATGATCGGACAAGTGAGGAATAACGATCGTGGTTCCCGGTAGTAAAAAGAATAGGAACTGAAATTCTTTTAAAAGGTGACAGTAATTCATTAACATTTTTGCTGCCTCTGTCAATAAAATCTCCTGTAATTACAACCAGTTCTGGTGATATACCATTTATTTTATCAACAATTTTATTTACAAATTCTATCTGATTTTCTGATCTCAGATGTAGATCCGTAAGATGTACTATAGATTTATTATTCCAGAAAGAAGGCAGATTTTTCACCGGAATAAGTACTTCATTTATTTCAATATAAAAACTGATCCATATGCCGTATGCGATAATTATCACGGGGGCAATAAATGAAAAGACTGAAAGGATTTTCAGCGGAATTTTTAACTTAATTTTCTTACTGATCCATTTAATGATCCATAGAATAGAAAGGGATGATATTAAAACAGGAAAAATACCAATCCAGATCGGAAATATTGACGAGAGTACATTTGCCGCAGTATAATTCAGGGCACGGGGCAAAGAAAATGCAAGAAGGAAACTTAAACCAAGGAATAAAACGATACTAAAAACCAGTATTTTTCCTGGTCTTTTGGAGATATTAAAAAAATACACAAAGCTGTAGTAAATAAAAAAATGAAGTCCTGAATAAACAGTTATTAATATGAAAACCACAAACGGATCAATACGTGAAAGAAAAAACATGCTTTAGCTCATCTTAATAAAATAATTGCAGAGAAGTTATTGAACTGCCGCTTTGTAATGCAGACGAATCTAATATATTAAAACGCCCAATTAACAATCGGGAAAAAGGGAAATTGTCCACCCTGTTTAATTATGTTAACTAATCCTATTTGCAATCCTTTGGTCATATTAGCCGCATAGTTAATTAAGCCAATCTGAACGCCGCTCATAGTACCTGCATAATTTACAAAGCCCCACTGCAATCCTTCAAAATGTCTTTTTGTAATATTTACAAAATTATCCTGCCAACCCGTGAAATCATCATCAGCAATTCCGACTACTCCGAACTGCACACCCTTTGAAACTCCTGAGGTTGTGTGGTTAACCAGACCAAAATCCAAACCGGTAATTTTTGTGTTTTTCCCGTATAAAAGATTTATTCTCAATCCAGTGATGGAAGTGGTTTCGTCATAAAGCTGAACGGGATTAAACAATGAAATCTGAACAGGCTTCTCCTGTGCCGGAATATTTACAGCAGATGATAAAATTAATAGACAAGCTGCCGGGACAATTAATATGTTAAACTTTTTCATAAGAATTTCCTTAGGTAATAAAAACAAATTTATGATCCTGCCGCTGTACACAAAATTATTTGAGTAACGAAAGTAACTAACAAGAACTGTAAAAATAAACAATTCATTTATTCTTAGGTTAGAATTTTATTGTAAGATTATTGCCAATCTGACAAGATGAACAGATTTATTTTTCAAGGAAAAATTCGGGTTTATATATCAGTTTCAGGAAAAATCCAGGCAGCTGAAGGTTAAAATTATAGTTTGTTAAGTTTAATTATACTTAACTATGACGGTTGTTATGCTGATTGTGCAAATCAATATCTTCTGATTATGCGTTAAATATTGATTTTTTTTGAATTAAAGCAGAATATTAATCTGACCAACAACATGAAATATATAATATTTAATTTGCTACTTATTTTCTATTAAATTACCTTAATACAAGCAAATAAATCCATTAAGAATAAATTTTTAATTATTAATAATTTTGCGGGGGAGATAATTATTAAGGCTCTTTTCTTTTATTATTAATAATGTACACAACTTATGTACTCGCTTATCATTTAAATCCTGTTGAGCCGCATGATTTTTAATCTAAAATAAAAACCAATCCATTGCAGCTGGTGTATTCTTGCTTTTGTGTTAGAATGAATTTTGCATAAGTATAAATACAGATATGTTGGCAAGCCAATACAACATCTACGTTAAACTTCCTGATAGCGACAAGTACGTTCTCATTCATGGCTATACGGGTGCAATAGACCTTGTGAATTACAGTATTGCAGAAAGATTAAAGAAAAACGAAATTAATTCTATTTCGGATGACCATAGAAACTATCTGTTTAGCAGGGGTTACATAACAAATAAGAGTGAATCGGAAGAGTACGCCAGGGTTGCAGCGCTTGCGAAAGTGATCGCTAAATATGAAAATAAAAAAAGACATTATGCGTTTCTTGTTTCTTACAATTGCAATTTAAGGTGTCCCTATTGCTATGAGGCAAACATTTCCAACTTTGGTTCAGAATGGACAAAGGAAACTTTTACAAAAGAATACATTGATGCTGCGTATTCTTTTATCAAAAAAAACTCTTCACCAAATGAAAAACACGCTATTGTACTGTACGGCGGCGAACCCTTCCTGAAAGAGAACTCAGATGCAGTTCGTTACATAATTAATACGGGAATAAAATACGGCTACAGATTCAGTGCAATTACAAACGGTTATGACCTGGATGAATATACAGATCTGCTGGGCAGTGATTCGGTTAATATGATTCAAATTACACTGGACGGCGATGAAAGAGTACATAATAAACGAAGACCCCATTATACAGGTAACGGAACTTTCACCAAAATAATTAATAATATTTCGTTAGCACTCGAAGCGGGAACACATGTCAATTTGAGAATTAATGTCGACAAAGAAAACTTATTCCGTATAGAATCATTAGCCGATATATTTACTGCTAACGGCTGGACGGATAAAAAGAATTTCAGTTGTTATTTATCGCCGGTTCAAAGCCGCAATGAATCGCATCTTGTAAATGAAGGACAAAAAGACATGTGTCTGTCAGGTAAATATTTGGTCGAAATGCTGGATATCTATAAATATATGAAAGAAATGAAGAGGATAAACGGTAAATTTTCCATTTTCAGAATCCCACGCAGCGAAATAAAAAATTCTCTGGTAAGTGCAATAAAAAATAAAAGAAGTACAAAATTCAAAGGCAATTTTTGCGGAGCCACAGGTGCCAGCTTAATCCTTGATCCGAAAGGCGACATATATTCATGTTACGAATTTGTGGGAGATGAGGAGGAAAAGATAGGGAGTTTTTATCCTAAAGCCGAATTAGAACATATTGACAGCCATAAATTAATAGAAAGGAAAATATATAACCTGCCGAAATGTAATAAATGTAAGTATGCATTGTTCTGCGGAGGCGGGTGCGCTGCATTTTCAAAAAATAAGTATGGCACCGTGATGAAAGGTTACTGCGATCAGTTCCCGGCTATCTTTCAGCGCTATGCAATTGAAGCATTTAATGAAGCGATGGAAATAAATCAATAATTCTATTTTTATCAATCAATTTAAAGGGAGGTGGTTTTATAGAGTGGTGAAAGCTGACAACAAAGGAAGAGATAATGCCGGTTAAACACTTTTGATCGTTCCGTAAACCGAGAAAAGTAATTAAATTCTTTCACTTAAAAACAGGAACCGAAATGGAAGAGAAAAAAAAAGATGAAATAGTAAAACTAAATGAAATCTTTCTTGACCCTAATCTTTCGGTGGAAGAACTTGAAGAAAGATTGGAGCTGGCAGAAGCAGCCCCATGGATTTGCGTGGGATATGTTGATTGTATAGGAAAATGCGACAGCATTTGTTCGCCTGTTGTGCAACTTGATTAAGTCGTGGCTACTCTATTTATTATAGAGTAGCCTTTATTTCAATTTTCAGACACAATCAATCATAAAATTGAAAGGTGTGAATTAAGTGATCGGGCGGATAATAGTTTTTGTTTTTTTCCTGCAACTGTTTGCTTTTACAAAAGCAGATGGTAAAAAACCTGTTGAAAAAGTCATCAATGAAATAATAAGATTAACATATAATCTTCAATTTGATGACGCCATGAAATTAACGGATAGCTGCGGTTTAAAAGATACTGCCTCTTTGCAGTGGAAATATTTTAAGGGTGTTATTTTGTTGCGTCGCAGCAAATACATGGCTTATGAAATTTCCATCGGGTACAAAAAAGATCAATCAGTAATCCAGAGTTTAATTGATAACGCCGTTAGTGAATTTATGGAAGCTGCATATATCGGGGAGGAATTGGTCAAAAAAAATCCGAAGGATTCTCTGGCGCTGTTTTATACTGGTGCGGCTTACGGTTATATCGGGATGTATTATGCAGGTAGGCGTGAAAACTTCAAGGCTGCTTCTGTCGGGAAAAAAGGAATTGAATATCACGACTCATTAATTCAGCAATATCCCCACTGCGGGGATGTATACCTTAGTAAAGCAATTTTTAACTACTATGCCAGCGATGTACCCTGGTACCTGAAACCCATACTCTGGATTCTGGGAAAAAGCGGCAGCGAGTCCGATGCTATAGAATACTTTCAAATGGTTATAAATAACGGTACACTCGCAGTTTTTGAAGCGCAGGAAATGTTGTCTCAGCTTTATATTCGCAGAGGCAACGGCACCGGTGCTATAAGGATTATTACTAAATTAATTGATCAATTTCCCGAGAGCAAATATTACTACGCTCTGAAATACGGTAAACAACTGGCTGAAGAAAAGTTGTTTGAACAAAGCAATAATTTATACCAAGGTGCTATTGAATATTCGAAAAGAGGATCATTAACAGATTTAAATAAACTTGAAGTCGCATACATTTATCTCTTTCTAGCTGATAATTATAATAAACTTAAAAATTTTATTAAAGTAGTTAAACTTTGGGACGAACTTGTTGACCGCTGCATAGCGCCTGAATTTGAATCATGGGCTTATGTTGCAATGGGGAATGCTTTCTTTGATATGGAGGATAAAGAAGAAGCAAAAAAATGCTATGACTGGGTTCTGGCAAACAGCAAAATTGAAAACCACAAAAAAATTGCAAGGAAAAAACTTGCAGAGTTTTGAAACCTATAGTCGATCAACTGGATTAAGAGTGGAAATATCAGAAGATATAAAAGAAAGATGTTATGAAGAATATTACAGTGAGATAAATTCGCTGTTTGGAGAATTGAACGGTAATTATAAGAGCGGTGATTCTGTACTTATGAGAAATTGCAGTAAGATAAAAGAAAGTTTCTATCTCGTTTATCCTTTTTATTTTGCTACTTGTTTTGATCAGATCCATGAGGAAGAGCTGTATTCGTTAACGCTGAGCGGAAATATGTATTTTTCATATTTATTGCTGCTCGATGGATTCCTGGATACGCACAGCGGTACAACTTTAATTTCACTGCATAAACTTCACGAAAATTCCCTGCTGAAAATTGTAAATATTTTTCCGCCGGGTAGTTCTTTCTGGAGGTATTTTGAAGCTTACGGGAAAGATTTTTTTGATGCAGTAATGAAAGAAAGAAGTCTGGGAAAGAAAACGGGCAATGAGGAATATTCATACGATAATTTTAAAGAAATTGCCATTGCCAAATCAGCTGTTGCAAAATGTGCTACTGCAGGATTATTATCTTTATCAGAATATAAATTTGAAAACGACCCGTTTATAACCACGCAGGATCAATTTCATATTGGACTTCAGATAATAGATGATTTTGTGGACTGGAAAGACGATTTAAGAAATAACAGGAATTCTTTTCTGTTAAACATGGCATTCCAGGATAAAGATGTTCTTAACGCGATAGAAAAAGGAGCCGATAAAGAAAATGTAATCGGTAAATATGTGTATTTATCAGTTTCATCGATTGATTTAATTCAAAAAGCTGCAGATCATTTCAAGTATGCAAAGGAATGCTGTGCAGATTTAAATGTTCCTTTCTGGATTTCGCTTGTTGATCAGTACATAAAAAAAAGTGAAGACATGCTACGTGATTATGAGAATAACAGGATGTTTATAGTTAAACAGGCTTCAGCCAGAAAGAAGCATGTTGACAACATTAAGATCGGGAACAGTAAAAAGAAAGAATTGCGGAAACACATTCAAAAATGTATAAGTAATGCGTTATCTTATTTACTTATTGAAAGAGAAAACGGTTACCAGGAATTGATTCATGCGATGAAATTACCCTCGGCAGAAATAAGAATTCCAAAAGATCCGGGGATTTTTGTTCAAGGCAGTATTTTCCAAAGGACAATAGTAGTTGATACTTACCTGGATATTAATAATGAATTTAATAATTATATTAATCATGATGTTATAAAATCTGATATTAATGAAATAGTAGAAATGAGAATGAAGAGTGTTAAGGGCGGATGGAATTATTTTCCCGGGTATCCTTTTCTTCCGCCCGACTCAGACGATCTGGCGCAGGTTATGCAAATTCTGGTTAAATCTGACTATGGAAATATTTCCGGTATTATTGATGAACATTTGAGCCTGTTGCTGGAGCATAACAAAAATTCTGACGGGACATTTAAAACCTGGATACTGAATCCCTTGGATTTTAGCGAACCCCAGTTAAAGTTAAAAAGCGCAGTGGAAAATTATTGGGGTGATTATTACGGAAGGGATCTTGAGGTAACATCAAACATCCTTTATGCATTGCTGTTATACAACCGCAGCAAATATGAAAATGTAATATTGAAAGGGATGAGAAAAATAAAATCTTCGCAGAAGCCCGATGGTTTTTGGCAAAGTGTATGGTATTGGGGTCCGTATTACGGAACATATACATCTGTTAGACTGCTGGTTGAATCGGGGAACAATTCCACCTGCTTAAAGAGTGCCGGAAATTTTATTTTATCAACTCAAAATGATGATGGTGGCTGGGGAATTGAAGGCAGTGATCCTCAAAACACTGCGTTTGCTGTTTTAACACTCTCTTATCTGGATAAAAATATAATGAGCATTTCTTCCGGGGTTATAAAATCTGCATTGTCGTATCTTTTGGAAAAGCAACAGCAGACCGGGTCATGGAAGAAAGTCCCGTTCATCAGAATGAGAGTTGGTGAAAAAGATCTTACATATAAGAGTGAATCCATTGTTACGGCGTATGTTTTAAAAGCTATAATAAAGACATTTGGTTATTATTAATTGCTATGGACACTATCCCTAAAATACGAACAGATCTGGAAATTCTTCCTTTGGATACTTCGTCGATGTCGCAGAAGTATTTGGTTGTAATAAATGGTAAAAAAAGGCTGGAAATATCTGATCATATCTACAGATTATTGATGTTAATTGACGGCACAAGAACAGTTGATGAAATTGCTGAATTATATTCTCTGGAAATTAACGAGGAAGTTACACCGGATAATCTTAAGAAAATAATTTATCACTACCTTAAAAAAAACGGAATTCTGGATAACGATTCCACGGAAGATGATCCTAAAAAAAAGAAATCGATTCTATATTTTAAAATATCTTTATTCACATCCGAAAAAATAAGTATCCTCACAAACTATCTTCAGTATTTGTTCGTCAAACATGTGTTTATAACATTATTCTCATTTATTGTTTTGTCCTTGTTGTATTTCTACTTTTTATATTCCGGACCCGAGATAACGCTTTCGTCCTTTACCGTCGCCGATATTTTTATAATTTATATTCTGTTTTTTGTAACCACTTTATTTCATGAACTCGGTCATGCATCTTCATGCCGTTATTTCGGAGCAAAGCACGGTGATATTGGTGTGGGTCTTTATTTGTATTTCCCCGTTTTCTATGCCGATGTTACTGATGCATGGAGGTTAAACAGAAAACAGAGAACAGTCGTGGATTTAGCCGGAGTGTATTTTCAAATGCTTACAATCCCAATATTTTTTATCGTGTATAAAATTACCGGTGAACTGGTATTTATAAAGGTTATATATTTCCTTACGTTTTCCCTTATAAGCACGCTTAATCCCTTTTTCAGGTTTGATGGTTATTGGCTTGCTTCAGATATATCAGGCATACCGAACTTGAGAAAACGTTCTGTTGAAGCCGTATCGTTATACTTTAAAAAAATATTCCGGAGAAATAATGGAAGATCGTCACAGATATTGAATGTTGAAAAGAAGTCAAAAATATTTTTTATTATTTACGTAGTAATCAGCAATTCATTTTTCATACTGTTTTTTTATTTTCTTTTCAAGACTTTTCCCGATATGATGAAAAAATACCCTGATCAGATTATGAACTTTATAAACAATTGTAATTTTTTTGATTCATCTTTTAACATTGATATTTTATGGAAGTCTTTTTCAGCAATAGTCTTACCAACTCTCCTGATAATTATGTTGCTGAGAATTTTATATTCGATATTTCAAAAATTGATGCATTTCTTAACCAAATCTTTTAAAAAAAAATATCTGCAGAACAAGATTGTATGAATGGTTCGATCCGTTTTACAGGAAGTTCAAAATTAAATCGGTTCATCCCATCTTGTAAAACCACTCTTTGTGGGATGTTCATCAGGGCATGATTCGGAAATCAGCTGTATTTTTTTTGAGATATGACAACCGCAAAAATCGCAGACGTGCTTGCCGGTTCTTTCACCTGTTTTATTACTTATGCTCTTTGAAGGGAGTATTTTCTGAATCAACTTATCCGGATCAACCATATTAGGACATGAAAGACACGCGTTTTCTCTTTTCTCCAATACTTTCGCATCAACTTTCATGAATCCGGTTTTTCCCCATTTTATTAATGCCTTAGCAGCACTTGCAATCAACTCTCCGCTCGTATGATGATGCTCCGGTTTATGCTTCGATTCAACAACTGGCGGATTTGCCAGTAGTTTATTCAAATGAAACGGACTTCTTTTATTGGCAATTAAGCTGCGTGCATAATCATCATTATGAATTGCGCTTATAAGCACCTGGGGAGCAACGGGTTTCCCAAGTTCAAGCAGTTTTCCGAACTGCAGGCACTGATCCTCCAAGGTTGCATTGATATTTATCTTTTCATTAAGCAAAATTACTAACCACGATTCAGAAAGACACGTTTCACAAAATAGTTATTGATTTATTAAGAAATGGACAGTTGTACCTTCATTCAGCTTGCTCGCAATAAATATTTCACCGTTATTTACTTTTGCGTAGTCATTTATCAGCCAGAAACCAATGCCGCTTCCTTTTTCACCGGCAGTTCCTTTATTACTTTCATGTACCTGATTCATCCGGAGCTTGATTAAAAGCTCATCATCAAGCCCGATGCCGAAATCGCGAATTGATAAATTAATATTTTTCTCCTTTGAGTCAAGCTTTACAATAACTGAAGAGTCTGTATTACTGAACTTTATCGCATTACTCAATATATTTCGCACGACAATTGCATATGCTTCAGGATCAATCTCTGCCTGTATTTCATTTAAATCCAATTCAACTCTGAGTTTTTTTGATCTCAACTGCTCATGCATCTTATTTACTTCCTCTCTTACTAATTTATCGAGAGAAACAAGTTCCTTGCGCACGTGAACATTATCCATCTGTAATCTCGACCATTCCAGAAGCTGTTTCAGAAGATTAAAAGTGTTTGAAACACTGCTGTGAATAGTTTCTGTTATATCTTTTAAATCATTCTTGTCCAGAGTGTTTAATTCATCTTTAAGCAGGCTTGTAAATCCCATCAGGTTCATAAACGGTGATCTTAAGTCGTGGGATATAACCGAAAACAATTTGTCTCTCTGTTCGATTGTATTTTTTAGATTTTCAGAAAGTTTGCTTTCTGCCACAAGTCTTCTTTCTCTGTTAATGAGTAACAAAAAGAAACTTGCGGTGGCGAGAATCATAGAAACAAGCGTCAGAGTAGTAGAATACTGCAGTCTTCTTTTATATGGATCTTCAAAAAATGTTGATAAATATGCTACTGTTTCCTGCTTGATGTTTTGAACGGGCATGAAGACAAATACAATGTCGTTGCCGGAATATTCCGTCTCAATTGTAAAAAAATTGCCATCGTTCATACTGGTTTTAATTTTATCGTAATCTTGTTTACTGAGAGACTGTTGATAAATATTCAGATCGAATTTTTCATCCGTACCTTTATATAACACCGACAGATCCCTTACATAATTATCATTCAGCATACTGACTTTATAGTTCGACTTTTCATCTTCAAAAACTTTTTGGTCGACTACATTTTTTTTAAGCATAAAGTCAACAGATCTGCCGATCACGTTAAAAATTGCCGAGTTGATAAAATTGTACGAAAAAGAAATTTCAACGCTGCCCACATGATTATCTTCATGAAACAAAGGATAAACATACCTGAAGCCGTTGAATATTCTACCTTCTTCAAACCCTATTGTTGGCGTTTTGTTCTGATTTGTCAGACGAATGGATTCTCTTATGTTTGTTAAATCGTCACCGTATTTCTCAGGTCTGTGAAAGCGGTAAAAACTTCTGTTGTCATTCAGATGAAAGTGCAGCTGCCGTATATTGTACTGCGATAAAATATTATAGAAATCGTTCAGTTCATCTGCCAGACGTTTTCTGTTTGCTTCAATTTTACCGCTCTTGTATACATCATACAGTATCGAAGTAATTTTTGGAAGGTTTATCTGGGATTTAAAGATTATCTCCGATAAATCTTTGTGATTTTCAAAAATGCTTTCATAAGCAAAGCCCAGGTTAAATTTAAAACGCTCCAGCATTTCATTTCTGGATTCATAATAATTATCGAGCAGACTGTATGCAAAAATACTTAGTACTGTGATGATTATAAATGTTGGTATGAGTAGTTTACTGCGTCGCAATTCTTGAATTTTAATAAAACTGAAAATTATTAATGTGAATAATAATGTTTTTGCGGTTAGATAGTCAATCAGAACAACAAATAATGCTGTTTGTGTATAATTCAAATATTTAAATAAACACTATCGCAGTTCGATCAGATTTTCGATCGCGGCATTTCTGAATTCTTCCTGAGACATGCCTATATAAGCATTAATATAAGTCGGATCGCAGATTGTGTAATGCTTATTATTGTATCTGACTTTATCACCATCAACCACTGTATTGAATAAAACAGCAGTGGCAACATGTCCGGGGTAGTCCACACCGATCACAGGAAGATCCAAAACATTTTTTACTAAGTATGCAAATAAAACCGATCTGTCCTCGCAATCTGAAAACTGATAGTGAATGGTCTCCTCGGGAAACAGGGGCTTTTCCCTTCCGAAGTTTACATCATCCGTTTTATAATCGAAGGCTGTCTGAACAAAACGAAGTATTATATTGGCGGCTGAAGGAGAAGATAGATTTTTAGTAATTTCTTTAAGCTGAGAAATTATATTTCCTGCAAAGCACTCTGAGACCGCGGCATTAAAATATATTTCAAGATTGGAATATGGATAGTACTTATAAAAATGAACCGCCGACACATCATACTCTACGGCTAATAAATATTTTTTGCCTTCATATGTAAATGTTAATTCCCTGGTAATGAAATCATCGCTTATTCTCGGAGACTGCTCAATATTCATGTCAATAAGTTTGACTGCTTCCGGGTAATCTTCATTATAAGATAAAAGACTGCCTTCAATCCTTTCTCCGAGATTATCTAAGTTAAAAACAAAAAGTCTTGCATCATCGCTGCCAGCAAAGTATGGAATGCCATAGAGCTTGTTTTTAGTGGGCAGAAACAATCTTACACTTCCGTTTATTATTCCAACTTTTGCCTTATAACCGGATTTAATAAGCCAGAACCAGACCAGCAAATGCCTATTGTCGTTATTGTCCGGATAAATTTTTTCTGCCAGGCTTTTAAGATAAAGTATATAGCCCCAGTCGTTAAGAGCCATTTCAGTTTTTCTGTGAATAATGTTTTCAAGTGTCTTTTTATAATTTGTGTTAGCCGTATTTTTGTAAAAATCCGCAATTGTCTTTACACTCAGGTCTTGCGATGGGGTTACTGAAAGGCTCATCGGAATTGATAGTTTTTCTTCTGATGTGAAAAAAGGGAAAGAGATGGTTGCCGTATTAGGATCGGCTGGCAGATCACCTTTTTGATCAGGTTCAATATTTTGAGGTTGTTTCTGCTGAGGTTTTTCGCTCACACTTTTCGGCGGTTGGATTCTTACAACTTCAGGTTTGCTCTTTACAGGTTCTTTAACTGAAGCTTGTGGAATTTTAACCGGTTTGGGTTGCTGATCCGGCTTCTCACCGGCTAAAAGAGCAAACTCTTTCCATTCCTGCTCGAGAAAACCGATGAATTTTTTGTCATCCTCGCTAAGGAAATTTTGAAATTCTTTACGCTGAGATTCAAGCCATTTTTTATAATCATCCTGTGCCGATACTGCAACAGCGCATATAAAATAAATTAAAATCATTTGTTGAATTAAAGATCTCATCACCATGCTCATTTATTAATGGTCATTTGACGTTCTTATTAAAACATAAAATATTTTGGAAGACGAATCATAATGTCTTTCTAATATTTCAATTCCGCGCAGAGTAATTTTCAGTTCCTCTTTCTTTACAGATTGTTGTGTTTTCCGGTTTTGATAAGATAAAGAACTGATATTAATTCTTGAGTTTCTTGCCAAATTAATTAAAGCGTTTTTTTCAGCCTCTAACCATGAGTTAACTTCATAATAATACCTGGGCGCAGTTCCGACAGAGTATACAAATTTACGGTTTGAAGGCAAATTAGAAATCCAGTCGGGCAATACAGGCGATAACTTTTCTGATTCAAATTCACCATTAACAGTACTATCGGAATATAAAATAATACACATACCGTTCGTGAATACAGTATCAACTGCGCTAAGCGCGAACTTTACTACCTGAGATGTATCATATTCTATTTTAATATCTGAACCCATCCAGAATTGTCCTCGTTCGGATTTAAGAAATCCCTGTCCTCCTTTAATTATAGCTGAACCAAACATTGCGGATTTATGCCTTGCATTCTGATAAGCTTCATCATAACTCGACTCGGTAATTTTATAAATTCTCGAGTATCCTGCTACGGATTTTCCGGGAACCAATTGTTGGTTCAGGAACCAGTCAGGATATTCCTGAGCTCTGATTAAATTACCTGAACAGATAAAAGTAATAACTAATATTAATTGAAGAAAATTAATCATGGTTTAGAAACTTGCTAAGGAAAAAACAACCGGAGAACCAGTCCCCGGTTGTGCAAAAATTATTATTCTTCCTTCATTTTCTTTACTTCTTCTTCAAGTTCTTTAAAAGCCTGGGATGAACGAAACCGGGTATACAATTCTTCCTGCTTTTCGATTTGGTTTAGCAAAGCCTGATTGGCAGTGCTGATCGGATACTGGACGAGTACGTAAGCACGGTAAATTTCATCATCGCGCTGAACATCCTTTTTGCTTACACTGCTGCCTGTTAATGTCTGGGAAACCACGGTTTTGGTGGCAGTGGAAAATTGTTCAAGCAGGGTTGAGTTTTCTGCTACACCAACCTCCTCCTGAAACCTTTTTTGAAGCCCTTCAAGTTTAAGTTCAAGCTGTCTTCCGATGTCGGCTCTGGCATCGGTAGTAGCTTTATCAACAGCTAATTGTAAATCTTTGGAAGTTGCCGAAGAGGTAGCAAAAAGATAATTCGGATCCTGATACGTTTCGAGATACCACTCGGGAATATCGCCTTCGGTTGTTGTGGCGGCTGAGCTGCATCCGAAGTAAAAAACCATTGACGTTAAACCAACAAAAGTAAGTAGTTTTTTCATGGAACCTTTCTCCCTTGAGTTTATGGATTTATGCATCTATTAAAGAAATATCAATAACTATTTCCGTGCCCTTTGACTGTAAAAAGAAAGGAATGAAAACAGTTAGAAAATAAAAAATTGAAACTAAAACGCGTGTGATTCTGTTCACCTTTCTTTAGCATTTTACAATTGTGATTTAAATCGCAAAAACCTTTCTTCCAGTAATAGTCCGCCCGCTTCACCCTCGAATTCATCATCAAGAAACTTTTTCAAACTTTCTGCCCTTAAGGCAACATCATTAGGCGTTAAGTAGGAAGAATCGAAGATGTCATCCGATGATTTGTATAATTTGGAAATCCTGTCTACATAGTCAATAAAAGAACTGCAGTCGTAACCGGCTTTAGATATAATAACGGCAGCAATTTTATCAGCTTCTTCCTCGTACGATAATAGTCTTTCATGCATTACTTTCTCGTAACCCTGCATTAACATATCTTCAAGCTCCTGCTCAGCCTCCGATCTATTCTCGCCGGTTTCTTCTTCAAGCAGACTGAAAACATTCTCCATCCGTATTGATGTTTTTCTGCCGGTTAGTTCAACGAGACCATGTTTCCTTAATATATGAGCCATTTCATGAGCAATTATACCAGCAAGCTCGGCTTCGCTGCCGCACTTTTTGATAGCACCTTTTGTAATAAATATGTATCCGCCCGGACATGAATACCCATCAACATAGTCCGAGCTTAAAAGAAAAGTGTTGATAGATGCATCGTAAAAACTGTTACTTGCCACCAGATGATTTGTTACAAGTGCAAGATATTTGTTTATCACGGAATCATTTACTGCATCATGCGATAATAATCTGCCCGCAATGCCGTATCCGATAGTCTGCGATTCAATATTCTGCTCATATTCAAACTCCATAAGATCCAGATCTTCTATCTCCAGATCGGAGTTTATGTTTTCTGTTTCAAAAAACGGTTTTCGAAATGTGTTGAAATCCTTCAGTTTGATTGTGGGTTTAAGAAGTTCATCAAGGTTCTCGTAATTTTTGGCATACTTTATATCGCTTTTGCCCTTTAATCCTTTTATTGCAGCAGCAAGACCGGTACGAGATACCTTTTTTGAGGATGTCTTCTGCGAGAAGTCGTAAATATCCCCTTCTGCATTTACACGGGATTTTATGGAGTTAGCCGCAATCCATCCCTGCTGTCCGTCGGGTAGTTCAACTTTAATCCATGAGCCTTTTTTCTCAATAACCGGCAGCCGCACGTTGTTATGAATAATTTCAATGAGTGGATAAAACGCACCGGCGCCTTCCCTTATATAATTATTGTTTCGTTTGGTAATTATGTAATCACTACCAAAGTTTATAAATAAAAATAATATCAGAGATAATATAAACGTTTGCATAATTAACTCATTTTATTTCTGGCTAAAATTATAAACACTGTCCCAGTCTTTGTCCGGAGGCTGATTAATATTTTCTCTGCATCTGTTAATATAAATTAAAGCAGGGTAGTCATTGTATGTTTTATAAATTTCCTCAAAATACTGTAAAGCTTCGTTCCATTCCCATTTTCTGTATAGGTCAAGTGCGTTTGAAAAGTCTTTTACAAGTTTCACCCTCAGATCGTCGGCACTCTCCAGTTCAGAACATAATTCATATATCTTCATTGCATTTTTTTTACCCTTAACGCGAACCATATCAAGTTCACGTACTAAGAATAAACTATCCACAGCAGATTGAGTTGTTTCACTGATTATAATATTCGTTTTGAAAAACTTATTGATGGATTCCAGTCTTGAGGCAACGTTCACCGGATCGCCGATAGCAGTGTAATCAGATCTGTTGCTGGTGCCTATATTGCCCACCACAATTTTCCCGGTATTAATTCCGATTCTGGTTTCATAATTCCACTTTTCTGAACTATGTACTTTCACAGATAATTTTTTCAACGACTTCTGCATGTCAAGTGCTGTCTGACATGCCGATGCTGCGTGATCGTTTTTGTGTATAGGCACACCGAATACAGCCATAATAGCATCGCCAATATATTTATCCAGCAGTGCATCGTTGTTTAGAATGATACTGCTGGTATAACCGAAATACTCATTTAAAAACTGCAGAAGTTCCTGCGGGTTCATTTTTTCCGAAACAGTTGTGAAGTCTTCGATATCCGAAAAGAAAATTGTTGCTTCAACTTCTTTGCCTTTAAGTTCAATTTCATCCGGGTTATCTAAAAGCTCTCTAACTACATGCGGATTTATATACCGCGAAAACAACTGATTAATTTGTTTACGCTGTTTTCCTTCGTAAATATAACTTATATAAGAGGAAGTGATCAGTGAAAGAACAACAGCCAGTACGGGTTCGAAAGACGGGATAAATATTCTGTAAAGGTAAAACAGTCCAAAATCTGTTAAGATATAGAGAAGCAGTATTAAAATCGGAAAGATTACCACGGACAATCTGTTTGAAAAAATAAAAAATATGAATGAGGTTATGAAAGAAAGCAGTCCTATCATTAAAATAAAATTACCAGAGGTGAACGGAGTAATGAAGTGCCCGCTTCTTAGGTTACTTAGGAGAGTAGCGTGAATTTCCATTCCAGGGTAAGGTTCGTCTCCCTGTATCGGCACAGGCTTATAGTCAAGGAGTGCAAATGCTGTTCCTCCAATAATTACGGTTTTACCTTCGAATTTTTTAAGCGGAATATCAGGCTCAATATTTTTTGATAATTTCGATGCTGAAACAACGAGCGAGTGAATGGAATAATATTCAAAAGGACTTTCCTTCCCGCTTGGTCCATACCAGTTGATTAAAAACTGACTCAGCGAGTCCGTTTGAAACTTCCCGAGTAATTCGGAATATGATTCATTGCTTTCCGTATCCGAAAGAATATATGAAGCAAGCGCAGCGTGAGGCAGGAAAAAATCTTTATACTTATAAATCAGTGGAGACCTGCGTATGATGCCGTCCGGATCCTTTATGACATTTACAATCCCCAGGGCGGACATATTTTTACGAAAGGATTCGAGCGGTAAAACGGCGTCGTTGTAGTCGGCTGAGTAATACTGTTTAATATTCTCTTTAATCCTGAAACGTTTATCGATTTCAGTTTCACTGTTATTATCCTGACTCAAAGATGAAATCAGTATGACATTATTGTAATCCCTTATTGCCTCGGCAAATGCCGATTCGGATGTCTTCGCGTCTATCTCCCACCGGTCAATTTCACGGGAGGAAAAGTCAACATCGAACAGAACTGTACCTGCGTTTGCAGCTTTCAGAAATTTAAGTACCTCAGCATAAAATAATCTCGGCCACGGCCATCCGATTGCATTGTTCTCAAAAAACTCCAGGCTTGTCTGATCAACAGCGACAATAACAATATTAGTATCGGCTTTTAAAGTATTTGCCGACAGATTCACCTTCATGTCATAAATCTCGTTATTGAATGTAGCAGTGATTTTACTCGAAGTAGTGAATAAAGCTATTAATACGGAGCCCGCAGCTATAATAATTGAAAACAATATTTTTAACTTTAGATTGAATTTCATCACCGACCTCTTTTATGGACGTCCGGGCGGATCGACAAGCGTTTCAGCAGGCGGAGTTGTGTCTGATTCCGCACTGCTGCCTCCCGATAATACAGCTGCAATTACTCCACCGATTGCAACAATGGCGCCACCCACATAATAATACCAGGCAAGCCCTCCGGATTCTTCCTCCATGAACAGTTCGATATTATACCGGAAGTCTCCAAGCCCATTCGGATATTGTTTATATATATCCCAGATAATTTTTCTGTCCATCCCCACAAATCTTCCGGTGCCCACATCACCTCTGATATCAACAGGATTAATTAGAAGTTCAGGATTATCTGTTCTTCGCATAAAAACTTCTATTGTATAATTCGTTTGTGTATCTCCCGCCAGGTTGTAATATATGACAATAGAATGACCATCCTGTTCAAACCTTACATTGCTTATTTTTTCATTACCGCTGTATGCGCTTAATATATTAGACGTGTAATCAACGAACAGTATGTCGGGTGTTAATTCAACCGTTTTGCTTATTATTTTTCCCGGTTCGATTTCCAGAAAAATCTCCTGAGCTTCGTATCCGTTTTTCTTTATAGTAATTTTATAAGTCTCGGCTCTGAATTCATCAGACTCGTATGGAGTTGTAGCTTTAATCGGCAATCCGTCGACTACGAACTCGGCACCCTGAGGTATAGTGTTCAGTATAAATTTACCCTTCTCGGTTGTCATTAATATTTTCTTCTCTTCAACGGAATAATATTTTACACTCTTGGCTTCCAGACTCATAAGGCGTATCTGCTCTTCTTTAAACCCCCGCAGTTTAACCGTGATAATCTGGCGCTCGGGTCTGACTATCAGTATGTATTTCCCTTCACGCGCATCACCTTTGATATCAACAATTCCGCCGGTATTCGACTCAAAATACAAATCGGGAATTGATGAATAGATTATTACAGCAGCGTCATCGGGATTGCTGGGGAAAATAGGTATTGATACCGGTGGTTCTTCCTGTCTTACCTCGAACTCTTTCAATTGAGCTTGTGTCAGGATTGATCCCAATAAAATAAATAGCCAGGTAATTATAATTACTGGTTTCATACTATTCTCATCTATTTAATTAATACAAGTTTTCGTGTATAGTTAATATTATTTGTTCTTAGTCTGTACAAATACACGCCGGAACTGCAGTCATCAAGTTCCAGATTATATTCATAATTACCGGCATCGAGTGTTTGGTTCTTCAGAAGAGCAAATATTTTTTCGCCTAATATTGTATATACTTCAAGCGTAACCGATTCTCTTAAAGGTAAACTGAATCTGATAATTGTTGAATTGTTAAACGGGTTGGGATAATTCTGGTATAGTTGATATTCACCGGGGACAAACTGTGCGGCAATTTGATCTATATCCGATCTCTTTCCGATTATTAAAGTATAGCTTTCTTCGCTGTGGGATACGTCAGGTATAATTATAGTTTCATTGTCGATATAAACGGCATTTGAAATCCTGTTATCGATTAAGCAAATTACTTTCCCGTCACCAACCGCCGATAAATTATTGAACAGAAATTTGTATTCCGATCCTTTGACTTTATTAATGATGATCTTGTACGTCTCCGGCCCGCTGTTCATGGATCTGTAATCTTTGTATAAATATTTATAATCCGTGTGCAGCTCCTCGTTATATAGGACTATTCTGCTGGTAACAAAATGAGGGGGAGGTGCGTATTTATCTTTTTTATCGAATCCCATCTTCGAGTTATCATTAAATCCTATATAAACACATCCGCATATTTTATTGTTGTTCTCTATCAGGTTTATATTTAATTCATTTGTATTTGACTCCTTAGCAAGAACCGAAAGATTTCCATCCGGTTTCAGGAAAGGAATTTTAATTGCCGGTTTATTATCTACATTATAGAAGTAATAGCCTTCGTATGGAGTGAAAGCCGATTCATTAGCAGCATAGCTTCCGTCATAACTGAAGATGCTCTGTATTGTATCATTTATAGCGCTTACCCTGCCCCACATAATTACTTTATTGAAGGGATTTGATATTATGTTCCAGCCGGGATGCAGATTTATTGAATAAGTGTTATCTGAAGATAAAGGTACTGTGTTTACGACCTGATTAACAGTTACACCGTTTTTTGAAATAATCCAGAACCCGTTGCCGGGCAGGAAATTGAATCCTGTCGATCCATCGCTGTACTCGGCAAGATAGTTAACATTAGATCCGTTATCATAAAACGCGCGCCAGTCGTTGCCGTATGCTCCTGTAATAGCTTCACTGACAGGCAGGTTTATATTACCCGGCAAACCGATCATCCTGTAACTGTTTTCGACATTACCTCCGTAAAATGTTAAAGTCTTATTTATTGTATAAGTCATGCCGTACTTTATAATTGCGAAGACGGCATCGCTTATATCAAACAGAGCCGGATCGGATAGACTTGTCAGTTTCATTTTACAGTTTGTAGACTGGACATCTGGCACCGACCAGCCGTAAGAATAGTCACGGGCATCAACGGGAGCCGCAAGCTGTATCCAGCTCATACCGTTATCAGTACTAAGTTCAATTTCAATATTATTCACGCCGTAGCATTCCCAGTTGACAGATACTGTTGAGTTAGCAAGCATTTCTTCTCCGCCGTTCGGAGATGTTAGTGTTATACTGGTCTGAGGTTCTGTGATTGTAAATGAATTATCACTGATATCGAATAAAGCTGCATTATTAATGTCGCTTATTTTAATGAAACACTGAGTTGATGAAACAACGGGAATATCCCATTCGAAAATCCCATCACTTTGTGTTGATGGTGTGATTATTGACCAGGAAGTACCGTTGTTTATGCTGAACTCTATTTTTACATTTACAACATTGGTGCTTGTCCATGTAATGGTTTTGCTCGACGAAGCTTCCCACTCCTCGCCCCCGTTAGGCGATTTTACTGTTATTGAAGAAGCGGCGCGGATAGTAAACGTGTTATCGCTGACATCGGTCACGCGGGAGTCGTCCGCATCGCTGATTCTTACAAGGCATTCACTTGATGGTGTGTCTGGAATTATCCACTCATAAATTCCATCGCTTTCCGTTGAAGCTGCAACTACAGACCAATAAGCACCATTGTTCGTGCTGTATTCAATCTTTACATTTGCGACGTTACTGCTTGACCATATTATTGATTTGCGCGTAGCTGTTTCCCAGTTCTCACCGCCGTTGGGGGACGTAACTGTAATTGACGAAACTTCAGTAATAGTAAATGTCCCGTCACTGATATCTGAAACAGTGGTATTTGATACATCGCTGATTCTTACAAGGCAGTTTACTGAATTTACGTTCGGAACGGTCCACGTATGAGATCCTGCGGAAGCGGGAGTTGAGTTTACAATTGTGATCCAGTTTGAACCGTTATTTGTCGAGAATTCTATTTTGGCATTATCAACATTCACACTGGTCCATGTTATGTTATGTGTTGTTCCAGTTTCCCAAATCTCACCGCCATTGGGACTAACAACACGCATTATAGGTTGATCAGACTGATAATTATCATCAAAATAAAGTTTATAAACAGCATCTTCTTCTAGTACTTTGTCGAATATTTTTATATCATCAATAAATCCTTTATAGTATTGGTCGGAGCCACCAATATAAACGGGATCACTGTTGGCAGATGAAAGATCTATATTATACGAAAGTGATGCCACTTCATTTTTATCAATGTATCCCTGCAGTCTTCCTGTTTCGCGATTGATAATGAAAACCAAATGATGCCAGTTATTATCCCACAAATTACTGCCATAGCTTATGTGGTATGCAGAGTTGTTGCTTATACTAATTTCACCGCCGATATCAGAGCCCGAAAAACTTATATCAAAGGGCGCGGGAATTTGGGATAATCCTTTTCTTAAAATTATTCCATGGCTTGCATTTTGTGATTCGGATTTAAACCATAGCGATATGCTATAACTGTCGGTATTTGAATTAAAGTTTAGAAGTTCATTGTGATCAATTGTTATATAATCATCAACACCGTCGAAGTAATATGAAGAGTATTGTTTGCCGAACCTGTCATTTGACAGCTGCGGCGCACCTCGTACTGATCCGTGAAGATTATGTGCAGTTTCATCGTTCGCGTTTCCGCTGAAAGAATAACAAGCAACAAGATTTGGATCGGGGACAGAAATTGTAAAGGTGCTGTCGCTAACATCACTGATATCCGGATTTGAAGTTGAAGAAACTCTTAAGAGGCATTGTTCCGAAGGTTCATTGGGCAGTGTCCAATCAATTCCTCTCCCTCCCGAGGAAGAATGAGTTTGCGTTGTAACAACATTCCAGCTGCTGCCGTTATCCAGGGAATACTCAACGACGGTTTTATCCACATTGTCTACAACATAACTTACTAAATGAGTTGATCCTGTGTACCAGTTTTCACCGCCGTTGGGGGCAGTTATTCTTATTGTTGAAGTAGTAGTTCCGGGATTCTCTTCCAAGTAAACGGAGTCAACCTGTGAAGCTGTTAAGATAGTATTGTATATTCTTATCTCATCTATTTTACCATTCCAGCAGAATTGGTTAATTGCTGCATTGCTTCTGCCTGATTTTCCTATACAGATTTTCCCGGTATGGTTTGTTGGTCTGCTGACAGTGGGGAGCGAGCTGATCTGCTTTCCGTTCAGATATATTATTGATCTATTACCGCCGCTGAATGTAAAAACGTAATGATTCCATTTGGAATAATCTATTCTGCTTTGCATGTTTTCATAATTGCTGCCTGTCCCTTCATTGTTCCATATTGTAAACATCGGTAATGCGATTTCCCCGCTCGGGTTCCTTATTCCGCATGACCACCAGTTGCCGGTTTGAGCTATATCGGATGCAGCGTTGTTGACGGCCAGACTGAGCCCGTCACCACCCGGATTCATTGGCCAGGTTGTATCTGCCAGTGCCCAGTAAGAAACAGTCATGTTCTCATTCAATCCAAGACCTTCCCATGAAACTTCATTATCGCTTATTATAAAATCATCCCCGCCATCAAAACTATATGCACTATTGGGATTGCCGAACCTGTCTGTAGTTAATGAAGCTCCGAACACGGTGCAATTATTTTGGTTACCACTTTCGTCGTTCGCGTTGCCGTTAAAAGGGAAGTAAACAATCAGGCTTTGCTGGACTGTGATTGAAAAAGGATTATCACTCTCATCATCTATTAAATTATTTTTTGTATCATTTACTTTAATCAGACAATTGCTGCTGTTGATATTTGGAACAGTCCAGGTGTAACTACGCGCAGATGCAGGTATGCCCAATGAGATAGGTGACCACATGAGACTGCCATCTGTGTTAAAATATATATCTACACTATCAACGTTTTGACTTGTCCAGGATATGGTTTGTGTACTGCCCGCCCGCCATGTCTCGCCGCCGTTGGGTGATATTATTGTAATCGATTTATCCATAACAGGATCACAACCAATGCTGAAGGCTCCAATGTAAGTAATGTATTGATTTATATTAATACATGGAGAATTGGATTGAAGTGAATAGTTGTCATTATTGGGATCACAGAATTTAGGATTGGCATCGAAATTGCCTTCCAGCCATCTAAGTGTTCCAGCTTCTCCCGGGATAAATTCAGTGAAATTAATTATATCCGGACCGCCCTTAATATCTGAATTTTCGATCTCTATATAATTATTGCTGAAATTGTGAAAATGAATAGAGTCTGAATCATTATTCCAGATAATTGAATTGTATATTCTAATATTTGAAGCGTAACCATAAACTGTTCTTGAATAATTGCTATTTGTAGAGACATTATTAGTAATTGTTACGTTTTTCATGTAAGGATTTGCCCAATTACTATGCAACGCTGCATCAATATCTCCCCGGTTACTATGAATAATAACACGTTCCAATCTTGGATCGCTATCCGTTGTGAAAGATATACCTGCTCCTTCATAAGCAAAATTATTACTGATTTCGCAATCTGTTATTTCAATATCAGAGCCATGGCAATATATACCACCGCCCGAACCGTGATTATCTACTGTATTGTTATTTATAGTTGAGTTTGATATTGAATAATATGAATTCTGCTCGCAATATATTCCACCACCAAAACTTGCAGTATTATTTTTAATTACCAGATTGCTGAATACTGGTTTTGCATTCTCAAACATCGCAATTCCACCGCCTGCACTGCTGGTTGTTATATTACCTCCCTGCCAGGATAAATCGAATTCTGTTCCTCTGCCATGCTGAATTGTAAAACCAACTAGTTTACAGGCGCTATTTACATTTCTAACAGTAATCACGCTGCCTTTTCCATTACCGTCAATTATAGTATTTTCAATCTCTGTTTCATCACCGCTTAATATGTAATTTGATCCCAGAACAATATTTTTCTGAATCAGGGAAATGTTCTCATAGTATATTCCTGGTCTTACTATAATCGTGTCACCATCGTTTGAATTATCAATACCTACCTGGATGGATGTGAAGTCATCGGGAACATACTTTTTCCCAGCTGAGTAAATCTGTATAATACTGAAAGTATTATCGCATTCATCGGTAATAGTTGCGTTAGAAACGTCGCTAATTCTAACTTTACATAGTGTGGAAATTGTGGCGGGTACTTTCCAGTTGAAACTTCCTGCGGAAGCCGGTGCAGAGGATACGATTGTTGTCCAGGTTGCGCCGTTATCTGTTGAATATTCGATTTTGACATCATCAACATTTTCATTTGTCCATGTAATGTTTTGGGTTGTGCCCGCCCGCCATGTTTCCCCGCCGTTGGGGGAAATAAGAGCAATTGATGAAAATGCTTGACTGATACTACCAGTAGAATATTGTGTTGAGTAAACAACAGCTGAAGAATTCGTTATCTCAACAAATGTAAAATTTAATTCGCTAAAACCGCCTTTATATTGGAACTCTAAATCCAATATTTTCTTAGAAAGATTAATTTGATTGGCGGGATTTTGATTGTACCATCCTATGGTAATAAGACCCGTACTATTATTGTCACTAACACTACCGCCTGTTAGAATACTATTCCAGTCTGAACCAATATATGTAAGAACATCAGTATCATATTGAAATTTTAATGTAATAGCGCCAACATCATTTAAATCAGTAATATTAATTGGTATCAGCACTTCTGTGTTGGGAGCATAGGAAACATCAGGTATAGTTATTGTCACATCTTGGGCGGATAATTGTAAAGAGAACAGCGTTGCTATTAATATTATTAATGCTATGTTCTTAATTATAGTTTTAATAAAAACAATATGCCTTAAACTTCCAATAATATTTACCATGGATTTTCCGCAGACTATTTTATGTATATTATTTTATTTGATAATTTTTTCAAATTAGTTTTGTATTGACAAATATATATTCCTGTAGAAAGTATGTCCGCATCAAACAACACTTCATGACGACCAGCTTCATAAATTACATTGTCGATAATTTTAGTAACCAGTTCTCCGAGCACGTTGTAAATCTCGAGACTTACAACATCTCTCTCAGGCAGACTGAACCTTATAATCGTACTGCCGTTAAACGGATTCGGATAATTCTGATACAACTTATATTCATTTGGTGCCAGACCTACTGTTTCACGCTCAATATACTGCCGGTTCCCTATCAGCAGCCTGTATATTTCGCCCTCATGAAACGTATTAAGAACAATGGTTGGATTGCTTTTTAAATTATAAAAATTTTCCAATCTTTCATGTGTGATATAAATCTCATAATCATCGAACAATTCAATACCTGTTGTCTTCAATATTAATTCTTTCCCAGGTTCTTTCTTTATTTCAATAACATATTCCAGTCCTTCATCATTGCCCGACCTGTAGTCTTTGTACAAATATTTATAGGATGATTCAAGTTCGTTGTTGAAAATAACTATACGGTTTTTTATAAAATCTCCGGGTGGTGCGTATATGTCAAGTTTGTCGTAACTGTTCAATGAGTTATCGGCAAATCCTATTGTTACTTCGCCAAGTTTATCGTTGTTGTCGTTTAAAGTTAACACCAGCTCTCTTGAACTCTGAATGTTCTTCGTAAGGACACTGCCCGAAGAAGCTCCCTCAAGATAAGGAATAACAAGCGATGCTTTTTCTTCCTGGTTGTAGTAGTAGTATCCTCTGTACATCTCCATAGTATCCATATCTACGTAAGCGGATCCGTTAAACCAGTAAATCCGGTGGGAAATATTATTCAGTAAAGTTACATTCTCCCAGCTTACATTTTTATCAAAAGGATTTGATATAAGATTCCACCCGCTGTGCAGGGGAATTGAGTAATAGTATAAATTGTTCAGCGACACACTGCTGGTGTTTTCATTGATGGTTGCTGCATTCTTGTTTATTATCCAGAACGCTCTGCCGGGTCTGAAGTTAAAAGCATTTGTGCCGTCGTACTCAACAAGGTAATCAGCATCACTTCCGTCGTCGTAAAAGGCTTTCCAGTCTTCATCATAAGTTCCGCTCAGCACCTGTGATATCGGGAGATTAATATTGCCCGGAAGCCCGACTATCCTGTAGCTGGATGTATTGTTGCCTGAATAATAATTCAGTGAAGCCGACAAGCTTATCGATGTCAAATACTCGAAGACCTCGAACGAGTTTTGACAAGTTGAATATACATCATGATTTGATGCGTCGCTTATTCTTATCAGACAGTTATTTATCGGAGCGTTCGGTAGAGTCCATGTATAATTACCGGTAATCGCAGATACGGAAGTAATAATAGTATACCAGGTTGTTCCGCCATTAGTACTGTATTCTATCGTAACGCTGGAAATATTTGCGGACGTCCATGAAATATTCAAACCCGATCCCCCCATATAGACTCCGCCGCCTGCAGGAGAGACAAGTATAATACTCGCCGGCGGTAATACAATTGAAAACGGTGCATCGCTCTGATCGAAAATACTGCCGTTTGATTTATCACTGATTCTAACAAGGCAGTTCTGGGATGGTGTGTTCGGAACAGTCCAGGTATATTTGCCTACCGCGGCGCTGACGGATGATATAACCGCTGCCCAGCTTATGCCGTTATCTGTACTGTAGTCAATCTGCACATTTCCTACATTTGCACTGCTCCATTGTACATCAATTGATTGTCCTGTAATTAACTGCTCACCTCCGTTCGGCGATACTACCGTTATTGTACTTGATGTTCCGGGTGCAATTGTAAATGCCGCATCGCTGATATCAAATACGAAGTTATCCGAGGCATCGCTTATTCTGATTAAACACTCCGGAGATGGTGGTGAAGGTACACTCCAGTTATAGCTGCCGGCGCTGGGGGTGGATGCTGCTATAATGTTCCAGCTGGTTCCATTGTTAATGCTGTATTCAATTTTCACATTATTGACAAAATTACTGTTCCATTGAATAATATGAGAGCTGCCGGCAACCCACGACTCTCCGCCGTTTGGGGATATTACAGTAACCGTTCTGCTGGCAGGTGCAACAATAGTAAACATCGCATCGCTGTGATCATACATCTCATCATCATTTACATCGGAGACCATTACCAGGCATTCCGGGGATGGAGTGTTCGGCACTGTCCAGTTATAACTCCCGTCTGAAGCCGTGACTGAAGCTGCAATAACCGGCCAGCTGTCGCCGTTGTTTGTCGTATAACTTATTTTAACATCATCTATATACTGGCTTGACCACTTTATCTGCTGCTGACTTCCAACGGTCCATATTTCACCGCCGTTTGGAATAATCATCTCAAGTGCAGGTATTATTGGCACACTGACCGAAAATGCTGCGTCACTGTAATCAGCAATTAGTGGATTCCTTGTACTGTGGACAGAGATAATACATGTGCCCGATGGAGAAATATCAGGTACTATCCAGTTGTATTTTCCGCCGGCTGCAGGGAAAGATTCTTCTATTATATCCCAGTTATTGCCGCTATTGGAGCTGAAGCTGATAACAATACTGTCGATGTTTGTGCTTTGCCACTCAATCGGGTGTTCTTCACCTACAAACCAGTTTTCACCGCCGTTAGGGGAGAGTAGTGATATGGATGATGATCCTGCAATCGTGAAGAATGCGTCGCTGATGTCCTCCGGATATCCGTCGGAAGCATCGCTTATTTTTATCATGCAAAAAGATGAAGGTAAATCTGGTATATTCCAGGAATAATTTCCGTCGCTTGGAGTTGATGAAACGATTTCTGTCCAGCTGCTTCCGCTGTTTACTGTATATTCTATCTTTACATTATCAATTAAACTACTTGACCACGTTATTTCCTGGGTTGATCCAACGCTCCAGATTTCACCGCCGTTCGGGGAAGAGATGCTAATCGTTTCATTATAACCGAGATTGACTGACAGAGCCGCATCTGTATTTGTCTTAAGCTCATCAAGATTATTGCCCGCCACCAGCGCAAAAGCAACACGTGCGCTTCCCCGCGATAAATCGTATGGTCCCGAAGCAATTAATGAGCGTAGATCAAAAGGACCTAAAATCTCATCAGAAATGTTTGTAAGAGCATCAAAGTAACTGGCATCGGCGTATTCGTCGAATGAAGAATCACTAATCGACCAGATTCGGTGCCCTGAAAGTGTGCCGCTTAATAAAACCACGCCGTAATAAAAATCATTCTGAACGGCGCTTGGGTTGTTAGCAGTTTCGTATACATAACTCAGATTTCTTGTATTATCAAATCCCCCCATATTATTGTTTGGATTTCCAACATCCCAGTCAAAAGTGAGACCAACATAAACTTGATCAGTTGAAACATTATGAGGCTCAATTTCATATTCAACTATAATATATGATTTATCCGGATCAGTGGATTTTGAATGTGTCTTAAGATTAATCTCTATATTAATAGGATTAAGCGATCTTGAATCATCAAATGAAGTTTGAATGCTCTGATCAAATCCATCCAAACGGCTTTGAGTTTCAATAATAGGATTTGTCCTTCTAAACTCATGATCGTAAAGTCTGCCGGAAACCTGGTTAATGGATTTACCAATTACCAAAGTCCCGTTGTAAAGGCCGTTTGTATTATTGAATGTAAATCCCTCACCTTCTTCTCCATTGAGTTTTCCTAAAACCCCGTTATTGAAAACAGTTAGCATTACTTCATTATTATTGTTTTCCTTAGATTCCAGCTGGTAGGCATCAACCCATATTACATAGGTTTTTTGCGAAGAGCCTGCAGAGTTTACAGCCTGAATTGTAAAATCATGATATCCGGATTCTCCGGTTTGCGGAGTCCAGTTTATGTATCCAAGACTATTAATATTAAGTCCAGATGGTCCGCTGATCAAGTTAAAATCGGGTTGAGGATATCCGCTGAAAGGCAGTAATTCGGTAAAATTAGTTCCAACCTCGGCTTCGAATGAAATATCAAACAATGAGGGTTCAACAAATACATCATCTCCCGGGACAAATTCCACTATTTCGGCACCGTTCTGAATCCATAAATCATTATGATTGCCGGTCATGTCAATAGTCACCGGTGAATTACCGTTTACCCCGGTTGATTCATTAAGAGTCCAGTAACCTGCTAATCCGAATTCATCACCGTTTAATGTTCGGTTCATTGCTGATTTAATTTCTTCTTCTGTCCTCGATATATTCCACAGACGCACTTCATCAATCAAACCGTTAAAGAACCAGTTAGTTATGCCGCCGATATATAATCCGGTATTTCCTTCACCGATATTTTCATAGAATGGCACTTCCGCAACTACATTACCATTAATTAAAAGTTTGGTGCTTGATCCATCATATGTTCCTGCTATATGAGTCCATTCACCAACCTGAACCGGATCAGGGCTATCAACTATTGCTCTTGCAGAATCGCCATTGCTTAAATAGAAATTAAATCTTGGCGAATCGTCATCGCCAGTATTTTCAATTCTTAATGCGTAAGCGTTAAATGGAAATACTGTATTTGCGTATTCGTCGTTGTACGGTCTTGAAATAATAACATCTCTTTCCATATGCGGAGTTGCCCTGAACGGAAAGACCCAGGCTTCGACCGTGATCTGATTTCCTGTTATTTTATATGAAGAGGGATTGGCTTCCGGATTAACTGGTTCGCTGTCCAGCACGCGGATCCTGGCATTCTCTTTGAAATATGCGGAAGCCGTATTGGAGGATATAGATTCTGTAATTGTATGATACTTATCAATTTCAGGTCTTGTGGTTACATCAACATTACCGTTCGGCCATTCCACTATTACACTATCTACAGTTGACACACTACCCAATCCGAAATGTGCCCATAACATACCGCTTGTCAGACCGGGTCCCGTACTTTGTATATCCCTCATCATCCTAAGGTCCCCCGCCACTACCCGAACACGCGTACCAATTACAGAGTTGTTGTCAGATATAGCTTTCGGTTTAATAACAATCCAGTGGTTTGAATTCCCTGAATTATGAAGCAGTTTTTGATTTGAGGGTGATTCAACATCACCTTCGGGGAAATAGATATCAAGAAAACCATCATTATCATAATCGACAAAATGCACTGCTCTGTAAGACACATCAGAAAAATCTACACCTGCTTCAGCTGACACATCAACAAACATGCTATTATCATTCCTATACAACCGTTGGGTCCCTGATCGATTTGCTATAAGTAGATCGATGTCGCCATCATTATCATAATCACCCCAGCTTATACCTCTTGATCCTGCAAAAGCAGAATCTAATGCCAGCGCACCAGCTGTCTCAGTAAAAGTACCATTATTGTTATTTCTATATAATTTAACATTGCCGTCATCATCTCCAACATAGGGGATCACAAACAAATCTAAATTTCCATCATTATTATAATCTATCCAGCTTGAAACAATAGCAGACTTTGCATTAATACCGGTTAAGCTTGAATTGCTCAGTATAAACTTGTCTCCCTGATTAACCAATATTGCGCATGGCTGATGCGGAGTGCGAATAGTGGGTATCCACAAATCCAGATCGTTATCATTGTCGTAGTCTATCCATGTGATTCCCCATGATTCGAAGAATAAGGTTGTCTCAAAAAGATCAGTCGTTACATCAGTATACCTGCCATTATTATTTTCAAGAATAAAAAGTTGTCCGGTTGAACCGCTTCCTGTTTGCGAACCACCGGCTACAGCAATATCCGGATCACCATCTTTGTCGTAATCACCAACAGCAAGTGCGTAATGATTATCTAGACCGCTTATTGATCCCAGATCCGCTTCGGTTGATATATCATGAAATATAGAATTGTCATTCCTGTATAAAATAAAACCTCCCAATATGTCCCAGGGACTGGCAATTAACAGATCCAGGTCACCATCCCCCTCATAATCGAAACATGATGGCTGGGCTCCAGATCTTAAACCTACGTTGTTAAATCCGAACAGAGTAGAAACATCAGTAAAACTATTGTTACCATTTCTGTAAAGAACATGTGTATGATCTACTCCAACTATAAACAGATCAAGATCACCGTCATTATCAATATCCACCCAGCCGCTGCCGAACTGACCGTTAGTAGTATTGATACCAAGATTATTTGGAGTTTGAGTAAAAAGTTTATCACCTGAAGCAGAATAAATGTAAAACACCACATCACTAATATCATTTGTGACATTATTATTAACATCACTAATTTTAATTAAACACTGATTTGAATTAACATTTGGAATGTTCCATAAATGCAAACCATCATTCAAGGTGTTTGATATTATCGTTATCCAGCTTAAACCGTTGTTTGTTGAATATTCTATTTTGACATTATCGACATTACTGCTTGTCCAAATTATATTTTGTGTTGATCCGCCCGTCCACACTTCACCGCCATTGGGAGTTAAAATAGTAATTACCTGAGTATTATCACGAATAAATGGATAAGCACCAATATCGGGTCTTGAGCCATCAGCATCCTGATCATCTATATCGCTTTCCCACGAGAGTCCGTCGTTATCAGTATCAGGGTCACCCTTGTCGATGCACAGGGAGGATGCAAGCAGTCCGAAGTCATTGTTCGAGGAATTTCGGAACTGCGGATTAACCGCCAGATCACCGATACCCGGAACAGTATAAAAACCAACGTAGTTAAATGAGTTTCCATAATAGTCGTTATACCTTGAAATTCCATCGGCCGAATTATTGCTCATAGCAAAACTAGTGGAAGCAAATATATTATTTCTAATTAAAGAACCGGTTCCTGAAGAAACAGAAATTCCATATCCGCAATTATAAATCGTGTTATTGACTATTGAAACATTTCCCCCAACATCAATTGCAAACCCGGATGAAGCTATAATGTTTACAATAACATTGTGACTTAAGACTGTACCTTCACCAATATCAAATCCTTTGCTGGCGACACCATTGCCGTCGAGGAAAAAGCCGTCAATAACACAGCCGAAGTGATCATATACCATTGTTGCACTTATACCGAGCAGCGTTGTTCTGTTAATGTAAGGATCCCTGTCACTGTCGGAAAAAGTGTTATCGTACCCGCCAAGAATTACGGCATAAGCTGTTGTAATAATACCTTCACTGTATGTACCTGCCATAACTTTAATAGTATCGCCCAAAGTACCTGTAAGAGCAGCCTGAATTGTCTTTTTAGGAGAATCGATAGAACCATTATTTGAATCGTTCCCAGAAGGAGATACATAAGTTGTAAAATTTTCGTTTAAAGTCGCACTGTTTGTTCCGCCGTAAGCGCCCAGATCAATTCTGCCACCGTTTGGATCGGGCTCATTGGAATAATCATCGTTTGGATTCCCTGTATTCATGCAGGGCGAATTTACTTTGAGGCGGAAATCGTTGTTCGCAGGATTCACGAACTGCGGATCCTTTGAAAAATCTGTCGAAAGAGCTGATCCGTTTGCTCCATCGAAATCCATATAGGTGTTATCGTAAGAACAGTTATATCCTTTGGTGGATCCCGAAGGAGTAATATAAATACCGGCATTGTTATTGTAAGCGATGTTATTCTGAATAGTAGAAGGAGTGCTGCCTCTCACATAAATTGCATAAACAATAACGCCTCCTCCCGAAAGAACATTATTAGCCACGGTATTGTTTTTAATTACAGCCGAGGCACCGTCAATTACTTCTATACAACTCCCGCCGCTTTTTGTAATGTTGTAAACGATATTATGCGTCAAGATACTAAGACCGTTTGTGATAACAATACCTTTTTGCGCTCCGCCGCTGCCGTCGAACACTAATCCATCTATAGTAGAGTTATTTGCGTCAATAAGCATTGACCCGCTCGAAGCACGGATTTTCGATTTGTTGGAATAAATATTCCGTTCTCTCTCAGAGAATGAATCATTGTATCCGCCTCTGAGTACAACTCTCACTTGTGTTATCAGATTTTCTTGATATGTACCTTCAGCCACCTTAATTGTATCTCCATTAATTGCTTGGGACAAAGCAGTCTGGATATTCCTCAAAGGTGAGACTTTTGTGCCGGGATTGCTGTCACTGCCTGAAGCTGAAACGTGGAGTGAACTAGCAGTAAGAATATTCCTTCCGATAATAATATCATCTTCAGCAGGTAAGATTAAGGAAGCATTTCCTTGGATATGAACAAGAAAAAAGAGTATGCTGAACAGGCAGACCATTTTCGTTTTCATACCGATATTCAATTTATTTTGAATTTAATATTTAGTCCTTTCCCGAATAATTATTTTCCGAATCCTTGCGCCATGTTTACCGGACACTAACACCCGGCATAAAGTTGGTTTAATCGCCGGTAATTGGCTGCAACTGTTTATTGAATAATTTCAAAATCTCCCAGAGTAATAACACTGTCCGGATCGGTAAATGCTTCAGGCTGCCAAGCCCTGACGTGTATGAGAGGATGATCTTCATCTTTAAAGTCGATCATCAGGAATAAATAGCCGTCGTCGGAATATGTTGAAGAAGTCCATTTCTGTTTAAGTGTAACGCCGTATATATTATTGTGCAGTCTGTGCTGGGTTATATTTATATGATCGAAGAAAACCTTTATAAACTGATTTCTGCCAAACACAACCTGAAGATGTTTTATATATTCCGATTTGTTATAACGTATAAGTTCGACTTTCTTCTTCTCAAAGTTATTTTCGAGCATATTGCTTTGGAGATCGCTCGCTTCCACCACACGTCCCACAATAATTAATGCGTTTTCACTGAAAACCTGTTCAAGAAATATAAGATCTTTTCTGTTATAAGCTGTTCTGAAGTTTTCCACAAAGTCCAGAATAACCTGTCGCCTTCTGAAGTCCGTTACATTTCTGTTCTGTCGTATAAGTTTCTTGTATTGATGTGATTCGAGACCGAAATACATGTCCCAGATTAAACCTTCTGGTGATATTATAATTACAGCATCCTCATAATCAAGTGAATCATTTGTTACTTTTATTATCAGAGGCATGTTGCGTACTTCATAAAAACCATCCTGTCGTTTGGAAATGAATTCAAATATTTCGGTTTCATTACATCTGAAAGACACTGTTTCCCATAAAGAATTAATTCTGGCAGCAGCGGCATCATCAATATTGATGTTACTATAATCCGGGTTCTCATTTGCAAGGCATGCTTTGTTGAATTCACTTAACAGAGCGGAGACATTCGCTTCAATATCATTTTTCAAATCATCATTTTCTATACCCTGTAAATAAACAGCCGTTCTGTATTGAGCATTCAGAGCACCCATACAGGTAAATAACAATAATGTTATTATTAACCTGCCTAATAAATTTCTATCCATATTTCTACCATGTTTTTATATTCTTTTGAGAAATCGTTAGCAAGTTTATCTGTTAACAAATTTCTCCTGACAGGATTTTCAGGCGAAAGTAAAGCAGATACTCTCGAGCTTTCCGGCTCAACAATCATAACATAGCATTTCTCAGGATTGCTGAAAATAGATTTGCGTCCGTATATTATTGAACCGGAAAATTTGAGCGATTTCAATATCTGTAAAATTTCATCAGCACTTTTTGTTTTTGTCTCTTCAATCAAAAACTGAACTGTCGGATTTACATTATTCTTAACAGTGTCCACATCGGGTTCTTCATCGCTTTCATTCCCGGAAATCAGATTCCCCATTTGATCAATTATTACTGTTTTTGACAGAGCTTCGTTTTCATTTACTATAAGACTTAATTTATAATGACCTTCTCTGAGATACTTATGTATGGGTTGAAACTCTTCCGTTGTGGAAGAATCCCCTAAGTCCCATCTTAGTTTAGCAACACTTAAGTTTTTCAAAACCGGTCTGAGTTTGAGAAAAGTGTCGTTCAGTTTTATCACTTCAATATCTATACTTACCAGCTTTGAAAAATCCACTTCGACCTTTTTGATAGTAGTTATAGCAAAGTCCTTCTCAATCTCTGCTAATTCGTTTTCACCCACAAATTTTAGTCTGTATACTAATTCATACGTCTCTTTAGACTTGGACGGCTGTGTATATAAGAACAATTCTGCTTTACCATTTTCAGTTTCTCTTTCAGGATTTCCCGGTATGTTGAATTTTACATTTATATTGTTCGCCGTTTTTCCGTCATAAGTAAATTCAACCGGCACTTTAATTTGGTCTTCAATCAGAGGATCGGCTTCCGGAATTCCCGCAGTCACCATAATCTTATCCAGGAAGGATCTAATTTTAACTTCCAGGGTTTGTTTCAAATTCTCAAAGCTATTTTCTGTTACAGCACTTACATAAGGTACAGGTGCAGGCGAGTAAAATGTCATGATGTATGTTTTATAATAGTATGAAACAGCTTTTATCAATCCCTCCTCGGCTTCAATCTGTTCAGAGAGTGTCATCTGCTGACCAATTTCCCTTGCAAGTTCCTTTAAAGATGAATCATAATCCGAGCGGGAAATATAGGCAATAACCTTGAAGCGGTCTCCCGACCATTCTTTATCCAGGTAATTAATTCCCTTGACTTTAACCGCCGAGAACAGACTGGTATGTTTCTGATAATCACGTCTGAGCGTTTCATTATCTTCTTCAGCAGTAGTTTTAACCTCACTCTTTAGTGTAACGGATAATTTGTATACCAGATCATTCAGAGCCTCCGTTTTAGCCTGGTGAAGTGAATCTCTGATTCCTTCCCCGTAATAATAATTGCCGCTTAACTTAATGTCCTTTTCGGTCTGTGCAACCAGTACAGTTGAGAAGCATGAGAGCAGATATAAAATTGACAGAACAGGTTTCTTAGTCATAGTCGGTTTTAATTTTATATTTTATTTTAAAGTTTTCCGGATATTCACTGAATAAGTTTTCTATGTTATCGTAACGAATTGGACCATATAATTTTGACTGGCAAGTTAAATCCGAATGCATTTCAATATCCTTTACATCAAAACTTAAATATAATACATTTAATATTTTCAGAAACCGGTTAACAGTAAACACCGATGCACTGATTTTTTCCCCGAGGCTTTCAATTCCGACAAAACGCTTGTAGTACGGACCAAGTATGCTATAAAAATTTCCAAGCGTGGTGTTGTATTCTCTTTTTTCCTGTCTGTACAACACCTGACTTACGTTCAGGAAAATATTGTAATCCAGACTTTCGGGCAATAAGAGACTGTTACGCGTATAAATCTCAGGGAGATCGGGTGATAGAACTAACAAGGTATCTTTATCACGTATTAAATAATGTAGCTTATTACTAATGTTTTCAGAAAGACTATCTGAAGACAGAACCAGAAAGTTACTGTTTGTGCTAACCGTATGAGTAATGCCTTTTTCGTAGAACAGATGTGAATTGTTATGGCTTCCGGAGTTTAACATGTGATAAAGGTATAAGGAGCTTTCTTGTTTATCCATGCCTGTAATTAATTCGTAATCAGCAGGGAATATTATATTTATTTCATCTTTATTTGAGCCGAACATTTGAAAACTGTAGTCTGCATTGTCAAAAGTCAAAGAAAAATCGAAAGGATTAGAAACCATCCGGAATATATGATCAGCCATCTGATCGAAATTGTCAACTATAAGTGAATTAACCTGGAGGCTTACCTGGACAATATCCTTATTGAATTGCGGTTCATTTAAAATTACAAGCAACAGATACCGCTCAATGAAATTATGGATTTCGTAAGGGATTCCATCATGGTTGCGATTAAAGAGATGAAGACCTATATGAGAGATATTGTCATAATAGTCCTTACCCGTTATTATTGCAAAGTTTTTATCGTCAATTTTGATATCTGTTAAAATTGAATTCGAAAACCTGCTGCTGTCCCCATCTAAAAGCCTGGTTTCATTAATAGTGTACCGGGATATACTGTCAAATATTGACTTAAGCTGAATGGAAATAAAGCCGGAACCCGAACAAACAACCGGTAATGTTAATAATAATGCTATAAATAATTTTGCTTTCATCTTTTATCACACACTTTCCCCCCTATGAAACAACTAATCAATTGTATATTTATTTCCACTCCTATCAATATAAAAGGATCGCGAATTTAATTTGACGTAAGCCAGATTATCTTTAAACGGGGAAGCAGCCTCAAGTTCAACCGGAACAACTATCTCGCCGCTTGTATTTATATAACCAAACTTACCTTTATCTTTTACTGTTGCCAGACCTTGCGAAAAAGAACTGCAGTATTCATATTTAATTGACACTGAGATTTTCCCGCCGGAATTTATGAAACCATATGAATTGTTTTTCACAACAACTGCAAAGCCGTCCTTAAAATCATATATGTCATCATATACAAAAGGAATAACCAACTCACCCTGTTTGTTAATACAACCGAACAGCGAGTCTTGTTTTACAACAGCGAAACCTTCCTTGAATGGTCTTGCATAGTCGTATTTGTGAGGTATCATAATTTCACCGCTTGTGTTTATATAACCCCAGAAACCATCATAACGAACAGCAGCAAGATTTTCGCTGAACGATGTAACTTCATCATACTTAATAGATATTACAATATCTCCCCTGGAATTAATAAATCCGAACCTGTCGTTTAGTTTAACCTGACCAAATCCGTTAGAGAATGAATAAGCAGCATCATAAATAAAAGATGTTATCTCTTTTCCTTTATTGTTTAAAAAACCCCAAAGTCCATTAAACTTTACGACAGCAATACCTTCATTAAAGTTTGATGCGAAATCATATTTAACCGGTGTGAGTTTTTTACCTTGCTTGTCAATAAATCCCCAGTTGTTATAGTAATTTACCACTGCAAAATTTTCACTGAAATCGGAGACCTCATTATATTGTGGTTCTGCAACATATTTCCCATGCATGTCTATAAAGCCCCATACACCACCGAGCTTTACTCTGGCACGCTCATCATGAAATTCGCCCGCATCTTCGTACTTTAGGTACGTTATTTTCTCACCGCTTTTATTAATAAAGCCATAGTATCCGTTAAATTCAATCAATGACCTGTCTGAGTTGAATAACTTCACCATGCTGAATTTGGGTTCTATTTTCACAGTCTTTACAGAATCACAAAATCCCCACAATCCGTTTTTTTCAAATGGAATTAATTGCTGTGAAAATGAATGTGTGTAAATCAAAGCGATAACTAACAATAGCCTTTTCATATTATTAGTTTATTAATATTTAGAAAATAATTGCTGCGGATTTAAATAAATTTATTTGCCCTTAGAAATAACGACATTTTATTATAATGCACAACCAATATATTAGCTCAATTATAAATAATTTGTTCGGCAACACATTATGCTGATTTCCAATTTTATATAAGATATGGAGTCCGGATAGCAATGGTTATAATGGAAGACAACCCATCCCGATATTGTAAAAAGCTAAAACTCCAGATTAATAATATCCCGGCATTAATGTTGTGAATGCTGTACTTTCATGAACCAACAAATCATTTCATTGAATGATTAGAAAAAGCAAGTCCCGTTCCTGGTTGATTCCCTGTAAATCAGACAACTTTCCGAGCGTAATCAAAAATTTCTTATTAAATTCACAAATGATTTTATGGTTGAACCATTAAAGAGCGGTCAATATGCACGATGTTGTAATTATACAGGACATAGTAATTATTCTTGTGGTAGCGCTGCCGATAATTTTTATATTCAAACGCATTGACCTGCCTCCGATTGTCGGTTATTTAATTGCTGGAATGATAATCGGGCCCTACGGGCTTGCATTGATAAAAGGTATTGATCAGATAGAGGTGATGGCTGAGATTGGAGTTGTTCTGCTGTTGTTTACGATAGGTTTAGAAGTTTCGTTAAAACAATTATTACTGATCCGTAAATATCTGTTGGTAGCGGGGGGCTCACAGGTAGTCAGCACAATTCTTATCTCGGCGTTGATATTTTATGTCGCAGGCATTGAACTAAATAAAGCGATATACCTGGGCATGCTTTTAAGTCTTTCAAGTACTGCAATCGTGCTTAAAATTTTATCGGAGAAAGGGGAGCTTGATGCGCCTCACGGCAGAATATCTCTGGGAGTGCTGCTGTTTCAGGATCTCGCTATTGTTCCGATGTTTATACTTCTTCCCATTCTTAATCCGTCGGAATCATTAAGTTTTGGGGAAGTTGCACTTAAACTGCTGATCGCTTTCGGTACATTAGCCTTAGTTCTTGTACTTGCAAAATATCTGATGCCTAAAATAACTTACCAGCTGGCAAAACTTCACATAAAGGAAGCATTTACGGTCGGGATAATATTACTGCTGCTGGGCACTGCTTACGTAACTCATTCGCTCGGACTTTCTCTTGCGCTGGGTTCATTTATTGCAGGATTAATTTTAGCGGAATCCGAATACAGTACGCAAATAGTTGCGGATATACTCCCGCTCCGCGATGTCTTCAACAGTATATTCTTCGTATCTGTAGGTTTGCTTCTTAATATCGGATTCGTGGTCGAATACCCGGTGGTAATATTAAGCGCAACCTTTGCCGTAATATTGTTGAAGTCAGTCATTATAATTTTGATCGTGTTGTCGATGAAGTATCCGGCTCGTGTTGCGTTACTTGCGGCACTCGGACTTGCACAGGTAGGAGAGTTTTCGTTTGTGCTGGCTCAGGCGGGAAGCGGCTTTAAGCTAATGACTGAAGAATACTATAATATTTTTCTCGCATCTTCTATTTTCACAATGATCTTAACCCCGTTTCTATTCAAACTTGCGCCAATGCTGGCTTTTAAAACAGGTGATATTCTTCCTGCAAAGGAATTTGCAGATAATGTAAAAACAGGCGGACTTGCCGGTCATGTGATTATAGCTGGATTCGGATTGAATGGGAAAAATCTTGCCAGAGTACTGAAAGAAACAGGTATTAAATATGTTGTTCTTGAACTGAATCCGGATACTGTGAAAGAAGGACTTAAAAACGGGGAGAAGATAATTTACGGTGATGTAAGCAAAGAGGAAGTATTGAACCATGTTAATGTAAAGTCTGCAAACGTTCTTGTCTTTGCAATCGCCGATCCGTTAACAACAAGAAGAGCACTGGTAGTAGCCAGGAAAATTAATTCGAAATTATATACAGTTGTCAGAACACGCTTTGTTAACGAAATTGATGAATTAAGAAAACTCGGGGCTGATGAGATAATACCGGAAGAATTTGAAACTTCTCTTGAAATATTTAAAATGGTTCTTCGTAAATATCATATACCGCTGAACATTATAATGAAACAAACAGCAATACTCAGACATGAGTCATATAAATTTTTGCGTAAAGGGGATGAAGACAGCGCCTCTTTCATTCATTTGGATGAAATACTTGCTGAAGGATTAACGGAAACCTATTATGTGAATGATGACAATCCGCATATCAATAAAGCACTCAGCCAATTAAATTTAAGGGCAAAAACCGGTGCCACAATAATAGCAATTGTGCGGAACGGAATAACTATCTCAAATCCTGCTGCATCAGAGAAAATAATTATGCACGATACATTGGTGATAACCGGAACACATGAATCCGTTGATGAGGCAATCGTTCTTCTCGATAATACCGATCAACAAAAGTAACCTCTTTAAAAGAAGATGAAAACGTGTTAAGCGAAAAGCATATTCGGTTTTAATATTAAGAAATAAATTTGAGAAAAGAATGAAATACAGACTGCTCGGGAAAACAGGATTAAACGTTTCTGAAATAGGTTTCGGTGCATGGGCTATAGGCGGCAATTGGGGAGAACAGAATGAAAAGGACTCTGTTGATGCATTAAATAAGGCAATTGACCTTGGTGTAAATTTCATTGACACGGCTGCGGGATACGGCAACGGTAAAAGTGAAAAAATAATTGCGAAGGTTCTTAGAGAACGCAAAGAAGAAATAATTGTGGCTACTAAAACACCGCCGGCTCCGGGTCCCTGGCCTCCGACTGCCTATTGCAGGGCAGAAGATCGATACCCGGAAAAGTATCTGAGGGAAAACATCGAAGAGCGTCTTCGCAATCTTGATACCGATTGTATTGACATTCTTCAGCTGCACACATGGACAAGAGCATGGAATAAATATCCTAAGCCATTTGAAATCCTCAGAAAACTTAAATACGAAGGTAAAATAAAACATATAGGTGTATCGACACCCGAACAGGATCAGAATGCAGTAATTGATTTAATGCGCGAAGGCTGGGTTGATGTTGTTCAGGTGATTTACAATATATTCGAACAGGAACCGGCAGCTGAACTGCTTCCGACAGCACTCGAAAAAAATATAGGAGTTATTGTCAGGGTTGTTTTCGACGAGGGTGTTTTAACAGGAAAGTATAGCCCGGATTATAAATTTGCAGAGGGTGATTTCCGGAAAAACTACTTTGCGGGCGACAGACTTGAGCGCGCTGTAAGACGGGTAGAGAAAATTAAAGAAGATATTGAAGGTTCCGGCTACACAATGCCTCAGGCAGCAGTTAAATTCGTACTTGAAAATAAAGCCGTTTGCACTGTTATAACAGGAATACGCAATGTTGAACAAGCGGAACTGAATACTGCAATTTCTGATCTTCCTGATATCACCGAGGATATTATTAACAGGTTGCGAAAGCATGCATGGATGAGAGCTAACTGGCATTATGGTAAATAATACTTCAGCCTGAAATAACGGGTATCGTATTATATTCCGGGCAATAATCTGAAATCGGTGATTATATTATTTTTAATATAATCTCAAGTGAAATCTGTTTTGTCAGATAGTTTTATGTGGCTTCTCCTTTTTAAATTAAGAGCAGAGTTTTTTAAATCCGGACTATAAATCCGTAAAAATTATCAGACCCGTTATGTGACCTTTATCAATAATAATTGTGACTCTACTCAAAGTTTGCTTATATGAAAAAGATTATTTTTGATACAGAGACAGCAATGTTGTAACATATAATTAATTTTAATGAGATCGCTGCCTGAATAAAATTTTGCACTGCTTATTTCATATGTTGAATAAATTGCCATACTGAACATATAAACACATATACAATTGTCTTAATAATGAGGGTATCATGAAAGCTTTAGCAAAATTTGTCGCAATTTTCTTACTTTTATTTACATCAGCGTTAACCGCACAATGGATTAAACAGGAGTCCGGATCGTTGACTTCTGACTTCAAGTCGGTTGAATTCCTGAATCTGACCACTGGTTTTACGGTCGGCAGCACCGGACTGATCTTAAAAACAACTGACAGCGGTACGAACTGGATTGCACTGGAAAGCGGGGTAACGAGTAATCTTAATTCTTTGTGCCTGGTGACAGACAGCATCGTAATCGCAGTTGGGGAGCAAGGCACAATACTGAGATCCTCCGATCAGGGTGAAAGCTGGAGCGAACTGTATTCCGGTTCGGACTATAATCTTATGTCGGTTGAGTTCTTCGGTGAAAACGCCGGATGGGTAGTCGGTACAAGCGGAAAAATATTCAGGAGTACGGACGGTGGACTTAACTGGACAGACAACTCTTACTCAGATAACTCTGTTAATTTTAACTCTGTATTTTTCGTAAATGCTGATACGGGCTGGATAGCAGGCAGCGGCGGAATGATGCTTTATACGGTCGACGGCGGAAACAACTGGACGATCCAAAATACCGGAGTCACGCAGGATATATTTGACGTTTTCTTTATCAACTCTAAAAAGGGAAGAGCCGTGGGATCCGGAAATCTTTATCTTAGCACGGAAGATGGCGGAACAAACTGGACTTTCAGCTGGCTTGGCACCATCAGTATCTCATCGGTTTTCTTTCTGGACGAGAATCTTGGCTGGATAGTAGGAAGTAACATACTCGAAACTACAGATGGCGGGGAAAACTGGGAGGAATACGGCTATGGTCTGCTTCTGGGACTTAACTCGATCCAATTCAGGGATCAATACACCGGATGGGCAGTTGGGGACGACGGACTGATACTGCATAAAACTTCAGAGGTTAAGTCGCTGGATCTGTTATGGAAAAGAGACGGCAGCGAACTTCCGGGCGGTGGATACACCTGGAGTACACCGCTTATTATGGAAAATAAAGTTTTCTGGGCCGGGCAGGATTTTGGTTTTGCAGCATTCGATGCCGAAACGGGTGACACATTATGGATTGATACTCTTAATTTTTACAATGGTACATATGATAGTCCTGCAGGTTATGACGGTAAAGTGTTTGTAACCAGAAATGACTATATGAATCATTCGGCAAGAAGCCTGCTGGCTCTTGATGCGAATACCGGCGAGGTGATCTGGCAGAAGAATAATTTCAGCGTGCTGAACAGAAGCGCCAAACCTATAGTCGCAGGTGTAGGTGATTCAGGAACCAGGCTTTACGCTGCTACCGATGATACTCTTTACTGCTTAACTGCCGACAGCGGAACAGTCGTTTGGAAAAAAGCGGGTAAATACAGCAACCTTCTCGCGGACTATAACAGTGTGCGTTTAATTGCAGCTAGAAGCGATCAGGCTTCGATAGAACTTTTATATCTTCACAACGGTGAATTGATTTCCCAGATAAATCTTCCGGACAGCGATGTTTCGGTTGCAAGTATGGCTTATACAAATTATATGTGGAAGGAGTATCTTGTAGTTGCACCAGGTACGAGAGATCACCCAATTTTTTACTGTATTGATATTGCAGATCAAAATGTTGTATGGGAATCCGATCAAATCGGGTATGTGGGAAATAAATCAATGCCGGTTATATACGGGGATAAGGTCTTTGCGGGAGTTGAAAAAATAGAACCGAATGTACCGCAGGAAATTGTAGCATTTAGTTTAACGACAGGTGCTATTATATGGCGTAATCATGCACGCGGATCCGGTGCAACAAACACGCCTTATGTTATCGCTCTTGATGATAAAATTTACTACCATTCATCTGTAAACTACATGAACACGATAGCGTCTTCGGAAATGTTGGTCGGAATAATAAATGCCGTTGCATCACCCGGATTCAAATATCCCTGGCCGCAGGTCTGGGGTTCGCCGCTGATATATAAAAACAAGCTATATGTGGCGAAAGACGGCGAGGGACTTTTCTGTTACAACGCGGGATCTATTGTTGGCGAATGGACAATGCTCGGCGGTAATATACATGCCACTAATTCTTATTTTGCTCAGTTGACTGATGTGTCGGAGAACGAAAAACTGTATCCTGTCGGATATGAATTACTGAACAATTATCCGAATCCGTTCAATCCCGCAACCGTAATAGCATATAAAATTCCGGAAGCAGTTAGTGTAAGTCTAAAGGTCTACGATGTTCTGGGAAATGAAATTGCAGTACTCGTTGATGAGTATAAGCAGGCAGGCTATTACGAAACAGAATTTAATGCACAGGATTTATCCAGCGGTGTTTATTTCTGTAGAATAGAGGCGGGCGTTTATTCACAAATGATCAAAATGTTGTTGCTGAAATAACTTTTACCTGATTCATTTTTTTTAATATTGCAGCCGGGGTAACACTCCGGCTCAATTTTATGAACCATCAGACAGACGCTTCAGAACTCTGATCAGAAATTGCTTAATTAATCTGTTTCGTTATCAGCGAAAGGCATACTGAAATTTAAAGAGTTGCAAAATTTTAGAATAAGAAAAAGAATACAGAGTATGCTCAGATGTTGATTGATATAAGGCAATCATGAAATAGCATTATGTGCAGAGACATTATAAATGGTGTAAATGATTATTGACCGGAACTATACTATTCAAAATATTAATAGACCTATATAAGCCACTTAAATGCTTCCTGAATATTCGCTGAATTAAAATACTTCAATTCACTCCATCGAATATTTTTATTTACAGGCTCCACAAGATTGGAGTCCTCGCCAAGATTTGGAAGTATAACAGCAATTTGATCTGTACTCTTAAATCCAAACTGTTGAAGTTCTTCTCCTTCCGTATGAATTTTATCAATCGTCCCGCTTAATAATGTCTCAGTATGATTGATCAAAAATTTTGTGCATTCATTTTTATGAGCAAGCTTTATAGCTTCCTTTGAATATTGTTCGGCAATTTTGAAGTTTAATCTGCCCTTCATAATAACTGCGACAATATTTTTATCTGGTAAGTAATTCACCGTGTAACTCATTTCAAATTCCTTCCGTTCTTTTGCTGTTACAATTTATATAGAATAGTAACATAGAACTAATTAATAAATATTCTTGTAACAACTGAATTAGTAATTGTTACAAAAAAATGCAATAACTCAATAGAGTTAAAAAATAATTACTTGCTGCCTTTTAAAAGGAGAATATAGTACTGACCATATATGAATCAGAGTAATGTAATCCTCTCGGTGATTACAATTACGGCAATGGTTAAAACAACAATAAACAATCGTAACAAATAACGTTTTTTATTGCCGACAAATAATATCCTTTCACCGAATAAATAGTAAGTTACCCCCGACAAAGCCAGGGTACTGTAGCTTAGTACGAGTAATATTGTTAGTGGAATGCCTTCAACGCCCAGTACGTATAAAAATGCTGTGAGGGCATAAATACTGGTATTTAACTTTCCCCAGAAGTTTGCAGAAACAGTAATATTGGTTCTTTTGTTTATTATGAGACCGAAAACCATTATCAGTATATCCCTGTAAATAAGCAGAGCAACCAGTGTCAGTGGGAAATTGTAATAAACAACTATTGCAACCAATACGATTCCCATGCCAATTTTATCTGCGATAGGATCAAGCGCTTTCCCGAGATCAGTAACCTGATTAAGTTTTCGGCTGAAATATCCGTCAAGGTAATCGGTTGCAATTACTATGATTGCGAGAATGATTATTGAAGGTGTAACCCTTCCGGCACTCTCCATAAGTAAATAAGCCAGCGGAACCGACAATACTATTCTTAAAAGACTCAAAGAATTCGGTAGATTAAACAGTTCTTTTACTCTAATCTGCATTCTGAATTTATTTTATTACCGGTCAAATTTAAGTATAACCAGGCAAATATCTAAAATGAATTTATATATGCTCAAGTCTGGTGTGAAGATATTTAAGCAATTGCGTTGACCATTTTTTATTTTCCACACGAAGTATATATCTTATTAAACATTATGAAGATAATGACTATGCTAAATTTTAAACTATTATTGTTATGGTTCTGTACAATAAGTCTTTCCGGTCAGCAAATTCATTTGCAGAATGTACACAATAGAAATATTATCAGTTTGAACGGATACTGGAAGATAATTATTGATCCGTATGAGAACGGGTTTTACGATTACAGGTATCAGGAAAACCCGAACGGTTATTTTAAGAATAAAAAACCTGCATCTGAGAGTGATTTGGTTGAGTACGATTTTGACCGCTCGGATTCGTTATATGTACCGCGTGACTGGAACACACAGAATGAAAAACTATTTATGTACGAAGGTACTGTCTGGTATAAAAAATCTTTTGATCTGAAAATATCGGAAGGGAAAAGATACCTTATTAATTTCGGGGCAGTTAACTACAACGCAGTGGTCTATGTAAACGGCGATAAAATCGGAGAACATACAGGAGGATTTACGCAGTTTACGTTTGAAATCACTAAATATTTGAAAGGTGAAAAAAATTTTGTCGTCGTTAAAGTAGATAATAAACGGCTGCGCGAAGGTGTGCCGACACTTAATACGGACTGGTGGAATTATGGCGGAATCACCAGGGATGTCAGCGTAATCATTGTCCCGGAAACATTCGTTCAGGATTATTTTATACAACTTGCCGAAAATGAATCCAATACTATTAAAGGCTGGATTAAATTAAATGGAAACAATACGGGAATACCCGTAAAATTATCAATTCCGGAAATCAATCTTAATGAGACATTAACCGAAAACGATAACGGTATTTTTAATTTTGAATTCAATGCCAATCCAAAATTATGGGATACTGAAAATCCGTATTTATACAAAGTAAAAATAATAGGAGGACAGGATACGACAACCGACAGAATTGGATTCAGAAATATTGAAACTGAAGGAAGCACTATTCTGCTTAACGGAAAACCGGTTTTTCTGAAAGGAATTTCAAGTCACGAAGAATCGCCGATAACGAACGGTCGCGCCGCCACAGAAGATGACGCGCTTGCTGTCCTGGAAGTTGTGAAAGAACTTGGCTGCAATTATATAAGACTTGCCCACTACCCTCATAACGAAAACATTATTCGAGCTGCAGAAAAATCTGGAATACTCATTTGGTCGGAGATTCCGGTTTACTGGACAATTTTATGGAATAATAGCCAGACATATTCGAATGCCGAAAATCAATTAACTGAAATGATTTCCAGGGATAAAAACCGCGCTAACGTAATTATCTGGTCAGTTGCAAATGAAACCCCCCGAAGTGACTCAAGACTCAAATTTTTAAGAGGGCTTATTGATAAAGCGCGTGCCCTTGATCCGACAAGATTAATTTCTGCTGCAACTGAATTAAGCTACGATGAAAACAAAATGATTATCGATGATCCTCTGTGTGAAATTTTGGACATTATAGGTGCGAATGAATATTTGGGATGGTATGGAGGAAAGCCTGAAGATGCACAGAAAATTAGTTGGGTAAGTAAATTTAACAAACCTTTGATAATAAGCGAATTCGGCGGCGGCGCATTGTACGGTTTTCACGCCGACAAGAATACCCGTTGGTCTGAAGAGTACCAGGAAAACGTTTATATCAACCAGTTGATTATGCTCGATAAAATTCCATTCCTGCAAGGTATGAGCCCATGGATACTGATGGATTTCAGATCTCCCCGAAGACCCTTGCCAGGCATTCAGGATTTCTGGAACAGAAAAGGGTTGGTCTCGCCGGAAGGGAACAAGAAAAAAGCCTTTTATATACTTGAACAGTATTACAAGAGTAAAAAAACATGGCGTAATAATGACTTTGGTAATTAATTGTAGAAAGGATAGTTGAATTATTTTTTTGAACGATTAAAAATAAGTGTAAACTTGGTCCCTTCATTTAACTCACTCTCTACGGTAATTTCTGCATTTATTAGATCGCAATATTTTTTAACCAGCGACATCCCCAGTCCGTTTCCTTCAAATTTCCTTGTATAGCCATGCTCTTCCTGAGAAAATGGCTCGAAGAGATATGGCAAATATTCTTTCGAAATCCCTTTCCCCGAATCCTGAATGCTGACTACACTCTCGCCTCTATCCGATTTCATTATATCTATTCTAATGAATCCGTTTTCCGTGTATTTTACTGCGTTGTCAATCAGATTGACAAAAATCTGATTCACCGCATAATCATCTGCAATTATAATGTTTTCGTCAGAATGGACTGAAAGTATAAATTCGAGACTCTTATAAGATACAAGCTTCGAATATTCCATTTCAAGATTTTTGAGCATTTCCCCGATGTCTATAATTCTTTTACTGATTTCGTAAGTGCCCAGCTGCAACTCGGACATGTTTAATATCGAGTCGATTGTTCTTATTACTCTCTTGCTGGCAGAATCAATTCCCATAAAGCACGAAACTAAATCATCTCCTGCCGAATCTTTTAATTCATCTTCTATTAATGTTGTAAAATTCAGTATCGCATTTATCGGACTTCTTATTTCATGTGACATTTGCGCAAGAAATTCGGACTTTAACTGGTTGGCTTTTTCAGCAGCATCTTTTGCTTCCAGCAAGTCATTTACCATCTTCTTTTTATCAGTAATATCACGGTGTATTCCCATGAATCCTATCATTTTACCTGTATTGTTAAAAATGGGATTGTTAGAACCTTCGATCGTAATCAGTCTTCCATCCTTAGTTCTATTTATAATTTCACCGGTTACTGTTTTTCCCTGTAGTAGTCTTTCCCAGATCTTTTTATAAGTTTGATCATTAACAGAACCGGACTTAAGTATTCTGGGTGTTTTACCTATTACTTCGCCGGTACTAAAACCGTATGTAAATTGAAACGCCGGATTGACATATTGTATAACGCCATCCAGATCGGTAATGAAAATTGCATCCGTCGTTTTGTCGATTCCCATTTTGAACTTTAACAATTCCTGCTCGGCTTTCTTTCTTTCCGTTATATCAATCGCAATTGCAAGGTAACCGGTAATAACGCCTTCTTCATTGTAAAATGCCGTTATGGACAACTGAACCGGAAATCTGTTTCCGTTTTTGTGTACAAATGTCCATTCGAATTCATCGGTCAGTCCAAACTTCGTTCTCGCCGTAAAAACATCTATCCCTGGGGAGATATTTATGTTTAATTCTTGTGATAAAATTTTTGCACGTTCCATTACTTCTTCAGGAACATGAAAAAGCCTGGGTGAATGTTTACCTATAACTTCATGCGCTTTATAACCAAGCATATGTTCGGCAGCAGGATTAAATACGTTTATAATTCCTTCAGGCGTTGTTGCTATTAAACCGTAACTGGCATTTTCCAGTATTGCATTCTGAAGCTCTGATAATTCCTTTAGTTTATTTAATGCCTCACGTTCGGCGGATTGATCCCTGAATACTAATACAACACCGCTTATGTCGTTGTTTTCATTTCGAATAGGAGCTCCACTGGTAGCAATTGGAATTTCATCACCGGTTTTTGAAACAAGAACAGTGTTGTTGCCTAAAACGACCACCTTATTTTTGTCAAGTACTTCCTGAACCGGATTTTCTAAACGACTTCTGGTATTCTCATCCATAATTTTAAAAATTTCTTCCAGAGGACGCTCTTTTATATCCGCTTCATGCCATCCCAGTAATTTTTCAGCGACGGGATTAATATTTTTAACCAGCCCTGTGATATCAGTTGTAATTACAGCATCACCGATACTGTTAAGGGTGGTCCTGAGCAGTTTTTCGCTTCGTGTAATTTCTTCCAGATATGACTGATTCAGAAACTGATCCAGCAGAATTTTCCCTGTCAACATAGTAAGTATGGGATAAACACCTACTATTGAAAGCGCAACAAGAAAAAATTCATTTGAAATAGTATTGTCGGGAAGAGTAATCATTAATGCAAGCATTATAAAGTGAATTATAAATCCCATTGAGAATAACTCAATGTTAGAAAGTTTTATCCTGACTTTAATGTTATTTCTGTAATAGAAAAAGAGACCAACCAGGTAAGACGTTGTTATTACGCCAACACCCATGAATACACCATCGCCCCCCAGATACAGGCGGTAAATTAAGGCAATCGTCGCCGATAAAGCGCCGGAAACCGGTCCGAAAAATAATGCACAGAGACTTATAGCTATGGACCTGCCGTCAAATATAATTCCTTCAGTAAGAATAAATGGGTACAACATTCCCATTAAAGCTGCTGCACCAAAAAGCAGACCCTGTAAAATTTTTCCGATTGGTTTTTGCCGGTCAAATTTCTGACTTACAAAACCAGCAAGGACAATCAACACGAAAAGCAGTGACAGGCGGTATATTAAGTCTACTAACACCATATTCTTTAAACTAACTTAAAGATTGATAAAGAAATTATCGAAAATAAATTTAATTAATGAATTGTTGTATATTATTAATCAAGGATAAGTGATTTTGCTGATGAAAAAAATCAGCTTAAAAGGAAAGAAATCGATTAAATTACAGGATTATATAGCGTAATTGTAAGACCTGCCGTCTAAGTGCTGTGAACGCTCATCATCCCAGCCAGAGTAATTGTTGGTGCCTGAAATTACCTGGTTGAGTACCCTTTTAATATTTTTCATATTTATCGTCATTATCTCGGTATCATCCACAACCAGAAGCTGATAATTGGAATCCACAAAAGGATTTTCGTATTTAACAATAAAACCTATTGGAACACCGTATGCTCTTTTCAGTAATTGAAGCCTGATTTTACTATTAATAATATCATTAACATTACCCTTTTCAAGTTTAACAAGCGCCAGATTTACTCGCCCTAAATTCATTTCCAGGTCGAGCGATTCAAAATTATTTACGTAAGTAAGATTCCATTCATCGTTAAATGAGTTTTCCAGGAATACTTTATCACTTTCGTTTGCCCAGCATATTGCTAATGATTTTTTCTTCATATTTAACAATCCAGATATAGTATTTCTAAAGGGGACATGTCTCAAAAAGCGTACCGGAAATGTGCTGGTTATCACGAGTGTAAAAATTGCTAAAAACCTTAAAAATCGGACAAAATAAAATGCAGAATTTATTACGCATCATGCGCCAGAAATCTATCTGGTAAATTTGGCTTTTTAAAGAGGTAAAAAGGTAAAAGTATTATCAACCTTTTATGCCGCTCAATCCAATATTTCACCGGAGATCATAATTGGTTATATTTATTAAATCCATTGAAAGGAGTTTATACGAGATGAAAAGTAAATACAAATTGGGGTTGCTGCAGCTGGCGTTTTCATCGAATTTAGAAGAAAATATGAAAAAATCAGTTTCCTGGGTGGAAAAAGCTGCCGACGAAGGGGCGCAGGTAATTTGTTTGCCTGAACTATACAGATCTCAGTACTTTTGCCAAAAAGAGGATTTTAACCTGTTCGATCTCGCTGAGACAGTGCCCGGACCCTCAACCGAGCACTTTCAGAAAGTTGCAAAAAATAATGGAGTTGTAATTATTGTGCCGTTATTTGAGAAAAGGGCTCCCGGACTGTATCATAATAGCGCGGTAATTATTGATACAGATGGAAGTATACTCGGGATTTATCGTAAAATGCATATTCCCGACGACCCTGCCTTTTATGAAAAATATTATTTTACCCCGGGTGATCTCGGATTTAAATCCTTTAAAACAGGTTTTGGCAACATCGGGACCTTAATCTGCTGGGATCAATGGTATCCCGAAGGAGCAAGGTTGACGGCATTGAAGGGAGCAGAGGTGTTATTTTATCCGACTGCAATCGGATGGCATCCCTCGGAAAAAGAGAAATATGGTAAAGCTCAACAGGATTCATGGATAACCATACAAAGATCCCACGCTATTGCTAATGGTGTTTATGTTGCATCGGTAAACCGTACCGGTTTTGAAAAACCGGTGGAAGAACAGGACGGCATAATATTCTGGGGCTCATCGTTTATATGCGATCCACAGGGAGTTATTTTGGCTAAAGCTTCCGATGATAAAGAGGAAATACTTATTGCTGAAATAGATATTGATCATATTGAAAAAATAAGGCGCAACTGGCCGTTTCTCCGAGACAGGCGGATCGATGCCTATAGCGGAATTACAAAAAGATTTCTGGATAAAGATTAGATGAAAAAAAGTAATAATTGCCGTCTGCCTGCGGAGTGGGAACCACACAAATCAACTATTCTCTGCTGGGCTCATCAAAAAGAGGATTGGCCCGGAAAATTTACTCCTATACCCTGGGTCTATACGGAAATTGTAAGAAACATTATTAACGGTGAGCTTGTAAGGATAATCGTACAGTCGCACAAAGAAAAGCAAAAAGTCCGTAAATATTTAGAACGTGCTCATGTTAATTTAACGAATACAGAATTCATCGTTGCCGTTACTGACCGAAGCTGGATGCGTGACTCTTCCCCGGTTTTCGTAAAGAGAAATGAAAAAGTGGAAGCTGTTAAATTTAAATTCAACGGATGGGCTAAATATCAGAATTGGAAAAATGACAGGAAAATACCTTCGTTATTAGCTGATAAACTTAATCTGAATTTGATTGAGGCAAAATACAATAACATACCGGTTGTGCTGGAAGGCGGAGCTATTGATACTAACGGAAAGGGAGTTCTTTTAACAACCGAAGAATGTCTGCTGGATAATAAAACACAGGTGAGAAATCCCGGTTTTACAAAGCAAGATTATAATTTAATATTTGAAGAATACCTGGGAATTAAACAGGTAATCTGGCTGGGGAAAGGCATTGCAGGAGATGATACTCACGGACATGTGGATGATCTGTGCCGGTTCGTTGACGATAATACTGTGGTGCTTTGCCGCGAGAACAATCCAAATGATGAAAACTATTTGAATCTGGAAGAGAATTTCGAAAGACTGCAGAATATTAAACTCCCCAACGGGACAAAACTGAATGTCGTTGAACTTCCCATGCCGAGACCGATAATTTTCGAGGGAATGAGACTGCCTGCCAGTTATGCAAATTTTTATATTGCCAACAATGCTGTGCTCGTTCCGACTTTCAACGATCCAAATGACAGAATTGCATTGAATATCCTGAAACAGTTTTTTACAGATAGAGATGTAGTAGGGATACATGCAGTTGACCTTGTATGGGGGCTCGGAACACTGCATTGCCTTAGTCACGAGGAGCCTGCTTAAAATTCCTTAAGCGATAATTTTACATAATCCCGAGTCTGGTTCGTCGGGGTTAGCTTTACATATAACGCATGCTTCGGCAGCACCCACATATTCCGGATTCCGATTTCGTTGCTGAAAAGGCATTTCATGTGCAGAAAACAAGTGCGACTTACAGCAAACAGGTTCAGCAAAACAAAAAGCTGAACATTTATTCCGGTACAGACTGACGGAGTTGTTATCCTGAATTTATTTCAGGATCAATTAAAGACGGAAACTAAAGAAAAGTATAACTTAAGAGCAGTATCTGATTCCGGCTTTCAACAGTCTGGCACCGGACAAGCCGGAATGACAAGTTATAGAGTTCCGAAAGTATAACTTTGATAGCACTCTGACGCATTTGTTTTGGTGCGCTATACATTGTATTTGTATGCAATAACGGTGCAGTTGTTTAATATTATCCGGTTGATACGAAAAGGGATTTTTTTTTAGATGCGAATTAAAATGATGAATTGATTTTACAGAAGTGATAAGATGCCCGGAGCAGTTTGACTCCGGGCTTTGAAAAGCTGATTTATTTAGATAACACGGACGTCAGATGCCTGTGCACCTTTAGCGCCCTGAGTAATAACGAATTCAACTTTATCGTTTTCATTGAGGGTTTTGTACCCGTCGCTTACAATAGACTGGAAGTGTACAAATACATCTTCGCCGCCTGGTTGTTCAATAAAACCGTAACCTTTTGTGCTGTTAAACCATTTAACAGACCCTTGTTTGCGCTCTGCCATAACAGATGCTCCTTAAATTATGATTTGAAAATGACAGGGCTTTAAAAAAAATGGAGGGTAATTCTACATCTACATCTACTTCTAAAACTGCTGTCTTACGGGCGTAAACATACGTAAACTAAATTTCAGAACCTAATAATTTAAATTATTATTCGAAATAAGCTTAAATTGCGGGCAATTAATAACATTATTCTATGTTGATTCGGCTATCCGGCGGAAGTGAAATCCGTAAACTGCCAGTGTCATAGAAATCTGAAATTTTTTCGGGTGTCTTATCAGACTGTATAATAATAATTTCCAGAAGTATTTCTTTCCCTTTTCCAGAAGACCAATCCGGAAAAGTATTCTGTAGAAAGCTTTTAAATCGTTTATTGAAATTTTTTGTTTCTGCCAGACCGGCATTGTGTATTTTTGCAGGAAACTCTTAACCCTGTAATAGTATTCTTTTTGAGAATAGATGGTATGTATTACTTTATGATAACCCTGCATCAGTTCACGGTACGGCATGGATGGCTTGAAGTTAATTGTACCATCCATATTGTTGCCTGAAAAATTTTCCAGCAGCCTGTTTTCAGACTTTAACCTCTTAAATAGTTTTGTTCCTTCAGGAGCATTTAGCAGCCCTACCATAGCAGTAACTATAGAGTTATCCTGAATGAAATTAATTTGACGATCAAAAATATTCGGCGGATCGTTATCGAAACCGAGAATGAATCCACCTGTAACTATTAATCCGTTATTCTGAAGCGCTGAAACAGATTTATTCAGATCGCGCTTGAGATTCTGTTTTTTCCCGCACTCTTTCAGGCTTTCGTCATTGGGTGTTTCAATACCTACGAAAACACTAGAGAAGCCGGCATCCACCATCATACCACAGAGTTCGCTGTCATCTGCCAGGTTTATGGAAGCTTCTGTAATAAATTTGAAAGGATATTTTCTGAGTCTGGACCAGGCAATTAATTCGGGCAGCATTTCGGATTTTAATATTTTTTTGTTGCCGATAAAGTTATCGTCAACAATCATTACATCACCGCGCCATCCAAGGTTAAAAAGCTTTTCGAGCTCGTCTATAAACTGATTGGTACTTTTAACTCGTGGTCTGTGACCGTTGAGCATAGTAATACTGCAGAACTCGCAGTCGTACGGACAACCCCTTGAGTACTGGATATCCATAGTTGCGTACTTTTTGATATCCAGCAATTCCCACATCGGTGCCGGTGTATTATCCAGTTCAGGAAACTCCTCGGATGTATAAACCGGTTTCAGTTTGCTATTTTCCAGGTCATTTAAAAATTGAGGCAGTGTATTTTCAGCCTCATTTAAAACGAAGTAATCCACCCCGAGGATATCTTTATACATTGTTGTTGCCAGAGGTCCGCCTGCAACGACTTTTACTCCCAATATATTGCATCGCTTAATAACATCTTTAAAGGAATTGAGTTGAATATTCATCCCGCTCAGGAAAACATAATCCGCCCAGATAATGCTCTCGTCACTTAAAGCAGTTACGTTCATATCTATTAATCTGAGGTCCCACTCTTTGGGGAGCATTGCTGCAACTGTAAGAAGTCCAAGCGGCGGCTCGCTTGCTTTTTTGGAGATGAACTTTAGAGCATTTTGAAATCCCCAGAATGTTGAAGGAGTTTCGGGATAAACCAATAGAATTTTCAATTTAGTTTTCCAGTGTTAATTTGACATGTTAAAAATTTCTTTAATTCAAATTGCTTGCCGTATTATGCAAATATTTTTAATATGGTTTTGTAAAAGAATTGTAAAAGTCCGCTCTCTGTCTTTTAGATGAATAATATTCTTTTCATTTTGAAATCGTTAATAATTACCGGTTCATCGGAGTTATAAATGAGTACTTTAAAAAAATCGAGATCCCTGCTGTATAATGTCCTGATATTCGTTCTGGCTCAGATTGCATGGCTGATGCTGCTGGGGATTTGGATTTACTGGTATGTAATCAATTATATAATTTTTGAAAAGGTTGAGAATCAGATTTCACCCCAGATTCTTTATGACGGCATTAATGTGCTGCCCTTCGTCGGAGGAATAATATTGCTTGTCGGTATCTGGCTGGGTATGTCATTAACATTCCGTCACTTGAATCTTCAGATCCGCTTGCACAATCTTTATGATAATTTTATAGCCAACGTTACCCATGAATTGAAATCGCCGCTTTCCTCCATTCAACTGTACCTTGAAACGCTTAAATCCAGAAATGTACCGGACGAAAAAAAACAGGAATTTTACGATCAGATGATAAAGGATTCCGAAAGGTTAAGGTATTTAATTGACTCGATACTCGAAATTGCCGCAATAGACCAGAAAAAGGCTGTATATAATTATGAGGTTGTTTCCATCAACGAAGAAATTGAAAAAGTAGTTGCTGAGTCGGCGGAACAGTTCAAGATTCCTTCCGAAAACTTGATAATTAGTAATAAACAAACGGGCAAGTGTGTTATAGATAAAAATGCAATTAAAATTGTTTTTGATAATCTTATTGATAATGCCGTTAAATACTCAACCGGAAATCCGGAAATAAAAATCAATATGAAAAGAGGATATAAAAAATATATGGTTGAGTTTACAGACAACGGAATAGGCATAGAAAAGGAAAACCTGAAAGAAATCTTCAATAAATTTCATCGGATCTATAACAGGGATATTCCTACTGTAAAGGGTACAGGACTAGGTTTGTACTGGGTAAAAGAAATTATTAAAAATCACGGAGGCAGCATAATCGCTTTCAGCGAAGGGAGAAATAAAGGAACTTCCTTCAGAATTGAGCTCCCGTTATATCCCGGGTACAGAAAAAGATTTTTCAATAAATTACTGAAGAACCGAAAGCTGAAGAAAACGGAAAATATATACGATGGTTAAAAATATGCCGAAAGAAAAAATACTGCTGGTAGAAGATGAAGAATCGCTTGCAAAAGGACTGGAATATAATTTGCAGGAAGAAGACTATGATGTTACCATTGCAGTAAACGGAAGAGATGCTGTTGATTTATTTGAAAAGGATAGTTATGATCTTGTAATTCTTGATATTATGCTTCCTTATCTGGACGGATTCGAAGTTGCAAAAATATTCAGGGAAAAATCCCCCCAGCTGCCGATTCTGATTCTTACTGCAAAATCAAAAACGGAAGATAAGTTAAAAGGATTGATGCTGGGTGCTGATGATTATTTAACAAAGCCCTTTCATCTTGAAGAATTGCTTTTAAGAATTAAAGGAATGCTGAAGCGGAAAACATGGTATAAGGAGCTGCTCAATATCAGCTTGCCGGTAAAACTGGGATCGTTCGAAATTAATTTCGAAACAATGGTTTGCAATAACGGCAAACGAGAGTTCAGATTAACACAAAACGAAATTATGGTTCTAAAATACCTGATCGACAACAAAGGTAAAGTTGTAACGAGAAAAGAACTGCTGGAGAATGTGTGGCATGTGAATCCCGAAATTGAAACCCGTACAGTAGATATATTCATTTCCAGGTTACGTAAATATTTTGAAACAGATTCCACTGATTCAATTGTGATAAAAAGTATACGCGGTTCCGGTTATATGATTGAGTAATTTGAACGCCGGAATAGTTGTTATATTTCAATTTTCTCCCCCGGTACAGGGTACTGTACAGAGGTATAACCCTTCTTAATAATTTTTTCGCGCAATGGCAACGACTGCGATTCCTCGCCATGGACCAGAAAAATGTTTTTCAGCCTGCTTCTGTCGCTGTATTTTACATATTCAAGCAATCCTTTCTGATCTGCATGACCGCTGAAATAATCCATTGTTCTTACTTTGCATTTTACGGTATGTTCAAACCCGAATATTCTTACCGTTTCATCACCGTCCATAATTCTTCTTGCAAGAGTATGTTCGGCTGCATAACCGACAAAAAGAACAAGGTTATTGGGGTTGGAAATATTATTGCGAAGGTGATGAAGAATGCGTCCGCCTTCTGCCATGCCCGATGCCGATATAATTATATGCGGTTCTTTTAGATCGTTTAATTCTTTGGATTCATCTACTTTGGATACGTACTTCAATCTGTGAAAACCGAAAGGGTCGTAATGATTGTTGAGAAATACATCGTATGTTTCACGGTCGAAGCACTCCGGGTGGGCACGGAAAACATGTGTAGCCGCTACTGCCATCGGGCTATCGACGAAAATCGGGATTACCGGTATCCTGTTCTGATCGAACAACTTATGTAGTAAATAGACTAGCAGCTGGGTTCTGCCCACGGCAAAAGCAGGTATGATTATTTTACCGCCCGTTTCTATTGTTTCACGGACTACCGAAGCAAGTTCTTCTTCAACCTCCTCAACTTGCGAGTGCAGCCTGTCGCCGTAAGTGCTTTCCATAATAAGCACGTCAAGATCCCTGAGTATATTCGGATCCTTTAAAATCGGCATATCTTCTCTTCCGATATCGCCTGAATAACCCAAACGAATGGTTTTGCCGTTCTCTTCTATCTCAAGAAGTATTCCGGCGGAGCCTAATATATGCCCTGCATCGTAAAACGTAGCTTTAACACCAGGTATAACTTCGAATGGTCTGCTGTATTGAATACCGACAAAGTGCTGTAACGATTCTTCAACATCATCTATGGTGTAAAGAGGTTCGATAAGTTCCTTGTCGTTTTTCTCTCTTTTTTTATTGACCCATTCGATATCTTTTTGCTGAAGATAGGCTGAGTCGCGCAGAAGTATCTGGCAAAGATCAACAGTGGCTGAGGTTGTATATATTGAACCGCCGAAACCGTGTTTCACAAGATTAGGTATGTTGCCGCAATGATCAATGTGCGCGTGTGAGAGCAGCATGACATCAACATCTGCAGGATCGTACATGAAGTTCTTGTTTTTATCGTATGTGTCCTTTCTTCTGCCCTGATATAATCCACAGTCAAGCAGAATCTTTTTATCGCCAATTCTTAGAAGGTGTTGTGAGCCGGTTACATTTCTTGCAGCGCCGCAGAATTGAATTTCCATTTGTATGTCTCGGTTTGTTGAAGGATTAAAGAAATAACCCTGGTAAAACTACTATTTATTTAAAAGAATTAAAAATGAATATCCCTTAACCTTCACGTTAAACAGGTTTTATCATTCTGAAATTCGAAGGAATGTTCGGGATCATATTTGTAAAAACGGGATGCCGAAACAAGCCTGCCCGCGCATGTGGGCTCGGTATGACAAAAAACCG